>NZ_CP119967.1:4432500-5032500 GCF_029543085.1 Pseudomonas sp. A34-9 | reverse complement strand
GTCGTAACGGGCTTGAACGGATTTCTCGCCAGGACCGTTGAAGTCAGAGTACTGGATGGAGTTGGCGAGGAAGATCGAGTCACCGCCGCGGTTCGAAGGACCGTGGCCGCCGACACCGATGTAGTCAAACGGAGTATCGCCGTTGACCTTCTGGAAGGCGAGGGTGAAGGTGTGAGCTTTCAGGAACGAGAACGCAGCAGCCAGGGAGAACGCAGTGTTGCTGATCTCGCCTGCTTCAGCACGACCGGTGTCGGTGGTGCGGTAGATGTTACCGTCCAGGTTCAACGACTGATCGCCACCCATCGGGATGGTGTAGTTCAGGTTGGCGTAGTACTGGTTCCAGATGTCTTCCAGCTTGGCGCCATACAGCGAAGCGGAAAGATTGTCAGTGATACCGTACTTACCGCCGAAGTAGTCGATGGAGTCAGCCTTGACGCCGGCGTAAGTGGCCCACAACTCGCCATCACGGGCGTTTTTGTCCTGGCTGGTGGCCGAGTAGAAGTGACCGGCTTCGAGGTCAAGGTCTTTGACTTCGCTGCTTTGCAGCTGGAAGCCACTGGCCGTTTGCGGAAGGATGCGGGAACCGCCAACAGCGAACACTGGTGCAGTGCTTGGCTGCATATCGCCGACTTTCAACTCGGTTTTGGATACGCGGAACTTGATGGCTGCGCCGGCTTTACCTTGACTGTCATTGACGTCGCGGGCGTAACCGTTGGCTTTGATGGTATCGCTACGGCTCATGTTGCCCGAACCGGAAGTACCGTCACCGCCATCGAGTTTCAAGGCCAGGTAACCGAATGCATCAATACCAACACCAACGGTACCTTGGGTGTACCCGGAGGTGAAGTTGCCCAGGAAACCCTGAGTCCAGTCTTTCTGGTCGTGACCGCCGTTCTTGTTGTCGCGGTTGAAGTAGTAGTTCTTCAACGTCTCGGTGAGTTTCGCGTCTTCAACAAAACCTTTGGCTTCAGACTGGTCACTTACAAACGGTGCGGCCGTAGCCACTTGAGTACTGGCGGCTGCAGCAACTGCCAGTGCGATCATGCTCCACTTCATCACGCGCATCGTGATTTGCTCCTTTGGTTTTAGAAGAGTACTGCCGTCCCACCTGTTTTATTATCTGGGCGGCTCTTTCTTTTTGTGTCGGCGCAAACTTATATCACGCCGACAATGTTGGCGATACTTGCTAATCCAACCTTTCAGCATCTTTACGACGGTGTCGCAAATGGCGTGGTGGATGTCGCAAATTCACAGTACCGACGCAGCCGGACTGACAACTTTCTCGCTGTTTCTGGGCCTTTTTGCATCGGTAAAAAAGAGTCCCTGGCAAAACACTTGAATCTCCATCGGGCAACCCTGCCACTGTTCTTATGGGGCTTAAGGCATCCACTTCCAGTGGTGCGCTTATAGTCCATATGGGTACGAATGCAACAAGCGTGCACAAACCGCAATTTCGTTGCGGTTATTTTTCTGAACACCCGCCTGAGCTTGTGAAAACCTCGTGAAAGCTGGGCTTCAAGCCTGATTTTTTCAATGCTTGACGCCATTTCTCCTATGGTGTTGCCACGTCGAAAAGCGCGCGTGACAACCAAAAACGTTACCGGTTCACCCCGTCAGTGAGTATTTGGCGGATGCCCGACGCAGTGAGCGTAGACGCACTGTGCGGTTTTGGTGCAAAAAAATTTACAGCTGTTCTGAATTCATACAGCTTGCGCGGGCGATGATGCTGAACGTCTCCGCTGTTTTCGGTCATTTTGTCGGGTTGATTGTCGATGCTGGTGCGTTGTGCTCGCAAATGTCACATGTCGGGGCGTTCGCAGGGCGGTGGGGTACACCGTCGTCGTGAAGGCGGGCGCATTCGCAGGTATGCTGCCGTCCTGTCGCTTGGTACGCTGTCTCTAGGGATCGCCGCTAAGCTGAATAATGAAGATCAGCCGGGAGTGCGCGCAGTGTTTGCTTTAGATTCACGACTTCAACAGGACACGCTGACCATCGGTGATTTCCCTCTCTGCCGACTGCTGCTGTCCAATGACGCCAACTACCCTTGGTTCATCCTGGTGCCGCGTCGCGACGATATCAGCGAGTTGTTTCAGTTGGATGTCGCCGATCAACAGCAGCTGTGGCAGGAAACCACCGCGCTGGCAGAGCTGCTCAAGGATCTGTTTGACGCCGACAAGCTCAACGTTGCAACACTGGGTAACGTCGTCAGCCAGATGCACATGCATGTGATTGTGCGCAAACGTGATGACGCAGCCTGGCCCGCGCCGGTCTGGGGCAAGCACCCGGCCAGGCCTTACAGTGCCGAGCAGGTCGCCGCCATTCGCGAACGGTTGCGACTGGTCCTGACCGAGCATTTCACCTTTGTGGAGGGCTGAGTCATGAGTCTGGAAGAACGCGTTACCGATCTGGAAAGCCGCTTGGCGTTCCAGGATGACACCATTCAGGCGCTGAACGATGTTCTGGTGGCCCAGCAGCGCGTGGTCGAGCGCCTGCAATTGCAGATGGCGGCGCTGCTCAAGCGTCAGGAAGAGATGGTCGGCCAGTTCGAGTCCTTCGAGGATGAGGCGCCACCGCCGCACTACTGAGGCGGCACTTTTCATCAGGCGTAAAAAAACCGCGAACAGCACGCTGCTCGCGGTTTTTTTATGCCTTGGATCAGCGTCGCGGCAGAGCGGCGATCACGTCCTCGGCCTGCAGGCCTTTGTCGCGGTTCATCACCGAGAACTCCACGCGCTGGCCTTCGACCAGGACGCGGTGGCCTTCGCCACGGATCGCGCGAAAGTGCACGAAAATATCATCGCCGGAATCCCGGGAGATAAAGCCGAAGCCTTTGGAGGTGTTGAACCACTTGACGGTACCGGTATCACGATTGGTCATGTCATAGCTGGTTGGAGCGGCAGCCGGTGAAGAACGATAGAAGCTGACGGCCAGGTGCAGGACCACGGCAACCAGCGCGATCACCAGGGTGAACAGTACGGCTGGCTGGCCGGCGATGACCGGCATCGGGGCGATCAGGGTCAAGGTTTGCAGGACAACGGTCAGTACCAGAAGAGCGCTGACCAGGTTTTGCAGATGCTGACGAGGGCCTTTGTTCCAGAAAGGAATCACTGGGGCAATCACCAGGTTCAGCAGGCCGAAAAAGGCCAGGTAAAGTGCATCGGGTTGTTGCAGGTAAGGAACGGCTTCGGATTTCAAGCTGGGTATGAACGACAGCAGCAAGGCCGCTGCGCCCATTAGCAGGTGGACGATTTTCAACATTTTGATTGGCTCACGTTTATGACGGCTCACAAGGAAGAGCTGAAGGCGCACGGTTCGCTTCGGAACAAAATAAGAGGCGGTGGACACGTTCACGGCATCAGCCTATGCGCAACGCCCCGAAAAATGGGGCATGGCGACACACTGTCTATTTAACAGCAAAGCCTGCAGCTACTCAAATCAGCCCGGCCAGCGGCATCGCCTCGGTCGATTTGTCGCAGCGTGTGCACCTGATCGGGGCTGCGGGGTGTCGACAGCCTTGCTAGAGTGGGTCTGCACCTGTTGGATGAATTCAATCGCCGTTAGGGGGTAAACATGGCAATCGATATCGGTATCAGTGAAGAAGACCGCAAGTCCATCGTCGAAGGCTTATCGCGTCTGCTGTCGGACACCTACGTGCTGTATCTGAAAACCCACAACTTCCACTGGAACGTCACCGGTCCGATGTTTCGGACGCTGCACTTGATGTTCGAAGAGCAATACAACGAGCTCGCGCTGGCCGTTGATTTGATTGCCGAGCGTATTCGCGCCTTGGGCTTTCCGGCGCCAGGCGCCTACGCCACCTACGCACGCCTTTCTTCGATCAAGGAAGAAGTGGGGGTGCCGAGCGCCGAAGACATGATCAAACAACTGGTCGACGGCCAGGAAGCCGTGACCCGCACGGCGCGTGGCATCTTCCCGTTGCTCGACAAGGTCAGCGATGAGCCGACCGCAGACCTGTTGACCCAGCGCATGCAGGTTCACGAGAAAACCGCGTGGATGCTGCGCGCCTTGCTGGAAGCGTAAAAATCCGGGGGCGCGGGCCAGCAGCACAAGGCTCGCGCGTTGTCCGCATTCCTACCTGTGCCGTTGGCTTATCCTACGTTGTCGGTCAATAAGTCGTCTGGCTATAACTTTGTGTCTGCGCTTTTATGAAAGCCACAGGATGTGACTTTTCAAACAAGCAAAGATGGCAAAGGAGTGTCACCGATATGGTAGAGGGAGACAGGCGAGGCGACAGGATTGTCGGCTTGCCACATGAATTGAAAGTCGATCCGTTCGTCAACGAATTCGACATGGCATTGGTTCAGCCATCGTCACGATCCGTGCGTCTGAACGGTTATGCGACCTGCCTGCGGCTGGAACGCGTCTACTGGAACATCCTCGGCAATATGGCTGCCGATAACGGCTGTTCGATCAGTTCGCTGTTGTCCCACGTCGACCGTGAAGTGCATCTGCGCCATGGCGGGGTGAGAAATTTCAGCGCGCTGGTGCGGGTGGTGTGCGTCATGAGCGGCGTCAAGCAAGCTACACCTGCCGAATCGCTCTGAAACGGCGTTTGCAAACGAGGTCGCGGCCTGTGCAGTCTTACGGCTGCACAGGCCGCATTTAATCGATATAATCCCGCTCTTTCGCCGCAAAGCCCTGCGCGCGGTGGCAATCTGATCGCCGAGACACCCCCCATGCCGATGTACGATTATCAATGTGCTTCCTGTGGTCATCAGTTGGAAGCCATTCAAAAGATCAGCGAGGCACCGCTGGTCGACTGCCCTGCCTGTCAGGCGCCAGAGCTCAAGAAGCAACTGTCGATGCCAGGCTTTCGCCTCAGTGGCGGCGGTTGGTACGAAACCGATTTCAAGACCGGCGCCAAGAAGAACCTGGCCGGTGGCGACAAATCTGACTAGGGTTCAACCCCGGGTTGAACGACACGCGTGAGTTTCCGGACCGCTTCAGTGCGGCGGAATCTCCACCGAATATCGAATGACGAGAAGCGAACCATTATCATGATGCGCAGCCACTATTGCGGCCAACTGAACGAAAGCCTGGAAGGCCAGGAAATTACCCTTTGCGGATGGGTTCACCGTCGTCGCGACCACGGCGGGGTGATTTTCCTCGATATCCGTGATCGTGATGGTCTGGCCCAAGTGGTATTCGATCCGGATCGCGCCGAAAGCTTCGCCGCTGCCGATCGCGTGCGCAGCGAATACGTCGTGAAAATCACCGGTAAGGTGCGTCTGCGTCCGGCCGGTGCGACCAACGCCAACATGGCGTCGGGCATGATTGAAGTACTGGGCTACGAACTGGAAGTGCTGAACGAGTCGGAAACCCCGCCGTTCCCGCTGAACGAGTTCTCCGACGTTGGCGAAGAAACCCGCCTGCGCTATCGCTTCCTTGACCTGCGTCGCCCGGAAATGGCCGAGAAGTTGCGTCTGCGTTCGCGCATGACCACCAGCATCCGTCGCTTCCTCGACGAGAACGGCTTCCTCGACGTCGAAACGCCGATCCTGACCCGTGCCACCCCTGAAGGTGCGCGTGACTACCTGGTGCCAAGCCGTACTCACGCCGGTTCGTTCTTCGCCCTGCCGCAATCGCCGCAGCTGTTCAAGCAACTGCTGATGGTGGCCGGTTTCGACCGTTACTACCAGATCGCCAAGTGCTTCCGCGACGAAGACCTGCGTGCCGACCGTCAGCCGGAATTCACCCAGATCGACATCGAGACCAGCTTCCTCGATGAAAAAGAGATCATGGGCCTGACCGAAGAAATGATCCGCAACCTGTTCAAGGAAGTGCTGGGTCTGGAATTCGGCGACTTCCCGCACATGACTTTCGAAGAAGCCATGCGCCGCTACGGTTCCGACAAGCCAGACCTGCGTAACCCGCTGGAACTGGTCGACGTTGCCGATCAACTCAAGGAAGTCGATTTCAAAGTGTTCAGCGGCCCGGCCAACGATCCGAAATGCCGTATCGCTGCGCTGCGCGTTCCAGGCGGGGCGAGCATGCCACGCAAGCAGATCGACGATTACACCAAGTTCGTCGGCATCTACGGTGCCAAGGGCCTGGCGTACATCAAGGTCAACGAGCGTGCTGCCGGTGTTGACGGTCTGCAATCGCCGATCGTGAAGAACATCCCGCTGGAAAACCTCAACGCCATCCTCGATCGCGTTGGCGCAGTCGATGGCGACATCGTGTTCTTCGGCGCCGACAAGGCCAAGATCGTCAGCGAAGCCCTGGGCGCGCTGCGTATCAAACTCGGTCACGACCTGAAGCTGCTGACCTGCGAGTGGGCGCCAATGTGGGTCGTCGACTTCCCGATGTTCGAAGAGAGCGACGATGGCAGCTTCTCGGCGCTGCACCACCCGTTCACCGCACCGAAGTGCTCTCCTGAAGAGCTGGAAGCCAATCCGGCCGGCGCGCTGTCCCGTGCGTACGACATGGTCCTGAACGGCACCGAGCTGGGTGGCGGTTCGATCCGTATCCACCGCAAGGAAATGCAGCAAGCGGTGTTCCGTCTGCTGGGTATCAATGAAGCGGAACAGGAAGAGAAGTTCGGCTTCCTGCTCGACGCCCTTAAGTACGGCGCACCGCCACACGGTGGTCTGGCCTTCGGTCTGGACCGCCTGGTGATGCTGATGACCGGCGCCCAGTCGATCCGTGAAGTGATCGCTTTCCCGAAAACCCAGAGCGCTGCGGACGTCATGACGCAAGCCCCGGGTGTGGTAGATGCCAAGGCACTGCGCGAGCTGCACATTCGTTTGCGCGAAACGCCAAAGGCTGAGTAAGACGGGCCTGAAGGCGCATCTTCGGATGCGCCTTTTTTCTTTCTATAGAGAGCAGGTCGAGATTTTTTGTGTGCTGGCCGCTGCATGAGCAGGGCGGGCAACGTTTCAAAGAGAATTCGGAGCGAGTTATGGCAGGTCATTCCAAGTGGGCGAACATCAAGCACCGCAAAGAACGTCAGGATGCCAAGAGAGGCAAGATCTTCACCAAGTGGATTCGCGAACTGACCGTTGCGGCCCGTCAGGGCGGCGGTGATCCCGGCTCCAACCCGCGTCTGCGTCTGGCGCTGGACAAGGCGCTGAGCGCCAACATGAGCCGCGACATCATCGACCGCGCCGTCGCGCGTGGCGCCGGTGCCACCGAAGCGGACAACGTTGAAGAGCTGACCTACGAAGGTTACGGCCCGGGTGGTGTCGCGGTGATGGTCGAGTGCATGACCGACAATCGCAACCGCACGGCGGCAGCCGTTCGTCATGCGTTCAGCAAGTGTGGCGGGAACCTCGGCACCGATGGTTCGGTGGCGTACCTGTTCGAACGCAAGGGCCAGATCAGCTTCGCGCCGGGCGTCGATGAAGATGCACTGACCGAAGCGGCGCTGGAAGCCGACGCCGACGACGTGGTCAGCCATGAAGATGGTTCGATTGACGTGTTTACCTCGTTCACCAGTTTCTACGCGGTGCGTAACGCGCTGGAAGCTGCCGGTTTCAAAGGCGATGACGCGGAAATCGTCATGCAGCCGACCACCAGCGCCGAACTGGATCTGGAAGGTGCGGAGAAGGTGCTCAAGCTGATCGACATGCTTGAGGATCTGGATGACGTGCAGAACGTTTACTCCAACGCGGACATTCCAGAAGACGTGGCCGCCCAGCTCGGTTGATGCAAATAGAAAGGTCGCAGTTTTTGCTGGCTCTACACTTCACCTGTAGGGGCTGTCGAAGGCTGCGATCTTTGTGTTTTTAAAAGAGCAAAAGATCGCAGCCTTCGGCAGCTCCTCCCTGTACCCTCAGCTTTCGCACCAATTTCTGCAGGCGTTATGACTTTAATTCTTGGTATCGACCCCGGTTCGCGCATTACCGGTTACGGAATTGTTCGTGATACCGGGCGGGGTGGCTGCATCTACGTGGCTTCAGGCTGTATTCGCACGGGTGCTGGCGAGCTACACGAGCGTCTGCAAATCGTTTATCGCGGCGTGCGCGAAATCATTCAGACTTACGGCCCGGTGACCATGGGTATCGAAAAAGTCTTCATGGCGAAAAATGCCGACTCGGCGCTCAAGCTCGGGCAGGCGCGCGGCGCGGCGATTGTCGCCGGCGCTGAAGAATGCCTGGAGATTGCCGAGTACACCGCCACTCAGGTCAAACAGGCCGTGGTGGGTACCGGCGCCGCCAATAAAGAACAAGTGCAGATGATGGTCATGCACATGCTCAAGCTCACCAGCAAACCGCAAATCGATGCCTCGGATGCCCTCGCTATCGCCATTTGTCACGCACACACACGCTCCAGTCTGTTGCCGCACGGCTTGGGAACGGCACGCAGTCGTGGCGGGCGCCTGCGTCTCTGATAGCATCAGCATCAATTTTCTTGAAAGCGGATTTCCTGTGCCTGAGTCGTCGGCGCGAAATTCGCCTTTCGACAGTCGCCAGCCCACGGCTGGCCAACGCTCAAGGATCTGAAACGTGATTGGACGCTTGCGCGGCACCCTGGCTGAGAAACAGCCGCCGCACCTGATTCTCGATGTAAACGGCCTCGGGTATGAGCTGGAAGTGCCCATGACCACCCTTTATCGTCTGCCGTCGGTCGGTGAACCGCTGACCCTGCACACCCATTTGGTCGTACGCGAAGACGCGCAGTTACTCTATGGTTTTGCCGGCAAGCGGGAGCGAGACTTTTTTCGCGAGTTGATCCGTCTTAATGGTGTCGGGCCTAAATTGGCCTTGGCGTTGATGTCGAGCCTGGAAGTCGACGAGCTGATCCGCTGTGTGCAGTCGCAAGACACCTCGGCGCTGACCAAGGTGCCGGGAGTCGGCAAGAAAACCGCAGAGCGCTTGCTGGTTGAGTTGAAAGACCGCTTCAAGGCTTGGGAAACTTCGCCGGCGATGTTTGCGCTGGTGCCGAATCAGCCTGATGGCCCGGCGCCGGTCAACACCGCCGAGAACGATGCGGTCAGCGCACTGATCTCCCTGGGTTACAAACCACAGGAAGCGAGCAAGGCGATTACCGCCATCAAGGATAAGAATTTGAGCAGTGAAGACCTGATCCGCCGTGCCCTGAAGGGAATGATTTAAGTGATTGAAGCTGATCGTCTGATCACCGCCGCGCACAGCCCGCGTGAGCGCGAAGAAGTCCAGGACCGGGCCATTCGCCCGGTCAGTCTGGCCGACTATATCGGCCAGCCGACCGTGCGCGAGCAGATGGAGCTGTTCATCCAGGCCGCCCGTGGCCGAAGCGAATCCCTCGATCACACGCTGATCTTCGGCCCGCCGGGTCTGGGCAAGACCACGCTGGCCAACATCATCGCCCAGGAAATGGGCGTGTCGATCAAGAGCACGTCCGGCCCGGTGCTGGAGCGTCCGGGTGATCTGGCCGCGTTGCTGACCAATCTTGAACCGCACGATGTGCTATTCATCGACGAAATCCATCGTCTGTCGCCGATCGTTGAAGAAGTGCTGTACCCGGCGATGGAAGATTTCCAGCTCGACATCATGATTGGCGAAGGGCCGGCAGCGCGCTCGATCAAGCTTGATCTGCCACCGTTCACGCTGGTTGGCGCCACCACTCGCGCCGGCATGCTGACCAACCCGTTGCGTGACCGCTTCGGTATCGTCCAGCGTCTTGAGTTCTACAGCACGGCTGACCTGGCGACGATTGTCAGCCGTTCGGCGGCGATTCTCGGTCTGCCACTGGATCCGGAAGGTTCGTTCGAGATCGCGCGTCGCGCCCGTGGTACGCCGCGGATCGCCAATCGTCTGCTGCGCCGGGTGCGCGATTTCGCCGAGGTCCGTGCCAAAGGCCATATCACCAAAGCGGTGGCGGACCTGGCGTTGAACCTGCTGGATGTCGACGAACACGGTTTTGATCATCAGGACCGACGTCTGCTGCTGACCATGATCGAGAAGTTCGATGGTGGTCCGGTCGGCATCGACAGTCTCGCCGCGGCGATCAGCGAAGAGCGCCACACGATTGAGGATGTGCTGGAGCCGTACCTGATCCAGCAGGGTTACATCATGCGCACGCCACGGGGCAGGGTGGTGACGCGGCATGCGTATCTGCACTTCGGTTTAAACATTCCGTCACGAATGGGCGAAATGCCCGTGGCAGACGAGTTTCTTGATGCTGTGGACGACTAATACACATTTGTTGTCGATTTATTCAGGGTTTGTACGGTCAGAGGACAGTACTTTTGCCGTAATGCCCTGAAACCATGAAAAACAGTTGCCTGGCCGGATTGGCAACCTGAGGAGTAAGCACTAGAGTATGCGCGCGCAAAACGGGCTTGAGCCGTTCGCACATCGTTGTCGCGTTTATTACGAGGACACCGATGCGGGCGGCATCGTGTATTACGTTAATTACCTCAAGTTTATGGAACGGGCTCGAACCGAGCGGCTTCGCGAGCTGGGCTTTGCCCAATCGCAGCTGGCAGGGGAGGACCTGTTGTTTGTCGTGCACTCCAGCGAAGCGCGCTATCACGCGCCGGCGCGACTGGACGACGAACTGCTGGTAAGCGCTGATGTAATCGAATTGAACCGGGTCAGCCTGCGTTTCAAGCAGCAGGTCAGGCGGGCAACGGATAATGTGCTGCTCTGTGAGGGGCAGTTTTTGGTGGCCTGTGTGCGCACTAACAGTTTGAAACCCCGGGCCCTTCCCGAAGACTTGCGTGCGGCCTTCGCCGACGCGGTCGGCCCGGGTACACACTCAAAGCAGGAGATAAAGCGTGGAAGCTAACGTCGTCGACCATTCCTCCATGTGGAGCCTGGTCAGCAATGCCAGCATCGTGGTGCAGTTGGTAATGTTGACCCTGGTGGCCGCATCGGTGACCTCATGGATCATGATCTTTCAGCGCAGCAATCTGCTGCGCGCCGGTCGACGCGCCCTGGAGAGCTTCGAAGAGCGCTTCTGGTCGGGTATCGACCTGTCCAAGCTGTACCGTCAGGCGGGCAGCAACCCGGATCCGGATTCGGGCGTGGAGCAGATCTTCCGTGCCGGCTTCAAGGAATTCTCCCGTCTGCGTCAGCAGCCAGGCGTCGACCCTGAAGCGGTGATGGAAGGCGTGGCCCGTGCCATGCGCGTCGCCATTTCCCGCGAAGAAGAGAAGCTGGAGCAGAGCCTGCCGTTCCTCGCCACCGTGGGTTCGGTCAGCCCGTACATCGGTCTGTTCGGTACCGTGTGGGGCATCATGAACTCCTTCCGCGGTCTGGCCAGCGCCCAGCAAGCGACACTGGCCACTGTGGCCCCGGGTATCGCCGAAGCCCTGATCGCCACCGCGATTGGTCTGTTCGCGGCAATCCCGGCAGTTATCGCTTACAACCGTTTCTCTGCCCGCAGCGAAACCTTGCTGAGCCGCTACTACACCTTCGCCGATGAATTCCAGGCGATCCTGCACCGCAAAGTGCACACCAGCGAAGAATAAGCAGGTAATTTCCAATGGCTTTAATCGCTCGAGCTCGCAAAAAGCGCAAGCCGGTCGCCGAGATGAACGTGGTGCCTTACATCGACGTGATGTTGGTACTGCTGGTCATCTTCATGGTGACCGCGCCGATGCTCAATCAGGGCGTGAAAGTTGATCTGCCCAAGGTTTCCAGCGAAGCCTTGCCGCAGGACAACAACACGCAGGTCCTGACCATTTCGATCAAGGCTGACAAGACCTACTACTGGAACCTTGGCAGCGAAGTCGACACCGAGAAGCAACAGGACAGGGCCATGACCCTGCCGCAAATGACCGACGCGGTGACCAAGATCATTCGTGCCGGCACCGAAGGCGGCAAGCGTACCCAGGTTTTCATCCGCGGTGACAAGACCGTCGACTATGGTTCCGTCATGGGCGCCATGGGCGGGTTGCAGAAAGCCGGGGTCGGTAATGTTGGTTTGATTACCGAGGCCCCCTGATGCAGCAACAGCGAGAGCCGTCCGCCTCGGAAAGCTACTTCTGGCCTAGTGTTCTGGCAATTGTCCTGCACGTGCTGGTGTTCGGCATGCTGTTCGTCAGTTTTGCCTTCACACCAGAGCTGCCGCCGGCCAAACCGATTGTCCAGGCGACCCTGTACCAACTGAAATCGAAAAGTCAGGCAACCACCCAGACCAATCAGAAGATTGCGGGTGAGGCGAAGAAATCCGCCGCGCGCCAGACTGAAGTCGAGCAGATGGAACAGAAGAAGGTCGAGCAGGAAGCGGTGAAGGCTGCGGAACAAAAGAAAGAAGAAGCGGCTCAAAAGGCCGAGGAAGCCAAGAAGGCCGATGAGGCGAAAAAAGCGGATGAAGCTAAAAAGGCGGATGACGCCAAGAAAGCTGACGACGCGAAGAAAGCCGAAGCCAAGAAGGCCGAAGAGAAACAATTGGCTGATATAGCCAAGAAGAAGGCTGAAGAAGAGGCTAAGGAAGAGGCCAAGAAAGAAGCCGCTGAAGAAGCCAAGAAGAAGATCGTCGAAGACGCGAAGAAGAAAGCCGCCGAAGACGCCAAGAAGAAAGCTGAAGCTGAAGAGGCGAAGAAGAAAATCGCCGATGAAGCGAAGAAGAAAGCTGCTGCCGATGCTGCGAAGAAGAAAGCGCAGGATGCAGCACGTAAATCGACCGAAGACAAAAAGGCTCAGGCCTTGGCCGATTTGCTTTCCGATACGCCGCAGCGTCAGCAGGCCTTGGCCGATGAGCAGGGCGACGAAGTCGCGGGCAGTTTCGATGACCTGATTCGTGCACGAGCTGCAGAAGGCTGGGCGCGTCCACCTTCGGCACGCAAAGGCATGACGGTTGTGTTGCAGATCGGCATGTTGCCGGACGGTACGGTAACTTCGGTCAGCGTGGCCAAGTCCAGTGGCGACGGTCCGTTCGATGCTTCGGCAGTGGCAGCGGTCAAAAATATTGGACGTTTGACAGAAATGCAGGGAATGAAGCCGAGCGATTTCGCTCCGTATCGTTCATTCAAGATGACATTCACACCTGAGGATCTAGCCTTGTGAGAAACCTTCTTCGAGGAATGCTGGTCGTGATCTGCTGCATGGCAGGGATCGCGATGGCAGATGAAAAGAACATTCTGGTCACCAGCGGCAGCGATCGGGCAACTCCGATCGCCGTTGTACCGTTCGGCATGCAGGGCGGTGCCGTGTTGCCGGACGACATGGCTGAAATCATTGGTAACGATTTGCGCAACTCGGGCTACTACTCGCCGATTCCAAAGCAAAACATGATCAGCCAGCCAAGCCAGCCGAGCGAAATCATCTTCCGTGACTGGAAGGCGGTGGGTGCTCAATACATGATGGTCGGCAGCATTGCGCCAGCGGGCGGTCGCCTGCAGGTGCAGTGGGCACTGTTCAACGTGGCCACCGAGCAAAAAGTGGCAGACGGCAGTGTTTCCGGTACCACCGAGCAATTGCGCGACATGGCGCACTTCATCTCCGACCAGTCGTTCCAGAAACTGACCGGTATTGAAGGTGCGTTCTCGACGCGTCTGCTGTACGTGACGGCTGAGCGCTTCTCCGAGAAGAACACCCGTTACACCCTGCAGCGTTCGGACTACGACGGTGCTCGCGCCGTGACACTGTTGCAATCGCGTGAGCCGATTCTGTCGCCGCGCTTCGCACCGGATGGCAAACGCATCGCCTACGTGTCGTTCGAGCAGAAGCGTCCGCGCATCTTCATGCAGAACATCGACACCGGTCGCCGTGAGCAGATCACCAACTTCGAAGGCCTGAACGGTGCGCCAGCCTGGTCGCCGAATGGTGATCGCCTGGCGTTCGTACTGTCCAAAGACGGTAACCCGGACATCTACGTGATGAACCTGGCCTCGCGTCAGATCACCCGCGTAACCGCAGGTCCTGGTATCAACACCGAACCGTACTGGGGCAAGGATGGTTCCACCATCTACTTCACCTCGGACCGCGGCGGCAAGCCTCAGATCTATAAAACCAGCGCCAGTGGCGGTGGTGCCGAGCGTGTGACGTTTGTGGGTAACTACAACGCCAACCCTAAACTTTCGGCTGATGAAAAGACTTTGGTGATGATCCATCGTCAGGATGGCTTCACCAATTTCAAGGTGGCAGCTCAGGATCTGCAGCGAGGTAGTGTAAAGATCCTCACTGATAGCACTCTGGACGAGTCACCTACTGTTGCGCCCAACGGCACCATGGTAATCTACGCCACCCGCCAACAGGGCCGGGGAGTCTTGATGCTCGTGTCCATTAATGGACGCGTTAGGCTCCCGCTTCCTACCGCTCAAGGCGAAGTCAGAGAACCGTCCTGGTCCCCTTACCTGAAGTGAGCGGGCGCTACACGTTTTACTTAACACACTGGGGTTCATTAGGAGTTTCACGATGGAAATGCTGAAGTTTGGTAAATTTGCTGCGCTGGCTCTGGCCATGGCTGTAGCTGTAGGTTGCTCGTCCAAAGGCGGCGACAACGCCGGTGAAGGCGCTGTTGATCCAAACGCTGGTTACGGCGCAAACACCGGTGCCGTTGACGGTTCCCTGAGCGAAGAAGCTGCTCTGCGCGCAATCACCACCTTCTACTTCGAATACGACAGCTCGGACCTGAAGCCAGAAGCCATGCGCGCTCTGGACGTTCACGCCAAAGACCTGAAAGCAAACGGCGCTCGCGTTGTTCTGGAAGGCAACACCGACGAACGTGGTACTCGTGAGTACAACATGGCACTGGGCGAGCGTCGTGCGAAAGCCGTTCAACGCTACCTGGTACTGCAAGGTGTTTCCCCAGCTCAGCTGGAACTGGTTTCCTACGGCGAAGAGCGTCCAGTTGCTACCGGCAACGACGAGCAGTCCTGGGCTCAAAACCGTCGCGTCGAACTGCGTAAGTAATTCGATATGCGAACGTGCCGTCGTGCTGTAACTGTTCTGGCTCTCAGCCTTGCGCCGCTTGCGGCGTGGGCTGCGGTTCCTGTGGTCGATGACAACTCCGGTTATAACAATAGCGGGAGCAGTTATCCGCCTGCAGGTTACGGTACGAACGGCGCCTATGCCGGGGGAGCGGCTTCGGCCCCTGCCTCGGCACAAGGCATGCTGTTCAACCAACTGCAACAAATGCAGGATCAGATATCGCGCCAGCAAGGTGTGATTGAAGAACTGCAGAATCAGGTTGCGCGCATGAAGCAAGAATCCCTGGAGCGATACCAGGATCTTGATCGGCGCATAGGATCCGGTGCTGCACCTGCCGCGACTCCTGAGAATTCTTCTGCCGGTGGCGATGCAAGTGCTGCTGCCGGTGCTGCCGCTGGCGCCGGGGCTGCTGCCCAGGCACCTGCTGCAAGCAGTGAACCGGGTGATCCGGCCAAGGAAAAGCTGTATTACGATGCCGCTTTTGACCTGATCAAAGCCAAGGATTTCGACAAGGCCAGCCAGGCTTTTGCCGCTTTCCTGCGCAAATACCCGAACAGCCAATACGCGGGCAACGCCCAGTACTGGTTGGGTGAAGTGAATCTGGCCAAAGGCGATCTGCAAGGTGCAGGTCAGGCTTTCGCCAAGGTTTCGCAACTGTATCCAAAGCACGCCAAAGTGCCGGATTCGCTGTACAAGCTGGCTGATGTAGAGCGCCGCCTGGGTCATACCGACAAGGTCAAAGGCATTCTGCAGCAGGTCGTGGCCCAATATCCGGGTACCTCGGCTGCTCAGTTGGCTCAACGCGATCTGCAACGCATGTAAGCAAGCTTGACCCGTTTGGAAGAAACCCGCGCTTGTCGCGGGTTTTTTCGTTAGAATTCACGCCCTTTTTCTGAAACACGCTTCTTGTGGTCCGCGCGTTGGCGCGATTGCCTGAAGTGCCTGACGGAGGCGGACAGCCTGTTTAGCTGTTACGCCCGTGGCGACTATGCAAGACACATTGAGAATCACCGAAGTTTTCTACTCGTTGCAGGGGGAAACGCGGACTGCCGGGCTGCCCACGGTTTTTGTGCGCCTGACCGGTTGCCCATTGCGTTGCCAATACTGCGACAGCGCCTATGCCTTCAGTGGCGGTACCGTGCGCACCCTCGACGACATCCTCGAGCAAGTGGCCGGATTCCGTCCGCGCTACGTCTGTGTCACCGGCGGTGAGCCGCTGGCACAGCCTAATGCCATTCCTTTGCTCAAACAGTTGTGTGATGCCGGTTACGAGGTCTCGCTGGAAACCAGCGGCGCCCTCGACGTCTCGGCTGTCGATCCGCGCGTCAGTCGCGTTGTCGACCTGAAGACGCCGGATTCGAAAGAAGCCCATCGCAACCGTTACGAGAACATCGAACTGCTGACGCCTAACGATCAGGTGAAGTTTGTCATCTGCTCGCGCGACGACTATGACTGGGCCGTCTCCAAACTGATTCAGTACGGTCTCGATCGGCGTGCCGGCGAAGTGCTGTTTTCCCCAAGTCACCATGATCTCAATGCTCGGGATCTGGCGGACTGGGTGGTGGCGGACAACCTGCCGGTGCGGTTGCAATTGCAGTTGCATAAATATCTATGGAATGACGAGCCGGGGCGCTGATATGACCGAACAACTGAACACCACCGAAAAACGTGCGGTCATTCTGCTGTCCGGTGGTCTGGACTCGGCCACCGTCGTGGCCATGGCTCGCGCCGAAGGCTACCGCTGCTACACCATGAGCTTCGACTACGGCCAGCGCTCCCATGCCGAATTGCACGCCGCTGCCCGCGTCGCCCGCGACCTGGGTGTGATCGAACACAAGGTGATTGGCCTGAATTTGAATGGTATGGGCGGCTCGGCATTGACCGACAGCAGCATCGACATTCCAGAAGAGCTGGGCGAAGGCATTCCGGTGACATACGTGCCAGCGCGTAACACGGTGTTCTTGTCGCTGGCGTTGGGCTGGGCAGAAGTGCTCGGCGCGCGCGACATCTTTATCGGCGTGAACGCAGTGGACTATTCCGGCTACCCGGATTGCCGTCCGGAGTTCATCGAGTCGTTTGAGCGCATGGCCAATCTGGCGACCAAGGCGGGCGTCGAAGGCAATGGCTTCCGCATTCAGGCGCCACTGCAAAACCTCAGCAAGGCGCAAATCGTTCAGGCTGGCGTGAAGCTCGGTGTTGATTATGGCCTCACCGTGTCCTGCTATCAGGCTGACGATGAAGGCCGTGCGTGCGGTAAATGCGACAGCTGCCGCCTGCGCGCAGAAGGCTTCGCGGCAGCTGGTGTAGACGATCCAACACCTTATTTTTGATTATTTTCAAAAAGGTGTTGAATAGTCCTTAAAAATCAGTATTATACGCGCCACCACACAGCGGGTCGTTAGCTCAGTTGGTAGAGCAGTTGGCTTTTAACCAATTGGTCGTAGGTTCGAATCCCACACGACCCACCATATTTGGCGGTTTAGAAAATCCGGAAGGCCCACGAAAGTGAGGATTTCCGGGTTTTTTTTTGCCCGCAATTCGGCCATGCGCTGTCTCAGTGCGAACAGCGCTGACGCAGGTCAGAATCATCTTTTGTATCAACGGGATATTCTGTAGCCTTGCGCAGCTTCAATGCTGTCCGTGCCTGATAATACTCACTCTCCCGGCGGTACCCTCAAGCGGTCCGGAGCCGGGTGTATACTCGACTTTCGCGCGAAAGCGCCTGCAGGTCTTGCGAACATGACGCAGATTTCCGAACGCCTTCTGGTTCAAGCCCACCTCGATGCCAAACAGCCCAAACCGCTGACGGCCGAGGAAGAGGCTTATTACCGTTCTGCCATCGCCGCCGAGCTCAAGGCTCAGGACGCGGTGTTGGTGGCCCACTTTTATTGCGATCCGGTGATTCAGGCTCTGGCCGAAGAAACCGGTGGCTGCGTTTCTGACTCCCTGGAAATGGCCCGCTTCGGCAACGCCCATCCGGCCAAGACCGTGGTGGTCGCCGGCGTAAAGTTCATGGGCGAGACCGCGAAGATTCTCAACCCGGAAAAACGCGTGCTGATGCCGACGCTGGACGCGACCTGCTCGCTCGACCTGGGTTGCCCGGTCGATGAGTTCTCGGCGTTCTGTGATCAGCACCCGGAGCGCACGGTGGTGGTCTACGCCAACACCTCCGCAGCGGTAAAGGCTCGTGCTGACTGGGTAGTAACGTCGAGTTGCGCGCTGGAAATCGTCGAAAGCCTGATGGACAACGGCGAGACCATCATCTGGGGGCCGGACAAGCATCTGGGTACGTACATTCAGCGCAAAACCGGCGCCGATATGCTGCTCTGGGACGGTGCCTGCATCGTCCACGAGGAGTTCAAGTCCAAGCAGCTCGAAGACATGAAGGCGCTGTACCCGGACGCCGCGATTCTGGTGCACCCGGAGTCGCCGACTTCGGTGATTGAGCTGGCAGACGCCGTGGGCTCGACCAGCCAGCTGATTGCCGCTGCACAGTCGTTGCCGAACAAGACGCTGATCGTCGCGACGGACCGTGGCATCTTCTACAAGATGCAGCAGCTGTGCCCGGACAAGGTCTTCATCGAGGCGCCAACCGCCGGTAACGGCGCAGCGTGCCGCAGTTGCGCGCATTGCCCGTGGATGGCCATGAACACCCTTGAGCGCACGCTCAAGAGCTTGAAGGAAGGGACGAACGAGATCTTTGTTGATCCGGCGTTGATTCCGCAGGCGATCCGTCCGTTGAAGCGCATGCTCGATTTCACCCAGGCAGCGCGGATGAAACTGGCCGGCAACGCCTAAAAGCAAAAGATCGCAGCCTTCGGCAGCTCCTACACTGATCTCTGTAGGAGCTGCCGAAGGCTGCGATCTTTTTTTATGGGTGCTTACTTTTGTCGTTTTGGGATCCGCACGACGCGGGTATCGGAATAGATGTCATGCCACGTGCGCTTCTGCTTGTCATACAGCGACCAGAAGAAGCCAAGCCCCACGCACAGCCACGACGCAATCGACACCATAAACCGCAACAGCGACTGCCACAGGCTGATCGCCGTGCCATTGGCGTTTTGCACCCGAATGCCCCACACCTGCATGCCCAGTGTCTGCCCGCCGTGGGTCCAGAACTTGGCGAAGAACCCAAACAGCACCAACAGTAGTACGGTGGAGTAGAGCGGATCACCGTCGAGCTTGCCGGCATCGGTCATCACGCGCAGGCGTTCTTCGCCGATGATTGCGGCCTGGATCAGCTTGTAAACGAAGCCAGTCACGATCAGCAGGGCAGTACACAGCAGAAAGTCATAGAACATCGCTGCCAGGCGACGACCTAGGCCAACGGGAGGAAAGTCCCCTTGGGGCGTGAGCAGGTTTTTCGACATGGCAGCCTCTGGACGCAGAATGAAGCGCCATTTTACGGATTCGCGCGCACAAAAAAGCCCCTGATATCAATATCAGGGGCTTTTTCGTAACAGAAAATCAGGCTTCTGCTTGTACTTCGTCAGCCTGCATGCCTTTCTGGCCCTGCACAGCAACGAAGGTCACTTTCTGGCCTTCTTTCAGGCTTTTGAAGCCGTTGCCCTGAATGGCGCGGAAATGTACGAACAGATCCGGACCGCTTTCTGGAGTGATAAAACCAAAACCTTTCTCGTCGTTAAACCACTTGACGGTACCGCTCTGACGTTGGGACATTTCTTATTTCCTTTGACGCAATAAATTGATGACAGTCTCTTTCTCATGAAAGAGTACTGGGGCTGGTTGCAGGAGAGTAAGAAGACGTCGAACGGGATGTAGCTAACTTGTAGGCTACTGCCCAGGTCACGATTCCAAGCTGACCCATGCAAACACAGTGGACAAACTCTACGCCAACTACAGGAGAAAAAACAAGCCCCGTGAAGTCCCCGGTTTTACTGAGGTTGAGCCAGTTAGTCGGTCCACTAGTGCGGGCTTAGACGAATGCCTTGTTCAATTGTTTTCGAACGTTATAAGCAAAGTTCATATTCGAATCGATTGTTAGAAAATGCACTTTTTTGTGGCGATTGCGTTACACATTAGTGCACGCATAACGCAATCGCGTTACTTATAGAAACAGTCAATCAACCACGATAGTAGCGTTGTGGAACAAATGGCATTTTGCTTACAAGCATTTGCACCTTTTTCCCACGAACGATAGCCCAGACCGGTGTGTCGAGCGTTACATAAGCGCTGTCCAGATAACCCATTGCCAACGGCCCACCCAAGGTCGGACCGAAACCGCCACTGCACACGCTGCCGATGATTTGGCCGGCTTCGTTGACGATTTCTGCGCCTTCACGCACTGGCGTGCGTTCTTGAGGCAGCAGGCCGACGCGCTTGCGTGCGACGCCATTTTGTTGCTGGGCGAAAATGTGTTCTGCACCCGGGAAACCGCCAGCGCGCGCGCCATCAGCGCGGCGAGGCTTGGACATTGCCCACAGCAGGCTGGCTTCGATCGGTGTGGTCTCGGTGTTCATGTCGTGGCCATACAGGCACAGGCCGGCTTCCAGACGCAGCGAGTCGCGGGCACCGAGGCCGATAGCCTGGACTTCCGGTTCGGCGAGCAGGGCGCGGGCGAGTTTTTCTGCGGCGGCGGCCGGCACCGAGATTTCGAAACCGTCTTCACCGGTGTAGCCCGAGCGGCTGACGAAGCAATCCACGCCCAGCAACGACACGCGGTTGAATTGCATGAAGGTCATCTTCGCTACTTCCGGCGCCAGACGCGCCAGCACGGTGACGGCTGCCGGACCTTGCAACGCCAGAAGGGCACGCTCTTCAAACAGCGCCGTAATGGTGCACTGATCGCCAATGTGTTTTTGCAGGTGAGCCAGGTCCTGATCCTTGCAGGCGGCGTTGACCACCAGGAACAGTTCATCGTTGCCGAGGTTGGCGACCATCAGGTCATCGAGGATGCCGCCGTTGTCGTTGGTAAACATCGCGTAGCGCTGCATGCCCACTGGCAGGTCGATGATGTCCACCGGCACCAGGGTTTCCAGGGCTTTGGCGGCGTTGGCGCCGGTCAGGCGAATCTGGCCCATGTGCGAGACGTCGAACAGCCCGGCCTGCTCACGGGTGTGCTGGTGTTCTTTCATCACGCCGAGCGGGTATTGCACCGGCATGTCGTAGCCAGCGAAAGGCACCATGCGGGCGCCGAGTTCGAGGTGCAGAGCGTGCAGCGGGGTTTTCGACAGTTGTTCGGTGGACATGCGTGGCTCCTTGAAAATTTGAGTTTGGGCTGAGGGGCAAGATTGAGATCAAGATCAAAAGCCCCTCACCCCAGCCCTCTCCCGGAGGGAGAGGGGGCTAAGTACGATCGTCTCCCTGAGGGAGGCGGAGTTATATAAGGTTCAGCATTCGATAATGTTGACCGCCAGACCGCCGCGGGCGGTCTCCTTGTATTTGCTTTTCATGTCGGCGCCGGTCTGGCGCATGGTGCGGATGACTTTGTCGAGGGAGACGAAATGCTGGCCGTCGCCTCTCATGGCCATGCGCACCGCGTTGATGGCTTTCACCGAACCCATGGCATTGCGCTCGATGCACGGCACCTGCACCAGTCCGCCAATCGGATCGCAGGTCAGGCCGAGGTTATGTTCCATGCCGATCTCCGCCGCGTTCTCGACTTGCTGCACGCTACCGCCGAGCACCTCGCACAACGCGCCGGCCGCCATCGAACAGGCCACGCCGACTTCACCCTGACAACCGACTTCGGCGCCGGAGATCGAGGCGTTTTCCTTGTAGAGAATGCCGATGGCCGCCGCCGTCAGCAGAAACCGTACGACGCCGTCGTCATTCGCACCGGGGATAAAGCGCATGTAGTAATGCAGCACCGCCGGAATAATCCCCGCCGCGCCGTTGGTAGGTGCGGTAACCACACGCCCGCCGTTGGCGTTTTCTTCGTTGACCGCCAAGGCGTAGAGGTTGACCCAGTCGAGCACCGACAACGGATCGCGCAGCGCTGATTCCGGGTTCTTGCACAGTTGCCGATGCAACGCTGCCGCACGACGTTTGACCTTCAAACCGCCCGGCAAAATACCTTCGTTACGGCAACCTGCAGCCACGCAGTCTTGCATCACCTGCCAGATGTTCAGCAGGCCGGCGCGGGTTTCCGCTTCCGGGCGCCAGGCGCTTTCGTTGGTCAGCATCACCTGGCTGATCGACAGACCGTAGGTGGCGCAATGACCGAGCAAGTCCTTGGCGCTTTTGAACGGGAAGGTCAGCGGCGTGGCGTCTTCGACGATGCGGTCGGCACCGGCCGCGTCTTCATCGACGACAAAACCACCACCGACCGAGTAGTACTCGCGGCTGCGAATCTGCAGGCCCGCCGCATCGAAGGCACGAAAGATCATGCCGTTGGGGTGATAGGCCAACGGTTTGCGGATCATTGCCAGGTGTTCTTTCTCGTTGAACGCAATGCTGTGCTCGCCGAGCAGATTCAGTCGGCCGCTGCCGCGAATCTCTTGCAGGCGCGCGGCGACGGTTTCGGTATCGACGGTGTCCGGATGTTCGCCTTCGAGGCCGAGCAGCACGGCTTTGTCGCTGCCGTGACCTTTACCAGTGGCGCCGAGAGAACCGTAGAGTTCAACGCGAACGCTGGCGGTGCTGCTCAGCAGATTTTCACGTCGCAGACCTTCGGCGAAACGCGCAGCAGCACGCATCGGGCCGACGGTGTGGGAACTGGAGGGGCCGATGCCAATCTTGAACAGGTCGAACACGCTTAACGACATGAGTGGTTCTCCGGTTTCTTGTTATAGGAATTGGCGGAATATCAGGCTTGATACATTCCCCTGTAGGAGCTGCCGAAGGCTGCGATCTTTTGATCCTGGTTTTTTAGAAACAAGATCAAGATCAAAAGATCGCAGCCTTCGGCAGCTCCTACAGGTAAAGCGATAAAGCGGTCGAGCGGAGGGGCCGACGAACCGCCCCTCATTCTTTTAAGCGTAGCTTTCGATCGACGGGCAGGCGCACACCAGGTTGCGATCGCCGAACACGTTGTCGACGCGACCGACCGGTGGCCAGTATTTGCCTTCGATCAGCGACGCTACCGGGTACACGGCCTGCTCGCGGCTGTACGGGTGAGTCCACTCGCCAACCAGCTCTGCCGCGGTGTGCGGAGCGTTTTTCAGCGGGTTGTCGTCCTTGTCCAGCGTGCCGTTTTCCACTGCGCGGATTTCTTCGCGGATGCGGATCATGGCGTCGCAGAAGCGGTCCAGTTCTTCCTTGGATTCACTTTCGGTCGGCTCGATCATCAGCGTGCCCGCCACCGGGAACGACATGGTCGGCGCGTGGAAACCGAAGTCGATCAGGCGCTTGGCGACGTCATCAACGCTGATGCCGCTGCTGTCCTTCAATGGACGCAGATCGAGAATGCACTCGTGCGCCACCAGACCGTTGCTGCCGGTGTACAGCACTGGGTAGTGCTCTTCGAGACGACGGGAAATGTAGTTGGCGTTGAGGATCGCCAGTTGCGAAGCACGCTTGAGACCCGCGCCGCCCATCATGCGAATGTACATCCAGGTGATCGGCAAAATACTTGCGCTGCCGAACGGTGCCGCGCAGACGGCGCCTTCCTTGCGTTCCATCTGGCCATGGCCCGGCAGGAACGGGGTCAGGTGCGACTTGACGCCGATCGGGCCGACGCCCGGGCCGCCACCACCGTGCGGGATGCAGAAGGTTTTGTGCAGGTTCAGGTGCGAGACGTCGCCGCCGAACTTGCCCGGCGCGCAGAGGCCGACCATCGCGTTCATGTTGGCGCCGTCGATATACACCTGACCGCCGTTGTCATGAATGATCCCGCAGATTTCGCGGATGCCTTCTTCGAACACGCCGTGGGTCGACGGGTAAGTGATCATCAGCGCGGCGAGGTGTTCGCGGTGCTCGATGGCTTTGGCACGCAGGTCTTCGATGTCGACGTTGCCACGGGCATCGCACGCGGTCACGACTACGCGCATGCCGGCCATGTTGGCGGTGGCCGGGTTGGTG
This sequence comes from Pseudomonas sp. A34-9, assembly GCF_029543085.1. Classification (NCBI taxonomy): domain Bacteria; kingdom Pseudomonadati; phylum Pseudomonadota; class Gammaproteobacteria; order Pseudomonadales; family Pseudomonadaceae; genus Pseudomonas; species Pseudomonas sp. A34-9. The sequence continues at coordinate 5,008,693 of NZ_CP119967.1, read as the reverse complement.
CCGTGGGCGGACGACGGGATCAGGCAGATGTCGCGGCGCTCATCGCCACGGCTCTGGTGGTAGGCGCGGATCGCCAACAGGCCAGCGTATTCACCTTGCGAACCGGCGTTCGGTTGCAGCGAGATCGCGTCGTAACCGGTGGCGGCGCAGAGCATCGCTTCCAACTCGTTGGTCAGTTGTTGGTAACCGGCGCTTTGTGCGGCCGGAGCGAACGGGTGCAGGGCACCGAATTCGGCCCAGGTCACCGGGATCATTTCGCTGGCGGCGTTGAGTTTCATGGTGCACGAGCCCAGCGGGATCATGGTGCGATCCAGTGCCAGGTCCTTGTCCGCCAGTTTGCGCAGGTAGCGCATCAGCTCGGTTTCCGAGTGATAACGGTTGAACACTGGGTGGCTGAGGATCGGCGACTGGCGAACCAGCGCAGCCGGGAGGGTGCTTTGCACCGAAGCGGCCAGCGCCACGAAGTCCGGCACGGTCTTGCCGTCGGCGAACAGGCCCCACAGGGTTTCGATGTCCGCCTGAGTGGTGGTTTCGTCGACCGACAGGCCCAGACGCTGGGCGTCGATGACGCGCAGGTTAATCTGCTGAGCGTGCGCCTTGTCGTGCAGCGCGGCGGTTTGCGCGCCGGTGGCGACGGTCAGGGTGTCGAAGAAACTGGCTTGTTCGACTTGCGCGCCCAGCGCGGTCAGGCCCTTGGCCAGAATGGCGGTCAGGTGATGCACGCGGTTGGCGATCTGCGTCAGGCCTTTCGGGCCGTGGTACACGGCGTACATGCTGGCAATGTTGGCCAGCAGCACCTGTGCGGTGCAGATGTTCGACGTGGCCTTCTCGCGGCGGATGTGTTGCTCGCGGGTCTGCATGGCCAGACGCAGCGCCGGTTTGCCGAAACGGTCCACCGAAACACCGACCAGACGGCCCGGCATATCACGCTTGAATGCATCTTTGGTGGAAAAGTAAGCGGCGTGCGGGCCACCGAAGCCCAGCGGCACGCCGAAGCGTTGCGCCGAACCGATGGCGACGTCAGCGCCGAATTCGCCCGGCGCGGTCAGCAAGGTCAGGGCCAGCAGGTCAGCGGCCACGGCCACCAGTGCATTGGCGGCGTGGAAGCGTTCGGTCAGTTCGCGGTAGTCGAACACATCACCGTTGCTCGCCGGGTATTGCAGCAGCGCACCGAAGAACGGCGTCACGTCGGTCAACTCGCGCTCGTCACCGACAACAACGTCGATGCCCAACGGCTCGGCACGGGTGCGCAGCACATCGAGGGTTTGCGGGTGGCTGTGGATCGAGGCGAAGAATTGGTGGCTGCCTTTGTTCTTGCTCAGGCGTTTGCAGAAGGTCATGGCTTCGGCAGCCGCGGTGGCTTCGTCGAGCAAGGATGCGTTGGCGATCGGCAGGCCGGTGAGGTCGCTGATCATCGTCTGGAAGTTCAGCAGCGCTTCGAGACGGCCCTGGGAAATTTCTGGCTGGTATGGGGTGTAAGCGGTGTACCAGGCCGGGTTTTCCAGCAGGTTGCGCAGGATCGGCGACGGTGTGTGGCAGTTGTAGTAGCCCTGGCCGATGTAGGTCTTGAACAGCTGATTCTTGCCGGCGATGGATTTGATCATCGCCAGGGCATCGGCTTCGCTCAGGCCGTCGTCCATGCCGAGCACGCTGGTGCCCTTGATGCTTTCCGGAATGACGCTGGCGCTCAGGGCTTCGAGCGAATCGAAGCCGAGGCTGTTGAGCATGGCTTGCTCGTCACCGGCGCGCGGGCCGATATGACGGGCGATGAATTCGTTGGCGGTGCCAAGGTTTACTTGAGTCATGTCGGTGTTCCTCAGGCTTCGGCTTGGGCTTTGATCAGGCGGTCGTACGCGTCTTGATCGAGCAATTTGCCGACAGCGGCGGCGTCGCTAGGTTTGAAGCGAAAGAACCAGCCTTCGCCCAGCGGATCTTCGTTGACCAGTTCCGGAGCGTCTTCCAGCGCCGGGTTGGTTTCCAGCACTTCGCCGTCGAGAGGCATGTACACGCCGCTGGCGGCTTTCACCGATTCCACGGTGGCGGCTTCGGCGCCTTTTTCGTAAGCCTGCAGCTCAGGCAGTTGCACGAACACCACGTCGCCCAGGGCGTTCTGCGCGAAAGCGGTGATGCCGACAGTAACGCTGCCGTCAGCTTCGGTGCGCAGCCATTCGTGATCTTCAGTAAAACGCAACTCGCTCATGGAAACTCCTCAGGGGGCCAGACTCGTCTGGTGGACGCGGTGGAATAGTCGGGCGCGAAGGCCCTTATTTATGAGGGGATGATTAGCAAGAACGCGGCCAATGTTGATTTATCGTTATAAATCAATGGCTTGTATCGTTATCGAAGGTCTGTTCAGACTGCATGTGTAGCGAAATCGCTACAGCATGGGGCGCGGATAAAAGCTGAAGTGGATCAAAGCCTTGCACAGCAGTGATCGGAGGAGGGTGTAGCGATATCGTTCCACTGTAGCGCTTTCAGTACAGGTTAAGGTCGCTTTTAAGCAGGAAATACCAATGTCGGATTGGAAACCCGGACTGTAGGAGCTGCCGAAGGCTGCGATCTTGTCCCGGACAATACCCATCCAAAGTCAAAAGATCGCAGCCTTCGGCAGCTCCTACAGGGAACCGCGTTCGGCTTACGGTTTGTTGGGAATGCCGTACTTGCGCAGGCGATGCGCGATCGCGGTGTGCGAGGTTTGCAGGCGGCTGGCCAGTTGCCGGGTCGAGGGGTAGCTGACGTAGAGTTTTTCCAGCAGGGTTTTTTCGAAGGACTCGACCGCTTGTTCAAGGCTGTCGACATCGCTGTCGGTCTGACGCGCGACCGAGGTGCCGGCAATGTCGAGATCACCGATATCCACCAGACTGCTCTCGCAAATCGCCGCCGCGCGGAAGATCACGTTCTGCAATTGCCGCACGTTGCCCGGCCAGCGGTTGCCGAGCAGGGCCGGATAGGTGCCCGGGGCGAGGCGGCAGACCGGGCGCTGGATCTGCGCGCAGGCCTGCTGCATGAAATAGCGGGCCAATAGCAAAATGTCCTGCCCGCGTTCGCGCAGTGGCGGCACTTCAACGTTGAGCACGTTGAGGCGATAGAACAGGTCTTCGCGAAACAGTCCTTCGCTGACCATTTTTTCCAGATCGCGGTGCGTCGCGCTGAGGATGCGCACGTTGACCTTTACTTCACGATCACCGCCCACCCGGCGGAAGCTGCCGTCGTTGAGGAAGCGCAGCAGCTTGGCCTGCAAGTACGGCGACATCTCGCCGATCTCATCGAGAAACACCGTGCCCTGGTTGGCCAGTTCCATCAGCCCCGGTTTGCCGCCGCGCGCTGCTCCCGTGAAGGCGCCGGGGGCGTAGCCGAACAGTTCGCTTTCGGCGAGGTTCTCCGGCAGGGCCGCGCAGTTCAGGGCGAGGAACGGTGCACTGTGGCGAGCGCTGATGGCGTGGCAGGCACGGGCGACCAGTTCCTTGCCGGTGCCGGTTTCGCCCTGGATCAACAGCGGTGCATCAAGGGCGGCAACTCTTTGCGCACGCGCCTTGAGGGTGCGGATCGCCGGGGATTCGCCGAGCAGCGCATCGAAACCTTCGGCGTGGTCGTGGTGCAATGCCGAGAGTTGCTCGCCGATACGGTTCGGTTGATACAAGGTCAGCAGGGCGCCGGCGTCGGTGATCGGCGTGGCGTCGAGCAACCAGGTCTGACTGTTGACGGTGATCTCGCGCAGCGGCAGACGGAAGCCGTGTTCGAGCAGGGTGTCGAGCAGGGCTGAATCGTTGAACAATTCCGAAACGCTTTCACCGGCCGGTTCGCGACCATACAACGCGATCAACGCCGGGTTGGCCAGCAGCACCTTGCCGGCGCTGTCGAGTGCCAGCACCGGGTCGGTCATCGCCGCCAGCAATGCATCGAGCTGCAAGTGCCGACGTTGGCCAGGGAGGATGTCGACCACCGTCACCGCTTCCACGCCGAGCACACGAAACAACGCATCCTTCAGCTCTTCGAGCACTTGCGGGCTCAGGGTCGGCGCGTCGATGTAGACGTTCGGCGGGATCATCTCCACCGCATCCAGATTGAGGTTGCGCCCACCGAGGATAGCCAGGACTTCCTGGGTGATGCCGACGCGGTCGATGAAGCTGACGTGGATACGCATGGGGCGGTTTTGGGTTCTGGATTGCGGAGGGTGGCAAGTATGCCTTAAATCAAAAACACCCTCACCCCAACCCTCTCCCGGAGGGAGAGGGGGCCGATTGTGGGATGCTCATGAGATACGCCGACCTGAAAATACGGCTGTGAATCCATAATCGACTCGGTCTTCCAGGTCGATGTCTGCCGGCGTACACCTCGGTCAGTCCCCTCTCCCTCTGGGAGAGGGCTAGGGTGAGGGGCTTTTGCGGGTTATTCGAAATGCTCAGGATTGACCGGATCCCCGGATTGCATATTCAACTGCTTGCGGATGTCTTCAAACATCAAGTCGTAATGCTTGTGCACCGAACCGATCTGGCTGTGAGCCTTGGGAATCCCGTACTTCTCGGCGATCCGGGTCACGTCGCGGGCGAAGTTGTAAGCCTCTTCCTTGGGCAGGAAAAACGTTTCGTTCATGTCCTTGCCCTGCATATTGCCGTGCAGGGTGAACTGTATCCCTTTGCCTTTTTGCGGATCGGTGAACACTTCATAGTCGAGGCAGACGTTGTAATTGACGTCATCGTCGGTCAACGCGTGCCGCTCAATATGCAAATGACCAGGTTCAAACTGGGCCATGGTTTTCTCCTTTCAAGGCATGGGAGAAGGGCAGACCTTTGGCCTGCCCCCGCAGTTTCTAATTATCGATAGCTGATGCCCGGCTTCGCCGTACTCACGCGAGTACCGGCGGTGCCCTGAACGATGGCTTCGATGTCCGCCAGCGAACCGATCACCGCGACCTTGCCAGTATGGCGCGCGAATTCGCAGGCTGCCTGCACCTTCGGTCCCATGGAACCGGCGGCGAAACCGAGGCGTTCGAGTTCATCCGGGTGCGCTTCGGCGATGGCTTGTTGCGTTGGTTTGCCGTAATCGATGAACGCCGCGTTGACGTCGGTGGCGATTACCAGCAAGTCGGCTTCCAGTTGCTCGGCGAGCAGCGACGAGCACAGGTCTTTGTCGATCACCGCCTCGATCCCTTTGAGATTGCGGTTCTCGTCGTACATCGTCGGAATGCCGCCGCCACCGGCGCAAATCACGATGCTGCCCTTGTCGAGCAGCCACTTGATCGGGCGGATTTCGAAGATGCGCTTTGGTAGTGGACTGGCCACCACACGACGGAATTTGTCGCCGTCCGGGGCAATCGCCCAGCCTTTGTCGGCGGCGAGTTTTTCCGCTTCGGCCTTGTCGTAGACCGGGCCGATCGGCTTGGTCGGGTTCTTGAACGCGGGGTCGTTGGCGTCGACTTCAACCTGGGTCAACAGGGTGGCAAACGGCACTTCAAAGTCGAGCAGGTTGCCCAGTTCCTGTTCGATGATGTAGCCGATCATGCCTTCGGTTTCAGCACCGAGCACGTCCAGCGGGTAAGGGGTGACGGAGGTGTAGGCCGCCGCTTGCAGCGACAACAGGCCGACTTGCGGGCCATTGCCGTGGGCGATGACCAGTTGGTTGCCGGGATGGATCTTGGCGATTTGCTCGGTGGCGATGCGGATGTTGGCGCGCTGATTGTCAGCGGTCATCGGTTCACCACGGCGGAGCAGGGCGTTACCGCCCAACGCTACGACGATACGCATGGTGCATGTCCTTTTAATCAGAGAAGAGGCAAACAACTCGATCTTCCTGTCGGAACCGGGATCCCCTGTGGGAGCGAGCCTGCTCGCGAAGGCGTCAGATCAGTCGACATCTCTGTTGAATGACCCACCGCTTTCGCTAGCAGGCTAGCTCCCACCTTTGGTACCGGTTCCTTCAGTGGGAGCTGTTGCAGTTACAGATCAGCGAGGGTCGAGACCAGAATCGCCTTGATGGTGTGCATGCGGTTTTCCGCTTGCTCGAAGGCGATGCAGGCCGGCGACTCGAACACGTCGTCGGTGACTTCGATGCCGTTGGCCAGGTGCGGATACTGTTCGGCGATCTGTTTGCCGACCTTGGTATCGCTGTTGTGGAACGCCGGCAGGCAGTGCATGAACTTGGTGCGCGGGTTGCCGGTGGCTTTCATCAGCTCTTTGTTGACCTGGTACGGCAGCAATTGCTGGATACGCTCGGCCCACGCTTCAACCGGCTCGCCCATCGATACCCAAACGTCGGTGTGAATGAAGTCGACACCTTTGACTGCGGCTTTCGGGTCTTCGGTCAGGGTGATGCGCGCACCGCTTTCTTCCGCGTATTTGTGGCAGCGCTCGACCAGATCGTCATGCGGCCACAGGGCTTTGGGCGCGCAGATGCGCACGTCCATGCCGAGTTTGGCGCCGACCAGCAGCAGCGAGTTGCCCATGTTGTTACGCGCGTCGCCGAGGTAGGCGTAGCTGATTTCATGGATCGGCTTGTCGGCGTGTTCACGCATGGTCAGAACGTCGGCGATCATTTGCGTCGGGTGATATTCATCGGTCAGGCCGTTGAACACCGGTACGCCAGCGAACTTCGCCAGCTCTTCGACGATTTCCTGTTTGAAACCACGGTACTCGATGGCGTCGTACATGCGCCCCAGCACGCGGGCGGTGTCTTTCATGCTTTCTTTGTGGCCGATCTGCGAGGAATTCGGGTCGATGTAGGTGACGTTGGCGCCTTGGTCATAGGCGGCGACTTCGAAGGCACAACGGGTACGGGTCGAGGTTTTTTCGAAGATCAGGGCGATATTGTTGCCCTTCAGGTGCTGCTGCTCGGTGCCGGTGTACTTGGCGCGTTTCAGATCGCGGGACAGGTCGAGCAGGTAACGCAGCTCACGTGGGGTGTGGTGTTCCAGGCTGAGCAGGTTACGGTTGTGAATGTTAAAAGCCATGATGGATCTCCTTGGGTTTCGGTTATCCCCTTGGCCGCGCTCGATAAGTCACGGCCAAGGCTCAAAGATTAGTAATCGATTGGGTCGCGGATGATCGGGCAGGTCATGCAGTGGCCGCCGCCACGGCCACGGCCCAGTTCACCGGCGCTGATGGTGATGACCTCCACACCGGCCTTGCGCAGTAGGGTGTTGGTGTAAGTGTTGCGGTCGTAGCCGATGACCACGCCCGGCTCCACAGCCACCACGTTGTTGCCGTCGTCCCATTGCTCGCGTTCGGCGGCGAAGCTGTTGCCGCCGGTTTCCACCACGCGCAGTTTCGGCAGGTTGAGGGCTTTGGCCACGGTGTCGAGGAAAGTGCCTTCTTCGCGGCGGATGTCGATGCCGCCCTGTTTGCTTTCGTCAGGGCGCAGGGTGAAGGCGACGATCTGATTGACCACCTCAGGGAAAATCGTCACGAGGTCGCGGTCGCAGAAGCTGAACACGGTGTCGAGGTGCATCGCCGCGCGGGATTTCGGCAGGCCGGCAACGATGACTTTTTCCACGGCTTTGTTCTTGAACAGGTTCAGCGCCAGTTGGCCGATGGCCTGACGGGACGAACGCTCGCCCATGCCGATCAACACCACGCCGTTGCCGATTGGCATGACGTCGCCGCCTTCAAGGGTGGAGCTGCCGTGGTCCTTGTCCGGGTCGCCGTACCAGATCTCGAAATCAGCGTTGGTGAACTGTGGGTGGAATTTGTAGATCGCGGTGGTCAGCAGGGTTTCCTGACGGCGCGCCGGCCAGTACATCGGGTTCAGCGTCACGCCGCCGTAGATCCAGCAGGTGGTGTCGCGGGTGAACTGGGTGTTCGGCAGCGGCGGCAGAATGAAGCTGGAGTGGCCGAGGAAGTCGCGGAACATCTGGATGGTCTTGCCGCCGAAGCTGTCCGGCAGATCATCGGCAGACACGCCGCCAATCAAGTATTCGGCGATGTGCCGTGGCTCGAGGCTTTTCAGCCAGGATTTCACTTCACTGATCAGGCCCAGGCCTACCGAGTCGGCGGTGACCTTGCGATCAAGAATCCAGTCGAGCGCCTCAGGGATGGCGACGATGTCGGTCAGCAGGTTGTGCATTTCGAGCACGTCGATCCCGCGTTCGCGCATCTTGGTGACGAAGTCGAAGTGGTCGCGCTTGGCCTGGGCAACCCACAGGACGTCATCGAACAGCAGTTCATCGCAGTTGTTCGGGGTCAGCCGCTGATGGGCCAGACCAGGGGAGCAGACCATGACTTTGCGCAGTTTGCCGGCTTCGGAATGGACGCCGTACTTAACTTTTTCCGTGGTCATTGCAGTGATCCTCCAGAGATAAAACTTTGGGCAATTACAGGGTCAGGAAGCCGTCGTAGAGACCGTAGGCTGCCACCAGGGCACCGACGACCACCGCGGCGAAAATCAGCTTCTCGACGTTGGTGAAAACCGCTTGTTTGAGTTCCAGCTTGGCCTTGGCGAACAGGATCGCGCCGGGTGCGTAGAGCAGGGCCGAGAGCAGCAAGTACTTGACCCCGCCGGCATACAGCAGCCACACCGCGTAGATCAGCGCGATGCCGCCGATGATCAGGTCTTTGCGGCGCTCGGCGGCGAAGCCTTCGTAGGTCTCGCCGCGCACTGCGAGTAGCAGGGCATACGCCGCCGACCACAGGTACGGCACCAGAATCATCGAGGTGGCGAGGTAGATCAGCGACAGATAAGTGCTGGCCGAGAACAGCGTGATGATCAGGAAAATCTGCACCATCGCGTTGGTCAGCCACAGGGCGTTGACCGGTACGTGGTTGGCGTTTTCCTTGCGCAGAAACTCCGGCATGGTGTGGTCTTTGGCGGCAGCGAACATGATCTCCGCGCACAGCAGCACCCACGACAGCAGCGCCCCCAGCAACGAGATGATCAGACCGACACTGATCAGCACTGCACCCCAGTGACCGACCACATGCTCAAGCACGGCTGCCATTGACGGGTTCTGCAATTTCGCCAGTTCCGGCTGAGTCATGATGCCCAGCGACAGCACGTTCACCAGCACCAGAAACAGCAGCACAGTGATGAAACCGATCACGGTGGCTTTACCGACGTCCGAACGTTTTTCCGCACGGGCGGAGAAGATGCTCGCGCCCTCGATGCCGATGAACACCCACACGGTGACCAGCATCATGTTGCGCACCTGGTTCATCACGCTGCCCAGATCGGGGTTTTTCACGCCCCAGATGTCAGCGGTGAAAATGTCCAGTTTGAAGGCGAAGAGCGCGATCAACACGAACAGCAGCAGCGGTACGACCTTGGCCACCGTAGTCACAAGGTTGATGAACGCCGCTTCCTTGATTCCGCGCAGCACCAGAAAGTGCACGGCCCAGAGCAGCACCGATGCGCCGATCACCGCAGCAACGGTGTTGCCTTCGCCGAAAACCGGGAAGAAGTAGCCGAGAGTACTGAACAGCAGCACGAAGTAACCGACGTTGCCCAGCCAGGCGCTGATCCAGTAACCCCAGGCGGACGAGAAACCCATGTAGTCGCCGAAACCGGCCTTGGCGTAGGCGTAGACACCGCCGTCCAGGTCAGGCTTGCGGTTGGCGAGGGTCTGGAAGACAAAAGCGAGGGTGAGCATGCCGACAGCGGTGATGGCCCAACCGATCAGCACCGCGCCGACGTCGGCGCTGGCGGCCATGTTTTGTGGCAAAGAGAATATCCCGCCACCGATCATCGAGCCGACTACCAATGCAACCAGTGCACCTAATCGTAGTTTTCCGGGAGCTTCAGACATTGCATGACTCCATTGCAGGAGAGAAGAGTTCACAGCGTAGGACTGTTTACTGTTCGAACAACTGACATAGATCAGTGCATGGCCACATTCCATTGTTAATGAATGACTTAGGGCTCGGGTGCAGGCATAAGGCTATTGTCTGGAAGCCCCGTCCTAGAAGGGTTTGCTATGAGTTTTTGGGAATGGCTATTATTACTTTCGAATTATCACGCTAGTTCTTTTTCCGGGTTTGGCAAATTTTCGCCATCTGTTTTCAGTACAGAATTGATTTATTAGGATCAGCGCACAAAACTGTCTTAACGTGCTACGCGTTAGCGTCATCGGCTATATATAAGTTGGCGTTTTTCGGTGTTATCCAATAAACGTCGTGGCGCTTTATCCGTTTAGTTAATACGGGCTGTAAATAAACTTCAGCAGTTGTTTCCGGGGAGACTGGAATGTCGCAAACCACGCAAAAGCTGCGCCTTGGTGCGTTGATCGCCCTGGTGGTGGGTTCGATGATTGGCGGCGGGATTTTCTCGTTGCCGCAGAACATGGCCGCGCGCGCCGATGCCGGGGCGATCCTGATCGGTTGGGGCATCACGGCCATCGGCATGCTGACTCTCGCGTTCGTGTTCCAGACCCTGGCCAATCGCAAACCCGAGCTGGACTCCGGCGTTTACGCCTATGCCAAGGCCGGGTTCGGCGATTACATGGGTTTTTCGTCGGCGTGGGGTTACTGGATCAGCGCCTGGCTGGGCAACGTCGGTTATTTCGTGTTGCTGTTCAGCACCCTTGGCTACTTCTTTCCGGTGTTCGGCCAAGGCAATACGCCGATCGCCATCGGCTGCGCCTCGGTTCTGTTGTGGGCCGTGCATTTTCTGGTGATGCGCGGGATCAAGGAGGCGGCGTTCATCAACCAGGTCACCACGGTCGCGAAGATCGTGCCGCTGATCATGTTCATCGTCATCGCCGCCGTGGCGTTCAAGGCTGACATCTTCACCCGCGACATCTGGGGCCGCAGCAACCCGAGTTTCGGCGGGGTGATGGATCAGGTGCGCAACATGATGCTGGTCACCGTGTTTGTGTTCATCGGCATCGAAGGCGCCAGCGTGTACTCGGCGCGGGCGGAGAAACGCAGCGACGTCGGCCGCGCCACCGTGATCGGCTTTATCGGTGTGCTGGCGTTGCTGGTGCTGGTCAACGTGCTGTCGCTGGGGATCATGAGCCAGCCGGAACTGGCCACCCTGCAGAACCCGTCGCTGGCGGCGGTGCTGGAACACATCGTCGGGCCATGGGGTGCGTTGCTGATCAGCATCGGTCTGGCGATTTCACTGCTCGGTGCGTTGCTGTCCTGGGCGCTGCTGTGTGCGGAGATCCTGTTCGCCACGGCCAAGGACAAGACCATGCCGGCGTTCCTGAAAAAGGAAAACAAGAACCATGTGCCGGTCAATGCGTTGTGGCTGACCAACGTGATGATCCAGATTTTTCTGCTGATCACGCTGTTCTCGGCCGGGACTTACACCAGCCTGATTTATCTGGCCTCGTCGATGATCCTGGTGCCGTATCTGTGGTCGGCGGCCTACGCGGTGTTGCTCAGCGGACGTGGCGAAACCTACGAACACGCCTCGGCTGAACGCACCAAGGATCTGCTGATTGGTGGCATCGCCCTGTGCTATGCGGTGTGGTTGTTGTATGCCGGCGGGGTGAAGTATTTGCTGCTGTCGGCGCTTTTATATGCGCCGGGGGTCATTTTGTTTGCCAAGGCCAAGCATGAGGCGGGCGAGCCGTTGTTCACCCACGTTGAGAAGGGCATTTTCACCTGCGTGGTGATCGGCGCGGGGCTGGCGGCTTATGGTTTGTACAGCGGATTGCTGTCGTTGTGAGGTTGGCGCTTGAGTAGCGGACATCCCTGAACCGGGCTGATTGAGACATCATCGCTCGGCTTGAAATGGCAGCCCTCACCCCAGCCCTCTCCCGCAGGGAGAGGGGGCCGACCGAGATGTCATGCGCTGTGCATCGACCTGCAAGACCGAGTCGATTATGGGTTCACAGCCAATCTTTCAGTTGGGTGAATTTCTCGAATATTCCCCAATCAGTCCCCTCTCTCTGGAAGAGGGACTTACCGAGATGTCATGCGCTGTGTATCGACCTGCAAGACCGAGTCGATTATGGATTCACAGCCAATCTTTCAGTTGGGTGAATTTCTCGAATATTCCCCAATCAGTCCCCTCTCTCTGGAAGAGGGACTTACCGAGATGTCATGCGCTGTGCATCGACCTGCAAGACCGAGTCGATTATGGATTCACAGCCAATCTTTCAAATCGGTGAATTTCTTGAAGATCCCCCAATCAGTCCCCTCTCCCTCTGGGAGAGGGTTAGGGTGAGGGGCTTTTCAGGCCCACTGTGGGTTACGGGAACCCAATTCTGTAGCTGGCAACGCCCACTGAATCGGTGTGCCGCTGATCTCCACCGGCACCTGCAACCGATGTGCCGGCCCCCACGGGGTCTGCTCCAACCGCGCACATTGATCCTGTTCATCCTCGGCACGCAGCGCTTGCGTTGTCCCCGGCCCATGCTCGACCAACAACTTTGCCGTGCGCGCCAGCGACAACCGCGCCGAGCCACCTCGACCCGTGTTCAAACGCTCGGTCAACAGGCGGAGCGCACTCGCCGCCATCAAATAACCGGTCGCATGATCCAGCGCCTGCACCGGCAACGGGGTCGGTTTATCGGCCTGCTTCCAGCGCTGTCCGGCCTCGGCGATGCCGCTGCTCATTTGCACCAGACTGTCGAAGCCACGGCGGTTCTGCCACGGGCCGCTCCAGCCGTAGGCGTTGAGGCCGACATCGATCAGCCCCGGTGCGAGCTGGCGCCGGCGCTCAACGCCGAAACCGAGTTGCTCCAGCGCATCGGCGCGGTAACCGTGCAGCAGAATATCGGCGTCTTTCAACAACCCTTCGAACACCGCGCGATCAGCCTGATCATGCAGGTTCAGCCGCGCGCAGCGTTTGCCGAGGGTCATTTCCGGAACGACACCGGGCTCGTTCCAGGTCGGTGAATCAATGCGCAATACATCGGCGCCAAGGCCAGCGAGAAAACGGCTGGCGGTGGGGCCGGCGAGCACGCGCGTCAGGTCCAGTACCTTGAGCCCGGCCAACGGTTGCGCCAGCGAGCCTTGCCACGCTTGGCTGCGTTCATCCTGCGCAGCGAGGAAATGCACCAGCGACTCGGCATTCACCGCCAACCCTTGCGGATGCTGCTGCCACTGCGCCCAACTGCGCATTTCGGCAGCGCAGCCCTTGGCCTCGACCACCGCGTGCTCCAGATCCGTACTCGCCCATTGCGCGACTTTCGCCGCCATCGCCGCGCGGTCGGCGCAGGCCCCGAGCACGCTTTCGGCAGCCGCGCGGTGATGAGCGGCATTGGTGTGCAGGCGGATCCAGCCATCGCGGGTCGCGTAATCGCCAGCGACCGGATCCCACAGCGGTGGCACCTGCCAGCCCATCGGACGTAGCGAGCTCGAGAACCAGAACGAGGCCAGTCGTCGGTCGACTTCGACAGCGGGCACGTGCCCGGTCTGGTGGCGGAGCAGCTCGGCGACGGCCTGCCCGGCTGCGCCAATGCTGGCGCAGGCCAGGTCGGTGACGGCGAACGCGGAGGGCAGGGCGCCGCTGCTGGTGAACGGAATCGACGTGTGGGGCAAGCCGAGTGCGGCTTGAATGGACGTGAGCAAATCGTTCATCGAAGGCCCTCCGGGAGAGAGGGCGATGATAGTGCAAAAAAGCACGAGGAGGATCGTTCCCACGCTCCGCGTGGGAATGCATCAAGGGACGCTCCGCGTTCCAGCTTCCGATTGGGACGCGGAGCGTCCCGGGCTGCATTCCCACGCAGAGCGTGGGAACGATCTCTTCGCGTCAGACGCGGAACTGATCCATCAATTTCATCTGCTGGCTGGCCAAAGCATTCAGCTGACTGCTGATCGCCGCCGACTCGGTGGCCTGCTCGGTCAGGGTTTCAGTCACGGTGCGAATCGCCGAGACGTTGCGATTCACCTCTTCAGCCACCGCACTTTGCTGTTCGGCCGCGCTGGCAATCTGCAGGTTCATGTCGCTGATCACCGTCACCGCATCGCTGATCTTGCCCAGCGCATCGACCGCCTGACGAATCTGCCCGGCGTTGTTGTGCGCCTGGGTCTGGCTCGAATGCATGGTCGCGACCACGCCACGGGTGCCGGTCTGAATCCGCTCGATGACTACGCGAATTTCTTCCACCGAATCCTGCGTGCGCTTGGCGAGGTTGCGCACTTCGTCAGCGACCACGGCAAACCCACGCCCGCTCTCACCGGCGCGGGCCGCTTCGATGGCGGCGTTGAGGGCGAGCAGGTTGGTCTGTTCGGCGATGCTGCGGATCACTTCCAGCACCGAGCCGATCTGCTCGCTGTTGACCGCCAGCGCTTCAACCTCGGTGACCGCTTTGCTGACTTCCTCGGCCAGTTGGTTGATGTCGCGGGTGCTGCGCTCGATGATCGACATGCCGTCCTTGGCCGACTGATCGGCACCTTTGGCGGCATTGGCTGCGTTCGATGCGCTGTTGGCGACGTCGTGAGCGGTGGCGCTCATTTCGTTGGAGGCGGTGGCCACCTGGTCAATCTCGCGGAACTGCACCTGCATGCCTTCGCTGGTCTGGCGGGCGATTTCCGAAGACTGGTCGGCGGTGCCGCGCGCCTCGGTGATGCTCTGCTTGATCTGCGCGATGGTCGGTTGCAGCTTGTCGAGGAAGCGGTTGAACCAGTTGACCAGTTCGCCCAGTTCATCCTTTTTGCTGTAGTTCAGGCGCTGGGTCAGATCACCTTCGCCGCTGGCGATGTTCTTCAGCATCTCGGCAACGCTATTGATCGGGCGAGTAACGCCGGACGCGGTCAGCCAGATCAACAACAGGCCAACCAGACCGGCAACCACGGCGACCAGCAGCGCGGTGAGCACGCCGGTTTCCTGAGCATCATCGAGTACCGCTTGCAGCTTGACCGAGTCGGCCAGCAGCACTTGTTTCGGCAGGTCGATGACCACACCCCAGGCGCGTGAGTTACCGATCGGGTCGACCGGGTAAACGGCACGGATCAAATCACCCTGTTCGAGAATTTTCGGTGTGCCGGAGGTCAGCAGTTGCAGTACATCCTGGCCATCGGCGCCGAGGGTATTGCTGATTTTTTTACCGACCTTGCTGGCGTCAGAACTGTCGGCACCGAGCACGCCGCTGCCGGAAACGATCAGCATGTGCCCGGCGTTGTTGAACAGGTTGCGCTGGGAGTCCACGGCTGCCGCTTGCAGGGCGTCGAGGGCGATGTCGACACCGACCACGCCAATGGCCTTGCCGTCGACGATCAACGGCACGGAAATGGTCGTCATGAGCATTTCCTTGGTGCCCACGGTGTCGGCATACGGGTCGAGCAGGCAGGTGCGCTTGTTGTCGCGAGGGCAGGTGTACCAGCTGTTGTACGGCGTGCCGCTGAGGCTGAGGGTGGTCTTGGTCATGTCTTCTTCGACCATGATCGTGTTCAGCGCCGAGCCGGCCGCACGGCTCCAGTACGTGGCGAAGCGTCCGGCTTCGTTGGACTGGCGCGCGGCGTCGTTGACGAACTCGCTGTCCTTGCCGTCGAGGCCATTCGGCTCGAAGGCGAGCCAGATGCCGAGCACTTTGTCGTTGCGCTCAAAGGCGGTTTTCAGGCTCAGGTTCAACTCTTCCCGCAAGGCACCGGCGTCCAGCGAACGCTTGGCGGCCATCACCCGCATGTCCTTGATCTGGTCGGCCAGGGCAGTGATCACCAACAGGCTTTCGCCAAAGGTTTTCTGCACCCGTACCGCTTGTTCGGCGGCTTTGGCTTGCAACAGATTCTCGACGCTGGCGGTGAGCAGCTTGTTGCTGGAGTCACTGACCAGTTCGTCGTTCTGATTGGTCTGGTAGATGTTCATGCCGACGATCAGCGCAACCACACCGAGCAGGCACAGGCCGGAGAGCAGGACGATTTTCAGGCGTATGGACAGAGCGTCGAACATGGGGCGATCTCGCGAATGAATAAACGGGTGGCATGCGGACATGAACTATCCGGTTCGCCAAATCCATTCAGCGCCATTCAATGCTCATCGGCGTGGAAGCAGAGGGCATGAGGCGCGTGCCGACGGACGGTCACCGCTAAACGTTTGCGCAGGAGAATGTGCTGAAAAATGGATTAATTACAGGGATGTTTCAGCGTGAAGAAGGATCGATGCGCACAGTGATCGATTCCGGGCGCGACCAGATCCACAGATTGCCCAGGCTCATCCCGGCAATCGCCAGATAGATCGGCCAGCCGTGATCAAGCATCACCAGCATCAACGTCGCGCAGAGCAGCATGCTCAGCGTCGCACTGACCTTGGCCTTGCGCGCGATGATCTTGCCGTTGCGCCAATTGCTGAGGATCGGCCCGAACAAGCGATGGTTTTCCAGCCAGGCACTCAGGCGCGGCGAACTGCGGGTCGCGGCCCAGGCGGCGAGAAGGATGAACTCGGTGGTCGGCAGGCCGGGCACGACAATGGCGATCAAGCCGATGCCGAGGCTGACGTAGGCCAGCAGGCCGAACAGCACGCGGGCGAGTTTCGAGGAGGCGGGTTGCGGCATGGGCTCAGCGGTGGCTTCTGAAGCGGAATGGAGATCTTACAGGTTGTTGCAGTTCCCCTGTAGGAGCTGCCGCAGGCTGCGATCTTTTGATCTTGAAAGCAACATCAAAAGATCGCAGCCTGCGGCAGCTCCTACAGGGAGGGTATGTGTTGCTTCAGGCCGTTTCGGCTTCTATCGCGTAAGCCTGTTCCAGCAGCACGGTGAAGCGGTTGAACGCATCGATCGCGCCTTGCTCCACTTCGGCTTCCTCTTCAGCGCTGAACGGCAGCGAATCGAGGGTGCGCACGAAGCTCTTCCAGCCTTCGGCACGGCCACCTTGTGGCTCACCCAGGTGACGGGCACCAAAGGTTTCGCTCAGCTCCAGGGCCACGGCGCGTTTGATCAGGAACGCCGCACCGAGCTTCGAGCCTTCGGAGACAAAGATCCAGCCCAGTGCACGGGCCTTGCTTGGGTTCTTCACCGCGCCGGCTACCGGGGCCGGCACTTCGGTTTCCAGGTCCGCGAGGTCAGCCTTGGCCGCTTCGGCGCGGCAGCGGGCCGGCAAGTCAGGGACGATGGCGGTCAGTTCGGCGTTGTTGTACAGGTCGACCAGTTCCGACTGGAACAGGTACTGCGCGACGACAAAACGGGCGAAGTTGGCGCGAGTCTCGAACGGCGCGTGAGCCTTCACCAGCGCATCCAGTTTGCTGTGCGGCTCATGGGTAATCTGGTTCAGGCGTTGTGAACGCAGGGCTTTTTCCGAAGTGGTCATGACATGTCCTTGATAAAAGAGGCGCTTGATAACGAGACGAACCAGACGCCGTTCAAGCGTAAAAAAACCTCACTACGCGGTGCCTGAACAGGCGCAGTGAGGTCGACCGGATCAGATGTCCCAGATCAGGTTGATCGCGAAGTTGCGACCCGGTTGGGTCAGGCGATCGAGGTTGGCCGGTTGCGTCACCGAGGCTTCGCCGACGCTGTCGTAACCGCGCACGTCATCCCACAGCCAGTACTTCTTGTCGGTCAGGTTGTAGATGCCGCCGCTGACGGTGACGTCGTCGGTGACTTTGTAGTACCCGGCCAGATCAAGAATGCCGAAGCCCGGGGTTTTGAATTGGCTGCTGACGCCATCCGGCGACTTGAAGTTGCTGTCGTCGACGCGATCCTTTTTCTTCACCACAGTCCAGCTCAGCAGGCCGCCGTAGTTGTCCTGGTCGTAACCCAGACCGAACACGCCGGTCAGCGGGTTGACGCTGTTGATCGGCTCGCCGTTATCGTTGTTGCGACCGTAGGCGTAGGCAATCGAGCCCTGGGTGTAGAGGCCTTGCGGAGCGCCGAACGCGTCCAGGTTCAGACGACCTTTGATTTCCGCGCCCTTGATGGTGGCGTGCTTGATGTTGGCCGACTGGAAAGTCAGCTCGTTGCGGCCCGGGGTCACGGCGTCTTCATTGATGAAATCGCGGTACTTGTTATAGAACACTGCTACGTCAAACGAGCCTTGCTCGAAGTTCCCGCGCAGACCGGTTTCGTAGCTTTTGCTTTTCTCCGGTTCGAGGTCCGGGTTCGGCGCCACGCTGTAGCCGGTGGTGGTGTTTTCGAAGCGGCCGTACAGGGCTTTCGCGGTCGGCGTGCGGAAGCCTTCGGCGTACTGACCGTACCAGGTGTAGTGCTCGGTCAGGGCGTAGGTCAGGCCGAACTTCGGCGAGACTTTGTGCCAGGTCTTGTTCTCGTCGCTGACCGTGCCTTGGCCATCAGCTGCTACGGTGTTGAGGAACTCCTGAGTGATGTGCGGCTTGAGCTGGGTGTAGTCGTAGCGCAGTCCCGGCAGGAAGGTCCAGTTGTTCCAGCTGATCTGATCCTGCGCGAACACGCTGTAGGTGTTGATGGTCGGGTCCGGGAAGTCGGTGGCTTTGGCCAACACGTCAGCGGTACTGGTTGCCCCGATGGCCGTGCAGCCGCGACCGACGGCCAGGCAGGTGCCGTCGCCGCTGCGCGAGCCGGTGACTTTCTGTTGCTTGATGGTGGTGCCGTAAGTCAGCACGTGATCGGTGTCGCCGATGGCGAACGCCTTGTCCAGTTGCGCATCGAACACCCACTGTTTTTCTTCGTAGATCGTGTCGCGAGTCCGCAGCACCTTACGGGTGATCGGGTAGTAGAACTCGGTGGTGCTCTGGTCGGTCTTGGCGATCTGGTGGTTGAGGCTCCACTTCACGTTGTCGACCAGCAGGCTGTCGAGGGCGAAGCGGTGTTCGATACCGAAACGCTCACGGGTGATGGTGTCGTTACCGGTGCGCCATTGGTACATGCCGCCGGGCAGTACGCTGTCGGGGATGGTCGGTGCGCCGTTGAAGTATGGGCCGCCGTAGGCGCTTTTCTGATCGGTGTCGCGATCGTCCTTGTACTTTTCGTAGGTCAGGCCCAGACGCGAGTCTTCGTTGTAGTTCCAGCCGATCTTGGCCAAGACGTTGTAGGCGTTGACGTCTTCCGGGTTGGCAGCGGTGCGTTCCAGACCGGTGCCGTTGTTGCTGCCGTAGGAATCGGTTTCGTGGCCGTCGCGTTGGCTGTAGTGCAGCAAGCCGTCGAACTGCTCGGCACGACCGGCCACGGTGGCGGACTTCAGCCAGCTGTCATCGGCAGAGCTGTAACCGGTTTTCAGACGCGCACCGACGTCTTTGCCGGGCTTGATGATGTCGTCGGCATCGAGGGTGTAATAGCTGACGGCGCCGCCGATGGCGTTGCTGCCGTACAGCACCGAGGCCGGGCCACGGAGGATTTCCACGCGTTTGACGATTTCCGGGTCAACGTAATTGCGCTGGGTTTTGGCGTACGGGCCGTTGAAGAAACCGTCCGGCACTTCGACACCGTCGACTTGGGTGAGGATGCGATCACCGTCGATGCCGCGAATGTTATAGCCGCTGATACCGCCACGCTGACCGGCGCCGCCGACGGAAACACCCGGCTCATAACGCACCAGATCCTTGATGGTATTGACGTTGTTGCGGTCCAGGTCCTGACGGGTCTGCACGGTGACGGTGGCCGGCACGCTGTTGACCGACTGCTCCTGACGGGTGGCGCTGATGGTCACCTGATCCAGATTGAGCGTGCCGCTGGCGTTGCGCTTTTCCAGTACGACGTTGTTGTTGCTGATTTTGCGGAAGCTCAGGTTGGTCCCCACCAACAGGCGCTCCAGGGCCTTTTCCGCTGGCAGCGAGCCACGCACGCCCGGCGACGACACGCCCTGACCCAGTTCTGCCGGCAAGCCGACTTGCCAGCCGGTTACGGCGGTGAAGGCATTGAGTGCCGACACCAGCGGCTGCTGGCCGATGGAGAACGAGTAATCACCCATGTTCCGCGCGGGCTGCTCGGTGGCAGCCATCAGCGGTGCAGTGCCGGCAATCAGAATGGCAGCGGTCAACAGCGACAATACGCGGGAAGGGGAAGCAGTCTGGCGGGTAAGGCGTGAGGACATCGATAGCGCTCCGTGTCGCACGAATCTTTATAGGGGCTGATTGGCTTCGCGTGTTGCGAATCAATTGCATTGGCTATAACGAGACGTACTGACGCGGGCTATCGAGTAAAAATAATTCTCATTTAGTTCAGGATGACCACGGCAGGGAATTCTTTCAGTTGCGCCGAGGTTATGTGAGCAAGGGAGCGAACCACGTCGAGCGGCTGATCGAGGCGGTAATTGCCGGTCACGGCGACGTCGGCCAATTGCTCGTTGGTGTTGATGATCCAGCCTGGATAGTAGCGGCGCAATTCGGCCAGCACCTGATTCAACGGGCAGTTCTCGAACACCAACCGACCTTGCACCCAGGCCAGGTCAGTGTTGACGTCGAGTTTGGCCGGGCGGTCGAAGCCGTTGGGGCCGATACGAATACTCTCACCCGCCGTCAGACGTACGCGAGCGTCGTTATGCGTTGCCTGTAGATCGACATCACCTCGCTGCACGTTGACCTGCGCCACGCCATCGAGATAACGCACCGCGAACGCAGTATCGCGCACGCTGGCGCGAACCGGGCCGGCATCGATTTCCAGCGGTTGACTGCGGCCGCTGGCGATCTCGAAAAACGCTTCGCCCTGAAACAACCGGGCAACGCGCTGCTGATCATTGATGGTGCTGGAGAATGCCGAATTGGTATTGAGCAGGACTTTCGAACCGTCCTCCAGTTGCAGACGCTGGCGCTCGCCGACGACGGTCAGATGATCGGCCTGAATCCGCATCGGCAAGTTACTGAAACTGAACAGACCGAGGATCAGCACCGCTGCAGTAGCCAACGGTTTCCAGTGCGGACGCAGACGCTTGAGCACGGTGACTTTCGCAGGCTTGGCCGCCAGGCTTTGTGCGCACTGGGCGACTTGCGGGCCGTCCCAGATCGCCTGGGCCTTGGCAAACGCCTCGGCATTCAGCGGGTCGGCCGCCAGCCAGGCATGGAACTGCCGGGTCTGCTCCTCGTCCGGACTGCCGAGCACGATGAGCCAGTCCAGAGCCTGGTCCATTGCGTTTGCAGCGTCCTGCACCGAATCCGGCGAAGGCGAGCGGTGGGTGTCCGTCACGGTGTTTCCTCGGGCTTCTGGCGAAGCAGTTTCTAGCGTCAAGCTGCAAGCTGCAAGCCTGATGCGTGTACTGCTTTTCGTTTTTACTTGGAGCTTGGAGCTTGGAGCTTGGAGCTTGGAGCTTGAAGCTTACAGCTTGCCGCTGCTGTCGTGTCGTTCGGCGACGCCGATGCAAATGGTCATGATCAGCTTCAATTCTTTCTGCACCGTGCTGAGGGAGACGTTCAGCTCATCAGCGATTTCCTGATAACTGTTCCCGTGCAAACGACTGAGGATGAAAATCTGCTGCTGGCGGGGGCTGAGTTGACTGAGGCTCACGTTCAGGCGCTCCAGCATCTGTTCGGCGTGGGCGGCATCTTCGGCGCTGCTGGCAGGGGCGGCGACGCTGTGCACGACTTCCTGCGGCACGTCATCGACCATGGTTCGCGAATGGATCTTGCGCGCGCGCAAATGATCCAGCGCCAGATTGCGCGCGGTCTGGAAGACAAAAGGTTCGAGGTGATCGATGGCCCGCTCGCTCAACGCCCGCGTCACGCGCAGGTAGGTCTCC
This sequence comes from Pseudomonas sp. A34-9, assembly GCF_029543085.1. Taxonomy (NCBI): domain Bacteria; kingdom Pseudomonadati; phylum Pseudomonadota; class Gammaproteobacteria; order Pseudomonadales; family Pseudomonadaceae; genus Pseudomonas; species Pseudomonas sp. A34-9. The sequence goes on along the minus strand of NZ_CP119967.1, from coordinate 4,987,238 downwards.
TGCAGCAGGTCTTCAGCGGTGCTGTGATTGTTGACCATCCGTTCCAGCGTTCGCAGCAAGGACGTGCGCTGGGTGAGGAAGACGTGGTTGAAGCGCGATTGACTCACGGGAGGACCTGATCCATTTTGAGCGAATGATAATGCTTATCATCTAGTCGTATGGTCAAGCCTTGATTTGTCAAAGAACGGTAAAGGTCTTGTGCGGATCGAAATGTAGGAGCTGCCGCAGGCTGCGATCTTTTGATGTTGCTTTTAAAACAAGATCAAAAGATCGCAGCCTCCGGCAGCTCCTACAGGGGGGACGGGACAACTTACTCGGCGTTGCAGAGCGCCAGGCAGTTATCCAGCATGCGGTTGGAGAAGCCCCACTCGTTGTCGTACCAGGCCAGCACTTTCAGCAGTTTGCCGCTGGATTTGGTGTGGTTGGCGTCGAAGATCGACGACAGCGGATTGTGGTTGAAGTCGCTGGAAACCAGCGGCAACGTGTTGTAACCCAATATTTTCGAATGCTGGCTCGCAGCCTTGAGCAGCGCGTTGACTTCTTCGGCGCTGGCTTCTTTCTTCAGCTGCACGGTCAAGTCGACCAGCGATACGTTGATCACCGGCACCCGCACGGCCATGCCGGTCAGTTTGCCCGCCAGTTCCGGCAGCACCAGGCCTACCGCTTCAGCGGCGCCGGTCTTGCTCGGGATCATGTTCTGCGTGGCCGAACGCGCGCGGTACGGGTCGGTGTGATAGACGTCGGTGAGGTTCTGATCGTTGGTGTAAGCATGGATGGTAGTCATCAAACCGCTTTCGATCCCCAGTTCGCGGTGCAGCACTTGCGCCACCGGTGCGAGGCAGTTGGTGGTGCACGAAGCGTTGGAGATGATCTGGTGCGACTGGCGCAGAATGTCGTGGTTCACACCATAAACCACGGTGGCGTCGGCGCCTTTGGCCGGGGCGGAGATGATCACTTTGCGTGCGCCGGCAGTAATATGCGCGGCCGCTTTGGCGCGATCGGTAAAGAGACCGGTGCATTCAAACACCACATCAATCTTTTCCGCCGCCCATGGCAACTCGGCCGGGTTGCGAATTGCGCTGACCGCAATGCGGTCGCCGTTGACGGTGAGACTTTCATTGTCATGCTCGACCTGAGCGTCGAACGTGCCGTGAACGGTGTCGTATTTGAGCAGATGAGCATTGATCGAGCTGTCGCCCAGATCGTTGATGGCGACGATCTGCAAATCCTGTCGATAGCCTTGGGTATACAGTGCGCGCAGGACATTACGGCCGATGCGGCCAAAACCATTGATTGCGATTCGAAGAGTCATGGAACAGCGCCGCCGTCGTTTTGTTGTTGGAATTACAAGATTATTCGCATAAAAATAGAAAACAAGCCTTTTTAGTGGCAATATTTTGTTTTATCTACAACGAGTGACCTGAATCAACTGGTCCGAATGGTCAAAAAAGCCGTCTGTCATTCCAACAACAACGGCGTTTGATCAGCATAGACAATCAGGTCGCCACATCCGTTAGCCTGGAGTTCTACACATGCATCCCCGCGTTCTTGAGGTCACCGAACGGCTTATCGCCCGCAGCCGCGCCACGCGTCAGGCTTACCTTGCACTGATTCGCGGGGCCGCAACCGACGGGCCGATGCGCGGCAAGCTGCAATGCGCCAACTTTGCCCACGGCGTGGCCGGGTGCGGCAGCGAAGACAAGCACAGCCTGCGGATGATGAACTCGGCGAACATCGCCATTGTTTCTTCGTATAACGACATGCTCTCGGCGCACCAGCCGTACGAAGTCTTCCCGCAACAGATCAAGAATGCCCTGCGCGAAATCGGCTCGGTCGGCCAGTTCGCCGGCGGTACGCCAGCGATGTGCGATGGCGTGACCCAAGGCGAGCCGGGCATGGAACTGAGCCTGCCGAGCCGTGAAGTGATCGCCATGTCCACGGCGGTGGCGCTGTCGCACAACATGTTTGACGGCGCACTGATGCTCGGCATCTGCGACAAGATCGTCCCGGGCCTGATGATGGGTTCGCTGCGTTTCGGTCACCTGCCGACGATTTTCGTCCCGGGCGGGCCGATGGTCTCGGGGATTTCCAACAAGGAAAAAGCCGACGTGCGGCAGAAATACGCCGAAGGCAAAGCGACCCGCGAAGAGTTGCTGGAATCGGAGATGAAGTCCTACCACAGCCCGGGCACCTGCACCTTTTACGGCACCGCCAACACCAACCAGTTGCTGATGGAAGTCATGGGCCTGCACTTGCCGGGCGCCTCTTTCGTCAACCCGAACACGCCGCTGCGTGATGCGCTGACCCGTGAAGCCGCGCATCAAGTGACGCGCCTGACCAAGCAGAACGGCAACTTTATGCCGATCGGCGAAATCGTCGACGAGAAATCGCTGGTCAACTCGATCGTCGCGTTGCACGCCACTGGCGGTTCAACCAACCACACCCTGCACATGCCGGCGATCGCCATGGCCGCGGGCATTCAGCTGACCTGGCAAGACATGGCCGACCTTTCCGAAGTCGTGCCGACCCTGAGCCACGTCTACCCGAACGGCAAAGCCGACATCAACCACTTCCAGGCCGCGGGCGGCATGTCATTCCTGATCCGTGAGCTGCTCGGCGCCGGTCTGTTGCACGAAGACGTCAACACCGTGCTCGGCCACGGCTTGAGCCAATACACCAAAGAGCCGTTCCTCGATAACGGCGAACTGGTCTGGCGTGAAGGTCCGACCGACAGCCTCGACGAAAACATCCTGCGCCCGGTCGCCCGTGCGTTCTCGCAGGAGGGTGGTCTGCGTGTGATGGAAGGCAACCTCGGTCGCGGTGTGATGAAAGTTTCTGCGGTGGCGCTGGAAAACCAGATCGTCGAAGCACCGGCGATGGTGTTCCAGGATCAGCAGGATCTGGCCGACGCGTTCAAGGCCGGTCTGCTGGAAAAGGATTTCGTTGCGGTGATGCGCTTCCAGGGCCCGCGCTCCAACGGCATGCCCGAGCTGCACAAGATGACGCCGTTCCTCGGCGTGCTGCAGGACCGCGGCTTCAAAGTGGCGCTGGTGACTGACGGACGGATGTCCGGCGCCTCGGGGAAAATCCCCGCTGCGATTCACGTCAGCCCGGAAGCTTATGTCGGTGGCGCTTTGGCGCGCGTGCAAGAGGGCGATATCATCCGCGTCGATGGCGTCAAAGGCACTTTGCAACTCAAGGTCGACGCCGCAGAATTTGCAGCGCGCGAACCCGCCAAAGGCCTGTTGGGCAACAACATCGGCAGCGGTCGCGAACTGTTTGGCTTCATGCGCATGGCCTTCAGCTCGGCGGAGCAGGGCGCCAGCGCCTTCACTTCCGCCTTGGAGACGCTTAATTGAAACTGGCTTTGGTCGGTGACATCGGAGGCACCAACGCACGGTTCGCGTTGTGGAAAAACCAGCAACTGGAATCGGTTCAGGTCTTGGCCACCGCCGACCACGCCAGCCCGGAAGAGGCCATCAGCCTCTACCTGAGCGGGCTCGGTCTGGCGCCGGGTTCGATCGGCTCGGTGTGCCTGTCGGTGGCGGGGCCGGTCAGTGGTGATGAATTCAAGTTCACCAACAACCATTGGCGGCTGAGTCGCACCGCGTTCTGCCAAACCTTGCAGGTCGAGCAGTTGTTGCTGGTCAACGACTTCTCGGCGATGGCGCTGGGCATGACCCGTTTGCAGCCGGGCGAATTTCGCGTGGTCTGCGAGGGCACGCCGGAGCCGTTGCGTCCTGCCGTGGTGATTGGCCCGGGCACTGGCCTGGGCGTCGGCACCTTGCTCGATTTGGGCGAGGGGCGTTTCGCGGCGTTGCCGGGGGAGGGCGGTCACGTCGATCTGCCGCTGAGCAGCCCGCGTGAAACGCAGCTGTGGCAGCACATCCACAATGAGATCGGCCATGTCAGCGCCGAAACCGCATTGAGCGGCGGCGGTCTGCCACGGGTTTATCGGGCGATCTGCGCGGTGGACGGGCATGAGCCCAAACTCGACACGCCGGAAGCGATTACCGCCGCCGGGCTGGCGGGTGATCCGATTGCGCTGGAAGTGCTTGAGCAGTTCTGCTGCTGGCTCGGGCGTGTGGCGGGTAACAATGTGCTGACCACGGGTGGGCGTGGCGGGGTGTATATCGTTGGCGGGGTGATTCCGCGGTTTGCCGATTTCTTCGTCGAAAGCGGTTTTGCCCGCAGCTTTGCTGACAAGGGCTGCATGAGCGATTACTTCAAGGGGATCCCGGTGTGGCTGGTGACAGCGCCGTATTCCGGCCTCGTTGGCGCCGGCGTAGCCCTGGACCAATCAACCCCAACCTGAAATGCAATCCAATTGTGGGAGCGAGCCTGCTCGCGAAAGCGGTGTGTCAGTCAACAGATCTGTTGAATGTTTAAACCGATTCGCGAGCAGGCTCGCTCCCACAGTGGTTCTGTGGTGTTTGTAAGTTCGATGCTTAAGGCATAATCCGCCCCAATTCCAACAACAAGGATGCCTTCGAAGTGAGCTCAGTCAACAAGTCGATATTGTTGGTCGATGACGACCAGGAAATACGCGAGTTGCTGGAAACCTACCTGACCCGCGCCGGGTTTCAGGTGCGGGCCACCGCCGATGGTGCCAGTTTCCGCCAGGCCCTCAACGAGGCGCCGAGCGATCTGGTGATCCTCGATGTCATGTTGCCCGACGAAGACGGCTTCAGCCTGTGTCGGTGGGTACGTCAGCATCCGCGTCAGGCGCAGGTGCCAATCATCATGCTCACCGCCAGTTCCGACGAAGCCGACCGCGTGATCGGTCTGGAACTCGGCGCCGACGATTACCTCGGCAAACCCTTCAGCCCACGCGAACTGCAAGCACGGATCAAAGCCCTGCTGCGGCGTGCGCAATTCGGCCAGGAGCGCAGTGGCAGTGACGTGCTGGCCTTCGATGAATGGCGGCTCGACATGGTCAGCCACCGGCTGTTTCACACTGACGGCGAAGAAGTGATTCTCTCCGGTGCCGACTTCGCCCTGCTGAAGCTGTTCCTCGATCATCCGCAGGAAATCCTCGACCGCGACACCATCGGCAACGCCACCCGTGGCCGCGACCTGATGCCGCTCGATCGTATTGTCGACATGGCCGTCAGCCGTTTGCGCCAGCGTCTGCGCGACACGGAAAAACCGCCAAGGCTGATCCGTACCGTGCGCGGTAGCGGCTACCAACTGGCAGCCAATGTGGTTGCCGGCAATGGTCATTGAGTCCCTGCGCAGATTCGCTGCCAAGGTGCCTGTGCCGCGTTCGCTGCTCGGGCGGATGTTGCTGCTGACCTTGCTCGCGGTGCTGTTCGCGCAGACGTTATCCAGCGTGATCTGGGTCTCGCAATTACGCGCCACGCAGCTCGAAGGCCTGGTCACCAGTGCCCGCAGCCTCGCCCATTCAATGACCGCCAGCGTCAGCTATTTCCGCTCATTGCCGGTGGCTTATCGACCATTGGTGCTCGACCAGTTGCGCAGCATGGGCGGCACCCGTTTCGTTGTGACGCTCAACGACAAGCCGCTGGGCATGGACGTGCTGCCGGTCACGCCGCGTAAGGCGGCGGTGATGAAAGCGGTCGACGAAGTGCTGCGTCAGACCTTGGGCAATGACACGGATATTTCGGTGACCTTTGTCAGCCCCGAAGATCTGCGGATTTTCAACGCCGGGCTGAAGCTCGATGAGCTGCCCCGCTCGTGGGCGCATTACGCGCTGACCCTGGAGCCGGTGAATCCACCCGTGTTGGTCACGCAGATTCAAATGGCGCCGGGCGAATGGCTGTACATCGCCTCGCTGTTGCCCGAGCCGTACACCAGTCTTGAAGAACAAGGCCTGCCCTCGCAGCAGGTGTGGTTCATCGTTCTCACCAGTGCTTTTCTATTGCTGTTCATCGGCCTGCTGGTGCACTGGCAAAGCCGGCCGCTCAAACGTCTGGCGCGCTCAGCGCGGGATCTGTCGCTGGGCGCCGACGTCGAGCCGGTGGCCGAGGGGGGTGGCAGCGAAGTGGTGGAAGTGGGCCGTGCTTTCAACACCATGCGCGAGCGCATCAGCCGCTACCTGACCGAGCGCAGCCAGTTGTTCAGCGCGATCTCCCATGACCTGCGCACACCGATCACCCGTTTGCGTTTGCGCGTCGAATTGCTGGAAGACGAAACACTGCAAGCCAAGTTCGGCCGCGATCTGGATGAGCTGGAGTTGCTGGTCAAAGGTGCGCTGCAATGCGTGAAGGACACTGACATCCACGAGAACATCGAGCCGGTGGATCTCAACCATGTGCTCGATTGTCTGGTCGAGCCGTATCTGGCGCCGAACGGCAATGGCCGCGTGACTCAGCACGGGCGTGCGCTGGCAGCCTATCCGGGCAAGCCTCTGGCGTTGAAGCGTTGCATTGGCAACCTGATCGACAATGCCTTGAAGTACGGACAGAACGCGCATCTGCACATCGATGACGATGACAGCGCGTTTGTCCTGCACGTTGATGATGAAGGGCCGGGTGTGCCGGAGCAGCGCCTGGAGCAGGTGTTCGAGCCGCACTTTCGGCTGGCCGGGCAGCAGCAGGGATATGGGCTTGGTTTGGGCATCGCGCGCAATATTGCCCACAGTCATGGTGGGGAAGTGACGTTGCAGAATTTGCGTGAGGGTGGGTTGCGGGTCACCTTGCAGCTGCCGCGTTCGGCGGATTGACGATCAGAAGAGCCCCTCACCCTAGCCCTCTCCCGGAGGGAGAGGGAACCGATTGGGAGATGCTGGATAAATACGCCGACCTGAAAGTGTTGCGCCGAATCCATAATCGACTCGGTATTTCAGGTCGGCGGAAGGCTTATTACACCTCGGTCGGCCCCCTCTCCCTCCGGGAGAGGGCTGGGGTGAGGGCTGCTCTTTGTCACGAACTGGTGACAAACCCCGCCCCCTTCGTTACAAGCCCGCCCCGGCCCGTTGTTTAGACTGCCCGCAGTCATAACAACAAAAAAGGGCCACTCCATGGACACCTTTCACCCAGGCTTCAGCAGTTGGCTGAACGCCCCTGCCCACCAGCACTGGCTCGCCGCCGAAGGCCTGCGTCTGCTGGATTTCGCCAAGGCATCAAAGCTGCCCGAAGGGTTCGGTAACCTCGACGAACGCGGCCGTCTGCGGGCGAACGCACAAGCCGAAACCATGAACACCGCGCGCATGACTCACAGCTTCGCCATGGCCCACATTCAGGGCCTGCCGGGTTTTGCCGAACTGGTCGATCACGGCATCGCCGCCCTGCGCGGGCCGTTGCGTGATGCACTGCACGGCGGCTGGTTCGCCGTCGCCGAACACCGCGACGGCAACACCGGCAAGAACGCCTATCTGCATGCCTTTGTCGCACTGGCCGCCAGCTCTGCCGTGGTTGCACAGCGCCCCGGCGCCCAAGCGTTGCTGGACGACGCCATCGACATCATCGACACCTATTTCTGGAGCGAAGAAGAGGGCGCCATGCGCGAATTCTTCAACCGCGACTGGAGCGAAGAAGAAGCCTATCGCGGCGCCAACAGCAACATGCACGCCACTGAAGCATTCCTCGCACTGGCTGATGTCACTGAGGATCCGCGCTGGCTGGTGCGCGCGCAACGCATCGTCGAGCGCCTCATCCATGGTCACGCCGCCGCCAACGGTTACATGGTCATCGAGCACTTCGACCGCGACTGGCAACCGCTGCGCGAATACAACCAGGACAAACCTGCTGACGGTTTTCGCCCGTTCGGCACCACGCCGGGCCACGGTTTCGAGTGGGCGCGGTTGCTGTTACACCTCGAAGCGGCGCGGGTGCAGGCGGGCATGCTGACCCCCGGCTGGCTGGCGACCGACGCGCAGAAACTGTTCGAAAACAACTGCCGCAACGGCTGGGACGTCGATGGTCTGCCGGGCATCGTCTACACCCTCGACTGGAGCAACAAGGCCATCGTCCGCCATCGCCTGCACTGGACGCACGCCGAAGCCAGCGCTGCTGCCAGTGCCTTGCTCAAACGCACCGGCGATGCGCAATACGAAACCTGGTACCGGCTGTTCTGGGAATTCTGCGAGATGAATTTCATCGACCGTTGCGACGGCAGCTGGCACCACGAACTCAATCCGCAAAACGTTCCAAGCGCCGATATCTGGGCGGGTAAGCCCGACCTGTATCACGCCTGGCAAGCGGTGTTGATTCCTCGTCTACCCTTGTCACCCAGTATGGCGACTGCCTTGGCGCACTTGTCCCAGAGCGTTCCTGTGTAACCATGTGGTGACATTCGCGCGTCCCTTCGTTACCTGCGAAGGGAAACGTCCTGTTTAAACTCCTGTGCAGCGCAAGCACCAGACTTGCATGCATAACAACAAGAAAGGTACATCTCAGATGAATGCGATTTCTCGCCTCGCTACTGTCATTTCTGTCGCCTCCCTGTTCCCGCTCGCAATTCTGCCTCTCAGTGTTTCCGCTGCCGAATCCAAAGGTTCGGTCGAAGTCGTGCACTGGTGGACGTCCGGTGGCGAAAAAGCTGCTGTTGATGTGCTCAAGGCCCAAGTCGAAAAAGACGGTTTCACCTGGAAAGACGGCGCTGTCGCCGGTGGTGGCGGTGCGACTGCCATGACCGTGCTGAAAAGCCGCGCAGTCGCCGGCAACCCGCCTGGCGTCGCTCAGATCAAAGGCCCGGACATCCAGGAATGGGCGTCGACCGGCCTGCTCGACACCGACGTTTTGAAAGACGTCGCCAAGTCGGAAAAGTGGGACAGCCTGCTCGACAAGAAAGTCTCCGATACCGTGAAGTACGACGGTGATTACGTGGCGGTACCGGTGAACATTCACCGCGTGAACTGGCTGTGGATCAACCCGGAAGTGTTCAAGAAAGCCGGTATCACCAAGAACCCGACCACCCTCGAAGAATTCTATGCCGCTGGCGACAAGCTCAAGGCTGCGGGCTTCATCCCGCTGGCTCACGGCGGTCAGCCTTGGCAGGACAGCACCGTGTTCGAAGCCGTGGTGCTTTCGGTCATGGGTGTCGATGGTTACAAGAAAGCCCTGGTTGACCTGGACAACGGCGCGCTGACCGGTCCGGAAATGGTCAAGGCGCTGACCGAGCTGAAGAAAGTCGCGACCTACATGGACGCCGACGGCAAAGGCCAGGACTGGAATCTGGAAGCGGCCAAGGTCATCAACGGCAAGGCCGGCATGCAGATCATGGGTGACTGGGCCAAGTCCGAATGGACTGCCGCCAAGAAAGTCGCCGGCAAGGATTACGAGTGCGTCGCCTTCCCGGGCACCGACAAGGCGTTCACCTACAACATCGACTCGCTGGCCGTGTTCAAGCAGAAGGACGCAGGCACTGCGGCCGGTCAGCAGGACATCGCCAAAGTCGTGCTGGGTGAAAACTTCCAGAAAGTCTTCAGCATCAACAAAGGCTCGATCCCGGTTCGCAACGACATGTTGAACAACATGGACAAGCTCGGTTTCGACTCCTGCGCACAAACGGCTGCCAAGGATTTCCTGGCGGACGCCAAGTCCGGCGGCCTGCAGCCGAGCATGGCGCACAACATGGCGACCACGCTGGCGGTGCAAGGCGCGTTCTTTGATGTCGTGACCAACTACATCAACGACCCGAAAGCCGACCCTGCCGACACGGCCAAGAAACTGGGTGCGGCCGTCAAGTCGTCCAAGTAATCCTTGGACCTGTAGGAGCGAGCCTGCTCGCGAAGGCGTTGTGTCAGTTGCTACATCCGTCGGCTGACACACCGCAATCGCCAGCAGGCTGGCTCCCACAGGGAACCCGTTTGCAACCCTAATTCCCTGTACTGGATTTCCCCATGAGTTCTGTTGCTGTGTTCAGCAAGGCCTCGCCGTTCGATGCATTGCAGCGCTGGCTACCCAAACTGGTGCTGGCGCCGAGCATGTTCATCGTGCTGGTGGGCTTCTATGGCTACATCCTGTGGACGTTCGTGCTGTCGTTCACCACCTCGACCTTCCTGCCGACTTACAAGTGGGCGGGTCTGGCGCAATACGCACGGTTGTTCGACAACGACCGCTGGTGGGTTGCGAGCAAAAACCTCGCGGTGTTCGGTGGCATGTTCATCGGTATCACGCTGGTGATCGGCGTGCTGCTGGCGGTGTTCCTCGACCAGCGCATCCGTCGCGAAGGCTTTATCCGCACCATTTACCTGTACCCGATGGCGCTCTCGATGATCGTCACCGGTACCGCGTGGAAATGGCTGCTCAACCCGGGCATGGGCCTGGACAAATTGTTGCGTGACTGGGGCTGGGAAGGCTTCCGTCTCGACTGGCTGATCGACCCTGATCGCGTGGTCTACTGCCTGGTGATCGCCGCTGTCTGGCAAGCCTCGGGCTTCATCATGGCGATGTTCCTCGCCGGCCTGCGTGGCGTCGATCAATCGATCATCCGTGCTGCGCAGATCGATGGTGCGAGTATGCCGATGATCTACTGGAAAGTGGTGCTGCCAAGCCTGCGTCCGGTGTTCTTCAGTGCGGTGATGATTCTGGCGCACATCGCGATCAAGAGCTTCGACCTGGTCGCGGCGATGACCGCCGGTGGCCCGGGTTATTCCTCCGACCTGCCGGCGATGTTCATGTATTCCTTCACCTTCAGTCGCGGCCAGATGGGCATGGGCTCGGCCAGTGCGATTCTGATGCTCGGTGCGATCCTCGCGATCATCGTGCCTTACCTGTATTCCGAGCTGAGGACCAAGCGCAATGACTAGTCTCGCTGCCAAACCTGCTATCAGCCTGAGTCGCATCGCGATCTACGCGGTGCTGATCCTCGCCGTACTGCTTTATCTGGTACCGCTGGTGGTCATGTTGCTGACCAGCTTCAAGACCCCGGAAGACATCAGCACCGGCAACCTGTTGAGCTGGCCGACCGTGGTCAGCGGCATCGGTTGGGTCAAGGCCTGGGCCACGGTCGACGGTTACTTCTGGAACTCGATCAAGATCACCGTTCCAGCTGTGGTCATCTCCACCGCCATCGGCGCGTTGAATGGTTATGTGCTGTCGTTCTGGCGCTTCCGCGGTTCGCAGTTGTTCTTCGGTCTGCTGTTGTTCGGCTGCTTTCTGCCGTTCCAGACCGTGCTGCTGCCGGCCTCGTTCACCCTCGGCAAAATGGGCCTGGCGAGCACCACCACCGGTCTGGTGTTTATCCACGTGGTTTACGGTCTGGCGTTCACCACGCTGTTCTTCCGTAACTACTACGTGAGCATTCCCGATGCGCTAGTGAAAGCCGCACGCCTGGATGGTGCGGGTTTCTTCACGATTTTCCGCCGGATCATTCTGCCGATGTCGACGCCGATCATCATGGTCTGCCTGATCTGGCAGTTCACCCAGATCTGGAACGACTTCCTGTTCGGCGTGGTGTTCTCCAGCGGAGATTCGCAGCCGATTACGGTAGCGCTGAACAACCTGGTCAACACCAGCACCGGCGCCAAGGAATACAACGTTGATATGGCAGCGGCGATGATCGCCGGCCTGCCGACCCTGCTGGTCTATGTGGTCGCAGGCAAGTATTTCGTGCGCGGGCTGACGGCCGGCGCAGTCAAGGGGTAATCATGGCAACGCTCGAACTTCGCAACGTAAACAAGACCTACGGTGCCGGCCTGCCGGACACCCTGAAGAACATTGAACTGTCGATCAAGGACGGTGAGTTTCTGATCCTCGTCGGCCCGTCGGGCTGCGGCAAATCGACGTTGATGAACTGCATCGCCGGTCTGGAAACCATCACCGGCGGCGCGATCATGATCGGTGACCAGGACGTCAGCGGTATGAGCCCGAAGGATCGCGACATCGCCATGGTGTTCCAGTCCTACGCGCTGTACCCGACCATGAGCGTGCGCGAGAACATCGAGTTCGGCCTGAAGATTCGCAAGATGCCGCAGTCGGCGATCGACGAAGAAGTCGCGCGCGTGGCCAAACTGCTGCAAATCGAACACCTGCTGAATCGCAAGCCGGGTCAGCTTTCCGGTGGTCAACAACAGCGTGTGGCGATGGGCCGTGCGCTGGCGCGTCGACCGAAGATTTATCTGTTCGACGAACCGCTGTCCAACCTCGACGCCAAGCTGCGCGTCGAGATGCGCACCGAAATGAAACTGATGCACCAGCGCCTGAAAACCACCACGGTCTACGTGACCCACGACCAGATCGAAGCGATGACCCTGGGCGACAAGGTGGCGGTGATGAAGGACGGCATCATCCAGCAGTTCGGCACGCCGAAAGAGATCTACAACGACCCGGCCAACCTGTTCGTGGCGAGCTTCATCGGTTCGCCACCGATGAACTTCATTCCGCTGCGCCTGCAACGCAAGGACGGTCGTCTGCTGGCACTGCTCGACAGCGGCCAGGCGCGTTGTGAGCTGCCGATGAGCATGCAGGACGCCGGCCTCGAAGATCGCGAAGTGATCCTCGGCCTGCGCCCTGAGCAAATTGTGCTGGCGAACGGCGAGGGCAATGGCCTGCCGAGCATTCGTGCCGAAGTGCAGGTTACCGAACCGACCGGCCCGGACACCCTGGTGTTCGTCAACCTGAATGACACCAAAGTCTGCTGCCGTCTGGCGCCGGACGTGGCGCCGCAGGTGGGCGAGAACCTGACGCTGCAATTCGATCCGTCGAAAGTGTTGTTGTTCGATGCCAAGACTGGCGAGCGCCTCGGCACTGCCGGGCAACCACAGACCGATGCGCGGTCTGCGAACGTGGCGCAGTTCAAAGGCCGCTGAGAAATAAATGTGGGAGCGAGCCTGCTCGCGATGACGGTGTATCAGTCGACAGAGATGTTGAATGTAAAACCGCCATCGCGAGCAGGCTCACTCTCACAAAGGAGCACGCGGTGGATTGCCTGTAATCCATCGCACTTTATGTAAACCGCGTTAGATAAAAACAGTTAATAACAATAAAGACGAGGATGTAGGGATGAAAAAGAAACACGTCAATGCCCGGTTGATCTGCCAAGTGTCGGCTGCGGCGGCCTTGGTGCTGGCCGGTAACGCCATGGCGGCGGATGCCTTCAGTTCCGATTCGAAATGGATGACCGGCGACTGGGGTGGCGAGCGTACCAAGCTGATCGAGCAGGGTATCGACATCAAGGCTGACTACGTTGGGGAAGTCGGTGGCAACCTGCACGGTGGCTATAACGACGACAAGACCGCGCGTTACGCTGACCAGTTCGGTCTGGGCGTGGCACTCGATCTGCAAAAGCTGTGGGGCTGGGATAACACCCAGGCGAAGATCCAGCTGACCAACCGTAACGGCTACAACATCTCCAACGACCGCGTTGGCGATCCGCGTGCCGGCACCTTGAGCTCCTCGCAAGAAGTGTATGGCCGTGGCCACATGGTGCGTCTGACCCAGTTGTGGATTCAGCACCAGTTCTTCGACAACAAACTTGACGTCAAGGCCGGTTACTTCGGTGAAGGCGAAGACTTCAACACCTTCCCGTGCGACTTCCAGAACCTGGCGTTCTGCGGCTCGCAAGTGGGTAACTGGGCAACCAACATCTGGTACAACTGGCCGGTTAGCCAGGCCGCGATCCGCGTCAAATACAACATCAACGACGAGCTTTACGCGCAGATCGGTGCGTACAACCAGAACCCGTCGCAGCTGGAACATGGCAACGGCTTCAAACTCAGCGGCAGCGGCACCGCCGGTACTGTGTTGCCGGTCGAGTTGGTCTGGTCGCCGAAGGTCAATAGCCTGCCGGGCGAATACCGTGTCGGTTACTACAAGAGCACCGCTGATGCCAGCGACGTCCGTGAAGACGTCAACGGCTTCGATGCTGCTACCACTGGCGACGCCTACAAAACTCACAGCAGCAAACACGGCTACTGGTTCGTCGCGCAACAGCAACTTACCAGCCACAACGGTGATGCATCGCGCGGTCTGAACATCGCGGCTAACGCCACGTTCCACGACAAAGACACCAACTTCATCGACAACTACCAGTCGGTAATGTTTGTCTACAAAGGCCCGTTCGACGCGCGTCCGAAGGATGACGTCGGCATTGGCGCGGCACGTATCCACGTTAACGATGACGTGAAGAAAAACGCCGAACTGCTGAATGCTTCCAACGGTGTCTCGGACTACGACAACCCGGTGTTCTCGCCGATTCGTGAAACCGAATACAACTACGAGATCAACTACGGCTTCCATGTCACCAACTGGCTGACCGTACGTCCTAACCTGCAATACATCACTCATCCGGGCGGTGTGGATGAAGTGGACAACGCTTTGGTCGCAGGCCTGAAAATTCAGTCTACGTTCTAACGCGTCTGCGATAAGCTCCTCTCTATGTGCGCATATTTGCGGACAGCGAGGGGGCGTTCTCAATTGTTTTACCCGCCGCGTTGTCGCCTTAAAGCGAGCCAGGCAAGGCGCAGGCCGATGGGAATGGTTTTCCCTTTCCAAGGCCTGCAACGCAGCCTGGCTCGCTTTAAGGCACAACCCGAAGGGCCGGGCCTGCTGTTGTGCAGGGCTGCGTTGCTCGAAGCTTATTTGGAATGACCAAACTACGCTTCTCGCGCCTTGCCCTGCACAACAGCAGACCCGGCGCGGTGGGAAAAACAATTGAGAACGCCCCCTAGGCTGTCCGCTTTTTTTTGGGGCAAGCGCCGCCCTGTGAAAGTCGAGTTCAGGATCGTGGCAAATGCATGAGCATCCGCTACAACGCTTCTTCAAATCCCTGCGTGAACAACCGGTGTTCGCCTGGGAGCGCTATCAGATGCGCGACGTGTTGGTGATCGATCACCCGCTGTGTCAGGCGGTGTTCAGTCGTCAGGGCGCGCAGTTGCTGCATTTTCAGCCGCGTGGGCAAAAGCCGTGGTTGTGGTGTGCGGCGAAGTGGCCGCACGTGGGTGCCATTCGCGGTGGCGTGCCGGTGTGCTGGCCGTGGTATGGCCGTCATCCGAGCGAAAACGCCTGGCCGTCCCATGGTTGGGCGCGGCTGCTCGACTGGAAGTTGCTCGACAGCAGCACCGCTGACGACGGCGTGCGCCTGCACTGGCAATTGCAGCTGTGCGACTGGCAGGTTGATCTGCATGCACATCTGGGCGAACGCATGGAGTTACGCCTGAGCACCGAGCATCAGGACGACATGCCTTGCCAGTTGAGCCAGGCTTTGCATGCTTACTGGCGTATTGGCGATGTCGGCGAGATAGCGCTGTCTGGGCTCGAAGGTGCGCAGGGTTATGACCAGTTGAATCGGCAGGTTTGCCAGCAGGAAGGCGAGTTGCGGGTCGATGGCGGCTGTCAGCGGGTATTCCAGCATGACGGCGAATTGCAGCTCAAGGATCACGCCTGGCAGCGCGAGTTGTGCATCGATACCGGTGACAGCGCGGACACGGTGGTGTGGCATCCGGGAGCGCGGCCGTTGTTGGGCGTGACGTGGGATGAGATTTCCGAGTTTGTCTGTGTGGAAGCGGCGGCGGGTGGGACTGACAGCTTGCATCTGGCGCCGGGGGAGAAGGCGCATTTGAGTTTGCAGGCGTGGGCGGCGGCTTGAGTGTGTCACTCACCTCGTAGCCCCTCACCCTAGCCCTCTCCCGGAGGGAGAGGGGACCGAATCGGGGATATTCGAGAGATTCACCGACCTGAACGAATGTCGGTGAATCCATAATCGACTCGGTGTTTCAGGTCGATGTACCGCGCAAGACACCTCGGTCGGCTCCCTCTCCCTCCGGGAGAGGGCTGGGGTGAGGGTGCTTCTGATCTTTAGTTGAATTCATCCCCAACCGGATACCGGCTGGCATTCAAGCTCTCTTTGATCTTGCGCAGATGCGGCTGGAAATCCACCCCGCGACGCAAGGTCATCCCGGTCGCCAACACATCCAGCACCGTCAACTGAATGATCCGCGACGTCATCGGCATATAAATGTCGGTGTCTTCCGGCAGCGGAATGTTCAGGCTCAAGGTACTCGCCTTGGCCAGCGGCGAATTTTCCGCCGTCAGACCCAGCACCGAAGCGCCATTCTCGCGAGCAATGCGCGCCACTTCCACCAGTTCACGGGTACGGCCGGTGTAGGAAATAATCACGAATAGCTCACCGGTGTGCGCCACCGAAGCAATCATTCGCTGCATCAACACATCGGCGTGCGCGGTGACGGCGAGGTTGAAGCGGAAGAACTTGTGCTGCGCATCCAGCGCCACCGGTGCCGAAGCGCCGAGGCCGAAGAAGTGGATCTGCCGCGCCTGAATCAACAGGTCGACAGCGCGGCTGATCAGGTTCGGATCGAGCGCCTGGCAAGCACTGTCCAGCGACGCGATGGCGCTGCCGAAAATCTTCTGTGTGTACGCCTCGGGATTGTCATCGGCCTCGACCGCGCGACTGACATACGCCGCGCCGCTGGCCAGGCTCTGCGCCAGTTGCAGCTTGAGTTCGGGATAGCCGCTGACACCGAACGAACGGCAGAAACGGTTGACCGTCGGCTCGCTCACCGAGGCTGCCTGGGCGAGGGCGGCGATGCTGAAGCGGGTGGCCTGCTGCGGGTTGAGCAGGATCACCTCGGCGACTTTGCGTTCGGCCTTGTTCAGGTCTTCAAGGCGACTCTGGATCTGTTCCAGTAAATTTCGCACGCGGTCCATATGGAATTCCTAATTCACCTGCGCAAAGGTGCGCCGGGCTATGCAAATTGGGCCTTTGATATGGCCCGTAACGGTGGCCTATCCTACTGATGGCTCCGACCGACCACCACTCGGAATCTGTATTTTGCGAAAATGTTGTGGTTATTACTACATTTTCCCTTGAGTGATGCCTTGAAAAAAGGTATTTGTAGCTTAACTTGATAAAAGAACAAACATCATGCCTTCGATTACGGTTGAACCGTGCACCTTTGCCTTGTTCGGCGCGCTTGGCGATCTGGCCCTGCGCAAGCTGTTTCCTGCCCTTTATCACCTCGATGGCGCCGACCTGCTGCACGAGGACACGCGCATCATCGCGTTGGCCCGTGAAGAAGGTTCCCAGCAGCAGCACATGGCGTTCATCGCCGCCGAACTGCGCCGCTATGTAGGCAAAGAGCTGGACGAAGCCGTCGCCGAGCGTTTTCTCGCACGCCTGACCTACCTGCACGTCGACTTCCTCAAGGCTGAAGATTATGTGGCGCTGGCCGAACTGGCCGGCAGCGCGCAACGCATGATTGCTTACTTCGCCACACCGGCAGCGGTGTACGGCGCGATCTGCGAGAACCTGGCGAAAGTCGGTCTGGCGGAGAACACCCGTGTGGTGCTGGAAAAACCGATCGGTTCCGACCTTGAATCGTCGCGCAAGGTGAACGATGCCGTGGCGCAGTTCTTCCCGGAGAACCGCACCTACCGCATCGACCATTACCTGGGCAAAGAAACCGTCCAGAACCTGATCGCCCTGCGTTTCGCCAACAGTCTGTTCGAAACCCAGTGGAACCAGAATTACATCTCCCACGTGGAAATCACCGTGGCCGAGAAGGTGGGCATCGAAGGCCGTTGGGGCTACTTCGACAAGGCCGGCCAGCTGCGCGACATGATCCAGAATCACCTGTTGCAGTTGCTCTGCCTGATCGCCATGGACCCGCCGGCCGACCTGTCCGCCGACAGCATCCGTGACGAGAAGGTAAAAGTGCTCAAGGCGCTGGCGCCGATCAGCCCGGAAGGCCTGACCACGCAAGTGGTGCGCGGCCAGTACATCGCTGGCCACAGCGAAGGGAAATCCGTACCGGGTTACCTCGAAGAACCGAATTCCAACACCCAGAGCGACACCGAAACCTTCGTTGCCCTGCGTGCCGACATCCGCAACTGGCGCTGGGCCGGTGTGCCGTTCTACCTGCGTACCGGCAAACGCATGCCGCAAAAGTTGTCGCAGATCGTCATCCACTTCAAGGAACCGTCGCACTACATCTTCGCCCCTGAACAGCGCTTGCAGATCAGCAACAAACTGATCATTCGCCTGCAGCCGGACGAAGGCATTTCCTTGCGTGTGATGACCAAAGAGCAGGGCCTGGACAAAGGCATGCAACTGCGCAGCGGCCCGCTGCAACTGAATTTCTCCGACACCTGGCGTAGCGCGCGAATCCCCGATGCCTACGAGCGGTTGTTGCTGGAAGTGATGAACGGCAATCAGAACCTGTTTGTCCGTAAAGATGAAATCGAAGCCGCGTGGAAATGGTGTGACCAGCTGATCGCCGGATGGAAAAAATCCGGTGACGCGCCCAAGCCGTATGCGGCCGGGTCGTGGGGGCCGATGAGCTCCATTGCATTGATCACGCGGGACGGGAGGTCGTGGTATGGCGATATCTAATGTGCAACTGCCCACGGGCGTAAATGCCCACGAGTTCAAGAGTCCGGTGCTGTTGGCCGAAGGTCTGGCGCTGAATGTGGCCAAGCAACTGAGTGATGCCATCGCAGCACGCGGCAACGCGGTGCTGGTGGTGTCCGGCGGCCGTAGCCCGGTAGCGTTTTTCCAGCACCTGGCCAAGCAGGAACTGGATTGGTCGAAGGTCATCGTGACCCTCGCCGACGAGCGCTGGGTACCGGTTGAACACGCCGACAGCAACGCCGGCCTGCTCAAGCAATACCTGCTCAAAGGTCCGGCGGCGAAAGCGCAGTTCCTCAGCCTTTACAGCGCAGCGGCCAACGTTGAACAAGCGGCTGAACAGGCTGACCGCTTGCTTGCCGAATTGCCGCCGATTGACGTACTGGTGCTGGGCATGGGCGATGACGGCCACACCGCGTCGTTGTTCCCCGACAGCCCGAATCTCACCGAAGCGCTGCAAACCGATGGCACTCGCCGTTGCTGGCCGATGCTGGCACCGAGCGTGCCGCGTCAGCGCCTGACCATGAGCCGTGCGCTGCTCGCGTCGGCCAAGCACAAGATTCTGTCGATTTCCGGTCAGTCGAAACTGACCACCCTGAATGCCGCACTGGCATCCGACGACGTCGCGGCCATGCCGGTTCGCGCGTTTCTGCAACCTACGTTAGAGATTTACTGGTGCCCATGAGCCAAGGAACAGCCGCTATGACAACCCCATCCCCGACCGTTTCCATGGCGGACAAAGTTGCCCTGATCGACAGCCTCTGCGCCAAGGCGCGGATCCTGCCGGTGATCACCATCGCTCGCGAGCAGGACGTGCTGCCATTGGCCGACGCCCTGGCCGCCGGTGGTCTGACCGCGCTGGAAGTGACCCTGCGTTCGCAATTCGGCCTCAAGGCGATCCAGATCCTGCGCGAGCAGCGTCCGGAACTGATGACCGGTGCCGGCACCGTACTCGATCGCAACATGCTCGCGGCTGCCGAAGCCGCTGGCTCGCAATTCATCGTCACCCCGGGCATCACCCGTGACCTGCTCGAAGCCAGCGTCGACAGCCCGATTCCGCTGTTGCCGGGCATCAGCAACGCCTCCGGCATCATGGAAGGCTACGGTCTGGGTTATCGCCGCTTCAAGCTGTTCCCGGCTGAAGTCAGCGGTGGCGTGGCGGCAATCAAGGCCCTCGGCGGCCCGTTCGGCGAAGTGAAATTCTGCCCGACTGGCGGCGTCGGCCCGGCCAACATCAAGAGCTACATGGCATTGAAAAACGTCATGTGCGTGGGCGGTAGCTGGATGCTCGATCCGGAGTGGATCAAGAACGGCGACTGGGCCCGTATTCAGGAATGCACCGCCGAGGCCTTGGCGCTGCTGGACTGATTGTTACCAGACACTTCGTTGTGTGTTCTACGGCTTTACGGTGCGCTTGGTCGGTGCACCGTTTTTTTTTGCCTGAAAATGGCTGTGTAGACGCTATGCAGAAGCTGTCGAGTAAAAAAGAGGCGGCGATCTTTTGACCTTACTCTTGAGCGCCAACATCAAAAGATCACAGCCTTCGGCAGCACCTGCATCGTCACCGTTACGACGCGATACATAGTTACCGCACAGCCGCGTTTGCGTGGCGCTAATCTGCGTTCATCTTACGGAAGAGAGAACGCCTCATGGACGACCATCAATCTGTCGCTTTATCAATCAACGCTGTGCGCCCGCGGCAGTTGCCCGTGGTTGGCAGTTTCGATTGGCACAACAGCAAGGGCAAGGTGCGCAACATCAGTGCGGGCATCGAAGGCTTGCCTCTTCTATTGCGGCTGGCCTTGGTCGATGCCATGACCGGCGAGCCGGTCAGCGGCGCCGTGGTCCGCATCGAGCAGCACATCGGCACCGACACACTGTGCGGCAGTCAGTCGACCGACAGTAAAGGCATCGTTCGTTTCACCAGCCTTTACCCGGATCGGCAAACTGCCTTTTCGTGCATCGCTCTGAGCGTCGCCATCGCCAATGACGATCAACAGCCGCAGTTGTACCAAGAGGCCTGGGCAGGGCGCCTGCATTTGCCCGGTGTCTGCAATTGCACAGCCGTCGATAACGATGCCGTTCGGCTGGCGTTACGCCCGATCACGGACGATGGCCCGGAGGACGGTTTCTTCGGCAACCTGACGATCGGCGTCGACACCTTTGCACTGTCATCGCAGATCGGCGTGGCGGGCTACGACAAATACCTGATCACCGTGTTTTAGCGCATCTCGTTCAGCGCGCGCACCAGCAACTGCATATCGGCGGCGGTGGTGGTCAGCCCCGGCGTGATGCGGATGCTCGGTCCGCTGGCGGCGCCGTTACGCACCACGGTGAACAGGTTGTAATCGTTGAGCAGGCGCTCGGCCATCGCTTGTTGATCGCCGTGCCGGGTGAAGCGCAGCGATGTGATACCGCAATACAGTCGTGGGTCGTCGGGCGTCATCACCTCGATACCCGGCAAGTTCCGCACCGCGCTGACCCACAGGTTGCGCAGATAATTCAGGCGAGCGCCTTTGGCCGGTGCGCCGCCGAGGGAGCGGTGCTCTTCGAACACCAACGGCAAGGTCATCAGCGCCGGAATGTTAGCCGTGCTGTACGAGGTGCGCGCACGGATGTCATTCACCGGGTAATGCATTTCACCCATGTCCGGATCAATGTCGGCCAGGCGTTGCGGCGCGATATAGAGGAAGCCGAGGGTGAGCGGTGCACCGATCCATTTGTGCAGGTTGTACCCGGCGAAAGCGATGCCGAGGGCGTCAAGGTCGAACTCGATCTGGCCGAGTGCATGGGCGCCGTCGAGGATGACATCGACGCCATGCGCTTTGGCCTGCGCGGCGATGGCTTGCACGGGCATAACCAGACCGGTGCGATGAGTGACGTGCGTCAGGGCCATCAGCTTGATCTTCGGATGACCGACGAAGGCTTCGCGGTAAGTCTCCACCAGGCTGTCGTGGCTCGCCGGGTGCGCGTGGGCGATCTCGATCACTTCGGCACCGCGATGTTTGGCCAGCCAGCGCATGGCGCCTTTGACCGTGTCGTATTCCAGGTCACTGATCAGCACCTGATCGCCCGGCTCCAGCCGGTTGTAGTTGCGGATCAGCGATTGCAGGCCTTCAGTGGCGTTGCGGGTGAACGCCACGCTCTGGGCGCGTACGCCGATCAGCTCGGCCAGCTGTGCGCGGATATCGAGATTGTCGTGCTGTTCGAAACGCTGGCGCACGTACACCGAGTTACTGGTGTTGATCAGCTCGATATTGCGCTGGTACTCCTCGATCACCGTGCGCGACATGCGCCCGAAGTAACCGTTTTCCAGGTTGACGGGACCGGATTGAACGTCGTAACGGTCGGCGAACGTTTGCCAAAAGGCTTCGTCACGGGCACGGCGGGTGTTATCGGGCATGGTCGGCTGACTCTGAGAGAGGAGGGCACTTCAGTGGCGCGGGGCAGGTTTGCCGTGTTTGGCGCGCAGTGGTTCGAGCAAGTCCGACAGGCCGTTATGGTCGATCTCCTGCATCAGCGCGAGCAAGCCACCGAGTTCGCCGTGCGGGAAACCTTCGCGGGCAAACCAGTTCAAGTACGGCCCCGGCAGGTCGGCAATGATCCGGCCCTTGTACTTGCCGAAAGGCATTTCGCGGGTGATCAGCAGTTCGAGTTTTTCGGGATTCATCAGTGAGATCGTCTGTCTTCAAATCAACTGGGAAAATACAGGCATTCTGCATGCAGGCCAAATGACAGATCATGCAAATTACCGCGATACAGATAGTTCATTTAACTTTAACCTATTGATTAATAACGTTTTTATTCTTTGGAAAAAGCTGGCACGCACACTGCAATACTCCTTGCATCTTTAACCAACCGCAAGGAATTGGAAAATGACCGACGTAAACAAAGAAGCCATCTCTGTACTCAATGACCTGATTGAAACCAGCAAGGACGGTCAGGAAGGGTTCAAGACTTGCGCTGAAGACATCAAACATCCAGAACTGAAAACCCTGTTTGTGACGCGTTCCGCCGATTGCGCCACCGCTGCTGCTGAACTGCAAGCCGAAGTTCGCAAGCTGGGCGGCGATCCGGAAACTTCCACCAGCGTCAGCGGTGACCTGCACCGCCGCTGGGTCGACGTCAAAGCCATGTTCACCGGCAAAGACGAAGAGGCTGTGCTGAACGAAGCCGAGCGCGGTGAAGACCATGCACTGAAGGCCTACAAAGAAGCCCTCGAGAAAATCACCAAGCACAATCTGGTGGGTATTCGTGATCTGGTTGAACGCCAATACCACGGCGTACAGCGCAACCACGACCAGGTGAAAGCCCT
Organism: Pseudomonas sp. A34-9; assembly: GCF_029543085.1. Taxonomy (NCBI): domain Bacteria; kingdom Pseudomonadati; phylum Pseudomonadota; class Gammaproteobacteria; order Pseudomonadales; family Pseudomonadaceae; genus Pseudomonas; species Pseudomonas sp. A34-9. The sequence continues at coordinate 4,964,653 of NZ_CP119967.1, read as the reverse complement.
GCGTAACCAGGCTCGCGCTCGTTCGTAAGCGTTCGTCGGGTAGAAAAAACGCCAGCTAGTCTGGCGTTTTTTTATGTCTGGGGGAAAGCCGAAGCAAGAGCCCCGCACCCTAACCCTCTCCCGGAGGGAGAGGGGACTGACCGAGGTGGATGTTGGAGATGCACCGACTTGAGCGATCTTAGGTGAACTCAGGTTTTGAAAAGCACGAAGATCGGCTCCCTTTCCCCCTCGCACCCCTTGGGGGAGAGGGCTGGGGTGAGGGGGAAACGCTCCCACTGACACCCAACAAAATCAATCAGCCAATGCTGATCGCCGGCAACGTCGGCAATGTCACGGTCTGCTGCTTGCGCGGCGCCAGAATCTCAGCCTCGCCATCCACCACCAGCTCATCACGCTGGTTGAACACGCGAGTGGCAATACGCACACGAAACTTCGGCAGCTTCTCGAGAATCTCCAGCCGCACGGTCAGCGTGTCACCGATCTTTACCGGCTTCTGAAAGCTCATCTGCTGGCCGATATAAATAGTCCCCGGCCCAGGCAGTTCGCAGGCAACAGCGGCACTGATCAGCGCGCCGCTGAACATGCCGTGAGCGATGCGCTCCTTGAACATGCTCGCGGCAGCAAACTCGGCGTCCAGGTGCACCGGGTTGTGGTCGCCCGACATCGCGGCAAACAGTTGAATGTCGCGTTCTTCGACAGTCTTGCTGTAGCTGGCGGTCTGGCCGACTTCGAGGGCTTCGTAAGGGATGTTGGTAACCTGGGTCATCGGTCTCGATTCCTGTGACGGATTCAGTGAATCCACAAAAAATTATTCGCTGCGTTGAGGGCGCGGATGGCTCAAGGCCTGGTCGATCCAGGCCAGCACATCCGCGATCACTTCGTCGCGGTTGGTTTCGTTGAACAATTCGTGCCGCGCCTGCGGGTAGATCTTCAGTTGCAGGTGCTGGCTGCCGGCCGTGCGCAAGGCATTGGCCAGATCTGTCAGACGCTTGCCTTCACTCACCGGATCACATTCGCCGCCGATTACCAGCAGCGGCAGGCCCGGGTCGATCTGGGCGAGATTGGACGCTTTGCTGATCTGCTGCAAGCCGCCGAGCAGATCGATCCACAGTTGATTGGTGCAGCGAAAGCCGCACAGCGGATCTGCTGCGTACTTGTCGACCTCCACCGGATCGCGGCTCAGCCAGTCGAATGGCGTGCGCGCCGGTTTGAATTTTTTGTTGAACGAGCCGAACGACAGCCATTCGATCAGCGCACTGCGCCCCTTGCCGCCCTGACGGAGTTTTTCCAGGCGGGCGATCTGCCGCGCGGCGCCGTATAGCGCAACGGGTTGAAAGTTTGAACCACTGAGAATCGCCCCGTGCAGACTGGCGCTGTGATGCAGCAAATAACCCTGGGCGATGTAGCTGCCCATGCTGTGCCCGAGCAGGATGATCGGCGCGCCGGGGTGCTGCTGGCCGATGTGCTGATTGAGGCTGGCCAGATCGCCGAGTACTTTGCACCAGCCGTCGTCATCGGCGAAGTGGCCGAGGCTACCGTGACTGGCGGTTTTGCCATGTCCGCGTAAATCCGGCGCGTACACGCCATATCCTTTGTCGCAAAACGTGTCGGCCAGTCGCGCATAGCGGCCACTGTGTTCCGCCATGCCATGGGCCAGCAGGATCACCGCTTTCAACGGCGCCGCCGGCAGCCATTGACTGACGAACAGGCGGCTGCGGTCACTCGCGTCCAGCCATAGGGTGTCGTGGATCATGGCGATTCCTTTGCTCAGAGTCGGATCATTGTATAGCGCGTCTGATCAGCCCACGCCACGGCAGGAAGATTCACACGATCAATGACGGCTTTGTCCATATTTGCCTCAATGGCCATAGCTGCTAGTGTCCGTGAAGCTCCGCTTTTTCAGAAATGACAGAAAGCGGCCCCGGATCGGCTCAGGTAAAGAGGACAAGAACAATGCAACCTGATTTCTGGAACGACAAGCGCCCGGCCGGCGTACCGCTGGACATCGACATGGCTGAGTTCAAGTCGGTGATCGAGGTGTTCGAACGTTCCTGCAAAAAATTCGCCGACCGCCCGGCATTCAGCAACATGGGCATCACCCTGACTTACGCCGAACTAGAGCACCACAGCGCTGCGTTCGCCGGTTACCTGCAAGCGCATACCGATCTGGTGCCGGGGGATCGCATTGCCGTCCAGATGCCCAATGTTCTGCATTACCCGATCGCCGTGTTCGGTGCGTTGCGCGCCGGGCTGATCGTGGTCAACACCAACCCGCTGTATACCGCGCGGGAGATGCGCCACCAGTTCAAGGATTCCGGCGCACGGGCGCTGGTGTACCTGAACATGTTCGGCCAGAAAGTCCAGGAAGTGCTGCCCGACACCGACATTCAATACCTCATCGAAGCGAAGATGGGCGACCTGATGCCCACCGCCAAAGGCTGGCTGGTCAACACCGTGGTCAGCAAAGTGAAGAAAATGGTCCCGGCCTATTCGCTGCCACAGGCGATCTCCTTCAAGAGTGCGCTGCGCATGGGTCGCGGCCTGGGGATCAAGCCGCTGAAGGTCAGCCTCGACGACATCGCGGTGTTGCAATACACCGGAGGCACCACCGGGCTGGCGAAAGGCGCGATGCTGACCCACGGCAATCTGGTGGCGAACATGCAGCAAGTGCGCGCCTGCCTGGCGCAACTCGGCCCGGACGGCCAGCCGCTGTTGCGCGAAGGTCAGGAAGTGATGATCGCGCCGCTGCCGCTCTACCACATCTATGCGTTCACCGCGAATTGCATGTGCATGATGGTCTCCGGCAACCACAACGTGCTGATCACCAACCCGCGCGACATTGCCGGTTTCATCAAAGAGCTGAAGAACTGGCGCTTCTCGGCGTTGCTGGGTTTGAACACCTTGTTCGTGGCGCTGATGGATCACGCGGATTTCAAGACCCTCGATTTCTCTAGCCTCAAGCTCACCAACTCTGGCGGCACCGCGCTGGTCAAAGCCACCGCCGAGCGCTGGGAGCAGATGACCGGTTGCCGCATCACCGAAGGCTACGGCCTGACCGAAACCTCTCCGGTGGCCTGCACCAACCCGTATGGCGATCAGTCGCGGCTGGGCACGGTCGGTTTGCCGGTGCCGGGCACACTGCTAAAAGTCATCAACGATGACGGTGTCGAGCAGCCGATGGGCGAGCGTGGCGAGTTGTGCATCAAGGGCCCGCAGATCATGAAGGGTTACTGGCACAAACCTGAAGCCACTGCCGAAGTGCTGGATGCCGAGGGTTGGTTCAAGTCCGGCGATATTGCGGTGATCGATCCGGACGGTTTTGTGCGAATCGTCGACCGCAAGAAGGACATGATCATCGTCTCCGGTTTCAATGTGTATCCGAATGAAATTGAAGACGTGGTGATGGCGCACCCGAAAGTCGCCAACTGTGCGGTGATCGGTGTGCCGGACGAGCGTTCGGGGGAGGCGGTGAAGCTGTTTGTGGTGGCGCGGGAAACCGGGGTCAGCCTCGAAGAACTCAAGGCCTACTGCAAGGAGAATTTCACCGCGTACAAAGTGCCGAAGCACATCGTGTTGCGTGAGTCATTGCCGATGACGCCTGTCGGGAAAATTCTGCGGCGTGAGTTGCGCGATATCGCCTGAAGATCAGAAGCGAAAAGATCGCAGCCCGCGGCAGCTCCTACAGGGAACGCATTCCAAGGTAGGAGCTGCCGAAGGCTGCGATCTTTTGCTTTGAGTCCCCGAAAACCGGGGCTTTCAAGGTGCTCTAGGATTTTTGCTCTAAAATGACTGCTAGGTGGTCTTGAGTCATGAATATGACTGTAGGGGCCGCTTTTGGCTCTAGTCGACCCTTGGCAAAGCTGCTACTCTCGGCGCGCTTTGTGACTTCTCGGCCTCTGTAAAAGCCAGATTCACCAATACCAAACACACACCAATAATAATCGCATCAAATGCGGTGAAGAATTCGCGTTGCTGAGGAGTGGGCTTCCATGATCGAAGACTTTTGGAAGGATAAATACCCGGCTGGAATTGCTGCCGACATCAATCCGGACGAGTATCCGAACATTCAGGCAGTGTTGAAGCAATCCTGCCAACGCTTCGCCAACAAACCGGCATTCAGCAACCTGGGCAAGACAATCACCTACGGTGAATTGTACGAATTGTCCGGTGCGTTTGCTGCGTATCTGCAACAGCATACCGATTTGCAGCCCGGTGATCGAATCGCCGTGCAACTGCCCAACGTTCTGCAGTACCCGGTGGCCGTCTTCGGTGCGATCCGCGCCGGGCTGATCGTGGTCAACACCAACCCGCTGTACACCGCGCGGGAAATGGAACACCAATTCAATGACTCCGGTGCCAAAGCCCTCGTTTGCCTGGCGAACATGGCGCATCTGGCTGAAGCCGTGGTGCCGAAAACCGGCGTCAAACACGTTATCGTCACCGAAGTTGCCGACCTGCTGCCGCCGATCAAGCGCCTGCTGATCAACAGCGTCATCAAGTACGTGAAAAAGATGGTGCCGGCCTATCATCTGCCCAAAGCCGTCAAGTTCAACGACGTGCTGAGCAAGGGCCAGGGCCAGCCGGTGGCCGAAGCCAATCCGGACAGCGGCGACGTTGCCGTGCTGCAGTACACCGGCGGCACCACGGGTGTGGCCAAAGGCGCGATGCTGACCCACCGCAACCTTGTCGCCAACATGCTGCAGTGCAAAGCGCTGATGGGCTCCAACCTCAATGAAGGTTGCGAGATCCTGATCACGCCGCTGCCGCTGTACCACATCTATGCGTTCACCTTTCATTGCATGGCGATGATGCTGATCGGCAACCACAACATCCTGATCAGCAACCCGCGCGACCTGCCGGCAATGGTCAAGGAACTGTCGAAGTGGAAGTTCAGCGGTTTCGTCGGTTTGAATACCTTGTTTGTGGCGCTGTGCAATAACGAAGGTTTCCGCAAGCTGGATTTCTCTGCGCTGAAAGTCACCTTGTCTGGCGGCATGGCCTTGCAACTGGCCGCTGCCGAGCGCTGGAAAGCGGTCACCGGTTGCGCCATCTGCGAAGGTTACGGCATGACTGAAACCAGCCCGGTGGCCACAGTCAACCCGATCCAGAACATCCAGATCGGCACCATCGGTATTCCGGTGCCATCGACCCTGTGCAAAGTCATCGACGATGCCGGTGTCGAGCAGCCGCTGGGGGAGATCGGCGAGCTGTGCGTCAAGGGCCCGCAAGTGATGAAAGGCTACTGGGAGCGTCAGGAAGCCACCGACGAAATGCTCGACAGCGAAGGCTGGTTGAAGACCGGTGACATCGCGCTGATCCAGCCGGACGGCTACATGCGCATTGTCGATCGCAAGAAAGACATGATTCTGGTCTCCGGTTTCAACGTCTATCCGAACGAGCTGGAAGACGTGTTGGCCACTCTGCCGGGCGTGTTGCAGTGCGCGGCCATCGGCGTGCCGGACGAGAAGTCGGGGGAGGCGATCAAGATCTTTATCGTCGCCAAACCGGGCGTCACGCTGACCAAGGAAACGGTGATGGAGCACATGCGCGCCAACGTCACTGGCTACAAGGTGCCGCGTTCGGTGGAATTCCGCGATGCGCTGCCGACCACCAACGTCGGCAAGATCCTGCGCCGCGAGTTGCGTGATGAAGAGCTGAAAAAGATCAAGGCCAAGTCCGCCGCCTAAAAACACGAAGCCCCGCAGATGCGGGGCTTTTTGTTGGTGCAGCAGGGTTTGAGATATCTGTTGTTCGGTTAAACCAGCCCCTCACCCCAGCCCTCTCCCAATGGGAGAGGGGGAAAGGGAGCAGATCTTCACGCAGTTCAGAACCTGAGTTCAACTCAGGAATCTCAGGTCGGCGTACCTTGCCCAAACACCTCGGTCAGTTCCCTCTCCCTCTGGGAGAGGGTTAGGGTGAGGGCAAGGGGCGCCGCCAATATTACTGACGGAACGGCGCAAAATTCACGTTGGTCCCCGCCGGACGCATGTCCTGCAGATAGGAATCCTTGTCCGCACTCAATTCCAGGCTCAACGCCGCCTTGCGCTTGCCTTCGTTGCGAATCACCAGTCCTTCAAGCTTTTCACGCAGGAACACCGTCGGCACTTTCAGGTGCAGCAGTTCGTCAGTGGCCGGCGTGTGCATCAGCAAGTGAATCCACTCGTACTGACCAACGGCCAGACGCGTCACCGGCAGGTCGAACCACCAGATGTTGCGGTTGCGATTCAGTTCGGCGAAGTGGCAGTTGTTGGTGCCGAGCACGGCGCCGCCCAGTTCCTGGTTACGACGGGCGATGGCCTGCTTTTTATCGAGTTTCATAACATTCCTGCGGGATCGGTTCCTGGCGCTTGGCGCCCATATGGTGGGCATTCTCGTGGGTTGGGCTGCAAACATAAAGCCCAACCTGCACGCAGCGACGAAATGAGCCGCTGAAAATAAATGAAACTTGGCGCAAACCCGACCAGTCAATCATTACGTACTGACTTTTCCCCCTAATTGCACCAAGGAGAAACACCATGAGTAGCACAGGCGATAAAGTAAAAGGCATGGCCAACGAAGCGGTCGGCAACGTCAAGCAAGGCGTCGGTAAAGCCACCGACAACACCAAGCTGCAGGCCGAAGGCAAGGTTCAAGAGAAAAAAGGCGAAGCCCAGCAAGCAGTCGGCAAAGCCAAAGACGCGATCAAGAAAGGCGTCGACAAGGCGTAATTCAGCCTTGAACGAAAGACACGAACGGCCATCCAAGGATGGCCGTTTTTGTATCGAAATTCTGCTGAGACCCGGCAAGGTTCGCCAAACAGGCTACCTTGATGTAAAAAACGGCCCCTGAGTCGCCACGACTTCAACCTGTATTGCGGCGAAAGGAGACGCGAATGATTTTCCCGGACATGAAAGGTCTGCCCCTGCACCGGGTGATGGTGCGCACGGTCACTGAATTCGTCGACGACGAGATGTCGACCTACGCCTCGGCACTGGCCTACCAGATGCTGTTCTCGCTGTTCCCGTTCATTCTGTTTCTGATCGCCCTGATCGGTTTCCTGCACCTGCCGGACTTTTTCTCCTGGCTGCGCCTGCAATCGGAACTGGTCCTGCCGCCACAGGCGCTGGAGCAGGTCAACCCGGTGATCGATCAGTTGCAGCAGTCCAAGGGTGGCTTGCTCTCGGTCGGTATTGTCATTGCCCTGTATACCGCATCCGCCGGTGTGCGCTTGATGATGAGTGCGATGAACGCGGCGTACGACGTGGTCGAAGGGCGACCGGTCTGGAAGCGTTTCCCATTGTCGATTTTCTACACCGTCGGCATTGCCGGCATGCTGCTGGTGGCTGCCGCATTGATGGTGCTCGGGCCGCAGGTGATGGGCTGGATCGCCGCGCAGGTCGGGCTGGAGGAGGTCATCGTCACCGTATGGACCATCGCGCGCTGGCCGGTGATCGTGATCCTGATGATGGTGGCCGTGGCACTGATTTACTACGTGATGCCGGACGTCAAACAGGAATTCCGCTTCATCACACCCGGCTCGGTATTGGCGGTGGTGGTGTGGATCATCGCTTCGTTGGGTTTCGCGTTCTACGTGAAAACCTTCGCCAACTACAACGCAATGTATGGCAGCATCGGGGCGATCATCGTGCTGTTGCTGTACTTCTACATTTCCGCCGCAGTGCTGTTGCTCGGCGCCGAGATGAACGCGGTGATCGAGCATATGTCCAGCGAAGGCAAAGACGAGGGCGAGAAAGTCCCCGGCGAACTCGATGAACATCCCAAACAACACGTCTCGGGCCTGGGCCGCGATCATTCGCTCAAGCCGGACACTGACGAAGTCTGATCATGATTCGTGAAATTCTGAAAATGGGCGACGAGCGCCTGCTGCGCATCGCCCCGCCCGTGCCGGCCGAAATGTTCGACAGCCCTGAGCTGTGGCAATTGATCGACGATATGTTCCAGACCATGGAAAGTGTCGGTGGTGTCGGCCTGGCTGCGCCGCAGATTGGTGTCGATCTGCAATTGGTGATCTTTGGTTTCGAACACAGCGAACGTTACCCGGACGCTGAAGCGGTGCCGCAGACGATCCTGATCAACCCGCTGATCACACCGTTGAGTCCGCTGACGGAAGAGGGCTTTGAAGGCTGTCTGTCGGTGCCGGGTTTACGCGGTGCGGTGGATCGTTATCAGCAGATTCGCTACGAAGGGTTTGATCCGAAGGGTGAACCGATTGTGCGCATCGCTGCGGGTTTCCACGCACGGGTTGTGCAGCACGAATGCGATCACCTGATCGGCCGGTTGTACCCGTCGCGCATCACCGACTTCAGCAAGTTCGGTTTTACCGAAGTGATGTTTCCGGATCTTGATCCAAGCGCCGACGATTGATCAAAATCAGGAGATCGCAGCCTTCGGCAGCTCCTACAGGGATCGATGTAGGAGCTGCCGAAGGCTGCGATCTTTTGATCTTTAAACAAGCCCCATCGCAATCATCGGCTTGCTCCGCGCATACCGGCTCAACCGCTCGGCCATCGCCTGGGGCAGTGCCGGGTCGAACGTGAACCCGCGCCGCTCATAAAACTCGCGCAAATCCGGATGGCAGAACAGCCACACCGGCTCACTCACATCCTGCACCGCCGCCGCGATCAGCTGCGCGGCAACGCCCTGTTCACGACACCCGGGATCAACAAACAGCCCGGTCAACCATTGCCCGCCGGACACTGGCCGCAAGCACAACGCGCCCACAATCTCGCCCCGCCGCGCGACCCACAATTGCGCATCGCGAACCGCTTTCATCGAGGACTGGTGGCTGCGGTAAAACTTGTTCATCAACGGCCATAACGACTCGTCGAGCAGGCTGTATTGGGTGTCGGGCATGGGATCGGACTGTCGGCGCTGAAAGCGGCGATTATAAAAGAACGCGCGCAACAGGATAGGTGTATACCTGAGCCTACATCCCTGTGAGTGGAGTACCCATCATGTCCAAAGGTATGGATTCAAAGAAAGCCGCGAAGAAGAAACCGGCCAAGACCGCGATTGAAAAGCGCGCAGAGAAGAAAGCCAAAAAGGTCGACATCTTCGGTCACTGATCAGGCCTCTCCGGAGCCCGGTTCTCGGGCTCCTGCCTTTACCTGGAAATAATCTGCAAGATTGCGCGTCGTCGTTGCACAGAAGGGGAAGAATCCCGTTCCGAGCAATGCCATGTCCCATTACTTCGACGCCGCCCATCGTCAGCAGATCGAAACCCTGCGCCAACGCTTTACCGCCCGCACGGAATGGCCGACCTGGCTGTTGCTGATCGGCGTCTACGGCGCCTGGTTTGCCATTGTTCTCAATAGTGATTGGCTGGGCCGTGCCTTGAGCACGCTGTTACTGATCCCGCTGCTGGTGTTGTGGCTGTCGGTGCAGCACGAGTTGCTGCACGGGCACCCGACGCGCTGGAACGTGCTCAACAAAATCCTCGGCTATGCGCCATTCGCAGTGTGGTATCCGTACACGCTGTATCGCGACAGCCATTTGCTGCATCACCGTGATGAGGATCTCACCGTGCCCGGCGTCGATCCGGAAAGCCGCTATCTGACCCGCGTTGGCTGGCAGGGCCGTTCCCTGTTCGAGCGCAGCTTGCATTGGTTGAACAAAACCGTGCTCGGCCGCTTCCTGATTGGCGCCCCGCTGGCGCTGATAGCGTTGGCCAAAGAAGAGTTGCTGCGGCTTAAAAACGGCGAGCGCCAGGCCTGGCTGATGTGGTTGACTCATGGTGCGTTTACATTATTGATGCTGTGGTTTGTCGCCCGTGTCAGCGTGCTGCCGGTCTGGCATTACCTGCTGCTGATCAGCGTGCCGGCGCTGTCGATCGCGATGATTCGCTCCTACTACGAACATCGCCCGCACGCGCAACCGGAACAACGCACGGTGCTCAATGAGGCCGGTTGGCCATGGCGCTGGTTGTTTCTCAATCTGAATTTCCATCTGGTGCATCACGACTTGCCGAAGCTTTCGTGGTACGACTTGCCGACGGTTTACCGGATGCATCGCGAGCAATGGATCGCGCGCAGTGGCGGGTTTCTGGTGCAAGGGTATGGCGAGTTCTGGCGGCGCAACGGCTTCAAGCCGATCGACAGTCCCGAGCATCCTTATCATTAACCCAAGAACACAAAAATACCCTGTAGGAGTGAGCCTGCTCGCGATAGCGGTGTGTCAGGCAGCGAAGATGTCATTGATACACCGCCATCGCGAGCAGGCTCACTCCTACATTGGATATGTGTAGCCCGGGGGGAAATGTATGACCCGACACCACACCGAACTCCTGATGTACGTCGCCCCCGAGCCGATCCGCGCCGCCAATGAGCGCTGGATTGCGCGCATTCTTGAGCAACTTGGCCACAGTCGCCTGAGTGCAGAAGGCCTGTCACTGCCCGAACTCTGGCTTTCCCCCGATCTACTGCTCACACAAACTTGCGGCTACCCGTTGATGACCGCCTTGCGCGGCCAGGTGCGGATCGTCGGCCGTCCACGCTACGAACTCCCCGATGCCAGCGCCGGCAACCATTGCAGCCTGATTCTCGGCCGCGCTGATGACTCACGCAAAACGCTGGCGGACTTTCACAACAGTCGTGGGGTGATCAACAGCGAAGACTCCAACAGTGGCATGAACCTGCTGCGTCAGCGTCTGGCGCCGTTGCAGCAAAACGGGCAGTTCTTCGCTTCGGTCGGCATCAGCGGCGGCCATCGCGAGAGCCTGCGTTGGTTGCGCGAAAACCTTGCTGATCTGGCCGCTATCGATAGCGTCACCTACGCCTACCTCGCCCGGCATGTACCTGAAGAAGTCTGCGCCTTGCGGGTGGTCGCGCGCAGCGCGTTCAGTCCGACCCTGCCGTTCATTACGGTCGCCAGTGCTTCGGATGAGCAGGTTGAGACATTGCGCCAGGTGATGAATCAGGCGTTGGGTGAACTCCCTGATGTGGTGCAGACCTTGGGATTGCCTGAGGTGCTTGCGGCCAGCGAGAGCGATTATCAGATCCTGCTCGATTATCAGCGTGAGGCTGAAGAAATCGGCTACAGCCGCTTGCGCTAAAAGATCGCAGCCTTCGGCAGCTCCTACATTGGGGGCAATGCATTCAACCTGTAGGAGCTGCCGAAGGCTGCGATCTTTTGATCTTAAATTCCAAAAAGAAATATAAGAATAAGATTTAAATATTATTAATGCATAAGGCGCCTTGCTACGATCGCGCCACCGGAACACCGGACATTCAGCGACCCCTCATCAAGGAGCCCCTATGTCCGGCGCCGAAATTTCCCATCGCAAAACCGTGGACGACTTGTTTCGCGCCCACTATCGCTGGCTCTGTGCTTATCTGCGCCGTCATCTGCATGACGCGGCCAGCAGCGAAGACATCGCCGCCGAAACCTTCGCTCAATTGCTCGAAGCCCCAGCGCTGAGAGCCATCCGCGAACCCCGCGCCTTGCTGACGACCATTGCCCAACGCCTGCTTTATCAGCGCTGGCGACGCGGTGATCTGGAGCGTCACCATCGCCAGCACATCGATGTCGATTACGCCATTTCGCCTGAAGACCTCGTAACGCTGTCGCAAACCCTCAACCGCATCGATCACAGCTTGCAGCGCTTGCCCGGCAAAGTCCGCGCGACGTTTCTGCTCGCCCGCATCGACGGCCTCACCTACCCGCAGATCGCCAGTGAACTGGGCATCTCCCAGCGTTCGGTCAGCGTGTACATGAGCCGTTCCCAAGCGCTGTGCGATCGCCACAGCGCCAACCAATTTCTGGAAAACAAGAGGTCTGCATGAGATCGATCAAAACCCTGCTCGGCACATCGTTGCTGGCTCTGAGCCTGAGCGTTGGCGCTGTTTCGGCTACGGAGAAAACCGCGCCGATCCACTTCGGCGACATCACCTGGGAGAGCGGCAGTTTCATCACCGAAGTGCTGCGCCTGATCGTTGAGAAAGGCTATGGCTACCCAACCGATACACTGCCGGGCAGCACGGTCAGCCTAGAGGCGGCGCTGGCGAAAAACGATATTCAGGTGATCGGCGAAGAGTGGGCCGGGCGCAGTCCGGCGTGGGTCAAGGCGGCCGCCGAAGGCAAGGTGTTTGGTTTGGGCGACACGGTCAAAGGCGCTACCGAAGGCTGGTGGGTGCCGGAGTATGTGATCAAGGGCGACCCTGAGCGCGGGATCAAAGCGTTGGCGCCGGAGTTGAAATCAGTGGCGGACCTGCCGCGCTACAAAGACGTGTTCCGCGACCCGGAAGACCCGTCGCGCGGGCGTTTCCTCAATAGTCCGACCGGCTGGACCTCGGAGATCGTCAACAGTCAGAAGCTCAAGGCTTATGCGCTAAATGACAGCTTCGTCAACTTCCGCACCGGTTCCGGCGCCGCGCTGGATGCCGAGGTGGCGTCGTCGATCAAACGCGGTAAACCGGTGTTGTTCTACTACTGGTCACCGACGCCGCTGCTTGGCCGATTCAAACTGGTCAAACTGGATGAGCCGCCGTTCGATGCCGAAGCCTGGAAGACCCTGGCCGATGCCAACAACCCGAACCCTAGGGGCACCCGCTCGATGCCGGCGAGCCTGGCCATTGGCGTATCAGCGCCGTTCAAGGCGCAGTATCCGGAGCTGGTGACGTTCTTTGAAAAGGTCGATCTGCCGATTGATCTGTTGAACCAGACATTGGCTGGCATGAGTGAAAAACGTTTGCAGCCGAGGTTGGTGGCAGAGGCGTTTTTGCGTGATCAGCCGCAGGTCTGGAAGCCTTGGGTGCCGGGGGAGGTGGCGGCCAAGGTGAGTGCAGGTTTGTAGATTTTTCCTGATGTTTTGGTAGTGCGACGACTATTGCTATCGCGAGCAGGCTCACTCCTGCATTTGATCGTGTGAACATCGCAGGTCAAATGCAGGAGTGAGCCTGCTCGCGATGGCCATCCCCCGATACAACGCCCCGCGCTGAACCGTTTCTTGTGCAAAAAGTGCCAGATACTGGCCGACTAGTGGCCTTGCGCAAGGCCTGCCGCTGGCTATGCTTCCCGTAACTAACTATGTCGACCGTCATGTCAAAACATGGATGAAACGCAGGGTTGGTCCGTGAATTCATGCTGCCAGAGTGCGCAACCCGAGGCACCGACACTGAACCAACAAGGAGCGTCACTTAAATGGAAGTTCTTCAACACGTTAGGGCTGGCCCGCGTGCGGGCTATCAAGAGAAGGATGTCTTGATTAGAGCGTCGCTGCATGGACTCTCCGATTGATCATCATTTATCACCTGACAACTTCCTCCCGTGGAGGAATGCGTGTGCCTGTTCTGTGGAACGTAGTGGTGGATCTTGAAAGAACTGAACTTTCATCAAATCAAAAGTCCGCGCGGAAGGTGATACAACCATGTTCAACCTACATCACAAGGCTGACCTGCAGGAAATCGAGCGCTTCAGCTGCGCCCTGACCGAGGCCAACGCCAAGTTGGCTGCGATCAGCCGTTCCATGGCAATGATCGAGTTCAGCCCTGACGGCATCGTTCTCGATGCCAACGATAACTTCTGCAAGACCATGGGCTACAGCGCCGATGAAGTGCGCGGCAAACATCATCGGGTGTTTTGTGAAGAGGCCTTTTACCGTAGCGAGGAATACGCGAAGTTGTGGCGCGACCTGGCTCGCGGTGAGCCGATCAGCGGCACGTTTCTGCGCCTGAACAAGGCCGGCAGGGAAGTCTGGCTCGAAGCCAGTTACATGCCGGTGTATGGGCCGGACAAGCAAGTCAGAAGTGTGATCAAAGTGGCTGCCGACATCACCGCTCGGGTGCATAAAGAACATGAAGAAGAAAGCATGTTGGCAGCGATCAGCCGTTCCATGGCGGTGATCGAATTCACCCCGGAAGGCAACGTCATTGCCGCCAACGACAACTTCCTCAAGACCATGCAGTACTCGCTCAACGAAATCGTCGGCCATCATCACAGCCTGTTCTGCCACCGTGCCGAAGCCGAGTCTGCGCAGTACAAGGCCTTCTGGGCCTCGCTCAATCGTGGCGAATATCACTCGCACCGTTTCGAGCGCAAGAACAAGTCGGGGCAAATGGTTTACCTCGAAGCGTCGTACAACCCGCTGTTCGACGCCAAGGGTCGCTTGTACAAAGTGGTCAAGTTCGCCAGTGATATCACCTATCAGATGACCACGTTGCAGAACGCCGCGGAGTCGGCCCACAGCACCTCGGTGCAAAACGACGCCTGTGCGCAAAAGGGCTCGCAGGTCGTGCAGCAAACCGTGCAGATCATTCAGGACATTTCCCGCGACCTCAACGAAGCCGCCGCCAGCATCGATGCGGTGAGCAAACAATCGGACATCATCGGCACCATCGTCCAGACCATTCGCGGGATTGCCGACCAGACCAACCTGCTGGCACTCAATGCTGCGATTGAAGCAGCGCGCGCCGGTGAACACGGGCGGGGGTTTGCAGTGGTGGCGGATGAAGTGCGCAGCCTCGCGGCGCGAACCAGTCAGGCGACTTTGGAGATTGTCGAGGTGGTGCGCAAGAACCACGACCTGTCGCTGAGCGCGGTGTCGAGCATGCAATCAAGCCTGAGCCGTACCGGACTTGGGGTGGAACTGGCGAATGAAGCGGGGGAGGTGATTCTGGAGATTCAGCAGGGCTCCCGGCATGTGGTGGATGCGATCAGCCAGTTCAATGAGACCCTGCAACTGAACTGACTCCACAGTGACCTGTAGGAGCTGTCGAGTGGAACGAGGCTGCGATCTTTTAGAAGCAAGATCAAAAGATCGCAGCCTTCGGCAGCTCCTACAGGGATACCGTGCGGAGGCCAGGAATTCAGGACTCTCAGAGCGCAGCGAGAAACTTGCCCGCCTGCTTGTCACTGTCCTTCACATCGTTGTCTTTCTCGGCCTGTGCCAATTTCATCTTGTCCTGCAAGCGCTCGGCGATTTCTTTGCCGATGGCCAGTTGTTTCTCCGGCGGCATGGCTTTGATGTCGTCTTCGGTCAGCCCCATCGACTGCAGGATACTGTCGCGCAGACGCTGTTCAGGCGTCTTGCTCATGTAATCCTTGAATTCGTCGGTGGCGGATTTTGCCGAGGCCGTGGTGGCGTCGGTCGATTGCAGGCCCACGCGGGTCTTGGCAAACGCCTCATCGACGTTGTCGCTGATGCGCGTGGCTTCACTGACTTGCTGGGTGGCGATCTGCGTGGCCGAGTCCTGCACTTTGGCGGTGGCTTCGGCGGTTTGCGCCTGGGTCTGGTTTTGCAGGGTTTGCAGCATGGCGCCGTGCAGACCACCCTGCAGACCGGCGGCGGCCGTGGTGGTGGCATCGTCATTCAGCGCTTTGGGCAGGTGAATGATTGGCTGTTGTTTGGCACTGACCAACATGATGATTGGACCTGTAGGTAATTGCTGACTGCTGAATCGGAGCAATTACCGTGCCTGTCAGCTGATCGCTGTTATTTCAAGGCGTTAGACAGCCATAAAGGTTTTCCAGCGGTCATCCCTTGCCGATAAGCGGCAGAGGATGACCGTTGCGCCCGTCAGCGATGGGCAATGTTCTCCAGGGCCAGATTGCGTGTGCGCGGGCCGAACCAGCCGATGGTCAACATCACGATCAGCATGCTGCTGACGATAAACGCCAACACCCCGGGCGTGCCGAAGTGGTCGAGAAACAGGCCGATCAACAGACTGCTGAACACCGTCGACAAACGACTGAACGAATAGCAGAAGCCGACGGCGCGGGCGCGGATGTTGGTCGGGAACAGTTCGCTCTGGTACGAGTGATAACTGAAGCTCAGCCAGGCGTTGCAGAAGGTGATCATCACCCCGCAGAAGATCAGGCCGAATGCGCTGGTCTGCAGAGCGAACAAGGTGCCGAAGGTCATGGCGCCGAGGGCCGAACCGACGATCTGCCATTTGTTCTCGAAACGGTTGGCGAA
Organism: Pseudomonas sp. A34-9; assembly: GCF_029543085.1. NCBI lineage: Bacteria > Pseudomonadati > Pseudomonadota > Gammaproteobacteria > Pseudomonadales > Pseudomonadaceae > Pseudomonas > Pseudomonas sp. A34-9. The sequence continues at coordinate 4,948,743 of NZ_CP119967.1, read as the reverse complement.
CTTGACGAACAGCAACGGCCCGAGCGGGTAGGCGAGGGTGATGATGAAGGCGTACATCAAACTGTGGGTGACGCTGACGCCCTGACCGGACAGCAGCGCTGGCAACCAGTTGCCAAAACCGAAGAAACCGATGGCCTGGAAGATGTGGAAAACGATCAGCATCAACGCGCGGCGGCGGTAGGGCGGCTGCCAGATGTCGGCGAAACGGCCCTTGCCTTCGACGTCGACCGGAACGGCTTCGGGGGCGTCCAGCGGTTGGCCGTGATCTTTCTCGCATCGTGCTTCGATGCCATCGAGAATCCGGTTGGCCTCATCAAAGCGACCATGCTGAGCCAGCCAGCGCGGCGATTCCGGCAGACGCTTGCGCAGCCACCAGATAAACAGCGCAAACACCGCACTGGCCAATACCACCCAGCGCCAGCCACTGATGCCGAACGGCGCCTGCGGCACTAGCCACCACGACATCAACGCCACCGCCGGTACCGACAGGAACTGCACGAAAAACGCGAAGGCAAACGCCGAGCTGCGCATGCGTTTGGGCACCAGTTCCGAGAGGTAGGCGTCGATGGTTACCAGCTCGATGCCCAGACCGATACCCACCAGAAAGCGCATGCAGATGATCCCCAACGCCGAACTCTGAATGCCCATCAGCACCGTCGCCACCGTGTACCAGACCAGCGCGAAGGTGAAGATCGCGCGACGACCAAAGCGATCAGCCAACGGGCTGAGCAGGCTGGCACCGAGGAACAGACCGAGGAACGTCGCCGAGGCAAACGCCGCCTGATCGGAGAAGCCGAACACGCCTTGATTGCCGGTGGCGAAGATGCCGTCGCGGATCAGGCCGGGGCTGATGTAGGCGGTCTGGAACAGGTCGTAGAGTTCGAAAAAACCACCGATCGACAGCAGCGCCACCAGCCGCCAAATCGTCGCGACGGCGGGGAGACGGTCGATGCGGGCGGAAATCTCGGCGGCGCGTACCGGGTCGATACCGTCGCTTTGCGCGGCGGCGGGGGTGTGAGCAGTCATGGGCGGGTCCATTTTTTATTGATGGAAAAGCTTAGCCTGCTATCGGAGTCTATGGATTGTGAAGATCAGCGGATTACTCGGGTAAACCGCTGATTTCTTGCAATATCTGTTTACGAATTAACGATTTATGCCGCTGCCGCCGAATCCGGTAGCGCCGAGGCTGGCAAACCGAAGATCCGGTCGAACAACCAGTTGAACGCGAATGTGTAGCACGGGATGAAAATGATCAGCGCCAGATCCAGCAGAAATGCCTGCACCAGACTGATGTTCATCCACCAGGCGATCAACGGAATCAGGAACACGATCAGCGTCAGTTGAAAGCCGACGGCGTGGGCGATACGTCGTTTAACTGTGCGAGTGCGCGAAATTTGCCGACTCTCCCAGTGCTCGAACAGCGAGGTGTAAATGAAGTTCCAGGTCACCGCGATGGTGGTGATGATCACCGCGAGCGGCCCGGTGCTACCCGGGGAGGTGCCGGACAACAACGCCAGGCCGAGGGCGGAGAAAGTCATGCCGATCACTTCATAGAGCGACACATAGACCAGTTTGCGTTTGACGCCTTGCATGCAGATTTGCCTCTTGCTTGAGATTCGATGGCCAAGGGGGCTGGCGGAGGCGGCGAAAGATAGCTTCAATACGGCTGACAGAAAAAGTAAGTAGCTTTCAGTTTTTTTGACAGGTAGATCGATTGAATTTCAACAGCGACAGCATCGAACTGTTTCTCGCCGTGATCGAACGCGGCTCGTTTTCGGCGGCGGCGCGGGCGTTGGGCAAGGTCCCTTCGGCAGTGAGCATGGCCATCGGCAACCTTGAGGCGGAACTGGGTTATGCGTTGTTCGACCGCAGCCATCGCGAACCGCAACCAACGGCAATGGCGTTGTCGCTGGTTCCGCATGCGCGATTGATCGCCGAGCAGCTCAAGCAATTGCAAGTGCACGCGGTGGAGTTGTCGCTGGGGCTGGAAAGCAAGTTATCGATTGGTGTGGTCGCGGACATCGACCGAGGTCGTTTGCTGGCGGCGATCAAGGTGATCGCCGAGCGTCATCCGCTGCTGGATATCGAAGTGCTGACCGCGCCGCAAGATGACGTGCTGGCGATGCTGCACAGCGGCCGCGTCAGCCTGTGTCTGGCGTTCGCCGGGTTGAGCGTGAATGTGCTGGAGCGCTTTCAGTTTGTCGGCAACGAACGGATGATCGCCACGCTGGCGGCGGACAGTCCGTTGTTGCAGGGGCAGGATGTGTTTCTCGAGGACCTGGTGCATGTGCGGCAGATCATCGTCGCCAGTCGCGATTTGCCGATCAGTGAAACGCGGCCGTTGGTGGCGGAGTCGTATTGGCGCACCGACAGTCTTGAGACGGCGATGGAAATGGTTGAGGCGGGATTGGGTTGGGGCAATTTTCCGCTGTCGGTGGTGCAGGCACGTTTGGACAACGGAAGGCTGAAACGCCTGAATTTTCGCAACATCGAAAACGGTCTGGTGATGCCGGTGCATGCGGTGTGGCTCAAGAGCCAGCCCTTACAAAAGGGCGCGCTGGCCTTGGTCGACCTGCTCGGTCACTAGAAACAGTGGAGATCCAATGTGGGAGCGAGCTTGCTCGCGAAAGCGGTGTGCCAGACGACACAGGTTTATCTGAACCACCGCTTTCGCGAGCAAGCTCGCTCCCACAGGGATTGTGTTTCAACTCAGCATTTGTGAGCACCCCATAAAACTGTAGGAGCTGCCGAAGGCTGCGATCTTTTGATCTTGTTTTTAAGAGCAAAATCAAAAGATCGTCCGATCGCGGCCAGAGCCTTCGGCAGCTCCTACAGGGGATCGCGACACCGTTAAGTGCTTTCACGGATCTTCAGTTCAAAGCCCATGTCTTCAACCGGGCGCGCCACGCTGTTGCCGGCCATCAACGTCAGCATCTGCTCTGCCGCCCGCCGGCCAATCGCCTCACGCGGGGTGTTGATGCTGCTCAGGCGCGGCACCATGTGCTCGGACATCGGCAAGTCGTTGAAGCCGAGAATCGCCACTTGTTCGGGAATCTTGATGCCGTTGCGCAATGCTTCCAGCAACGCACCCTGCGCCAGGTCGTCGTTACCAAAGAAGATCGCATCAACATCCGGATGCGCCGCCAGCAATTGCAGGAACAACTCGCCGCCCAGCCCCACCGACGAAGCACGTGGCGTCAGCACTTCCAGATCCGGGTCATAACGCCCGGCCTTTTGCAACGCTTTGCGAAAACCCTCACCGCGCAGCAACGTACGCTGATCGAGTTGCGCGCCAATGTAAGCCAGACGTTGGCGCCCACGAGAGAGCAAATGCTCAGCCGCCGTCTCGCCAGCACTGAGCTGTGAGAACCCAACGCAATTCACTCCGGCAGCACTGTCCAGTTCCATCATGTACACGCAGGGAATATTGCTGGCCTCGATCATCCGCCGCGAACTTTCGGTGCGGTCAAACCCGGTCAACAAGAAACCGCGCGGCTGATAGGCCATGTAGTTGCGCAGCAGGTTTTCTTCTTCATCGCGCGAGTAGTGGAAGTTGCCGATCAACACTTCGAAGCCTTTGGGCGTCAACACCCGATGGATGGCTTCCAGCGTATCGATGAACAGGAGGTTGGATAACGAGGGCACCAAAACCACCACCGAATGGCTCTGCGCCGAGGCCAGGGCGCGGGCGGCAGGGTTGACCACATAGTTGAGTTCACTGGCGGCTTTCTGCACTTTTTCCACCAGTTCGGTGGCGACGGTGCTGACCCCACGCAAGGCGCGAGAAGCGGTAATCGGGCTGACACCGGCCAGGCGGGCAACTTCATTGAGGGTGGGACGGCCGGTGGTGCGGGTATTTTTATCGTTTTTAGGGGTGGTCATCGACGGCTTGCCAAACAAAAATCAAGGCACTAAGGTAGCGCTGTCCTGATGCAGCTGTAAATGCGTAAGCGAGGTCCTGCCTGATCTTCGCTTTTTGGCGTTGGGCGCAAACCTGCTGCAACCCAAAAAAACGACAAGAAGGCGTCGGCAACTTCTGCCTGTGCACTAGAGTCATAGCTAGCAAAGGTAGCGCTGTCTGCGCGCTGAGGTGTTATATGAGTCATCCCATCACCGCCCTGGTCATCATGGGCGTTGCCGGTTGCGGCAAGACGTGCGTCAGCGAGGCCCTGTGCCAATTGAGCGGCGCCACTGCCATTGAAGGCGATACTTTCCATCCGGCCGCGAACATCGAAAAGATGAGCGCGGGGATCCCCCTGAACGACGACGACCGTGCCGGCTGGCTCGACAGCCTGTGCGATGAACTGCGTCGCGTCGACGCGCTGGGCGAACGCCCGGTGCTGACCTGCTCGGCCCTTAAACACAGTTATCGCGAAGTGTTGCGCAGCGCCTTGCCGGGCCTGGGTTTCGTGTTTCTTGAATTGACCCCTGAAGTCGCCGCTGAACGTGTCTCCCATCGTCCGGGCCACTTCATGCCGGCCACGTTGATCGAAAGCCAGTTCGCCACCCTCGAATCGCCCAAGGGCGAACCGTTGACGTTGGCGCTGAACGCCTCGATCCACAGCGTTGAAGAACTGGCGTCCCAGGCTCACGTCTGGTGGCAGGCCCACGGTCTGAAACAGGCGGTATGAGTGTGTTGAAAGAGATAGCGCTGTCGCCCCGACTTCTGTTTAACCCGCTTTAATAACAACAACAATCCAGGAGACACCCCCAATGTTTGGCATGTCCCACGACGCCTACCTGCTGCTCGATGCAGTGGTCACGGTAATCGGCCTGATTATCCTGATCACCAAATTCAAGATTCACCCATTTATTTCCCTGACCATCGCTGCGGCGTTCCTTGGTCTGACTTCCGGCATGCCGATCGGCACCATCATCAAGGCGTTCCAGGACGGCTTCGGCGGCGTGCTCGGTTTCGTCGGCATCATCCTCGCGCTGGGCACCATGCTCGGCAAAATGATGGCCGAATCGGGTGGGGCGGATCAGATCGCCCAGACCCTGATCCGCGCATTCGGTAAAGACAAAGTCCAGTGGGCGATGATGTTTGCCGCGTTCCTGGTGGGCATTCCGCTGTTCTTCGAAATCGGCTTCGTATTGCTGATTCCGCTGGTGTTCATCGTCGCGCGCCGCACCGGCGTGTCGATCATCAAGATCGGTATCCCGCTGCTCGCCGGCCTGTCCGCCGTGCACGGTCTGGTGCCACCGCACCCGGGCCCGCTGCTGGCCATCGGCGTGTTCGGCGCTGACATCGGCAAGACCATTCTCTACGGTCTGATCGTTGCGCTGCCGACCGCGATCATTGCCGGTCCGATCTTCGGTACGTTCATCGCCAAGCACATTCCGGGTCACCCGAATCAGGAACTGGTCGATCAACTGGCCCGCGAAAACGATGATTCGGCGAAATTGCCGAGCTTCACCATCACCCTGATCACCGTGCTGCTGCCGGTGTTCCTGATGCTGCTGAAAACCTTCGCTGACGTGGCGCTGCCGGACGGTCATTTCTTCCGCACGTGGATGGACATGATCGGTCACCCGATCTCCGCACTGCTGCTGGCGTTGCTGTTGTCGCTGTACACCTTCGGGCACAAGCAAGGCATCGGTTCGCAACAGATGCTCAAGTGGCTGGATGCGAGCCTGGCGCCAACCGCGGCGATCATCCTGATCATCGGTGCCGGCGGTGGCTTCAAGCAGATGCTGGTCACCAGCGGTGTGGGCGACGTGATTGGCCACATGGCGGTCAGTGCACAGATCTCGCCGATCCTGCTGGCGTGGCTGGTGGCTGCGGTGATTCGTATCGCGACCGGTTCGGCAACGGTCGCGACTATCACTGGCGCGGGCATTGTGGTGCCGGTGGTGGGGATGATTCCGGGCGTCAACCGTGAGCTGCTGGTGCTCGCCACCGGTGCGGGTTCGTTGATTCTGTCGCACGTGAACGACGCCGGTTTCTGGCTGGTGAAGCAGTACTTCAACATGACCGTGGCCGAGACGTTCAAGACCTGGACGGCGATGGAAACCATCCTCTCGGTGGTTGCGTTGGGCTTTATCCTGTTGTTGTCGCTGTTCGTTTAAGCGCTTCTTCGTTTAAGGAAAGCGCAGACACAAAAAAACCGCAGCGATGCGGTTTTTTTGTGGGTGATCGTTCCCACGCTCTGCGTGGGAATGCCTCAATGGACGCTCTGCGTCCGCTTTGGGACGCGGAGCGTCCCGGGCTGCATTCCCACGCAGAGCGTGGGAACGATCATGCGTTAACCGGCGGATTTCGGGGCCAGGCCATCCGCCCGAAACATCCCGCGAATCCCGCGTACGGCCTGTCGAATCCGGTCCTGGTTTTCGATCAGCGCAAAGCGCACGTGATCATCGCCATACTCACCAAAACCAACCCCCGGCGAGACGCAGACCTTGGCTTCGGCCAGCAGTTTCTTGGCGAATTCCAGCGAACCCAGATGCGCGTACGCCTCGGGAATCTTCGCCCAGACATACATCGACGCCTTCGGGTTCTCGACCATCCAGCCCAGTTCATGCAGGCCTTTGACCAACACATTGCGACGCTGGCGATACTGCTCGGCGATGTCGCGCACGCATTGTTGATCACCTTCCAGTGCGGCAATTGCCGCGACTTGCAGCGGGGTGAAGGTGCCGTAGTCGTGGTAGCTCTTGATCCGCGCCAGGGCGTTGACCAGTTCCGGGTTACCGACCATGAAACCGATGCGCCAGCCGGCCATGTTGTAGCTCTTGGACAGGGTGAAAAACTCCACCGCGATGTCCTTGGCGCCCGGCACCTGCATGATCGACGGGGCTTTCCAGCCGTCGTAGACGATGTCGGCGTAAGCCAGATCGTGAATCACCAGCACGTCGTATTGCTTGGCGAGGGCGATCACCCGTTCGAAGAAATCCAGTTCCACGCACTGTGCGGTCGGGTTCGACGGGAAACCGAGGATCATCATTTTCGGCTTCGGAATCGAGCCACGAATCGCCCGTTCCAGCTCATCGAAGAAGTCCACGCCCGGCACCAGCGGCACCGAACGCACCTGGGCGCCGGCAATCACCGCACCGTAGATGTGAATCGGGTAGCTGGGGTTTGGCACCAATACGGTGTCGCCCTGATCGAGGGTCGCCAGCATCAAATGCGCCAGGCCTTCCTTGGAGCCGATGGTGACAATGGCTTCGCTTTCCGGGTCGATGTCGACCGCGTAGCGATCCTTGTACCAGTTGGAAATCGCCCGACGCAGGCGCGGGATGCCCTTGGACGTGGAGTAACCGTGGGTGTCTTCGCGTTGGGCAACTTGTACGAGTTTTTCGACAATGTGCGGCGGCGTGGCGCCGTCGGGGTTGCCCATGCTCAAGTCGATGATGTCTTCACCACGACGCCTGGCGGCCATCTTCAGCTCGGCGGTGATGTTGAAAACGTAAGGGGGGAGTCGATCTATGCGCGTAAAGCGGCGCGGCGAACCTTGTTCAGCCATTGTTGCCTCGGATAACGTAAGCGCCCGGAACCGTCCGAGCGACGCTGGTCACTGCGGTGACCTGTTGGCGAAGATAAGGGCAGTGATGGCAGACTGTCCAGCCTGTGCGTAAACAATTTTTTCCCAAGGAAATCGGTAGATGGAATTCACCAGCGGCTTCTTGCTGAGCCTTTCGCTGTGCCTGGATATCGGCGTGGCCAACATCGCCATGATCACATTGGCGATGCAGCGCGGTTACTTTCAGGGCTTCGCGCTGGGCCTCGGCACCTGTGTCGGCGACCTGATTTATGCGGTGCTGGCGCTGGCAGGGATGACGGTTCTGCTGCAATACGAAAGCGTGCGCTGGGTGCTGTGGATCGGCGGTTCAGCGCTGCTGATCTACTTTGCGGCGAAAATGATTTATTCGGCGATCCATCACGAAGCGCAACTGGCGGCGACGGCTGAAGTGGGGCAGAACTCCCATCGCAAGGAGTTCTTCCGCGGGATCTTTCTCGCGATGTCCTCGCCGAGCGCAATCCTTTGGTTCGCCGCTGTTGGCGGTACGTTGATCGCCCGTTCCGGTGGCGGCGGGCCGGTGAGTTCGGCGCTGTTCCTTGGTGGTTTCCTCTGCGCCGGGCTGCTGTGGTCGGCCGGTTTGTGCTTCGCCGCGAGCCATGGCGGCAAGCTGCTGGGCGACAAGCTGTTGCGCTATTCCTACATGGCATCTGCAGCGATCTTCTGCTATTTCGCGGTGTACGTGATCGTATCTGGTTACAACGAATTTGTGGGTTCGGGCGCCGTCGAGCAGTTGCACGCGTTGTAAACGTGCGATTTGGATGCGGCTTTCTATACTCCCAGCCGAACCCCCTTTTTTGTTCCAGGAGTCGAGTCATGGATGAGCAAAAACGCGTCGAAGTGGCTGAACCTCGCTTCGAACATGGACACTTCCTGCTGATTGCAGGTTTCCGCGGTCGATTTACCCAAGACACAGCAAAAGACATTCCGGCGCTGTGGGAAAAGTTCTTGCCGCACCTGGGAAATATCCCGGGGCAAAAGAACGAAGTGACCTACGGTGTCTGCAGCAATTTCGATGGCAAGGGTGGCTTCGATTACATCGCCGGGGTGGAAATCAGCAAACTCGATGACCTCGACCAGAAGGTCTACCAGTGGGTGGAAGTGCTGCCCCGGCAATACGCCGTATTCGAGCACAAGGGACCGCTCGAACAATTGCCGCAAACCCTGCAGTACATCTACAAAACCTGGCTGCCGACCTCTCACTACGTGGAGCTCAACGCCCCGGAGCTGGAGCGCTACAGCGCCGATTTCAATCCGAAGCTGCACACCGGCAAACTGGAAATCTGCGTGCCGGTCGATACCAAGGCCTGAGCCGACAAACATAAGGCGGATCAATGATCCGTCTTATGTTTTCAACGCTGTTTACGCCGCGTGCGCAGCACGTCGATCGCCAGCGTAATGAAGCCGAAAGTACTGATGCCCAACACCATCAACAGACCGATTTCAACGCTGCTCATAAGCGGTTTCCCCCAAGGGTAGTTTGAGATACACCGCAGAAATAGCCCGCCGCCTGCACGAAGAAAAGCGCTTATACGCAAGCTTTACGCCGCCTGTACGCATCGATATGCAGGCCTTATTCCTTTATGCTTTCGGCACTTTCTCCTGCTGATTTCCGAGCCGCCATGAACACCGTCATTCGCAACGTCACCGCCGCCGACCTGGACCGCTGCTACGCCATCGAAACCGTTGCCTATGAAGGCGACGAAGCGGCTACCCGCGAGAAGATCGCCACGCGCATCGCCACTTGGCCGGAAGGCTTCGTGGTGGCTGAAGTGGATGGCGTCGTCGCAGGCTTCGTCAATTCCGGCGCGGCGTTTGATGTGCAGATGTCGGACGAGGCGTTCAAGGAACTGATCGGCCACGACCCGAAGGGACCGAACGTGGTGATCATGTCGGTGGTGGTGCACCCGGATTATCAGGGGCAGGGGTTGGCCAAGCGTTTGATGGGCGAGTTCATCGAGCGTATGCGCGGGATGGATAAAGCGACGATTCATTTGATGTGCAAAGAACAGCACATCCCGTTGTATGCCGGGTTTGGGTTTGCCTACATTAAACCGTCGGAGTCTGACCACGGCGGCATGGCGTGGCACGAGATGATCCTCACTCTCTAACCCAGCACTGATCAAAACTGTGGGAGCGAGCCTGCTCGCGAAGAGGCCGTGTCAGCCAACCAATTTGTTGACTGATATGACGCTTTCGCGAGCAGGCTCGCTCCCACAGGGTGTTGTGGCGTTTGAAAATCCGCGTTTAGTAAAGGGTGTCGTTTACTCTTTTCGGCGCTTCCCGGTCGTAGGTTTCGGCGTCGAACTCGCCATCGTTCAGACGTTTGTGGAAGGCACCGGCAGAGGGCAGGGCCGAGCGCGGCAGATGCGTTTCAGGATTCCACGCATCCGAGCGGACGAAGGCTTTCGAGCAATGAAAGAACGCCGCTTCCACCGTCACCAGCAACACCGTTTTCGCCGGTTTGCCATTCACCGCAAAGCTTTCCAGCAGCTCAGGCTCAGCGCTGATCGTCGCGGTGCCATTGACCCGCAAGGTCTCGCCAATCCCCGGGATGATGAACAACAGCGACACCCGCGAATCCTGCAGCACATTGCGCAAGGTATCGATGCGGTTATTGCCCGGGCGATCCGGCAGGGCCAGCGTGCGCTCATCGATGATCCGCACAAACCCCGGTGCATCCCCGCGCGGCGAATTGTCGAGGCCATCAGCCCCCACCGAGCTGACGATCACCAGCGGCGAGACGCGCACCATCGCCTGATAATCCTCGTTGAGAAAGCCGATCTGCTTGCGCACCGCACGTTCGTGGGGCAATCCGTAAATAGCTTCCAGTGCTTCGATTGAATCGATCATCGTGTTCCCCTCGATGATTTAGAAAAACAGCCCCATGCGCCGTTCGTAACCGATCCGGCCCTTGTACGCTTCGCCGCTGTCGACGTAGCCGTGCTTGGCGTAGAGCGCGATCGCCGCGTCGTTGTCTGCGTCCACCGACAATTCCAGTCCTTTGATTTCCGGCCAGGCCTGACGCGCGACTTCGGGCAACGCTTGCAGGCAGGCCTTGCCGTAACCCTTGCCCTGCGCGCGGTGATCGACCTGCAACGCATGCAATGTTGCGCTGTGCTCATCAGCCCAGGCCGGCAAGACGGGTGGGCGTTTGAGCAGAAGAAACGCCACCGGCACGTCATCCGCCAGCAGCGCAAAGCCCTTCACGCCCGGGCCGGGTTTCGACAGCAGGGTGTGCAAGGCCCCGTGGATATCGCCGGAAAACTTGATCTGCTCGGCATGGATTTCAATCGCTTCGACTTGCTGACGCTGCAAGGCGTTCAGGCTGTCGTACGGCACGAGTTGGGCTGACACGGGAATTTCCTTTTTCCTACAAAGTAAGTCGCGGATTCTAGCGATTTTGTCTTCTGTAGAATTTTTTTGTTTGGATCTGTCGATCTGCCAAATCGCCGAACGACTAAGGGTGTCTTCACAACAAAAACCACGGAGAACACCATGAGCGCAGCCAGTGAAATCCAGACCCTGATCAACACCTACCGCGAAGCCGTGATGGCCAAGGACGTGGAGAAAGTCATGGCGCTGTATGCCGACGACATCGTCTCCTTCGACGCGATCAAGGCCCTGCAATTCAAGGGCAAGCCCGCCTACCGCGCGCACTGGGTGGCGTGCATGGAAATGTGCCCCGGCCCGCACATTTTCGAGTTCCACGAAATCGCCATCGAAAGCGCCGACAACATCGCCTTCGCCCACTGGGTGGCCAACTGCGGCGGCACCAACGACAAGGGCGAAACCCAGAGCTGCTGGATGCGCGTCACCGCCTGCTATCGGCAGATTGGCGGAGCATGGAAAATCGCCCACGAACACTGGTCGGCGCCGTTCGATCCGATGAGCGGCGCGACGCTGTTCGATGTGACCCCCTGATCTTCAGCCATAGTTGAACCGTCCGATTCAGGAGAACGCCATGAAGTATTTATGCCTGGTTTACAGCGATGAGCGCCTGCTGCATTCATCGCCCGACAGCCCGCAAGACGCTGAATGCTGGGCCTACGCAGAGTCGATCGAGGGCAGTGGGCGGATGGTCGCTGCCGAAGCGCTGGAGTCGGTGCAGACTGCCACCACGGTGCGCATGCGCAACGGCAAGTTGTCGATCACCGATGGCCCGTTCGCCGAAACCAAGGAGCAATTGGCCGGCTTCTACCTGATCGACGCCAAGGACCTCAACGAAGCGCTCCAGGTCGCCGGCAACATTCCGGCGGCGCGGGTTGGCAGCGTTGAAGTGCGCCCGGTGCGGCAGTTGAATGTCTGAAGTCCGGGCGCGGGTCGAGCAGGTCTATCGCGAAGACTCGCGGCGGATTCTGGCGACGCTGATTCGCCTGCTCGGCGATTTCGACCTCGCCGAAGAAGCCTTGCACGAGGCGTTCTTCGTCGCGGTCGAGCGCTGGCAGCGCGACGGCGTACCGGACAACCCGCGCACCTGGCTGGTCTCCACCGGACGCTTTAAGGCCATTGACGTATTGCGCCGACGCGCGCGGTTCAAGGCTTCGCAGCCATTGTTGTTGGCGCAACTGGAAGAACTGGAGCAGGCTGACTGGAGTGGCGAGGACGTGGAAGACGATCGTCTGCGGCTGATCTTCACCTGTTGTCACCCGGCGCTGGCGGCGGATGCGCAGGTGCCGCTGACCTTGCGCGAAGTCTGCGACCTGACCACCGAGGAAATCGCCCGCGCCTTTCTCGCCGCGCCAGCGGCGATTGCCCAGCGCATCGTGCGGGCGAAAGCCAAGATCCGCGACGCGAAAATCCCTTATCAAGTACCGAGCCTGAGCGAATTGCCCGAACGCCTCGACAGCGTGTTGCGGGTGATTTATCTGGTGTTCAACGAAGGCTATTCGGCGTCGGGCGGGGCCGAGGTGACCCGTGAGGATTTGACGCGTGAGGCGATCAGATTGGGGCGGTTGTTGATGGAGTTGCTGCCGGAGCCGGAAGTGATGGGGCTGTTGGCGATGATGCTGCTGCATGAATCGCGACGGTTGGCGCGCACTTCGCCGAGTGGTGAACTGGTGCTGCTGGATGATCAGGATCGCTCACGCTGGGATGCCGGATTGATTGCTGAAGGTTGCGCGCTGGTCGAGCGTGCGCTGACTACGCGGCGGTTTGGACCGTACTGTTTGCAGGCAGCGATTGCGGCGGTGCATGCCGAGGCGCCGTCAGCGGCAGAAACCGATTGGGAGCAGATCGTTGGCTTGTATGACGTGCTGTTGCGCGCGGTGCCTTCGCCGGTGATCGAGTTGAACCGGGCGGTGGCGGTGGCCAAGCGTGATGGGGCGCTGAACGGATTGAATTTGATTGAAGGGATTTTGGCGCGCGGCGAGTTACAGGATTACCACTTGGCGCATTCGGCGCGGGCGGAGTTTTGTCGGCAGTTAGGACGGGTGGAGGAGGCGAGGGCGGCGTATTTGCGCGCGCTGGAGCTGACCCGACAAGAGCCGGAGCGGCGGTTTATTGAAGGGCGGCTCATGGCGCTGGAATTGCCCTCACCCTAGCCCTCTCCCAGGGGGAGAGGGGACTGATTGGGGGATATTGGAGAGGTTCACCGACTTGAACGATCGGCTTTGAATCCGGAACCGACCCAATCTGGTCGAGGGTTAAGGCCGCAATGAATCCATAATCGACTCGGTCTCTCAGGTCTATGTACAACGCAAGACACCTCGGTCGGCCCCTCTCCCTCCGGGAAAGCTGACTGATTGGGGGATATTGGAGAGGTTCACCGACTTGAACGATCGGCTTTGAATCCGGAATCGACCCAATCTGGTCGAGGGTTAAGGCCGCAATGAATACATAATCGACTCGGTCTCTCAGGTCGATGTACAACGCAAGACACCTCGGTCGGCCCCCTCTCCCTCCGGGAGAGGGCTGGGGTGAGGGGGGGGGCGATCTTCAGCCGCTATTCCAGCATCTTGCTCAACAACCAACTCCCCGCCGGCCCCGGCGGATACAGCCGCGACCACAAGGCATCGACAAACACCGGTTTCGGCCAGCCGCGCACCTTTAATTCCACGAGCGTGCCATTACCGAAACGGCCCACCAACCAACGCGGCAGCGGCGCCCAGCCGAAGCCCATTTCAGCCATTTCCATCAGCATCAGATAACTCGGCGCCGACCAAACCCGGCCCTTCGCGCGACTGTCGTAGGGATTGACGATCGTCGCCAGACGCAGCTCGCGATGCTGTTCCAGGATGGCTTGATCAACATTTTCCAACATCGTCAGCGGGTGGTCAGGGCTGACGAACAGCGCGATATCGGTGCGTTCGGCGACGGTCGAGGTCACCAGATCCGGCGGATATGTGTCCTGCATTTCGGCAAAGGCCAGATGCGCCCGACCGCGCTGGACCAGTTCGATCAAGTCATCGCACTCGGCAATCAAGCATTCCAGTTCCAGATCCGGATAACGCTGCTCAAACCCGACCAACGCTGCTTCGAAACGCGCCGACTGGTAAGTATCGGAAATCGCCACGGTCAGCTTCGGCTCGACGCCTTGGGACAACTGCCGCGCCGTCATCTCCAACTGACTGTTGGCCGCGAGAATCGCCTCGGCTCGCTGCAACATCAGGTGGCCGGCCGGGGTCAGCGTCGGTTTGCGGCTGCTGCGATCGAACAACACCAGGTCCAGATCGATCTCAAGGCTGGCCACTGCCGCACTGATCGTCGACTGACTGCGCCCGAGTTTGCGCGCCGCCGCCGAAAACGAACCTTGCGTGGCCGCCTGGACAAACGCCAACAGCACTTCCTGAGAGATCATCAACTATCGCCTTGATCGATGGTAATTGATTATGAAGTATCGGTTTGGGGATGGATCATGGCAACCATCTTCACTCAAGGAGTCAGGCCATGACTGCCCACAAATCCCTCTCTGAACGTATTTTCCAGGCCATTGGTTTCGAACTGCTGGCCATCCTGATCTGCACGCCGTTGCTGGCGTGGATCATGCAAAAACCGATGCTTGAAATGGGCGCGGTGACTGTGTTGATCGCCCTGTTGGCGCTAGGTTGGAACGTGCTGTTCAACCGCTTTTTCGATCGTCTGCTGGAACGGCTGAACGTGGCGCACAACGCCTGGGTGCGTGTGGTGCATGCGCTGCTGTTCGAAGGGGGCTTGATCGTGATGGGCGTGCCGCTGATTGCCTGGTGGCTGTCGGTCAGCCTGTGGCAGGCGTTTTTGCTCGACATCGGCGTATTGCTGTTCTTTCTGCCGTACACCTATGTGTATCACTGGGGTTACGACGTACTGCGCGAACGCTTCATGACCCGCCGCGTCTGTGGGGGTTAACCCCTGATCCCCGTGTAGGAGCTGCCGCAGGCTGCGATCTTTTGATCTTGCCGTTAAAAATCAAGATCAAAAGATCGCAGCCTGCGGCAGCTCCTACAGGGGGTAAGTGTTTTCAACGGGGATTAGAGGAACATACCGCCGGAGGCCTCAACCCGCTGGCCATTGATCCACTGCGCATCCGGCGACAGCAACAACGCCAATGCCCCGCCAATGTCATCCCGCTGCCCAGCGCGCCCGAGCGCGGTGTTGTCGGCGACCATCGCATTCACCGCGGCATTGTCGCGAACGGTGCCGCCACCAAAATCGGTTTCAATCGCACCCGGTGCCAGGGTGTTCACGGCAATCTGCCGCGCGCCCAGTTCTTTCGCCTGATAGCGGGTCAGCACCTCGATCGCGCCTTTCATCGCCGCATAAGCACTGGCACCGGGGATGGTGAAACGCGCAAGGCCGCTGGATATGTTGATGATCCGGCCGCCGTCGTTAATCAATGGCAGCAGTTGCTGAGTCAGGAAGAACGGCCCTTTGAAATGCACGTTCATCAGCATGTCGAATTGCTCAACGCTGGTCTCGGCAAAACTGACATGCAGACCGACCCCGGCGTTGTTGATCAGGAAATCAAAACGCTGACGTTCGAACGTTTGCGTCAGGGCTTGCTCAACCCGAGTGGCGAAATCGGCAAAGCTGTCGCTGCGGCCAACGTCCAGTTGCAGCATCACGGCTTTGGCGCCGAGTGCTTGCAGTTCGCTGACCAGCGCCTGAGCCTCATCGGCGCGGCTGTGATAAGTGCCGATGATGTCGACGCCTTGAGCGGCGAGGTGCAGTGCGGCGTTTTTGCCCAGGCCACGACTGGCACCGGTGATCAATGCGATTTTGCGGTTCATGGGACGTCCTCGATTGCGATGAGTGGTGATGATGGAACTCAGTTTATTTATCCGTAAAGAGGTGATAAACAGACTGAAATCGGAATCACTGATCGGCTCAGCCGAACAATGGACGGGTGCCTCATGAACAAACTGGAACTGCTGCGCACCTTCGTGCGGGTCAGCGAATTGTCGAGTTTCACCCTCGCAGGCGAGAACCTCGGGCTGCCGCGTTCAACGGTGTCGGAGCATGTACAGGCACTCGAAGCCCTGCTCGGCACGCGCCTGTTGCAACGCACCACACGCAAAGTGCAGGCGACTCAGGACGGTCTGGTGTTGTACGAACGCAGCAAGGATCTGCTCTCGCACATGGACGAGATCGAAGGCCTGTTTCGCCAGGACGAAGCGTCGCTGACCGGACGTATTCGGGTCGACATGCCAAACATTCTCGCGCGACGTCTGGTCATGCCGAGCCTGCCAACCTTCATGGATCGCCACCCGAATCTGGAGCTGGAAATCAGCACCACCGACCGCCGCGTCGATCTGCTCAGCGAGGGTTTCGATTGCGTCGTGCGCATCGGCGCGCAGCCTGATCAATCGGTGGTGGCGCGGCACCTCGGTGACTTCCCCATGGTCAATTGCGCCAGCCCCGCCTACCTCGCGCGCTACGGCGTGCCGCAGACGCTGGAGGATCTCGCGCAGCATCGCCTGGTGCATTACGTCGGCGTGCTCGGTTCGCGTTCGGAAGGGTTTGTGTACGAGGAGGGCGGTCAGGTTAAACGCCTGCCGATGGCCGGCAGTGTGACGGTCAACAGCACTGATGCTTATGAGTCGGCATGCCTGGGCGGTTTCGGTCTGACGCAGGTGCCGCGCACCGGCATGCAGCCGCATCTGGACAACGGCGAACTGGTCACCGTGCTGCCGCAATTCACCGCGCCGGCGATGGGTATTTCATTGCTGTATGCGCGGCAGCGGCATTTGCCGCTTCGGGTCAGGGTGTTCATGGATTGGCTCGGCGATCTGATTCGCTCCGCGCTCTAACCAACACCCCACATTCCCCTGTAGGAGCTGCCGAAGGCTGCGATCTTTTGATCCTGTTTTTAAAGATCAAAAGATCGTCCGAACGCGGCCCGAGCCTGCGGCAGCTCCTACAGGGAATCATCAGAAGATCTGGGTGAACAGCCAGTACAGGCTGCCCGACAGCAGGATCGCCGCCGGCAGCGTCAGCACCCACGCCATCAACAGATTGCGGATGGTCTTCATCTGCAACCCGCCACCGTTAGCGACCATGGTCCCGGCCACACCCGAAGACAACACGTGCGTCGTCGACACCGGCAAACCGAACATGTCCGCCGCGCCAATGGTCAGCATCGCCACGGTTTCCGCCGACGCGCCTTGCGCATACGTCAGGTGCGTCTTGCCGATCTTCTCGCCGACCGTCACCACAATCCGCTTCCAGCCCACCATGGTGCCCAGACCGAGCGCGATGGCCACGGCGATCTTCACCCACAGCGGAATAAACCGCGTGGCGTTGTCGATCTGCTGTTTGAACAATTGCAGTTTGCCGCTGGTGTCGGCGTCGAAATTGCCGGCCTTGTTCTTGTCCATCAAGCGAATGGTTTCGCTGGCCAGGTACATGTCGTTGCGCACGTTGCCCATGGCTTCGGCCGGGACTTTCGCCAGCGAGCCGTAGCCTTTGACCTCTTCGCCGATGTGCCCGGTGAGAGCGGCGAGGGCGGGGATCAGTTGCGGCGTGGCTTGCTTGCTGCGCACGTAATCGGAAAGGATCGGCCGTGGATCGGCGGGCGCCGGCAGCGGTGCACTTTTCACCAGCGCTTGCTGGGTGACTTGCGCTACGGCGGCAAACTGCAGCGACTGTTCTTCCGGCATGGTGCGGTTCAAGGCATAGGCCATTGGCAGGGTGCCGACCAGAATCAGCATGATCAGGCCCATGCCTTTCTGGCCGTCGTTGGAGCCGTGGGCGAAGGACACGCCGGTGCACGTGGCGATCAGCAAACCGCGAATCCACCAGGGCGGCGGGGTGTTGCCTTCAGGGGCTTTGTACAGTGAACGGTTCTTCACGAAAGCGCGCAGTGCCAGCAACAACAACGCCGCACAACCGAAACCCACCAGTGGCGACAGCAGCAGCGCGTAACCGATCTTGGTCGCCTGCGCCCAGTCGACACCGCTGGTGCCGTCGCGCCCGTGCATCAAGGCATTGGCCACACCGACACCGATGATCGAACCGATCAGCGTGTGCGACGACGAGGCCGGCAAGCCCAGCCACCAGGTGCCGAGGTTCCACAGAATCGCGGCGATCAGCAGCGCGAAGATCATCGCGAAACCGGCGGATGATCCGACTTGCAGAATCAGCTCCACCGGCAGTAAAGCGATGATGCCGAACGCCACTGCGCCGCTCGAAAGCAGCACGCCGAGGAAGTTGAAGAACCCCGACCAGACCACGGCGACATTCGGCGGCAGCGAGTGGGTGTAGATCACCGTGGCCACGGCGTTGGCGGTGTCGTGGAAACCGTTGACGAACTCGAAACCCAGCGCAATCAGCAGCGCCACACCGAGCAGCAGGAATGGCGTCCAGGTGGTGACCGCGGTACCCAGCTCATGCATGTCGTGCATCAGGCTGTAGGCGGTGAACAGCATCCCCATCGCCAATACCGCAAAAAAGATCACGTAGGTAAACGGGCTGGTTTTTTTATCAAGGGCCGGCCTGCCGCTGGCGGCGGACGCGGTGCTTGCGGTCAGGGAGGGAGTAGCCATGAGCGGACAATCCTGAGCGAGGGAAGGAGTGTCGCCCATGATCATTGCAGAATGTTACAGAGAGACTGCGCCATGTCAGTGTTTGGCTGATTAATCCCACCGTCGGTCTTAAGGCCGATGAGGTCCCCTGTGGGAGCGAGCCTGCTCGCGAAGACGGAGTGTCAGTCACCATCATTGTTGAATGACAGATCGCTTTCGCGAGCAGGCTCGCTCCCACAGGGGATCTGTGCTGGACATAAGGTTCGGTGGTCAGTAATCCCCGCGTTTACGGAAGGCCCAACGCCCGGCAATCACCGTAAACGTCGCCACCAGCGCGACCAATATCCAGAACCCCTCCGGGTCTTGCGACAACGGCACGCCACCCACATTCATCCCGAAAAAACCGGCAATGATGTTGATCGGCAATGCCAGCACCGTCACCACCGTCAGGGTAAACAGTGTGCGGTTGCTCTGTTCATTGAGGTTGGCGGCGATCTCTTCCTGCAACAACTTGATCCGCTCACCGAGGGCGGTGAGGTCGTTGATGATCAGGGCAAACTCCTCGGTGGACTTGCGCAGTTCCTTGACGTCCTCCTTCTGCAACCACGGCGGTGGCCGGTTGAGCAGGCGCAGCAGCGACCCCGGCTCCAGTGCCAGCAGCCGTTGCAAGCGCACCAACACCCGCCGGTTGGCGCCGAGCTCGGCGCGGTTGGTCGACAGGCGCGAGGAGAGCAATTCGTCCTCGATCTGATCGACGCTCAGGCTGGTCTTGCGCACGATCTGCGTCAACACTTCGCCCTGATCGCGCAGCAGATGCACCAGCAGTTCCGAAGGCGAACGAAAGCGCTCGCCGGCCTTCACCGACGAGCGCAGTTTGTCCACCGAGTGCAGCGGTTGCAGGCGCGCGCTGACGATCAGTTTGCTGCGCACGCAGACCCACAGCGTCGACACGTCGGAGGAAACCATGCTGCTGAGGTTGAACACCACATCGTTGACCACCGCCAATAACGCCGAGTCGACATGCTCGATGCGCGTCGACCGCGAGCCTTCGTGCAGCGCTTCGAAAAATTCCTCGGGCAATTGCAGATGACTTTTCATCCAGCGCTCGCACGCCGCATGCGCCAGATTGAGGTGCAGCCAAAGGAATTCGCCCGTGTCGTTGTCGTCCTGCAAGCAGCGCAACGCTGTCGCCGAGTCGACTTCGCGGCCACGCTCACCGGGCAGGAAACGAAAGCCGTAGAGCAGGCCAAACAGATCAGGATCGCGATGACTGATGTCGAGGCTGTGGTTCATGAAGGCTCGCTGCGAAGAGGGTGCGTCGGTCGCGCAAATGGCAGGTTCACTGAGCCGCATCATCGCAATGTCACATGACGTTTGTGTGACAGCAAAATGACGCCAAATCAGCGACTTGCCGGCGGTCGGATTTTCTTCAAGAAGCGCTCTGGTACGCCGATCACGCTTAGGTTACGTTGCGCGCGCTTGGCCATGAGCCAAGGCTCGCCGACACGGATGTCCGGCACAATTTCACGCCTTACCGGGCGTGCCTCATCCTTGTCCTGAGTATCTTTCGATGCTGCAAAAATCCCTGAGAGCGCAAATTCTCGCCCTGCTGAGCGGCAGCCTGCTGGCGATGCTGTTGATCGCGCTGGCCTGTTTTCATTTCCTCTCCAACGGCGTGCAAAGCTACAGCCAGTTGATCGCCGGTCCCCTGCACACATCGCAATTGATCGACGAGGCCAATCTGCAATTCAAGGTGCAGGTGCAGGAATGGAAAAACGTTCTGCTGCGTGGCAAGCAACCGGCGGATCTGAGCAAATATTGGGGGCAGTTCGAAGACCGCCAGCGCGATGTGCAGAATATCCTCGGTGAACTGGCCAGCCAGAAGGGCCTTGAGCCAAGCCTGAAAAACCGTATCGAACGCTTGCGTGATGAGCACCGTCAGCTCGGTTCGGCCTATCAGAAGGGCCGCGATGCCTACGTGGCGGCCGGTGGTGATCCGACGGCAGGCGACAACGCCGTCAAAGGTGTCGACCGTGCCACCAGCGATCAGATGAGCGAACTGGTCAGCGAGTTGCGCAAACAGGGGACCGAGCAATCGGCGCTGATCAGTGCCGAGGCCGATCGCACCGTGTGGCTGGGGCTATTGGTGATGCTCGCGTCGGGCTTGCTGATCGGCCTGCTGAGCCTGTGGCTGGTCAACCGCAACCTGGTCGAACCGATCCGCAAACTGATCGATTACGTCACTCAATTGAGCCGCGGCAAACTGGCCGAGCGTGTGGTCAGCGACCGCCAGGATGAGCTGGGCAACCTCGCCGCAGCGGCCAACACCTTGCGCGATTTCCTCGCCGAAACCTTCACTCGTTTGCAGCGCAGTGCCAGCGATCTGGACAGCGCCAGCGGCGAGTTGAATGCCATCGCCACGACCATGGCCGGCGGTACCAATGAGCAGTTCAACCGTACCGATCAAGTCGCCACGGCGATGAATGAAATGTCCGCCACCGCCCAGGAAGTGGCGCGTCACGCCGCCGATGCCGCGCGTGCGGCCGACGATGCCGACCAGTCTGCCCAGCAGGGTGAGAAGGTCATGCAGAGCACCATTCACTCGATCACCCAGATGCGCGGCGAAATCGCCAACACCGCCACGGTGATCCGTCGTCTGGAAGCCGACAGCGGCCGTATCGGCAAAGTGCTGGAAGTGATTCGCGGCATCGCCGAACAGACCAACCTGCTGGCGCTCAACGCTGCGATCGAAGCGGCGCGTGCCGGTGAGGCCGGGCGTGGTTTTGCCGTGGTCGCCGATGAAGTGCGCAACCTCGCACAGCGTACCGCTGAGTCGATCATCGAGATCAACCAGATCATTCAGAGCGTGCAGACCGGTGCGGTGGATGCGGCGCAAGCCATCGACAGCGGCCAGACGCGCAGTGACGAAAGCGTTGAGCAGGTGACCCAGGCCGGCGCGATGCTGGAGCGTATCACTCACGCGGTGGAGGCGATTCGCGACATGAACCGTCAGATCGCTACCGCTGCGGAAGAGCAGACCTCCGTAGCCGAGGACATCTCGCGCAACCTCACTGAAATCACCTCGATCGCCAGCACTAACCTCGACAACGTGCAGCGCACCGAAAGCGCGAGCCAGAACCTGCATAGCCTGTCGGGGCAACTGAACGAAGTCACCGCGCGCCTGAGCGCCTGAGGTGATTGAGCGTGTACCGGTTCGGATACCGAGTCGGTACACAGTCGATCTCAATTACCTGCGGCCGTGGTCGATGACCGGTTATCTATAACCGGCATTGGAGCCTTTTCATGGTCAGCATCACTTCAGTTTCGATCAATCAGACCGTCACCACACCTTCCAGCAAAACGGCGATCACTGATGTCGGTGACGACACCTCAACCAGCGCGACCACCAGCGCTGGCGTGGCTGCCGATACCAGCAAAGTTGCCGCAGGTGGCGGCGCTGCGCCGGCGGGCGACAGCAGCTCCAGCAGCAGCGAAGAATCGGATTCGGTGAAAGAACTGCGCAAGCAGATTGCCGAACTGCAGAAGCAATTGCAGGAACAGCAGCAAGCGTTGCAAGCGGCGCAGGCGAAGCAGGAAAGTTCGGATGCCAAGGCCGCCGAAGTAGCCGCTGCACAAGCGCAGATCACCGCTACCTCGGCCTCCCTGTCTACCGCAACAGCCTCGCTGTTGCAGGCGTTGCAGGATTCCGACTCGAGCACCTCGGGTTCGCTGGTCAGCACCTCGGCGTGATGCCCTTTCCCCTCACCCTAGCCCTCTCCCAGAGGGAGAGGGGACTGACCGCGGTGTTCTTTCGAGGTACGCCGACCTGAAATATCGAGTCGTACTCAGGTCCTTGGTGTTTCCTTGTCGGCTGCAAGATTGCGAGTCGAACTCAGGTCTTGAATATCCCCCGATTAGCTCCCTTTCCCCCTCGCCCCCTTGGGGGCGGTCCGACGTTTCGGGAGGGCTGGGGTGAGGGGGAGAAAATGCCACTGACAACACATCAATCAAGCCAGACACCAAACGCAAAAAAGCCGCACGATCTTTCAATCGTGCGGCTTTTGGTGGTGCGTTCAATCAAGTGTCTTGCTTGTTGCTCAACACCTTACCGGTAGTCGCATCGAAGTCCACATCGAACTCTTTGCCATCAGCGGTTTTCAATTCAACTTCATACTCATAACCGTTGAAGTGGTTATCCAGGTCAGTGTCAGTAATGGTCGCACCCGGATGCAGTTTCAGCGCTTCGGCGTTCATCGACTCCAGCGACTTGATCTTGCCGGACTTAACCAACTCAGGGATCTGGTCGACGCGTACGTCAGCTTGGGCCAGGCCAGCAGTGAGGGTCAGGGCAGCGGCGGTAAACAGGGCAGTCAAAGTTTTCATCGGTTCAATCCTTTAGTGTTTGTCTGAGCGGGTGTGCTGTTTCAGTGAGTTCAGATTAACCAGCGCAACTTAACTCACCCTTAAAACCGCCCGTTCGATTGCGTCGTTTGTTCAATTACCCCACGTCGTGACATTTCATGCTGTGCCCTCGATCAATGGAGGTGCAGATGAAACGTTTGATTGCCGGGTTGTACGCGCCACTGTTCTGGGGCGGCTTTATCGGGTTGGGTGTGTGGCTGGCAGAGGCCTCGACCCTATGGCTGTTGCCGCTGTTTCTTGCCGCGCTGGTAGTGTCGTTCATGGCGGAGTGGGCGCTGCCTTATGAGGTGCATTGGAATCGTGCGGCCGATGATCGCCGACGCGACATACTCCATGCGCTGGTCAACGAAGCGTTGAGTGCGTTGGGGTTACTGGCATTACCGGGACTGGTTGCCGTGCTCGCGATTGACGGTGTGTGGCCAAGGGGCTGGCCGTTGTGGCTGCAACTGGGGCTGGCGATTGTTATTGCCGATGCCGGTATCAGCCTGATGCATTACGCCAGTCATCGCGTGTCGTGGCTGTGGCGATTGCATGCCGTGCATCACAGTGTTGAACGTTTATATGGCTTCAACGGATTGATGAAGCATCCTTTGCATCAATTGCTCGAAGCATCGGCGGGGCTGTTGCCGTTGCTGGTGCTGGGCATTCCGTTACAGGTCGCGACGCTGCTGGCGTTCGCCATCGCGATCCAGCTGTTGTTGCAGCATTCGAATGTCGACATGCGTATCGGTTTTTTGCGCCGTATTTTCGCCTGGGCGCCGCTGCATCGTTTCCATCACATGAAGTACGGACGCGCGGGAGACGTGAATTTCGGGCTGTTCTTTACCGTGTGGGACCGGCTGCTGGGCACCGGTTTCTACACCGAGAGTTACCGGATCGGCCAGGGCGATTTGGGGATTGGCAGTCGCCCGGATTTCCCTCGCGACTATGTGGCGCAATTGCTCGATCCGTTCGAAGCAGTGAAGTTGAGTCGCGAACCGCAAGTGCCCGATGCGCTGCGCCGCTGAGTCAGTCGAGCAGTTTCAGGTCGATGTGTTGCAAGGCCTGGCGCGCAGTCACGCCGAAGAGTTTTTTCAGACTGCGTGAGAAGTGCGCCGAATCGGCAAAACCTGCGTTGTGCGCAGCGGATGTCACCGGCTCGCCCGCCAGAATCGAGGCCATTGCCCTGCGCAGACGCCGCCACAACACCAGCCTGCGCACTGGCAAACCGACCTGGCTGACCAACAGTCGCTGCAACTGGCTCAGGGATAAATTCGCCGTGTCGGCCACGGCGCGGGCGGCGACTTTATCGGTCAGTGAAGCGTCCAGCGCCGTCAGCGCACGTTCGATACGCGGGTCACTCAGTGAACGACGCGGGCATTGGCGGATCGCCAGATCAAGCGCTGGCAACGTCAGTTCGGCGTTAAACAACGCATCACGCAACGCGTGTGCAGCAAACAGCAACGGTTCGGCGTAAACGGTAAACAGCGGATCCGGCGCTTCAACAATTGCATGGCGCACGTTTGAGGCAATCAACAGCCGCGAGCTGCTGAGGGTTTCGCCATCGAGCAACACCGTTACGGGGCGCTCGGGGGCAAGAATAATCTGGTGGGCGTAGTGGCAATGGGGCGCCGTGCGCCCCGACACTCCGTGGATCAGGCCATAGTCGTGCCCCAGCCAGAGGCGGCCTGTCCACTCGGTGTGTGTGGTCACTCAGAAACCGTTGTTCTTCAACACCTGATCGACACTGGCAGCGGCCGGGCGTTTATAGAACTTCAACAGTTCGCTGGCACGGTTGGTGAAGATACCGTCGACACCGGCCGCCATGACTTTCTCGAAATCCACTGGCTCATCGACGGTGTAGACGTGCACCAGCAGGCCCTGATCGTGGGTGTATTGGTTCATCCACGGTTGCACCAGATCCGAATAGCTCTGATCGCCGCCCTTGGTCAGCTTCGCCGAAGGACCGGTGCCGATTGCACCTTGAGCCTTGGCGTAATCCACCCATTGCTTGAATTCGGCTTCGGACTTCGGCTCTTGTTTGCCGTAGAAAACGTTTTTGTCCTTCTCGCCGGACTCGGCGAAGGTCACCTTGGATTTCGGCTCGATGCTGCCTTCACCGACCCACAGCAACAGAATCTTCGGCACCTGCGGCATCTCCTTTTGCAGCAGTTCGAGGCTGTTTTTCTCGAACGTTTGCAGAATCACCTTGCCTTTGCCCTGACCGACACCCAGAGCACTTTTTGCCAGCTTCGAACCGGCCGGGCTCAGCCAGCCGCGATCCTGCAGTTTCTCTTTCAGGTCTTTCTCGATCCCGGGAAACAACTGCGGCTCTTTGGTCTCGATATACAGGCCAGGCTTGTGTTGCGGATTGGCTTGGGCGATGTCGATGATTTCATCGAGGGTCAGAATTTTCAGCCCGGCATAGGTCGGGCGCGCGCGATCGGGGTAGGCCGTGTTGTACCAGCTACCGGCATCGAGGGTTTTCAGTTCGGCCATGGTGAAGGCGTTGGCCGGGCTGTCCTTGCGATCCGGGAACTTGGTCGCGACGTCGGTGGTGCGTTGCAGATTGTTGTCGTGCAGGGCGAAGAGCACGCCGTCCTTGCTGCGCTGCAAGTCCATTTCCAGGTAGTCGGCGCCGAGATCACGGGCCAGTTTGTAGGACGCCGCAGTGGATTCCGGTGCATCGAAGGACGCGCCACGGTGGGCGATCACCGCCGGGTGCGGGATGCCGTTGGCGGCAGCGACTGCATGCGGATCAGTCTGGCTGGCGGCATGCGCCTGACCGAGGCCGAGCAGCAGGCTCAGTACCAGAGCGCTTTTGGTGAAAGTAGCGGGCATGTTCGAGTTCCTTTCGCGGGGCAATTTCAAAGACGTACCTTTTAACAACTGAAGCGCTCGGGTGCTATCGCAGGACCGACATAAACGTATTAAAAGCGATTTTTCCTGCACTTTTGTGGCGCGGTTTGCAGTACGCTTGCCCTCGGCAGACGTCCCGGCAGAGGGCGCGCCGTCAGTTGCCCTGCGTGTAAACCATCGATCAACTTTCGTGAGGTTTACCATGCGCATCACCTCTCAACTCATCTGCCAGGCCGCCGACGACCTCAAGGGCTTTGTCGGCCTCAACCGCAAGACCGGTCAGTACATCGTGCGATTCAGCGAAGACTCGTTCGGCATGGACGTGGCCGATGACGGCATCATTCCTGTGAATGAATTTGTCTGGGCGCCGGCGACAGCGCAGACAATGACGCTTAAACGCGCGTTGATTCAGTTGTTGCTGGATCAGAACATCGATGAGCGGATCAACATCACCGAGCCGTTGCGGGTGTATATGAGCAAGGTTGAGGTGCCGGAGATTGAGGCGGTACGCAGTCTGGTGCGGGGCTGATATTTTTTGTTGCAGTGCGGGCCTCTTCGCGAGCAAGCTCGCTCCCACAATGGATCTGTAGCGTTCACAAATCCCCTGTGGGAGCGAGCTTGCTCGCGAAGGCGGCCGAAAGTATGCCCCTGCAATTACTGATTGAACCGATACTCACGCTCAACCCGACACACCCGCGTGTGAAACGCCGAATACCACTGCGAGCGCCCACGCTCCTGAATCAGCCGATGCTCAGGGTGCTGCCGCCACGCCAGAATCGCCGCTTCGCTTTCCCAATACGACACCGTAATCCCGACGCCATCTGCCCCTCGAACCGACTCCACCCCGAGAAACCCCGGCTGCTCACTCACCAATTCGGCCATGCGCTCAGCCGCCTCGGCATAACCGTTGTCACCCTCGGTGCGGGTCGACGTAAAAATCACCGCAAAGCAGGAGGCCATCAACGCGGCTCCACGCAAGCTTCGACAAACGCGCGCACCAGCGGCGGCATCAACCCTTTGAGCGCGGCACGTTCCGGCTGAAATAGCGTGGCGACAAAGAACCGGTGATCCTTGAGTTCAATCGCACGCAAATCCCCCGACGAATCATGACCCACGGCGTGTAGCCGATCCTTCAACAGTTGCTGTTCGAACAGCGGATTCACACCGAAGCGGCAGCGATAGCCTTCATGAATCTGCGACGTTTCGTACGCCTTGGCGATCAACGAACCGGGCACGAGATGAATGCTGTCCACCGTTTCGACCAGTGAGCAGGTCAACGGCGTGAGTACCGCTCGCTCGGAGTCGGGCGATGTCTCGCCATGCTCAGCATCCGTCCAACCCAACACGTTGCGGGAAAACTCCAGCACCGCATGCTGAAAACCGCCGCAGGTGCCGAGGAAAGGACGCTGCTGTTCGCGGGCAAAACGGATCGCCCGCAGTGCGCCGGCTTCACTCTTGTAAGGACTGGCGGGGACGCACCAGAAACCGTCGAAGTGCCCGAGCGGCGTGTCGGCGTGAATCTGCTCGGTGGGCAGCCATTCGAATTGCACGTTGCGGTCGAGGTGTTCGGCGACCAGACCGAGGGCGACGGGAATGGCTTGGTGGGCGGTGACTTGCGGGTCGTAATCGCCGATCAGGGCGATACGGATGGCGCTGTTTTCCATTGGGGGTTCCCTGCGCTTGTTGATCGATGGCACTCACTATAGATTGGCGTTCACGCACTCAATATGGGCGTTTCCCCAAGTGATCAATGCAGCGACGCACTATCAGCTCGACTACCCCGATCTGGCCCTGATTCTTGCCTTGGTGCGCGGCGGCTCTCTGGCCCGGGCGTCGCAGCTGTTGAAGGTCGACGTGTCAACGGTGTTTCGCGCCGTGCGCCGTCTTGAAGCTGCACTGGGTCAGCAATTGTTCGAAAAAAGCCGCGCCGGCTATTTACCGACAACTCTCGCGCAGACGCTGGCCGAGCAAGCCGAACGCGCCGAGCAGGCACTGGAGGCTGCGCGCATTGGTGTGGAGCAGGGCGGCGAGGTGGTCAGCGGCACGGTGCGCCTGACCTGCACTGACTCTGTGTTGCAAGGCTTGCTGCTGCCGGCGCTGGCGCAGTTCATGCCCAATTACCCGGCGCTGACCATTGAGCTGAGCACCTCCAACGATTTCGCCAACCTCAGCCGCCGCGACGCCGACATCGCCCTGCGCCTGACGCGCACACCGCCCGAGCATCTGGTCGGACGGCAACTGGCGAAGGTTTCCTACAGGGTCTGCGCCAGTTCGCGTTATCTGCAGAACGTCGATGCGTCGGATCTGGCGGCGCTGACCTGGATCGCCCCGGATGATTTTCTACCCGATCATCCGACCATCGCCTGGCGTCGTCAGCATCTACCCGGCGTTACACCGGGTTATCGCTGCAACAGTATGTTGTCAGTCACGGAGCTGGTGCGTGCGGGCCTCGGCGTTGCAGCGTTACCGGACTTTCTGATCACCGAGGGCTTACAGGCATTGAGCGAACCGCTGCACGGTTATGACACCGCGCTTTGGCTGCTGACCCGTCCGGATTGCCGGGCGTTGCGTTCGGTGGTGACGTTGTTCGATGAGTTGGGGCGAGCGCTGCGTTTGCCGTGATCAGCGCTGCGGATTCTGGCGCATGTGATCGTGCAACTCGCTGGTCAGGCTGGCGATACGTTCGGTGAGGTTTTTGGTCATTTCGGTGAGGCGGGTGTTCTGCTCAAGCAGCTCAAGCAGTTGCGTGGTGTTCTTCGCGGCTTGGGCCTGACGCTCGGTATTGGCCTGTGCCAGCGCTTCACGGTGTTGTGCGTCAGCATCGGCTTGCGCTTTGTCGCGCGCGGCCTGGCGTGTTTGTGCGAGCAGAATCAGCGGCGCGGCGTAGGCCGATTGCAGGCTGAAGGCGAGGTTCAACAGGATGAACGGGTAAACGTCGAAGGTGGTCACGCCAAACACGTTGAGGCAGACCCACAACAGCACAATCAGGGTTTGCGCGCCGAGGAACATCGGCGTGCCGAAGAACCGCGCAAACGCCTCGGCGCGCAGGGCGAAGGTGTCGTTGCCGAACGTGGTGCTGAGATGGGCGTGGGGGCGGTGGAAGCGCAGGTGATCGACGGGGACTGCTTCAGGTGTTGCGGGTTTTTCAGTGGTCATGGTGCACTCGGCAGGACTTGAGACTGAAGCTCACTATTGTCCTGCATTGCGGCTCATGGCCCTTTCGCGAGCAGGCTCGCTCCCACATTGGATTGCATTTCCCTGTGGGAGCGAGCCTGCTCGCGAAGGTCGCGCCTCGGTCTACTGTCCCTGCAGCGATTACCCCGGCGCCCGCTCATTGGCAAACATGCTCACGGCATCCACCGCCTCACTGGCGCCATCACGAATCTGCAAGATCACCGTCCCCGCCTGATTCGCCAATTCGACCCCTTCAGCCGCGCGACCCCGAGTGCCTTCCATGCTCTTGATGGCCTGGCGGGTTTCGCTCTGGATCAAACCGATCATGCTGGATATCTCCGCCGTCGAGCCGCTGGTACGTGCCGCCAGTTGTCGTACTTCATCGGCAACTACGGCAAACCCGCGGCCCTGCTCACCGGCGCGCGCGGCTTCAATCGCGGCGTTGAGCGCCAGCAGATTGGTCTGGTCGGCAATCGCGCGGATGGTGTTGACGATGGCGGTGATCTGCTCGGAGCGCTCCCCCAGTTGCGCAATCAACGTTGAAGATTGGGCGATGTCCTCGGCGATTTCGCGCATTTCGCTGGCGGCTTGCTGGATCACCTGCGTACCTTGTTCGGCGACTTTTCGCGTGGCCACCGAGATGTGATACGCCGCGCTGGCACTGCGCGCATCCTGCTCGTGTTGCTCAACGCGCGCGGTCACATCGGAGGCGAACTTCACCACTTTGCACAGGCGCCCGGCCGCATCGTAAACCGGGTTGTAATTGGCTTCGAGCCAGACGATTTGCCCGCGTTTATCCACGCGCTCGAACTGACCGTGGAACAGCTCGCCCTGGTTCAAGCGCCGCCAGAAATCCTGATAAGCGCTGCTGTTGACCAGTTCCGGCGTACAGAACAAACGGTGGTGTTTACCTTTCAGCTCGGCAAGGGTGTAACCCATTCGCGTCAGAAAATTCTGATTGGCCGTGAGAATACTGCCGTCGAGATTGAATTCGATGACCGCCATCGCCCGGTCAATGGCCTGCAACTTGGCGTTGGCCTCGCTTTCCTGCTGCACCTTGGCGGTCACGTCCATGGCGTACTTGACCACTTTCACCACACGACCCGAGGCATCCTTGATCGGGTTGTAGCTGGCTTCAAGCCAGATCGGCTGACCCTTGCTGTCGACCCGCTCAAACGTACCGGACTGAAACTGGCCGTTTTTCAGGCGTGACCACAACTCCGTGTATTGGGCGCTGCGCCCGAACTCTGGCGTGCAGAAGCGTCGATGGGGCTGGCCGATCGCTTGTTCGGCGGTGTAACCCATGGTCTTGAGAAAGTTGTCATTGGCACGCAGCACCACGCCATCGAGGTTGAACTCGATCACCGCCATCGAGCGATTGATCGCATCGAGCAGTCCGGCTTGTTCGGTGAGGGTGCGCTGAAGGTCGTCGATGGCGGATTTGTGGCGATTGAAGAACATGCTCGCAGTACTCTGGAAGTGGGGAGGATCGAGGATTCAGTCCCTATTTCCGCGCTGGCAGACCGAATGCGCGGACGGCATTCGGCGGTGACTGCTCAATGCCAGCATTCCTTAACTGGCAGATGGCTACTTATACAAAACTTCATAAAGTTGTACAAGGAAGTAATTATTTGTAATTTTGTATAACTTTTCAGGCGCTGACGTTGTCTGTCGCGGCACGGCTCAAGGCCACGCTGATGGTGTTGCGGCCCTTGTGTTTAGCGGTGTAGAGCGCTTTATCGGCATCGTCCAGCCAGTCCAGTGCATCCTTGTACAAGGGCTGATGCCGCGCAAGACCGATACTCAGGCCCACTCGCAACTCTGGCACCTGCGGATGACGATACTGCTGCAATGCCTCGCGCAATTGCTCCATCAGGGCTTCGGCCTTGTGCAGCGGCAGTGTCGGCAGGATCACGCAGAACTCGTCACCGCCGTAGCGTCCGGCCAGTTCGTATTGATCGAGCAGGCGTTTGAGGTCGTGACTCAATTGCCGCAGCACCTCATCGCCGACGATGTGCCCGAAGCTGTCGTTGATCTCCTTGAAGTGATCAATGTCGATCAACGCCAGCGTGGCTTGGGTGTTGTGTTGGCGACATTGCTGAAATTTCAGGTGCAGCAGGTCTTTCCAGGCACCGTGGTTGAGCAGGCCGGTGAGGCTGTCGGTACGGCTGAGGGCACTGAGTGTGCGTTTGTGTTGGGAGAGCTTGATCGCCAGGCGATAACAGACCATGCCCAGCGCCAGCGGATACAGGGTGAGCATCGGCAGGCAGGCCCAGATTTGCGCCTGCGTCATTGTCAGGCTGAACTTGACGCCAAAGATCGTCCAGCCCAACAACACACCGGCGAGTTGGGCGAGTGCGCCGAACACGAACAAGCGGTGTCCGCCAGCGGCGACGTTGTTCATGGTCATCATCGACAGGATGGTCACGGTGGTCAGCGGACTGAACTGAAAACTCGCCGCCCAGAATCCCCCGCACAGCGAGTCATACAACAGGTTGCGGCGTTCCGCCTGATACGGGAATGCCGAGCGAGTAGACATCTGATAAGCCAGATGTGGCCAGGCGAAGCCGTTGAACAACAGCAGCCCCCAGACCCAGACGGGCATGTTCAGCGGATACAACGCAGCACCGACGCTGAAGAAACCGACCCCCAGACCAATGGCTCGGGGCAGGTAAATACGTCTGGCGAATGACAAGCCTTTGCCGCGTTGGTTTTCCATGGTGCCCTGCGCGAAATTCATCCTGAAATACTTTGCAGTATATTTCTTCAGGCCAACCGTTCGTCGGTCGATTGTCGGACATTGTCATTTATTCCAACGGGAATAATCAGTGTCCTTCCGAGCCATTAATCGGTGACTCACGCAGGAGAAGAGCGATTTAGAGCTGATAGCAGGCCAGAAACATCTCCAGCGCCGATTCGGCGACGAGGGTCTGCATGTCGACATCGAGGGCAGCACGGCCCATCGACATCTGTGGCCAGAAGCCAAAGGTCTTGAGCAAGCCTTGCACTTGATGGGCGGCAAACTCCGGGTCGACCGGTTTCAATCGACCATCGGCCTGTGCGGCGCGAATCCACACGGTCAGGCCTTCTTCTCGCTCGCCCATAC
This sequence comes from Pseudomonas sp. A34-9, assembly GCF_029543085.1. NCBI lineage: Bacteria > Pseudomonadati > Pseudomonadota > Gammaproteobacteria > Pseudomonadales > Pseudomonadaceae > Pseudomonas > Pseudomonas sp. A34-9. Next base: position 4,916,746 of record NZ_CP119967.1, on the reverse strand, counting down.
GCTCGACCATGTTCTGCGCGCGCTCCGGCGAGTGAATGGTCGCGGCAATCGCCACCCGGGCCAGGGTCAGAAAATTCTCGTCAGCCATCAACTGCACTTTGGCCTGCAGCATTTTCAATAGCTGCTCGCGCAACGGCTGATCGCGGCTGTAGGTCACGGCTTGCTCGGCGCTGATTCGTGCCCACAACTGGTTGAGAATCTCGGCGAACAACTCTTCTTTGCTGGGGAAATGGTTGTACACCGTACGCTTCGACACACCGGCGGTGGCCGCAATCTTGTCCATGCTGGTGATCTCGAAACCGTTCGCACGGAATTCGGCAATCGCCGCCTGAATAATGGCTTCGCGTTTACGGTCGGTGAGGCGCTGTGGAGCTGTCATAAGTACGCTTCGGCAGAGAAAAGGTGAAATTACACTTGGCAGTTTACTTGTCATCCGCTTTGATGCAACCTAGAAACTACACCGGTCAGTGTAATGTTGCGTTAATCCGCGCAGCCTAAAAACCAGACAGTTCGGCCTATGCGTGCAGCTTTGGCCATTTATCGTCCCACCGTGGAAAAACCGCGAATTGCGCGGTTTTTCTGGAGTCATTCAGTCATGGCCAATCCAGTTTCGATCCCGGATCACGCATCCACGCCTGAAGCCTCGCGGCAGCACCAGGGGCTGTTTCGCAACCACGCACCCGTGCAACGCGAAGGTCTGCGCAAAATGCTGCGGATCATGTGGAACATGATTTTCCACAAACCGCGCAATACCCGGCCCGCCGCGCCGATCCCGGTGCAAACGTTGACCCGTGAAGCGCTGATGGCGGCGCCCAACCATAGCGTCTATCGCCTCGGCCACTCGACCCTGCTGCTGAAGCTGCGCGACAAATTCTTCATCACCGACCCGGTCTTCGCCGAGCGCGCATCGCCGGTGCAGTGGGCCGGCCCGAAACGCTTCCATCAGCCACCAATCAGCATCGACCAGTTGCCGCCGATCGAAGCGGTGATCCTGTCGCACAACCACTACGACCACCTCGATTACCAGGCCGTGCTCAGACTGGCCGCCAAGACCAACCTGTTCCTGACCCCGCTGGGCGTCGGCGACACCCTGATCAAATGGGGTATCGATGCCAGTAAAGTCCGTCAGTACGATTGGTGGCAGGGCGCCGAGATTGCCGGCATCCGCTTCGTCGCCACACCGTCGCAACACTTTTCCGGCCGTGGCCTGTTCGACGGCAACAGCACGCTGTGGGCATCTTGGGTGATGATCGACGGCGACACGCGGATCTTCTTCAGCGGCGACAGCGGCTACTTCGACGGCTTCAAACGCATCGGCGAACAATACGGCCCGTTCGACCTGACCCTGATGGAAACCGGCGCCTACAACGTCGAATGGCCGCACGTGCACATGCAGCCCGAAGAAACCTTGCAAGCGCACATCGACCTCAAGGGCCACTGGCTCTTCCCGATCCACAACGGCACCTTCGACCTGGCGATGCACGCCTGGCATGAGCCGTTCGACCGGATTCTGGCACTGGCGTGGGAACGCAGTGTTTCAATTACCACGCCGCGGATGGGTGAGGCGTTTAACATCGCTCAACCGCAACGCGGTGAGGCGTGGTGGTTGGCGGTTGAAGGGGAGAGTGAGGCGGTGGTGCGAAGCGCTTGATAGCTCGCCCAGTTCGCCCCTTCGGGGGCGATTGTCTTACTCAGCCATCGCAAAATCCCCACGCCCCACCGACTCCAATGGCGCACCCTGAACACTCGCACTACGCCCCGGCGCAAACCCGGGAAAGAACACCAGCCCCTGCGCCTCGAACCGGTAAGCCAGCGCCAGTCGCGCCGCATCCGCCACGTCCTGCTGCGCTTCAAACCGTTGAATGTCTTCAACCGAAACCTCAGCTTCCCGCGATAGCTGTTCCACGCTCCAGCCCAGCATTGCTCGGGCCTGGACGCAGTGCGTCGGGGTGAACTGGAAAAGGGCAATGCGTTCGAGGATGTGGTTCATCGCAAGAGAGGCCATGGTGTGCTCCGGGCTCAAGAGTGCTGATTGAAAATATACTGTGTTTTTGTACAGTTGTTTTCGGCCGGGATCAAACGCATTTTTTGATTTGCCCTAATTCGCCGCCTCCAACCAGACGGACGGTGCCTGACCGAGAATCCGCCGGAACATCGTCGAGAACGCCGCCGGGCTCTCGTAGCCGAAGTCCAGCGCGATTCGCGTCACCGCTTCACCCGAGGCCAGTCGCGCCAGCGCCAGGACCACGCAGGCCTGCTGCCGCCAGTGCCTGAAGCTCAATCCGGTCTGTTGCCGAAACATCCTGTTGAAGGTGCGCAAGCTTATGTGTAACTGCTCGGCCCACTGTTGTGGAGATTGATGGGCGTACGGCTGATGCAGAAAGTTCTGACACAGAGACAGGAGTTTTCCGTCAGTCGGCAGCGGAATGTGCAACGGCAGCGGCGCACTGCGCGCCAGTTCATGCAGCAACAGATCGATCAACACGCCATCCCGCCCGCCCAAGTCATAGGCCAGCGGCACTTCCACCGCTTCCATCAGTAAATGCCGCATCAAAGGCGAAACACTAATCACCTGGCAGTGCTCACCCAACTCCACCACGCCCGGCTCGATGTACAAACTGCGAGTACTGACCCCGAGCATCAACACCTCATGCGCCACCCCCGGCGGAATCCACACCGCCCGCTGCGGTGGCACCACCCAGTTGCCGTCATGGGTGCTGACCTGCATCACGCCGGTCGCGCCGTACAACAACTGCGCCCGCCGATGCGTATGAATAGGCAGTAGGTGACCGTGGGAATAATCGGTGCCGATCGCCACCACTGGGCGTGGCGTGTCATCCAGCTGTTTGATCGAAACATTGCGCATCAGGCGTTTCTCGGTGGTTGGCGTAAACGCAAACAGTATTGGCTGACTTGCTGAGGCAGGCCAGGCAATGCCGCTCTATCGTCGACGGCTCTCCCTCCAAGGACGTCTCGACATGTTCTATTTACTGCTGACTCTCTTCGGCTGCCTGACCGGCATCACTGCCGTGCTGTTCGGCTTCGGTGGCGGCTTTGTGGCTGTACCGCTGCTGTATCGCATGCTCACCGCCAGCCACGGCGCCGACGACCCGATCGGCCAATCGGCGATGCACATCGCCGTCGCCACTTCGACCTGTGTGATGATCGTCAACGCCCTGATCGCCACCGACAAACACCGCCGCGCCGGCAATCTCATCCGTCATTACCTGTGGCCGTTGGCAGGGTTTATCGGATTGGGTGCGATCGTTGGCGCAATAGCCGCGGTTTGGGTCAGTGGCGAAGTGATTCGCTACGCATTCATCGGCTACCTCGGCGTGACCATCGTCGACTGCCTGCTGCGCCGCGGCTTTCTCACTCAGAACGCAGACGTCATCCCACGCCGACTTGGCGCTATGGAAACCTCCGCAGGTGGTGTAGGCATCGGCGCCATTGCGACGTTTCTCGGTGTAGGAGGCAGCGTCATGACCGTGCCGCTGTTGCGCCGTTGTGGACTGAGCATGTCGCAAGCGACATCCATGGCCAATCCGCTGAGCCTGCCGGTAGCAGTGGCGGGAACGCTGACGTACATGGCGTTGGCCGGGTTTAGCGAGACGGATCTGGGGGCGTGGTTTATCGGGTATGTGGATTTGCTCGCGTTTGCGGTGCTGACGCTTGGCTCGCTCATCGGGATTCGCTTGGCCGCGCCATGGATCGGGCGGATACCGGATCGGGTGCATGCCTGGGTTTATATTGGATTGTTGATTATCGTGCTGCTGTGTATTTCGCTTAAATGAACCATTGCCAGGCTACAGCGCAAGCAACCAGAATCGATAACTGAACGCTGTCCTCCAGCAATAACCAGAGAACCAGGATGTTGATCTTCAATTGCACCGAAGCCGCCAGCAAGTTTTTCAGCCGTGTTCACAAAGGCAAAAAGATTACGCCGGTGGATACTAATCCGCCGTCCGCAATCATCGAAGATGATGAGTCGAACGGCGCTGACGAACAGTGGCTGGTGCACGCGATAACGGTACAACGCAAGCATGTGTTACTGGTCATTCACGTCAAAACCCGCTATTGCCTGATTTTCGCTGATGCGAAAAAGGCTGACACGGAAGACTTTGTTGATCGATTTGTGGATCGTTGGGTCAAGGGGATAGTGATCAACGCACATCATCATGACCTCGGGCAGTGGCTTAACCCTGAGTTGATGTTGGCGCGTCTGAAACAGACTTGTGAGCATCAACGGTTCTATCGACGTAGCCATCGCAGCGCGCAAAAACACATTGATGAGATTGCATGGATTTTCCAGGACAAGGTCGCCCATACGGGATCTTTGCCACCGGATGAAATCACAGCGATGGTATTTGACGAGCAAATGAATGACACGCCGAGGAACAGCAAGGGCGCCAAGTCTTACTATTTTCCGAATGAGGAAATGGCGCTTCACTGGCTGCGTCATTATTGCTTTCTGGATGACGTCCAGTTTCATGCTGCCAAGGAGCGTCGCAAACAAATGGTTCGGGAAATTGCTGCCCTCGAGCGCGAAGCCTGGCTTAAAAAGTACGAGCAAGAAAACTCGAATAGTTAAGCGACCCCCCGCCATAATCCGCAGCGTATTTTTCAGCGCCGGCGCCTGTGTGCCGACGCGCCCAACGACTCCTTCAAGGATTGATTCATGCTCAAGGGACTGATGCGCCTGGCACCGTGCGCCGCTGTACTGTTCTCACTGATTTCCACTGTACATGCCGAAGATGGCCGGCGTGTGTTCACCGGTACGCTGGGCAAGACCGCGATTGTCGTGGAGCTCAACACCACGCAGCCGGACGAAGTGACTGGGCGTTATTTCTACGAGAAGTATCATCGCGACCTGCCTCTCAGCGGCGCGTTGCAGGACAGCACACTAACCCTGACCGAGGGCAACAATCGTTACGGCGACGACAAGCCGCTGCCTACGCTGAAGCTGGAAGAAACTGGCGACGGTTGGCAGGGCGAGTGGCAAAGTCCGCAGGGCAAAAAGCTGTCAGTGCAACTCACCGAGGCCAAAGCTCCGACGCCTGGCGCTAACACGCTGCCAATCATCGCCGCGCTACCGAGCGGCGAGTTATACGAATACTTGCGAGTGCAGGGGCTCAAACTCAAAGAGACAAAGAAAGACACCTTCATGGGCTATACCCTGCAATGGTGGACAGAGCCCGAATCGAAAATTGCCCTCTTCAGTGTGGAATCCGGTTTGCCGAAAGATGACCTGCAGCGGGTCAATCAGCAATTGCTGGGGCGGCTCTGGCTTGAAGTCATCCGTTATCACAGTTGCCAATTGAGTGGCGGAGAGAACGTCGATTTCATGCAACAGGCAGAACCCAAAATGATCTCGCCAGCCGTGGTCAGCCTGAACATCTCGACCAGCTATTACTGCGGCGGCGCGCATCCGGACTTTGGCGATTCTCCGCTCAACATCGATGTGAAAACCGGACACCCATTGTCACTCGAAGATGTGCTGTGGGTCGGAGAAGATAAACCGCTGCTACATGCCGAACGTGACAGCCTGGGCGACAAACCGCTGAGCGAGGCCGAAAGTGACGCGCGCTATCAGTATGTCAGCAAAGAGTTGGTACCTTGGGTGATCAAGCAATTCACCGCCCTGTACCCCACAGAAATGAAGACACCGACGGGAGATGACGACTGCAACTTCCAGGATGAGAGCATCTGGGGGACTTCACCTTGGTACTTCACCGAGAAGGGCTTGTACCTCGGTGCTTACTTCGCTCGCGTGCAACGCTCTTGCGACAGGCCCGATTGGTCGATCCTGCCGTACTCCCTCGTCAAACAACACCCCGGCGCCGTCAAACTGCAACTGCCCCAAGGCTAACCGTCACTCCAGGCCCGGCGCTTCACGAATAATGAAGTGATCCAGGTTCTCGATATTGGCATTGAAGACCTCGAAAGGCTTTTCGGGGTTCTTCTTGCCGGGCACCTGCTTCAACTCCGGCGTCACCCCATAGAAGAAACAGAACAACGCCTTGTCGCTATCCACCGCGTGCTTGATCTCCTCCAGAAACGCCTTGCGCTTGCGGTAGTTGTCGATCAGCTTCTTGTTCAGATAAACGCTGACCGGATACGGCTTCTTCTTACTGTCCTCGGGCTTCTTGAACCAGACCTTGTCCTCGAAATCGATACGAAAACTGGCACTGTGGAAGTCCTCGATCTTCTTGATCCGCCCCCAGTAAATCAGCCCCTTGTTGTCCGTCAGATACTCAATCTTCTTGAAGAACGAACTGTACGGCGCCGAATGTTCACCGACTTTCAACGGCATGCGCTTAAGCAACTCCTTGTCGGCGAAGTTGGAAACAAAACACTCCACCGGATGCGCAAACACACTGGTCTTGTCCGGTGCCGATTCACGACTCGCCGACTCTTTACCACTGTCCGCCGCCACCCGCACCGGATCATCGCGCAACACATCCGCCGCCCCCGCTGGCGCGACAGGCTTGCGCACATACTCACGCCGCGTCAGCAACAACTCTGATGGGAAGTGGTCCTCGCGTCCGTCATCCACCTCACCATCCGCCGTCTCAACGCCAGACGCTGAAGCCTTCACACTCACATACGGACAACCCGGCACATGCTGCGTAGTGGGCAAATTCTTGAAGTGCGGCGTGCGCACGTAATTCACGTTCTTGGCGTTGAACGTACCCAACTCATTGGAAACCTCGAACGCCGAACGACAGGCATCGTTGGGGCACTGGAAGTGCTCCTTCGCCGAGTCGAACGCCATCGTCTCATCGAAATTGAGATCGCGAACGTCATAGATCGACAACTTGTCGTCGAGGCTGAGGCAGTAGGCGAGATCGAATTTCATGGTGGGGCTCGGATCCTTGAGTGGGGGAGGGGTATTAATAGCGGGAGGCGGCGCGGGTTGCACTGATTGTTTTCAGGATGATGCGGGATTTGTGGGAGCCAGCCTGCTGGCTAGTTGGTGGTATCAACTGAATACCGAATCCAGACACCCACTCAGCAGCAAAAACTCTCCAAGTCACAGAGTTTTATTTTTCTGGAATCAGCCTTTTTACCCTTTGATAAAGCGAAGCTGTAAACGCCACGCGATCATTCGAATGGTGACAACGACGATGGCAATTCGGACAAAGTGCTACAGCGTTTGAGACTTGATCCGAACCTTTATCTGCAAGTGGTTTGACATGGTGGACTTCTAGAAACGGCAGATCATGCATTTGAAACGGAGCCGGGTCGCCACAGCCTTCGCAATGCGCCTCAGCTTCATTTCGAACCCAGGCTCTAACCTCGGGATCGCGTACGTAAACCGTGCGAGTACTCGACGCTTTCTTCGGTTTCTTTATGCCTTTCGGCGGCTCTTTTATGTGCTTCTTCTGAATTGCAGCGGCGCGACGCTCTAGTGTTTCTTCGTCGGCTGTTGGAATAGCAGGGTCGCCCGGCTGGAAGCCGCGATTTGTGAGAGCTGTTTGAATTAACTGCTCAACATTCGAACCAACGTTTTTCGCCGGTTTGTAACCCTTAATGGGTTTCCGATCCATCGTCGTCAGGACTCTGGAAATGTTCTGCATTCGGAATTCGACTGAGCCTTTTGTGCGAGTCAACAAGGCTGATGCGCGTAGTTCGCGATTCTCATGTGCCTTGTTGAATTTTTGGCCCGCGAGCTCTAGGTCAAGCATTCTGAGATAGGTGTCAACCGCTGCCTCAATCTCAGCAACAGTCCAGTCAGTGTCTTTTTTCTTGTCGCTCATAAAATCGCCGAGGGTTGAAAACCCTCGGACGATACTGAGTGGCCATTACGGCTGTCTAGGAAAATTCCTACAGAGGTTAGCGACAGTTCTTGCAAGTGATCTTACAAGCACGGCACCTAGCCCATCAGATGCTTCGAAGACTGAAACACCTCCGCAGCCTTCCGCCACCAAGGCTTGGTGACAGTTACTCGCTGATGAGTCTGATCCTGCAATAGATACGGCATATCTCGTAGCCGTATCCAGCTTTCATCCTGCCAATGCAACAGACTCACCGTCATTTCAGGCCATTTCAAAAAACTCAGCATAGGCAGAACCGAATTTTCCGAGGACGCAGCATCGCGTAAGGCTGGAACCACCTGATGGGTCAGCCATTCACGCAAAAGCCGATTCCCTGGGACGTAGTGATACACCAACAGCGCATACACGCCTGACTCACTGAGCATCAGTTGCTTTTCAGGTTGCCGGTGATACTCAATCCACAGAAAACGATGCTGATCCTTGTCCAGTTTGCTGACCATTCGATCACTGAGATGGACGCCCATCAAACGACCAATATCGCGGGCGCAAAACCATGGCTGACCTTCGAGGAGGAGGGCGTGAAGAGAGAGCTTGTGCAGAGTGAAGACAGTCGAACTGTGCGGTTCAGACATGGTGGGCCTCCAGTGCTGGAAGCATGTAGATGATGTTGAGGTTGAAGCAGATTTCCTTCGTGCCGAAGGAGAAATTTTTAGGCATATCCATTTACCTCTGTGTGATGTCAGCTTTCTTAAGGCTGGGTGCCGGGAGCTAAGAAACCCCACACAGAGGGCCGGACATATTCCCCTTTCGGGTCTTGTATTCGCCCACTCCCGGCATAACAGAGTTTTTGATGCGCACGGGGAAACCGTAGGCACAAAAAGCCGCTACTGTCGGGTGCGGTCAGTCCGCTGCGTGAGGTGTTTCTTAGGCACCAGCTACAGAGATTATGGTGTGATAAGACCGTGGTCAATGCAGATACCACTCTTCGGAAAAATCCTTAAAAAATAAAGATTTTTCGTACGGTTACTTTTTACGGCGCTTTAAAAATTGCTCATGCAATAGCTTGGTGTGTCTCATTTAGTATTGAAGATATTTTTTCAATAATGTCTGAAAATAGATGTTTGTGTGTGATTGATATGCTACTGCAAAACATGAAAATTGCATGATCTTTGGTTACTCCAAGTAACTTTGCGACCTCATGGAATTCTTTGTGTTTCCCTGCTCGTATTCCCGAATCTATTATTTGTGTCAGCTCAATTTTGTCAGTGCCTGAAATTGTTGCTAGCGTATCAGGAGTTTCTTTGCATTTTTGCATTATCCACAATTCTGGCCAGGTATTTCCTGGCAAATATTCTGTTTTGGTTTTGAACCACGTATCAAAATTTTTGTCAGCTTTTTCGGATGTTCTCAGGGCAAGATTTTTGTTGTTTGTTTCTTTGGCTCTTTGGTCACCGTCAAAAACTACGAGTGTTTTTTCAGTGTTAGCTCGGCGATGCAGCGCGGCCAGTTGAATGCAAAGAGCAGTAGCTGAGCCGATAGGTTCTATGTTGATTCTCGAGCGGATGCTGCTGGGGGTCACATTAGAAATAAGCGCCTGAGCGATAACATCTTCGACAAAAACATCTACTTCGCTTGTTTTTTCGGCACTCAATTTTGAGAAGGCGTACTCGGCGGATACACCCATTTTTGCTGTTGTTTGAACGCCATTTTTTTCAATGAAAAATCTTGCATCATAAGGAAGGCACTCAAATATTTCTTTCGAGTGGGTAGTGCAAATTACTTGGATTTTTCTTTCCAAACATACGCTTTTCAATTCATTAATAAAGCGTTTTTGCGCTTCGATGTGTAGCCCCAACTCGATTTCGTCAATTACGAATAATGCGCCATCAGGGCAGCTGAATATGGTTGAGAAAATTTCAAATAAAGCATTTTCTCCCGCCCCCATATTGAAGCCTGAAAATGAAATTCCAGACGACTTTGCGAGTGGTAATCTATATTTTGAATGAGACGTGAGCCGGAACTCTTCATAGTCCTTATTTAGAATGCGACCAACTATTTCTTTTACCGAGTTTTCCCACCCTTTTGGGCCAGTGCTGAGAAAGCGTCTTTTATAACTTCTCGATTGGCTCTTTTCACTGTGTGGGACTATTCGCTCTATTCCGATGAAAACACAATTTCGATCGACGCGTGAAGCATAGTCGCTCCATTTGCCACCTTTGTTTTTACGTCGAACTTGCGTGCCGATTCGTTTGGCTTCTTTGTTTGTGCTAGTTATTCTCCAATTATCGTGCGCAAAATCAAAAACTATAGTTATTCCTTCAGGTGATACTTCTTCACTGTGCTGGATAAAGAAGTCGGCAAAGGTATAGTAGGGGCGCTGTCTGTTAGATGCCTTGAATCCATCTTTTTTATTGTGATAGGCGCAGCATGCAAGTGCTAGAATAGTAGATTTTCCACACCCATTTTTTCCCGCGATGCAAATAAGTGGAAAGCTTATCGGTAGTTCTAGTTTTGAAACGCCTCTGATGTTGCCTTGGTATACGTGTATGCGCCGGAGATGTGTGTGAGTGAAGTCGTTAATAAACCACTTACGTAGTTTTCTATCTTTTTCGCTTTCGCTGTACTTCACTTTTCAGATCCCCAGTGGCCACAGTTAAAGTTTTTAAATTATATAATTAGTATTGGCAATGGTTTTATAGAAGATACTGGCACATTGATTTTATGTCTAGTTTGAGGTGTTTCTTAAGCATAAAAAAGGGGTGCTACCTAGTGGTAGCACCCCTTTAGTCATGATGGGGAAGGATCAATCCCAGCTCAACGCCCCACCAGTCTGATACTCAATAACCCGCGTCTCAAAGAAATTCTTCTCTTTCTTCAAGTCCATAATCTCGCTCATCCAAGGGAACGGGTTAGTCGTCCCTGGATATTCCTCTTTAAGACCGATCTGCGACAAACGACGGTTAGCGATGAACTTCAGGTAGTCCTCCATCATCGCTGCGTTCATGCCCAGTACGCCGCGAGGCATGGTGTCACGTGCGTATTCGATCTCCAGCTGCGTACCCTGCAGGATCATCTGGGTCGCTTCTTCCTTCATTTCGGCATCCCACAGGTGTGGGTTTTCGATTTTGATCTGGTTGATCACGTCGATGCCGAAGTTCAGGTGCATGGATTCGTCGCGCAGGATGTATTGGAACTGCTCGGCGACGCCGGTCATTTTGTTGCGGCGGCCCATGGAGAGGATTTGGGTGAAGCCGCAGTAGAAGAAGATGCCTTCCAGAACGCAGTAGTAGGCGATCAGGTTGCGCAGCAGTTCTTTGTCGGTGTCCGGGGTGCCGGTTTCGAACTTCGGATCGGAGATCGAACGGGTGTATTTCAGGCCCCAGGCTGCCTTTTTCGCGACCGATGGGATCTCGTGGTACATGTTGAAGATTTCGCCTTCATCCATGGCCAGCGATTCGATGCAGTACTGGTAGGCGTGGGTGTGGATCGCCTCTTCGAAGGCTTGGCGCAGGATGTACTGGCGGCATTCAGGGTTGGTGATCAGGCGGTACACGGCCAGTACCAGGTTGTTGGCAACCAGGGAGTCGGCGGTGGAGAAGAAGCCGAGGTTGCGCATGACGATGCGGCGCTCGTCGTCGGTCAGGCCTTCCGGATCTTTCCAGAGGGCGATGTCGGCGGTCATGTTGACTTCTTGCGGCATCCAGTGGTTTGCGCAACCGTCCAGGTATTTCTGCCAGGCCCAGTCGTACTTGAATGGCACGAGTTGGTTAAGGTCGGCGCGGCAGTTGATCATGCGCTTTTCGTCAACGGCGACACGGGCGGAGGCGCCTTCGAGTTCGGCGAGGCCTTCGGCGACGTCGAGGGAGTTCAGTGCAGCCTTGGCGCGGGCCACGGCGGCCGAGTCGGCGGCGGTGACGGCGCGGGCTTCGAGTGCCGCGGCGCCGCCGGCGTTGTCGAGGCGGTCCATGTTGGCTTCAGTAGCGTGGCCGGCGTTGGCGCCTTTCACGGTTGCTACTTCACTGTCTTCTTTGTCGAATTCGTCCCAGCTCAGCATGACGTGTCGTCTCCTGCGTGAGGGCCTGTCGCCCGTGTGAAACCTGATTGGTTGGTTTTTCACACGGTCGTACAGACCGCGTTGGATCTAAAGGAATCGTTCTTTGCAGCAGCTAAACGCAGGCATCAAACAGAATTTTGTACGGGTTTCCGAGAGCCTCTGACGGGCGCAGATCACGTTGAGCGCGACTGCGGGGCTTCAGAATGGCTTTTGATCCCTGTAAGGGAATATTGCTGACCCGATTAGGGCGGCATTATAGGGAAAAAAACACGGCTGTGCTGAGGCGAATCCCCGCATGAAGCGGTCGAGGAGGCTGGTTTTTCGATGAGAGCGTGGGTTTACAGGGCTTTGCCGGGGATAGATTTTTTTTCGCAAAAATCTCGCAAATGTGGAATCGCTCAAAAAACGAACAAAAATTCACGTTTTTTACTACATCTAGTGTTTTGCAAGCACTTTTGACGACTCCAGACACAACTGAGCCCGACCGAAGCCGGGCTGGAATCGACCCTCAATGAAGCGCTGAGAGATCCGATTCGGTGCAGTCTCGAATCATCAATTGGTGCAGCCGTTACCCATCACGCTGTAGCGCAGGATGTGGCGCTGACCCTTGGAGTCGTCGTACTCCATTTTTGCCGGTACTACTTCGCAGACGTTCGGAATTTCACTCATCGATACAACGTTGGCGATGTCCAGATGGGTGGAGTAAGTGTATTCCTCGATCACTGGTTGTTGCTGTGCGACATCAGTCGGGACCTCGTCTGCCATGGCGGTTGCGCACAGACTGCTGAGGGCCAGAACCAATAAAGCTTTCATTTCAAATTTACCTTTTTGAGGTCGAGTGGGGTCACGCAACCTTTTTAGGGTTGCGTGTGGAACTTCATCGTTTGCAGTTATTACTTGAGAGCTGGATTAACGGCCTTCGTGGGGGCTGTAACGTTGTTAATCGCGTTTGCCTTGTCGGCGAGGTGAATTTTAGGGAGAAGGGGCGGGGGTAAACAGAGCGGGTTTTGATAAACACCTTTGGCAGATTTGGTAACAATCCCCGAAATAACCCCTGTAGGAGCTGCCGAAGGCTGCGATCTTTTGACTTTGATTTCTAGAGGCAAGATCAAAAGATCGCAGCCTTCGGCAGCTCCTACACGGGGCGCGGCTGGTGGGCGAGGGCTTGTTACTACCATCGTCGAATGGTTCTATGGCCCCCGCCCCGTTACAACAGGGTCATACAAAAACAACTATTACACCGAGGTAGGAAAGATGAGTGCGGCTTCTCTGTATCCCGTTCGTCCCGAGGTTCTGGCTAACACGCTGACTGACGAGGCGACCTACAAAGCCATGTACCAGCAGTCGGTCGTCAATCCTGACGGCTTCTGGCGCGAGCAAGCCAAGCGTCTCGACTGGATCAAGCCTTTCACCACGGTGAAGCAGACGTCGTTCGACGATCACCATGTCGACATCAAGTGGTTTGCCGACGGCACCCTGAACGTTTCCTACAACTGCCTCGACCGTCATCTGGCCGAGCGCGGCGATCAAGTCGCGATCATCTGGGAAGGCGACGATCCTTCCGAAAGCCGCAACATCACCTACCGCGAACTGCACGAACAAGTGTGCAAACTGGCCAACGCCCTGCGTGGTCAGGACGTGCACCGCGGCGACGTGGTGACCATTTATATGCCGATGATTCCCGAAGCCGTGGTCGCCATGCTGGCCTGTACCCGGATCGGCGCGATTCACTCGGTAGTGTTCGGCGGTTTCTCGCCGGAAGCCTTGGCCGGTCGCATCATCGACTGCCGTTCGAAAGTGGTGATTACCGCTGACGAAGGCATCCGTGCCGGCAAGAAGATTTCCCTCAAGGCCAACGTCGACGACGCACTGACCAACCCGGAAACCAGCAGCATCCAGAAAGTCATTGTGTGCAAGCGCACCGGTGGCGACATCAAGTGGAACCAGCATCGCGACATCTGGTACGAAGACCTGATGAAAGTGGCGGGCACCGTGTGCGCGCCGAAAGAGATGGGCGCGGAAGAAGCGCTGTTCATCCTTTATACCTCCGGCTCGACCGGCAAACCGAAGGGCGTGCAGCACACCACCGGCGGTTATCTGCTGTATGCGGCGATGACCCACGAGCGCGTGTTCGACTACCGCCCCGGCGAAATCTACTGGTGCACTGCCGACGTCGGCTGGGTCACCGGCCACAGCTATATCGTCTACGGCCCGTTGGCCAATGGCGCGACCACGCTGCTGTTCGAAGGCGTGCCGAACTATCCGGACATCACCCGGGTGGCGAAGATCGTCGACAAGCACAAGGTCAACATCCTCTACACCGCACCGACTGCGATCCGCGCGATGATGGCCTCGGGTCAGGCGGCGGTTGAAGGTGCGGATGGCAGCAGCCTGCGTTTGCTCGGGTCGGTCGGTGAGCCGATCAACCCGGAAGCCTGGGATTGGTACTACAAGAATGTCGGCAAGTCGCGTTGCCCGATCGTCGATACCTGGTGGCAGACCGAGACTGGCGGCAACATGATGAGCCCGCTGCCGGGTGCGCACGCGCTGAAGCCGGGTTCGGCGGCGCGGCCGTTCTTCGGTGTGGTGCCGGCGCTGGTCGACAACCTCGGTAACATCATCGAGGGCGAGGCTGAAGGCAATCTGGTGATTCTCGATTCGTGGCCAGGTCAGGCGCGTACGTTGTATGGCGACCATGACCGTTTCGTTGATACCTACTTCAAGACTTTCCGTGGCATGTACTTCACTGGTGACGGCGCGCGTCGTGATGCCGATGGTTACTACTGGATCACCGGGCGTGTCGATGACGTGCTCAACGTGTCCGGGCACCGTATGGGCACGGCGGAGATCGAGAGCGCGATGGTTGCGCACCCGAAAGTTGCCGAGGCGGCGGTGGTTGGGGTGCCGCACGACATCAAAGGGCAGGGCATTTATGTTTATGTCACGTTGAAGAATGGCGAAGAGCCGACCGAGCAGTTGCGTCTGGAACTGAAGAACTGGGTGCGCAAGGAGATCGGGCCGATTGCTTCGCCGGACGTAATCCAGTGGGCGCCGGGGCTGCCGAAGACGCGCTCGGGCAAGATCATGCGCCGCATTCTGCGCAAGATTGCCACGGCGGAATACGATGGCTTGGGGGATATCTCGACCCTGGCGGATCCGGGTGTGGTGCAGCATTTGATTGATACGCACAAGACCATGAATGTGGCTTAAGTAGCGGGTCTGAAAAGAAAGCCCTGTCCGGTGTATGCCGGGTGGGGCTTTTTTGTGTCTGCAGGTTTTGTGGTGGCAGGGCGGGCCTCTTCGCGAGCAGGCTCGCTCCCACAGTTTGACCGGGTTTCTTCAGATGATCGTTCCCACGCTCTGCGTGGGAATGCCTCCCTCGACGCTCTGCGTCGGCTCCTGGGACGCGGAGCGTCCTTTGCTGCATTCCCACGCGGAGCGTGGGAACGATCGGCGGTCAATAATTATCGATCTGTGCCGTAAGACATTTCCCCCTGTTACCCGCGGCCCTCCACGTAACCGAATGTGTAACCTCCCGCCCCGGAGCGGGGCAAAGGGAAACGCATCGCCCCGTTTTAGAGCCTTAAAACCTGCGGTGAAAAATAAGACACAACGCTGCGCTTGCCGGATTAGAAGGGTTTGCGAATAATAGGCCCGCAATTTGCAGCATAGATCGGTTCACAATCGTGCGCTCTTGCATGAATTTGCAGGGCTGTCAATGTGCCAAAGTCGCTTTCTCTGTGCATCTGTAATTAGTTGTCGCATTGAAGAAATATCGGCTTCGGGCCTGTCGTTAGAATGCCGATCACTCGCTCATCGTGGCTGACGTTGAAATCTCTGACGGTTTCAATGGGAAATTTCCCACCGATGCAGCAACCGATTTCCCGATTCACCCATTCGCATATTGGGCTGTCGCTCACTCTGCCGTTTTTGCCCTTTACCGATGGAGTCCCAAGATGAAGAAACTTGTGCTGCTTGGCGCCCTGGCACTGTCCTCCGTGCTGTCGCTGAATTCCTTCGCTGATGAAAAACCTCTGAAGATCGGTATCGAAGCGGCGTACCCTCCGTTCGCCTCGAAAGCGCCGGATGGCAGCATCGTCGGTTTTGACTACGACATCGGCAACGCTCTGTGCGAGCAGATGCAGGTCAAGTGTGTGTGGGTCGAGCAAGAGTTCGACGGTCTGATCCCGGCACTGAAAGTGCGCAAGATCGACGCGATCCTGTCGTCGATGTCGATCACCGAAGACCGCAAGAAGTCGGTCGACTTCACCAACAAGTACTACAACACCCCGGCACGTCTGGTCATGAAGGCCGGTACTCAGGTCAGCGAAAACCTGAGCGAGCTGAAGGGTAAAAACATCGGCGTGCAACGTGGTTCGATCCACGAGCGTTTCGCTCGCGAAGTTCTCGCGCCACTGGGTGCCGAGATCAAGCCGTACGGTTCGCAGAACGAAATCTACCTCGACGTGGCCGCCGGTCGCCTCGACGGTACCGTGGCTGACGCCACCCTGCTGCAAGACGGCTTCCTGAACACCGACGCCGGCAAAGGCTTCGCGTTCGCCGGCCCGGCGTTCACCGACGTCAAATACTTCGGCGACGGCGTAGGCATCGCAGTACGTAAAGGCGACGCGCTGAAAGACAAGATCAACGCGGCCATCGCGGCCATCCGCGAAAACGGCAAATACAAGGCAATCCAGGACAAGTACTTCGCCTTCGATATCTACGGCAAGTAACACGTCTCTGCGACAAGTCCGAAATGGCGCAAGCAACAGGATCTCTGCGGTTTGCGCCATTTTTTCATCCCAACTTTCGAGGACCTGAATCATGTTGAAAGGCTACGGGGCTGTCATCCTCGATGGCGCATGGCTGACGCTTCAGCTCGCCTTGTCGTCCATGGCTCTGGCCATCGTTCTCGGGCTGATCGGTGTCGCGTTGCGCCTGTCGCCGGTGCGCTGGCTGGCCTGGCTGGGCGATCTGTATTCCACGGTGATCCGCGGGATTCCCGATCTGGTGCTGATCCTGCTGATCTTCTACGGCGGCCAGGATTTGCTCAACCGTGTGGCGCCGATGCTTGGCTACGACGACTACATCGATTTGAATCCGCTGGCCGCCGGTATCGGCACCCTCGGTTTCATCTTCGGTGCTTACCTGTCGGAAACCTTCCGTGGCGCCTTCATGGCCATCCCGAAAGGTCAGGCCGAGGCGGGCATGGCGTACGGCATGAGCAGTTTTCAGGTGTTTTTCCGGGTGATGGTGCCGCAGATGATTCGTCTGGCGATTCCGGGCTTCACCAACAACTGGCTGGTACTGACCAAGGCCACCGCGCTGATTTCCGTGGTCGGTCTGCAAGACATGATGTTCAAGGCCAAGCAGGCGGCAGATGCCACTCGCGAGCCTTTCACCTTCTTCCTCGCAGTGGCGGCGATGTACCTGGTGATCACCAGTGTCTCGTTGCTGGCGCTGCGTCACCTTGAGAAGCGCTACTCGGTAGGCGTAAGGGCGGCTGATCTATGATCTTCGACTACAACGTCATTTGGGAGGCCCTGCCGCTGTACCTTGGCGGCCTGGTGACCACCCTCAAATTGCTCGCGCTGTCGCTGTTTTTCGGTTTGCTCGCGGCCTTGCCGCTGGGGCTGATGCGCGTCTCCAAGAACCCGGTCGTCAACGGCGCCGCGTGGCTGTACACCTACGTGATTCGCGGTACGCCGATGCTGGTGCAACTGTTCCTGATCTACTACGGTCTGGCGCAGTTTGAAGCGGTACGTGAAAGCTTCTTGTGGCCGTGGCTGTCCAGCGCAACGTTCTGTGCGTGCCTGGCGTTCGCGATCAACACCAGCGCCTACACCGCGGAGATCATCGCCGGCAGCCTCAAGGCCACGCCGAACGGTGAGATCGAAGCGGCCAAGGCCATGGGCATGTCGCGCTTCAAACTGTACAAGCGCATCCTGCTGCCATCGGCCCTGCGCCGGGCACTGCCGCAGTACAGCAACGAAGTGATCATGATGCTGCAGACCACCAGTCTGGCGTCCATCGTGACGTTGATCGACATCACCGGCGCGGCACGTACCGTCAACGCGCAGTTCTATCTGCCATTCGAGGCGTACATCACCGCCGGCGTGTTCTATCTGTGCCTGACCTTCATTCTGGTCAAGCTGTTCAAACTGGCCGAGCGTCGCTGGTTGAGCTACCTCGCGCCGCGGAAGCACTGATATGGAACGCATCGACCACGTATTGCCGTGGAGCCATCTGGGCAGCGAGCGCAAGATTTCGGTTTTCCGCTTCGGCAGTGGCGAGCGCAAGGCCTACATTCAGGCCAGCCTGCACGCTGACGAATTGCCGGGCATGCGCACCGCCTGGGAGCTGAAAAAGCGCCTCGGCGAACTCGAAGCCAAGGGCTTGCTCAACGGTGTCATCGAACTGGTGCCGGTGGCCAATCCGTTGGGTCTTGGGCAATTGCTGCAAGGCAATCATCAAGGCCGTTTCGAAGCGGGCAGCGGCAAGAATTTCAACCGTGATTTCGTTGAGCTGAGCGCGCCGGTTGCGGCCGCATTGGCTGACAGCCTCGGTGATGATCCGCACGCCAATGTGCGCCTGATTCGTCAGGCCATGGCCGATCATCTGGCGGCATTGCCGCCAGCGAGCAGCCAGTTGCAAGGCATGCAGCGTGTGTTGCTCAGCCATGCCTGCACCGCCGATGTGGTGCTCGATCTGCATTGCGATGCCGAAGCCGCGCTGCACATGTATGCGTTGCCGCAGCACTGGCCGCAGTGGCGTTCGCTGGCTGCGCATCTGAACGTGAAGGTGGGTTTGCTGGCGGAAGATTCCGGCGGCAGTTCGTTCGATGAAGCCTGCTCGTTGCCGTGGTTGCGTTTGTCGCGGCAGTTCCCCGATGCGCAGATTCCACTGGCGTGTCTGGCGACCACGATTGAGCTGGGCGGTCAGGCCGACACGGGTCGCGCCGAAGCCTGCGCGTATGCTGAAGGCATTCTTGCGTTCCTCGCCGAGCAAGGTTTGATTACTGGCGAGTGGCCGAACCCGGCGCACGAAGCCTGCGAAGGCATGCCGTTCGAGGGCACCGAGTTGCTGCTCGCACCGCACCCTGGCGTCGTAAGTTTTCTGCGCAAGCCCGGCGAATGGGTCGAGGCCGGTGACGAGATTTTTGAAGTGATTGATCCTGTGTCCGATCGGGTCAGCACGGTGTGTGCTGGTACCTCCGGGGTGCTGTTTGCCATTGAACGGCTGCGTTATGCCCAACCCGGTTTCTGGCTGGCCAAGGTGGCGGGGCGCGAAGCGCTGCGTCACGGGCGCTTGCTCAACGACTGACTGACTGTTTTTGTGAGAACCGACCGCATGTACAAACTTGAAGTCCAAGACCTGCATAAACGCTATGGCAGTCACGAAGTGCTCAAGGGCGTGTCCCTGAAAGCGGCAGCCGGCGATGTGATCAGCATCATCGGCTCCAGTGGCTCCGGCAAAAGTACTTTCCTGCGCTGCATCAACCTGCTCGAGCAGCCGCACGCGGGCAAGATCCTGCTCAACAACGAAGAGCTGAAGCTGGTAGCGAACAAGGACGGCGCGCTGAAGGCCGCTGATCCGAAACAGCTGCAGCGCATGCGTTCGCGCCTGTCGATGGTGTTCCAGCATTTCAACCTGTGGTCGCACATGACCGCGCTGGAAAACATCATGGAAGCGCCGGTGCACGTACTCGGCGTGTCCAAGGCCGAAGCCCGCGAGAAAGCCGAGCACTACCTGAACAAGGTCGGTGTGGCGCATCGTAAGGATGCTTTCCCTGGGCACATGTCCGGTGGCGAGCAGCAGCGTGTGGCAATTGCCCGTGCGCTGGCGATGGAGCCGGAGGTGATGCTGTTCGACGAGCCGACTTCGGCCCTCGACCCGGAATTGGTTGGCGACGTGCTGAAGGTCATGCAAGCGCTGGCGCAGGAAGGTCGCACCATGGTCGTGGTCACGCACGAAATGGGTTTTGCCCGTGAAGTGTCGAACCAGTTGGTGTTCCTGCACAAAGGTGTGGTGGAAGAAAGCGGCAACCCGCGCGAAGTGCTGGTCAATCCGCAATCGGAGCGTTTGCAGCAGTTCCTGTCGGGTAGCCTCAAGTAATCAGAGCTGCCGATATGCACCGGAATAGTGCATGCTTCGCAGCCTGATGGCTGGCTACAATCCCCCTGTAGGAGCTGCCGCAGGCTGCGATCTTTTGACTTTGCTTTCAAGATCAAAAGATCGCAGCCTCGTTTCACTCGACAGCTCCTACGGGTGATCCGCGTCAGACTCAAGATTTGTGTTCATTTCCGGGCTAGCATTGGCCCATGCCTTCATCACTGTTTTTCGCTTCGGATTGCCCGCCCATGACTGCCCATCGAATTGGTTTCCTGATTTGGCCCAGCACTAAAGCTCTGACTTTGGCGCTGGCGGAGGAGGCCTTGCGTGTTGCGCAGCGGGTGCACCCGGACGTGGTTTACGAACTGTCGTTCCTGCAGGCCGAAGCCGTTACAGTCGCTGGGGCCGAAGGCGCCTGGCAATTGCCCGGCGAACCGTGGGCCGGCAAGCTCGAGAACTTCCAGAAACTGTTCCTGCTCGCTGACGAGCCGCCGACCACGTTGGCCCCGGCCCTCAGCAGTGCACTGAAGCAGTTGGTGCGTGCTGGCACGGTCATTGGCGGTCTGTCTGCCGGCGTGTATCCATTGGCGCAACTCGGTTTGCTCGACGGTTATCGCGCCGCCGTGCACTGGCGCTGGCAGGACGATTTCGCCGAGCGTTTCCCGAAAGTCATCGCCACCAGCCACCTGTTCGACTGGGATCGCGATCGCCTGACGGCGTGCGGTGGCATGTCCGTTCTCGATCTGTTGCTGGCAGTACTCGCCCGCGATCACGGTGCAGAACTGGCCGGCGCCGTCTCGGAAGAACTGGTGGTCGAGCGCATCCGCGAAGGGGGCGAGCGTCAGCGCATCCCGTTGCAGAACCGCCTCGGCTCCAGCCATCCGAAGCTCACCCAAGCGGTGTTGCTGATGGAAGCCAACATCGAAGAGCCGCTGACCACCGACGAAATCGCCCAGCAT
This sequence comes from Pseudomonas sp. A34-9, assembly GCF_029543085.1. NCBI lineage: Bacteria > Pseudomonadati > Pseudomonadota > Gammaproteobacteria > Pseudomonadales > Pseudomonadaceae > Pseudomonas > Pseudomonas sp. A34-9. Next base: position 4,895,843 of record NZ_CP119967.1, on the reverse strand, counting down.
GTGTGCGTATCCCGTCGCCAGCTGGAGCGAATCTTCAAGCAATACCTCAACCGTGTGCCGAGCCAGTACTACCTGGAACTGCGCCTGAACAAGGCCCGGCAGATGTTGATGCAAACCAGCAAGTCGATCATCCAGATCGGCCTCTCGTGTGGCTTCTCCTCGGGGCCGCACTTCTCCAGCGCCTATCGCAACTTCTTCGGTGCCACGCCGCGGGAAGATCGCAACCAGCGGCGCAGCAGCAGCCCGTTCGAATTGTCGTCAGTGCCCCCCGAGCGCGGCTAGGCGCAGCGCCGGCTTCAGTCAGAGCCTTCGAGCGCTACCGGATCCGGCTGAACGACCGCGTGCGCTCTTCGCTGCTCGGCCAGCCTTGCCTGATTGGCAGCGTTAAGCGCCACCAGACGTTGCTCGCTCTCGGCACTCAACGGGTTGCCAGCGAAGTCGAAATAAGCAGTGGTGCCGGGTGGCGGGGACAACAGTTGCGCCGGTAACTCACCGATGGCATTGCCGGACAGATTGGCATGTTGCAATTGAGCGAGCTCGAACAATCCCTCCGGTGTTTCGGTCAGCTCGGTATTGCTTAGATCCAGCAAGCGGCATTGTGTCAGGCGCGACACGTTGGGCGCCATGCCAAGGGGATTGCCGCGCAGGTTCAATGTTTGCAAGCCACTCATGCTCGCCAGTGCATCAGCGCTTTGTCGGGTCAGGACAATGCGGCAGTCCGGCAGGCTCAGCGTATCGAGATCGGGCATGAGCAGAACTTGCGCAGGCAAGTCGTGCAACGGATAAGCGCTGATCTGCAACTCTTGCAAATGCGGGAACAAGTCCAGTAACCGGTCGAGCCGTGGCGAGGCGGAAGCCGAACTCGTCAGTTTCAGTTTACGGATATGGGCAAACTGCGCACTGATCAGCGGCAGTTCTGCGCTGAACGACAGATTGCAGGTGAAATCGTTGGTGTCCGCTGTGCCGGGGAAGCTGCGCCAGCACTGCTCCAGCTGTGCCATGAACTGCATTTTTCCGGACTTTTCCTCGGCCCATGCGCCGGCCTCCATACGTGCGCCGGTGACGGGGTCGAGAGGGATTTCGTGGGTCCAGCTTTCCAGATTGCCGAGAAGGGTGGTCAGTTCGGTCTCCCGCCGAAGCAGCTCCGCACGTCCTTCGGCCAGCGTCCCGGGCAGACGATAGATGACATCACTGGCTTTTGCCTTGCCCAGATGCGGGTAGAGCGATTGCGCCAGATCGATATCGGCCTGCTCGGCCATGATGCCGAGGTTTCGACTGGTGACCTTGTAGTAGGTTTTGATCCGTTCCCGTGATGTGGCAGAGAGCTGATTACCCTTCAGATTGACCCCTGCGCGGGAGAATCCGGTGAGGCTCTCGGGTAGCTCGGCTATCTGGTTGTCGGCCAGGAGCGTGGTTCCAAGACGCGGTAATCGCGCTACGCCCGGGGGCACGCGGTCGATCCCGGTGCTGGACAGATTGAGAAAGCCCAGCTCTTGCAGAGAGGAGACATCCGGCACGCTGCCGAGTGCATTGTTGAACAGATTCAGCGCCGTCAAGCGGTGCATGGCAGTCAGTGTGGTTTGCGCCTGCGCATCGAAGACCACATCGCAGCTGCTCAGCATCAGCGTTTGCAGCGAGGGCATCCGCGAGAGTGCCCGGGGGAACCGGCCGAGGTTCAAACTGCGGATCTCCAGGCCGCGCAGCCCGGTAAAACAGCCAAGGAAGCCGTCGGGCACGTTCAGCGCTTTTCCACCCAGAAGCGTGAGCTGCGTGACAAAACTGAAGTCGGCTGTCAGCGTCGGGAGTTCACCGATCAGCTTCAGGTCGGCGAAGAATGTGATGCCGGGGAGGCCCTGCTGATCGCTGATTCTGTTACGCCAGCGTTGTTCCAGTTTCCGCCTGAATGCTTCGCGGGCGCTGCGCTGGGTCACCAGTTCGGCAGCGTCCAGCACTCGCCCGCCCGCAGGGGAACCCATCGGAACCCGGCTGACCCAAAGTTCCAGATCGCTGTTCATCCGGGCGAGCTCTGCTTCCCATGCAACCAACTGAGCGCTACCGGCTTCCAGCGTTCCGGGCAGGCCGTAAATCAAATCGCGTGCGGCTTTATCGCTCAGCACCGGAAACAGCTCTTTCGCTTTGGCCATGTCACCCGGATCGGGCAGTACGCCAAAGTCAATGTGCTGCTCGACAAAGTACGCCTTGATACGCTCGCGAGCCGCCGTCGACAGTGGATTGTTGGCAAGATTGACACCCTCCACCAGCTCCGCGATCGGGTCGAACAATGACTCCGGCAGCTCGGTAATGTGGTTGCCATCGAGCTCGACGCTTTCCAGCTGCGGATGATCGACGATGCCATCGGGAAGGGTGGACAGACCGGTGTTGGACAGCCGCAGATCGCTTACCGCCGGCAGGCCTGGCAGATCCGGCGCCATGCCGAGCGTTTCATTGTTGCTCAGATCCAGCAGCTCAAGCTCGCTCAGTGACTTCAGGACATTCTGGCCATCGGGCGTGAGTACAAGGTTGCACTTGGCCAGCGTCAGCTCCTTGAGGTCCGTCATCCGGGTGAGGACGTTTGGCACTTGGCCCAGGTCGAAGTCATGCATCTCCAGCATTTGCAAATGCGGAAAAAGTTCAAGGAATGCTTCGGTGTTCTGGATCGCCGGATTACCTCTGAGTATCACCGTTGAAAGGTGATTGAAATCGACTGTCAGGCGTGGCATTTCACCGATGAACTTCAAATCCGCGCCAAAGAAATCTTCGCGCATCCCGGTCATCCCTGAGCGTTTGCGCCAGAGTCGTTCCAGCCGTTGCGCGAAGTCCGAGCGGGCAGCGTACTGGTCGAACAGCTCGATGGCCGACAGTACATCGCCGGTTACGGGGTGTACGCTGGGCACCTGTGGCGCCCAAGCGGTCAGGTCTGCGGTCATGCGCTCCAGCTCGGCTCTCCAGCCCTGCAGCCGCGCACGGCCGTCCGCCAGGGTGCCGCCCAGGTCATAAATGATGTCGCTGGCATCTTGCTGGTCCAGACCCGGAAACAGTTCCCGCGCCAGATTGACGTCGGCCGCATCGGCGGGCACGCCGAAGTCGTATCCGGTTTTACGGTAATAGGCTTTTATCTGCTCGCGGCTTTCTGGCGACAAGGGGTTGTTGGCAAAGTCGATGCCGTCGCCGCGATTGGCGGGTAGCTCGAAAACGCCTGTGGGTATCTCGCTGATCAAGTTTGCGCTGAGAATTGCCGTCTGCAGTTTGGGATGTTCTGCCAGGCTGTCGGGAGCCACGGAAATGCCATTGTTGGACAGGTCGAGGTAGGTCAGTTCCGGCAACAGTTTTACGTCGGGAAATGTCGTCAACAGGTTGTCGCTCAACTCCAGAAACTGCAGGCGGTTCATGGCAATCAGCGCTGCCTGGTTTTCCGGCGTCATCACCAATCCGCAGTTTTTCAGTTCCAGTGTATTGAGCCGGGGCATCTCGAGAGCGGGCAGCAGGCCGGCTGGCAAGTCGAAGTGGCGCAGCTCCAGAATGTTCACGTTGGCAAACCGTTGCAGGAACCGCTGCATGCCCGAAACGGTACGGATGCCCGTAAGCGTGAGTCGCGACACATGGCTGAAATCCGCGCTGAGGACCGGCATGTCGCCGATGAAGGACGGTGCCGCCATGAAATGGCTGTCTCTGATACTCGGTTGATTCGGCGATCGGTTACGCCAGAACTGTTTGAGCCGGGTCGCGAATTCCTTCCTGGCCACACCTTCATCCAGCACTTGCTGAGCCGTAAACGGCAGGTCGGTCAGCGGGTTTTGTGCGGGAATGTTGGCAGACCATTGGTCGAGGTCGTCGCTCAAGCGGCTGATTTCAGTTTCCCAGGCCGAGAGTTGCGCGCGACCTTCAACCAGTGTCCCGGGCAAGCGATACAGCAGGTCCACCGCTTGATCGGCATTCAGGGCCGGATACAGCGCTGTAGTGCGGGTGATATCCGCAAGCTCGGGCACAACCCCCAAATGCTTGCCGGTTCGCCCGTAGAAAAGTTTCACCTGCTCGCGACTGGCCGCCGACAGTGGGTTGCGAGCAAAGTTGAAGCCATCGCTGAGGGCGTTGGCCAGGTCGAAAAACGCAGCAGGCACCTCGCTGATCTGATTGCCTTCGAAACTGCCCTTGATCAGTCGAGGATGGTCCAGCAGGTCGAGTGGCACCGACGTGATCTCGGTGTCGTTCAGATTGATTTCACGCAGCGCCGGCATCGCGTTGAGGTCAGGTGCCGCGCCAAGGGGATTGTTGCGCAGATCCAGCAGGTCGAGTTCGCGCAACGAGGCCAGCACGGACTGGTTGGCAGGCGAGAGCGTGACGCCGCAGTCGCGCAGGATCAACTGACGCAGCGACGGCATCGACGTCAAAGCCTGGGGCAGCTGTGGCAGGTTGAGGTTTTGCGCGCCGAAGGTCTGCAATCCCGGGAGACGCTGCAGAAAAGCTTCGAAGCCGGTGGTACTGCGGTTGCCGTTGAGCGACAGAATGGTGACATGGCTGAAGTCTGCGTCCAGCACAGGCAGGTCACCGAGTATCGGCTGCGCGATCTGGAGAATGGGGCCGAGCCTGCTGTCGGTTTGTCTGCGCCAGCAGCTCTCGATGGCGCTGGCGAAGAGTTCACGGTTTCGCACGGCCGCGTTGCGCTGTATGTCCGACAGCGGCAGACCGTTGAAAGGATCGTAAGCCGGCACATCGGTTTCCCAGTGACGCAGGTATTCAGTGAGCTGGAGAAACTCGTTGCGCAGGCGGACGAGTTCGGCATTGAAGCCTGCCGGGTCGTTCGGAAACCGGGCGACGAATGCCCGCGCCTCTTCGAGGGAATACCCGCGCAGAATCGCCTGTACCCGCTGTTCCGGGGTGATGGGGGGCTCACCCTGGGTGAAAAGGTTGTCCTGAATGATGATGCCGGCTTCATCCACTTCGAAAAAGTTGTCCTGGTCGATGATTTCTCTGGCCTGCGTCGGGGTGCTTCTGCGGCCTAACAGGCGCAGAGTATCGACCTTCGGCTCCGGATTCGGCGGATGGGCGATCGCCACCCGTAGCTCGTTGCGTGGCATGGGTTGCTTGCGGATGGCCGCTTTCAGCGTGGCGCCCTGGCCTATCTGTATGTTCAGCTTTTGCCGTTCTGCGTCCGGCAAGGCATACAAGATGCCGGTATAAAAATCGGTAACCGAGTGCAGTTGCTGGCCGCGGTCGTCGTAGGGTTGGTAGCGGCCGTCAGCCTGGCGAACCAGTATTTTTTGTGCCGGTGCGTGGGCGCGGCCAGTGCTGGCGAGCATGGGGCCTTCGTAGCGGCCGTCGCGGATTTCGATGCGCACGTCGCCGCTCCAGCCGGGTAACTGTTGCAGGCTGTGCAGGGCCAGGGTGTCGGAATCCGGGTTGTTGACCGAGTCGAGTTCCAAGCCTTCGTAGGCACGGGTGACGCGTACTTCCTGACTGGCCAGTTGCATCAGTTGCTGCTGGCGCGCCGGCAGTTGTCCTTCGCTCATCGCCAGCAGTTCGTCGCCGGTGGCCGTGTCGAGCAGTTCGCGGGTGATGCTGGCGGGCAGGGTGGGATCATGCTGGACGATGGGTTGCGCCAGTGGCTCTTTGCTGACTTGCAGCGCCTGGTAGCGTGCTTCGAACATCGATGCTCGGTGTTGTCCGGCGAGCTGGGCGAGTTGTTTGCGCAGGGTTTGGCTACGTACTTCCAGAGACGGCGTCGGGCCGGCGAATTCTTCGCCCAGCAGGGTTTTGATGCGGGTTTCATCCAAGGCTTGCAGCAGGGTTTTGAGCAGGTTGCCGTTGCTATGGATTTCGGTCAGCGGCAGAGCTTCATCACTCGAAGATTGCCAGACGAGATCGCCCTGTTGATCGATCAAGCGCAAACGTTCGCCAGTGGGCCAGCGGCCATGTTCGGTCAGCAGTTGCAACTGCATGACCGGATCGGCGCGCAGGTAATCTTCCGGCACCTCGCTGCTCAGGGCGTTGACGAAACGTTGCAGTTGCTGGTCAAGCTTGAAGCGCTGGATGCTGTCGGCCAGCAGCGGCGGAACGGAGTCCTGATCGGCGTGCATTTTGCGCAAGGTATCTTCGCTGACGCCGCTGACCTGCCGGATCGTCTCGCGCTCGGCCGGGGTGAAAGACTCCACCGACGGGCCGATGCGACGCAGTGCCGTAGGCGTGTCCCATTCCAGCGGTTGTTCGAACTCGGTGTGCCAGGCGCCGTCGCCGTTGTGTCGCACCAACGGTTGGTAAGCGTCGGGGCGGGTCGGGTGTTCGATAAGGTACTGGCCGGGGGTGGCGCTTTCTTTAACTGCGAAATGCGCATCGTCGAGGGGCAACAGCAGTTTGCCCTGATGTTCATGCAAGCCCAGTTGATTGGGTTTTGAGTCAGCGCCCGGCAGGCTTTCCTGTTGGTAGCGGGCAAGATCCGGGTCCCAGTAACGGGTCTTGCCGTCGGCCATTTTCACCGATTTGAACCGGTTGATGAATGCCATGATCTCCTTGGGCAGGATCTTGGGTAACTCGGCGGCGGCGATGTTGCCGCCAATTGCGAACGCCCCGAGTTGAATCAACGACTCCAGCGTGCCCATCAAGTGCTCGAACGCTTCTTTGGTACGCCCCTGCGCCCATTCGATAATCCCTTCGAAAGCCTCGTCGAGAAACTGATAGGCCATGTACGCCATCATCGCTTCACCCAGCACCGGCACGAACGGCGCAATGACGAAGGCGGCGGTCTGCAAAATGCTGCTGGCGATGCTGATCAGTGAATCCCAGAACGCCCAGCGTTTTTTCTGATCGACCACGGCGGTGGGTACTGCGAGGGTTCGGGCGTCGTTGAGGATCTTGTTCAGGCGCGCTTGATAGAGGTGCTCCCACAGATCGCCCTTGATTGCAGTGACATCAAATTGCAGGTCAGGCTTGTCGACCGGTGTCTCTCGCCATGTTGGCTCGGAACTCCCGGCCACCGGTGGGTGCCATTTGATCTGGCTCAGACGCTCGTTGAGGCTGGCGAAGAAAAAACCACGCTGTTCGTGATTGACGAAACGGCTGAAGAACTGCTGGTAGTCTTTTGAGCGCAACTGCCGGGTCAGTTCAACCGCCATCTCGGCCGTCGAGGCATACTCCTTGATCGGATGATCGGGATCATCCGGGACATAGGCCACCACGTGTTTCACTTTTCTGGCTTTCTCCGGGTCCGGGATAAACACCAGAATGCCGGTAAGCGGTGCGGACATCATGGTCAGGTCATGACAAATCCAGGCATAACCTTCACTGCGAATGTTGGTGAACCCGTCCAGTAACGCATTGACCAGACGGAAATGGCTGGCGCTGATGTCCCTGTTCATTTGCGCCATTTGCAGCGCTGCCCGTATCGCGGCTTTTTGACTTTTGTCGATCTTGAGTCGCAACGGCGCCGCCACGGCCGGATCGGAAATCCCGAGGTTGCTTTCAAGGTAGGTGTTGTACTGCTTGCCAATGTCCAGCTCACGGCACAGCCGGGTAAACGCCGCAATGCTCAGCTTGCTCTTGATCGCCGGCAAGGTGTCGAACTGGCCGCTGGCCGAAGGTTGGGTGATGAAGGACGACTCGGATTCGAAGGCGTTGTCCTTGATCTCGTCCTCGTCGAAGTTATGCAGGGCCGCGTCCAGCAGCGAAACGGTCCAGGTGCGGGCGCCGGTCTTGATCGGAAACAGCGCCGTGGTCGCAGGAATGTACAGGCGCAAAAAAGTTGTTCTAACGTCGAGGTCCAGATCGAAGCGGCTTTTCAACGCCGTCTTGAGCAAGGGTTCGGCAAAGGCACTGGCGTCCTGCAGGTGTTCAAATTGTTTGTCGACTTCACTTTGCGCCGTGAGATGTGCGGCGTTGAGACTCTTGAGGGTCTGATGCTCGGTGCTTGAGGCGTTCTGGAGCTTGACGGGCAGCGCCGGCCGGGAGTCTTTCAGTGCCTGACGCCTGGTCGACGAGACGTTGCCGAGCCAGGCGGGGAGGGCGTCCTTGAGTGTCTCGTAGTGACTGTCGGGATGTTGTGCGACGGTGATGTCGGTTGCGACAGCCGGGAGCTGTCCTTCTGACAAATGCATGTGCCATTCCTTGGGCGTTGAAAAGAAGCACAGCAAATCAGGAAGTGGCGATCAAGGTGCGGTACATATTTATATCTTGAGTGTGAGCGTGAGTTGATATGCTCCCGGGCCTGCCGCAATTCGTCGGCGGCAGTTTAAACTGCGCCTTTGCGACGCTATATGTCGCATTGCCGTAAACCCGGGAAAATCCGGGGTTTGCGCTATAAGAAGTTGTCGCTTGGCGGCAAGGCCGGGCTGAAAACTGTCCTTACAATCCCCCCATCGCTCGCCAGTTTCAGGCGGGTGGCCCTCATCAGGAGACTCCGATGTCCGTTGAGCACGCTGCGGTACAACGCGCCGATTTCGACCAGGTTATGGTTCCCAACTACGCGCCTGCCGCTTTCATTCCGGTGCGTGGCGCCGGTTCCCGCGTCTGGGATCAGGCCGGCCGCGAGCTGATCGACTTCGCCGGCGGCATCGCCGTCAATGTATTGGGCCATGCGCACCCGGCGCTGGTCGGCGCATTGACCGAGCAAGCGAACAAGCTGTGGCACGTGTCCAACGTGTTCACCAACGAGCCAGCGCTGCGCCTGGCGCACAAGCTGATCGACGCCACGTTCGCCGAGCGCGTGTTCTTCTGCAACTCGGGCGCTGAAGCCAACGAGGCCGCGTTCAAGCTGGCCCGTCGCGTTGCGTTCGACCGTTTCGGCACTGAGAAGTACGAGATCATCGCCGCGCTGAACAGCTTCCACGGCCGTACCCTGTTCACCGTCAACGTCGGTGGCCAGTCGAAGTACTCCGACGGTTTCGGCCCGAAAATCACTGGCATCACCCACGTGCCGTATAACGACCTGGAAGCGTTGAAAGCTGCGGTGTCCGACAAGACCTGTGCGGTCGTGCTGGAACCGATCCAGGGCGAGGGCGGCGTGCTGCCAGCCGAACTGGCTTACCTGCAAGGTGCCCGCGAACTGTGCGACGCGAACAACGCGCTGCTGGTGTTCGACGAAGTGCAAACCGGCATGGGCCGCAGCGGCAAGCTGTTCGCCTACCAGCATTACGGCGTGACCCCGGACATCCTGACCAGCGCCAAGAGCCTGGGCGGCGGTTTCCCGATCGCGGCGATGCTGACCACCGAAGCGCTGGCCAAACATCTGGTCGTTGGCACTCACGGCACCACTTACGGCGGCAACCCGCTGGCGTGCGCAGTCGCTGAAGCCGTGATCGACGTGATCAATACTCCAGAAGTACTGAACGGCGTGAACGCCAAGCACGACAAGTTCAAGGCGCGTCTTGAGCAGATCGGCGAGAAATACGGCCTGTTCACTCAGGTGCGTGGCCTCGGCCTGTTGATCGGTTGCGTGCTCAGCGATGCCTGGAAAGGCAAGGCCAAAGACATCTTCAACGCCGCCGAAAAAGAAGGCCTGATGATTCTGCAAGCCGGCCCGGACGTGATCCGTTTCGCGCCGAGCCTGGTGGTGGAAGACGCCGATATCGATGCCGGTCTCGACCGCTTCGAACGCGCTGCTGCAAAACTGACGCAAGCTTGATAGGCCTTTCGACGCCTGAGGATTTCAGGCGTCGATCAAAATTTTTGATACCGGGCGAGTTCCATTGTGGGAGCGAGCCTGCTCGCGAAGAGGGCGTGTCAGTCAACATTTTTGCTGACAGATAGACCGCTTTCGAGAGCAGGCTCGCTCCCACAGTATCCGGTGTTTTTTTCAGTAAATTTTTATAAGAGAAAGGAGTGACACCATGCTGGTGATGCGCCCCGCGCAAATGGCTGATCTGGGCGAGGTACAGCGTCTGGCTGCGGACAGCCCGATTGGTGTCACTTCCTTGCCGGATGACGTGGAACGTCTGAGCGACAAGATCGCCGCGAGCGAAGCCTCGTTCGCTGCTGAAGTGAGCTTCAACGGTGAAGAGAGTTACTTCTTCGTCCTCGAAGATTCCACTACCGGCAAGCTGGTCGGCTGCTCGGCGATTGTCGCTTCGGCCGGTTACTCGGAACCGTTCTACAGCTTCCGCAACGAGACCTTCGTCCACGCCTCGCGCGAGTTGAAGATCCACAACAAGATCCACGTGCTCTCGCAGTGCCACGACCTGACCGGCAACAGTTTGTTGACCAGTTTCTACGTGCAGCGTGAGCTGGTCGGCTCGCCGTGGTCGGAGCTCAACTCCCGTGGCCGTCTGTTATTCGTCGCCAGCCACCCGGAGCGTTTCGCTGATTCGGTGGTCACCGAGATCGTCGGTTACAGCGATGAGAACGGCGACTCGCCATTCTGGGACGCGATCGGGCGCAACTTCTTCGACCTCAACTACGCCGAAGCCGAGCGTCTGTGCGGACTGAAAAGCCGCACGTTCCTCGCCGAGCTGATGCCGCATTACCCGATCTACGTGCCGCTGCTGCCGGACTCCGCCCAAGAGGCGATGGGCCAGGTGCACCCGCGTGCGCAGATCACCTTCGATATCCTGATGCGCGAAGGCTTCGAGACCGATCATTACATCGATATTTTCGACGGTGGCCCGACCCTGCATGCGCGTGTCTCGGGGATCCGTTCGATCGCCCAGAGTCGTGTGGTGCCGGTGAAGATCGGCGAGCCGGTCAAAGGTGCCGGGCGTCAGTATCTGGTGGCCAACGCGCAGTTGCAGGATTACCGCGCGGTGCTGCTGGAACTGGATTACGCGCCGGGCAAACCGGTGACGCTGGATATGGAAGCGGCCGAAGCCCTGGGCGTCGGTGAAGGTGCCAGCGTGCGCCTGGTGGCGGTTTAACGCCTTAGCGAGTTTCACGGGTGGCGAAGGCGGCCCGTTTGAGGAGATAGCATGATTGTTCGTCCCGTACGCAGCAGCGATTTATCCGCGCTGATCGACCTGGCCCGCAGCACTGGCACCGGCCTGACCACATTGCCGGCCAACGAAGAACGTCTGGCCCATCGGGTTGGTTGGGCCGAGAAGACCTTTCGCGGCGAAGCCGGTCGCGGCGATGCGGACTACCTGTTCGTGCTCGAAGACGATGACGGCCGCGTGGTGGGGATTTCCGCCATCGCCGGTGCGGTCGGTATGCGTGAGCCCTGGTACAACTTCCGTGTCGGCCTGACGGTCAGCGCTTCGCAGGAGCTGAACATCTACCGCGAGATTCCGACGCTGTTCCTGGCTAACGACCTGACCGGTAATTCCGAGTTGTGCTCGCTGTTCCTGCACGCCGATTACCGCAACGGCCTCAACGGTCGCATGCTGTCCAAGGCGCGGATGCTGTTCATCGCTGAGTTCCCGGAACTGTTCGGCAACAAGATCATCGCCGAAATGCGCGGTGTGTCCGATGACGCCGGGCGTTCGCCGTTCTGGGAAAGCCTCGGTCGTCACTTCTTCAAGATGGAATTCAGCCAGGCCGATTACCTGACTGGTGTCGGTAACAAAGCCTTCATCGCCGAGCTGATGCCGAAATTCCCGCTGTACACCTGCTTCCTGTCCGAAGGCGCACGTAACGTCATCGGTCAGGTGCACCCGGACACCGAGCCGGCCCTGGCGATGCTCAAGGGCGAAGGGTTCAGCTATCAGGGTTACGTCGACATCTTCGACGCAGGTCCTGCCATCGAATGCGAAACCGGCAAGATCCGCGCGGTGCGTGACAGCGAAGCGCTGGTGCTGGCCGTGGGCACGCCGGGCGACGATGCGACGCCGTTCATCATCCATAACCGCAAGCGCGAAGACTGCCGCATCACTGCTGCGCCGGCGCGTCTCGCTGCCGGCACGCTGGTGGTCGATCCACTGACCGCCAAACGTCTTCAACTCAACGCTGGCGATCAAGTGCGCGCCGTGGCGTTGTCCGCTGCACGGGAGTCGAAATAATGAATTCGCTATACATCGCAGGTGAGTGGCTGGCCGGTCAGGGCGAAGCTTTTCAATCGCTGAACCCGGTGACCCAGCAAGTGCTGTGGTCGGGGGAGGGCGCGACCACTGCCCAGGTTGAATCGGCGGTGCAGGCTGCGCGTCAGGCATTTCCGGGCTGGGCGCGTCGTTCACTGGACGAACGCATCAGCGTGCTTGAGGCTTTTGCCGCGTCGCTGAAAAATCACGCTGACGAACTGGCCCGCACCATTGGTGAAGAGACCGGCAAGCCGCTGTGGGAATCGGCCACCGAAGTGACCAGCATGGTCAACAAGATCGCGATCTCGGTGCAAAGCTATCGCGAGCGTACCGGCGAGAAGAGCGGCCCGTTGGGCGACGCCACCGCCGTGTTGCGCCACAAGCCGCACGGCGTGGTGGCGGTGTTCGGCCCTTACAACTTCCCCGGCCATTTGCCCAACGGCCACATCGTGCCGGCGCTGCTGGCGGGTAACAGCGTGCTGTTCAAGCCAAGCGAGCTGACCCCGAAAGTCGCCGAGCTGACGGTCAAGTGCTGGATCGAGGCCGGTCTGCCGGCAGGCGTTCTGAACCTGCTGCAAGGCGCTCGCGAAACCGGCATCGCGCTGGCGGCGAACCCGGGTATCGACGGTCTGTTTTTCACCGGTTCGAGTCGCACTGGCAATCATCTGCACCAGCAATTCGCCGGTCGTCCGGACAAGATCCTCGCGCTGGAAATGGGCGGCAACAATCCGCTGGTGGTTGATCAGGTCGCGGATCTGGATGCAGCGGTTTACACGATCATTCAGTCGGCGTTCATTTCTGCTGGCCAGCGTTGCACCTGTGCGCGCCGCTTGCTGGTACCGCAGGGCGCGTGGGGCGACAGCCTGCTCAAGCGTTTGGTTGAAGTCAGCTCGACTATTGAGGTCGGCGCATTCGATCAGCAGCCGGCGCCGTTCATGGGTTCAGTGATTTCCCTTGGCGCGGCGAAAGCGCTGATGGATGCCCAGGCCCATCTGTTGGCCAACGGCGCCGTGTCGCTGCTGGCAATGACGCAACCGCAGGCACAAGCCGCGCTGCTGACTCCGGGCATTCTCGATGTGAGCGCTGTTGCCGATCGTCCGGACGAAGAACTGTTCGGCCCGTTGTTGCAAGTGATTCGCTACGTCGATTTCGAAGCGGCGATCGCTGAGGCGAATGACACTGCTTATGGTCTGGCCGCGGGTTTGCTGTCGGATTCCGAAGCGCGTTATCAGCAGTTCTGGCTGCAAAGCCGTGCCGGTATCGTCAACTGGAACAAACAGCTGACCGGTGCTGCGAGCAGCGCGCCGTTTGGCGGTGTCGGTGCGTCGGGTAACCATCGCGCCAGTGCCTATTACGCGGCGGATTACTGCGCATACCCGGTGGCCTCGCTGGAAACGCCGAGCCTGGTGTTGCCGGCGGCCCTGACGCCTGGCGTGAAAATGGTGTGATGCCCATTCGCGAGCAGGCTCGCTCCCACATTGGAATGCATTTCCCTGTGGGAGCGAGCCTGCTCGCGATGGCCGCGACGCGGTCGCACTGAACAGTTAGTTACTGAAGCCTATAACAACAGATTCTCGTGGAGCCTCGCTGATGAAATCCTATGAAGTCAATTTTGACGGTCTAGTGGGGCCGACCCATAACTACGGTGGTCTGTCCTACGGCAACGTTGCCTCCCAGAGCAACAGCCAGCAATCTTCGAACCCGAAAGAAGCGGCGCTGCAAGGTCTGGCGAAGATGAAAGCGCTGATGGAGATGGGCTTTCAGCAGGGTGTGCTGGCACCGCAAGAGCGCCCGGACGTGGCCGCTTTGCGCCGTCTGGGTTTCAGCGGCACTGACGCACAAGTGATCGAGCGCGCCGCCAAAGAAGCCATGCCGCTGCTGGTCGCCAGTTGCTCGGCGTCGAGCATGTGGGTGGCCAACGCCGCCACCGTCAGCCCGAGTGCCGACACCGCTGACGGTCGCGTGCATTTCACCGCCGCCAACCTCAACTGCAAATACCACCGCAGCATCGAGCACCCGACCACCAGCCGCGTGCTCGGCGCGATGTTCGCCAATCAGCAGCATTTCGCTCATCACGCCGCTCTGCCGGCGGTGGCACAGTTCGGTGACGAAGGCGCGGCCAACCACACGCGTTTCTGCCGTGAGTATGGCGAGGCGGGCGTCGAGTTCTTCGTGTTTGGTCGCAGCGCGTTCGACAACCGTTTCCCTGCGCCGCAGAAGTACCCGGCCCGTCAGACCCTCGAAGCGTCGCAAGCGGTTGCCCGTTTGCACGGGTTGCGTGATGAGGGCGTGGTCTACGCCCAACAGAACCCGAACGTGATTGATCAGGGCGTGTTCCACAACGACGTGATCGCAGTGGGTAACGGTGAGGTGCTGTTCTATCACGAGGATGCATTCCTCGACACCGAGGCGATGCTGGCCGAACTGCAAAGCAAACTCGCCAAGGTTGGCGGCAACTTCCAGTCCGTGTGTGTGCCGCGTTCGGCAGTCACGGTGGATGACGCGGTCCGTTCCTACTTGTTCAACAGCCAGTTGCTGTCGCGTGCTGACGGTTCGATGCTGCTGATCGTGCCGCAAGAGTGCCAGGCCAACGAGCGCGTCTGGGCTTACCTGCAAAGCCTGACCAGCTCCGGCGGTCTGATCCGCGAAGTGAAAGTCTTCGATCTCAAGCAAAGCATGCAGAACGGCGGCGGCCCGGCGTGCCTGCGACTGCGCGTGGCGCTTAACGAAACCGAACTGGCGGCGGTCAACCCAGGGGTTATCATGACGCCACCGTTGTACGGTTCGCTGACCGCATGGGTTGAAAAGCACTACCGCGACCGCCTGAGCGAAACCGATCTGGCGGACCCGCAATTGCTGCTTGAATGCCGGACGGCACTGGATGAACTGACGCAAATCCTTAAACTGGGCGCGGTTTATCCATTCCAGATCAATTGATGGCCGGCGCGTCGCCTGAACGCGGCGCGCGGCTTGTCTCACCTAGAGAGTAAAAACATGAGCGATTCCCTGCAGCTGATCCTTGAAGACACCGACGGCACGCAACTGGAGACCTCCTGCACCCGCGTCGCGGTCATGTGGCAAGGCAAAGAGCTGTGGATCCAGCAGGACGGCCGTGGCCAACTGCTGATCGGCGTGGACGTTGAAGAAGGTGACGCGGAATACGCCAACCTGCTGCTGCGCCCATTGGCGACTAATCTGGTAAGTCTGCAACTGGAAATGGAACCGGCTGACGTCGGCGACGACGAAGACCACGTGCACGGCCCGGATTGCAACCACGACCACTAAGGAAACCGCTCTATGCTCGCCCTCGGCAAACTGCTTGAACTGACCCTCGCCGGCCGCGAACCGGCGGAGAAGACTCAACTGACTGTCGAAGGCGTGCGCATGCGCTGGTTGAGCGAAGGTGCGCTGGAAGTCCGGCCACCCGAAGCGCGCGACAATGGCCTGGACCTGCTGCTTTCAGCAGGCATCCACGGCAACGAAACAGCGCCGATCGAGTTGCTTGATCGGCTGCTGCACGACATCGCACGCGGCGATCTGAAGCCGCGCGCACGCATTCTGTTCCTGTTCGGCAACCCGGAAGCGATTCGCAAGGGCGAGCGTTTCGTCGAGCAGGACGTCAATCGGCTGTTCAATGGCCGTCACGAACAAAGCAGTGGCAGCGAAGCGCTGCGTGCCTGCGAGCTGGAGCGCCTGGCGGCGAGTTTCTTCAGCCTGCCGGATCGCCAGCGTCTGCACTACGACCTGCACACGGCGATTCGAGGCTCGAAGATCGAGCAATTCGCGTTGTATCCGTGGAAGGAAGGTCGCCAGCATTCGCGTCTTGAGCTGGCGCGTCTGCGCGCTGCCGGGATGGAGGCGGTGCTATTGCAGAACAAGCCGTCGATCGTGTTCAGCGCCTACACCTACGACAAGCTCGGTGCCGAGGCTTTCACGCTGGAGTTGGGCAAGGCGCGGCCATTCGGGCAGAACGACGGGGTTAACGTCTCGCTGCTGGAAACTCGTTTGAAGCAGATTATCGAAGGCACTGAGCCGCAGATGGCAGAAGCGCAACTGGATGGTTTGCAGCTTTTCAGTGTGGCGCGGGAAATCATCAAGCACAGCGATGCCTTTCGCTTAAACCTGCCGCAGGACATCGAAAACTTTTCCGAGTTGGAGGTGGGTTACGTGCTGGCCGAAGATCTGGCCAATACCCGCTGGATCATCGAGGAAGAAGGGGCGCGAATCATCTTTCCCAATCCCAAGGTCAAGAGCGGCTTGCGCGCGGGCATCCTGATCGTCCCGACCACCGACGAAAACCTCGCCTGATAGCGACATCTGAATCGGCACAAAACCAATGTGGGAGCGAGCCTGCTCGCGAAAGCGGTCTACCAGTCAACTTGTCGTCGGCTGGCAGTCCCTCTTCGCGAGCAGGCTCGCTCCCACATTTGATTTGAGTGAGGTCAAAAACTCACTCGACGTTACACGGCTACCGCGTGCGGCTCGGTGCGGCGCAGTGCACGAACCTTGCGCAACGTATCCGCGCAAGTCCGCGCCGCTTCCTGACCCTTGTGCACAAAGTGCTCGAAGAAGAACTTCTGATGTTCGTCGCCCGCATGGAAGTGATGCGGGGTCAGGGATACCGAGAACACCGGCACTTCGGTTTCCAGCTGGACCTGCATCAGGCCGCTGACCACCGACTGGGCGACGAATTCGTGACGGTAGATGCCGCCGTCCACGACGAGGGCTGCGGCGACGATGCCGGCATAGCGTCCGGTCTTGGCCAGCAATTTGGCGTGCAGTGGCATTTCAAAGGCACCGCCGACTTCGAAGATATCGATGTCCGATTCCTGATAACCCAGGGCAATCATTTCGGCGACGAAGCCTTTCCGGCTCTGGTCGACGATTTCCTTGTGCCAGCAGGCCTGGATGAACGCAACGCGCTCGCCGTGTGGATGTTTGCTTTTGCTGTCGATAGCGGTGGGTTGCATGTTCTGACTCCTGTTTGTGTGAAAAACAGGGCGTTATGAATCGAAAGGGATTCAAGGGTGCGCACACGCACAACATCGCGCGGACGGCCCTTTGGCGTTAATCCCGTTCTCTCTTCATCCGGACTATGACCGTCGGCCCCGGAATCACACCGGGTCTGCTGACCTTGTCGCCGATCTCAACCGAAGTCGCATTCGTCGCCAAGCGCTCGCGGGCTATGCGCGTTGCGCGCAATTACCGCCGGTGGGGAATTGCACCCCGCCCTGAGAACGTTTTCGCCGCCCTTTCTCGGGCGGCGCAGCGTTTTTAACACAGATTGTGTGTCTGTGCATTGCGCCTTTCTGATGATTGCCATCGAATTTTTTGCAGGCTCGAAACGACTTTTCCTTGCGCAAGGCTTGATTAATCCACGCGATGACCGCAGTAATTCCACTTCGTAAAGGGATTTCCCCTGCTGATTAGAGGCCAGGTTCATGAGCGTTATCGATCTTCGCAGCGACACCGTCACCCGACCGACTCCCGCCATGCTCGACGCGATGACCGCGGCGGACACCGGTGACGACGTGTACGGCGAAGACCCGACGGTCAATCGTCTGGAAGCGGAGTTGGCCAAGCGTTTGGGCTTCGCTGCGGCGCTGTTCGTGCCGACCGGCACCATGAGCAACCTGCTGGGGCTAATGGCACATTGCGAACGCGGTGATGAATACATCGTTGGTCAGCAGGCGCATACCTACAAGTACGAGGGCGGTGGCGCGGCAGTGCTCGGTTCGATTCAACCGCAGCCGCTGGAAGTGCAGGCCGATGGTTCGCTGGATCTGGATCAGGTCGCGGCGGCAATCAAACCGGATGACTTCCATTTTGCCCGCACTCGCCTGCTGGCGCTGGAAAACACTATGCAGGGCAAAGTCCTGCCGCTGGAGTATCTGGCACGCGCCCGCCGCTTCACTCAGGACAATGGCTTGCAACTGCACCTCGACGGCGCGCGCCTGTACAACGCGGCGGTCAAACTGGGTGTCGATGCGCGGGAAATCACCCAATATTTCGATTCGGTGTCGGTGTGCCTGTCCAAAGGCCTCGGTGCACCGGTGGGGTCGGTGTTGTGTGGTTCTGAGCAACTGATCGGCAAGGCGCGCCGTCTGCGCAAAATGGTCGGCGGCGGCATGCGTCAGGCCGGCCTGCTGGCAGCAGCAGGGCTGTATGCACTGGATCACAACGTTGAGCGTCTGGCGGACGACCACGCCAACGCGCAGTTTTTGGCCGACGGTCTGCGTGAAGCCGGTTTCATCGTCGAACCGGTGCAGACAAACATGGTTTATGTGCAAATGGGCGATAAAGCCGAAGCGATCAAGGCGTTTGCCGCCGGATGGGGGATCAAGTTGAGTGCCGCCCCACGTCTGCGCATGGTCACGCACATGGACGTCAATCGCTCGCAAATCGAGCAAGTGGTCGCGACATTCGTCGAGTTTTCGCGCAAGTGACAGCGTTAGCCGTCCAATTGACCGTTTCTATCGTATAAACACGCTGTACCCCGCGCGCAGGGCCGATATAATGCGGCCCTTTGCCGTCGCTTCGTCTGTTGACGTTTCGAACAGGCCTTTGGCCGCAGCCTCCGTGGAAGAACCTAATGAAAAGCGCAGAAATCCGTGAAGCCTTCCTTCGCTTCTTCGAAGAGCAAGGCCACACCCGTGTAGCCTCCAGCTCTTTGATTCCGGGCAACGACCCAACCCTGCTGTTCACTAACGCGGGGATGAACCAGTTCAAGGACTGCTTCCTGGGCCAGGAAAAACGTGCGTACACCCGCGCGACCAGCAGCCAGAAATGCGTGCGTGCCGGTGGCAAGAACAGCGACCTGGAAAACGTCGGTTATACCGCTCGTCACCACACGTTCTTCGAAATGCTCGGTAACTTCAGCTTCGGCGACTATTTCAAGCACGACGCGATTACCTTTGCCTGGACCTTCCTGACCGGCGTTCTGAAACTGCCGAAGGAAAAACTCTGGG
This sequence comes from Pseudomonas sp. A34-9, assembly GCF_029543085.1. Taxonomy (NCBI): domain Bacteria; kingdom Pseudomonadati; phylum Pseudomonadota; class Gammaproteobacteria; order Pseudomonadales; family Pseudomonadaceae; genus Pseudomonas; species Pseudomonas sp. A34-9. The sequence continues at coordinate 4,876,945 of NZ_CP119967.1, read as the reverse complement.
TCACCGTCTACGCCTCCGACGACGAAGCGTATGACATCTGGACCAAAGAGATCGGTGTGCCGGTCGAGCGCATGATCCGCATCGGCGACAACAAAGGCGCGCCGTACGCCTCCGATAACTTCTGGACCATGGGCGATACCGGCCCGTGCGGCCCTTGCACCGAGATTTTCTACGATCACGGCGACCACATCTGGGGCGGCCCACCCGGCTCGCCGGAAGAGGACGGCGACCGTTACATCGAGATCTGGAACAACGTGTTCATGCAGTTCAACCGCACCGCCGATGGCGTGTTGCATCCGTTGCCAGCACCGTCGGTCGACACCGGCATGGGCCTGGAGCGGATCAGTGCGGTGATGCAGCACGTCAATTCCAACTATGACATCGACCTGTTCAAGAACCTGCTGAAGGCTTCGGCTGAGGCAATCGGTTGCGAAAATGGCGATCAGTCTTCGCTCAAAGTAGTGTCCGACCACATCCGTTCGTGCGGTTTCCTGATCGCCGACGGCGTGCTGCCGTCCAACGAAGGTCGCGGTTATGTACTGCGCCGGATCATTCGTCGCGCCTGCCGTCACGGTAACAAGCTGGGCGCGACCGGCAGCTTCTTCTACAAGATCGTCGCCGCACTGGTTGCCGAGATGGGCGATGCCTTCCCGGAACTGAAGAAGCAGCAGAGCAACATCGAACGCGTGCTCAAGGCCGAAGAAGAGCAGTTCTCCAAGACTCTGGAGCACGGCCTGAAGATTCTCGAGCAGGATCTGGCAGAGCTCAAAGGCACCGTGGTGCCGGGCGACGTGGTGTTCAAACTCTACGACACCTACGGTTTCCCGATGGACCTGACCGCCGACATCGCGCGCGAGCGCGGCCTGACCGTCGACGAAGCCGGTTTCGAGCGTGAGATGGAAGCCCAGCGTGTTCGTGCGCGTTCGGCCAGCTCGTTCGGTCTGGACTACAACACCTTGGTCAAGGTTGATGTGGCCACCGAGTTCACCGGTTACAAAGACACCCGCGGTTCGGCAAAAATCGTCGCTATCTATAAAGACGGCCAGTCGGTCGACGTCTTGAATGAAGGCGAAGAGGCGGTGATCGTTCTGAATCAGACACCGTTCTACGCTGAGTCCGGCGGCCAGATTGGCGACTGCGGTTATCTACAGGCGGGCAGCGCACGTTTCGACGTACGCGACACCACCAAGACCGGCGGCGCATTCCTTCACCACGGTGTGCTGGATTCGGGCAGCCTGACCATCGGCGCGCCAGTGGAAACCCACGTGGATGCCGAGGTGCGTCACGCCACTTCGTTGAACCACTCGGCCACCCACTTGCTGCACGCTGCACTGCGTCAGGTTCTGGGTGAGCACGTTCAGCAGAAAGGCTCGTTGGTGGATAGCCAGCGTCTGCGTTTCGATTTCAGCCACTTTGAAGCGATCAAGCCGGAACAGATCAAGGCACTGGAAGACATCGTCAACGCCGAGATTCGCAAGAACTCCGCGGTTGAAACTGAAGAAACCGACATCGAAACCGCGAAGAACAAAGGCGCGATGGCGCTGTTCGGCGAGAAGTATGGCGACAACGTGCGTGTGCTGAGCATGGGCGGTGATTTCTCCGTCGAACTGTGCGGCGGTATCCACGCCAACCGTACCGGTGACATCGGCCTGCTGAAGATCATCAGCGAAGGCGGTGTGGCTTCGGGCGTGCGTCGTATCGAGGCCGTCACGGGTGCTGCGGCACTGGCGTATTTGAATGCAGCAGAAGAACAACTCAAGGAAGCGGCCAGCCTGGTCAAGGGCAGCCGCGACAACCTGATCGACAAGCTGTCGGCTGTGCTGGAGCGCAATCGCCAACTGGAGAAGCAACTCGAACAGTTGCAAGCCAAGGCAGCCAGTGCTGCGGGCGACGATCTGTCGTCCTCGGCGCTGGACGTCAAAGGCGTGAAGGTTTTGGCTGCACGCCTGGATGGTCAGGACGCCAAGGCGCTGCTGGCGCTGGTTGATCAGTTGAAGAACAAACTCGGTCGCGCAGTGATCCTGCTCGGCAGTGTCCATGAGGAAAAGGTCGTATTGGTTGCAGGTGTAACCAAGGACCTGACTGGCCAACTCAAAGCCGGTGATTTGATGAAACAGGCTGCTGCGGCAGTGGGCGGGAAGGGCGGTGGTCGTCCGGACATGGCGCAGGGCGGCGGTGTCGACGCTGGCGCACTGGATGGCGCACTGGCGCTGACCGCTCCATTCGTCGAGCAGGCTTTATAAGACGGTCTGTCGGGCCCGCAGTCTAGTGGCGGGCCCGGCGGCTGTTCGAGTGATTATTGGGCGCCCTTCATGGGCAGAGGCGGCTTTGAAATGGCTTTGATCGTACAGAAATTTGGAGGCACCTCGGTCGGCACTGTCGAGAGAATCGAGCAGGTCGCCGACAAGGTTAAGAAATTCCGCGATGCCGGCGATGACCTGGTGGTTGTGCTGTCTGCAATGAGCGGCGAAACCAACCGTCTGATCGATCTGGCCAAGCAAATCAGTGGCGACACTCAACCGGTTCCGCGTGAGCTGGACGTGATTGTTTCCACCGGTGAGCAGGTGACGATTGCCCTGCTGGCCATGGCGCTGATCAAGCGCGGTGTGCCGGCGGTGTCGTACACCGGTAATCAGGTGCGGATCCTGACCGACAGTGCGCACAATAAAGCGCGTATCTTGCAGATTGATGACCAGAAGATTCGCGGTGATCTGAAAGCGGGTCGCGTGGTGGTTGTCGCCGGTTTCCAGGGCGTCGACGAGCACGGCAACATCACCACGCTCGGTCGTGGCGGTTCCGACACGACCGGCGTGGCTTTGGCTGCCGCGTTGAAAGCTGACGAGTGCCAGATCTACACCGACGTGGATGGTGTTTACACCACTGACCCGCGCGTTGTGCCGGTCGCTCAGCGTCTGGACAAGATCACCTTCGAAGAGATGCTGGAAATGGCCAGCCTCGGCTCCAAGGTGTTGCAGATCCGTGCGGTGGAATTCGCCGGCAAGTACAACGTTCCGCTGCGCGTACTGCACAGCTTCAAGGAGGGTCCGGGCACCCTCATTACTATTGATGAAGAGGAAACCATGGAACAGCCGATCATTTCCGGCATCGCTTTCAACCGCGATGAAGCCAAGCTGACCATCCGTGGCGTGCCAGACACCCCGGGTGTGGCGTTCAAGATTCTCGGCCCGATCAGTGCCGCGAACATCGAAGTCGACATGATCGTGCAGAACGTCGCGCACGATAACACCACCGACTTCACCTTCACCGTGCACCGCAACGACTACCAGGCCGCACAGACCGTGCTGGAAAACACCGCTCGCGAGATCGGTGCCCGTGAAGTGGTTGGCGACACCAAGATTGCCAAGGTCTCGATCGTCGGCGTCGGCATGCGTTCCCACGCAGGTGTGGCCAGTCGCATGTTCGAATCCCTGGCGAAAGAAAGCATCAACATCCAGATGATCTCGACTTCGGAAATCAAGGTTTCCGTAGTGATTGAAGAGAAGTATCTGGAACTGGCTGTGCGCGCCCTGCACACGGCTTTCGAACTGGATGCTCCGGCCCGTCAAGGCGAGTAACTCCATTTCTTGAAGGGCGCGGTCTGACCGCGCCCTTTATTTTTTGAATGGCGCGGGCCCTGAACTGTTCTTTTGCTCGCGCTGGTCAATACTCAGGCATGTAGGGCTACGATCGCTCCGGTTGTAGGTCGGGTGCCTTTTTTTTGCAGACTGTTGTCCCTGAACTGAATTGCGTAAGGAGAAAGGTATGCTGATTCTGACTCGTCGGTGCGCAGAAAGCCTGATTATCGGTGATGGCGAAATCACCGTGACCGTGCTCGGCGTTAAAGGAAATCAAGTGCGTATCGGCGTCAATGCCCCGAAAGAGGTTGCCGTGCACCGTGAGGAAATTTACCTGCGTATAAAGAAAGAGAAGGACGAAGAACCAAGCCATTAATTTTTATCGATTTTTATGTTTGCAAACGGGGAAAAGGTTGGTTAAGATACGCCCCGTGTTGCGGAGAGCTGGCCGAGTGGCCGAAGGCGCTCCCCTGCTAAGGGAGTACACCTCAAAAGGGTGTCGGGGGTTCGAATCCCCCGTTCTCCGCCATTATTTGCTTAGTACGTCGTAATCTGGCTTTTTCTGTAAGTTGTTGAAATTAATAGAAAAAGTGGTTGGAATAGAGATTAGACGGGCTATAATGCGGCGCAACAAATGCACTCGTAGCTCAGCTGGATAGAGTACTCGGCTACGAACCGAGCGGTCACAGGTTCGAATCCTGTCGAGTGCACCATTTAAGAGTTAGTTACAGCGATGTAAATAGCTTGGCTTCAACCAGATGTGATCTGGTCTAAAAACACAAATGCACTCGTAGCTCAGCTGGATAGAGTACTCGGCTACGAACCGAGCGGTCACAGGTTCGAATCCTGTCGAGTGCACCATTTAAGAGTTAGTTGCAGCAATGTGAATAACTTGGTTTCAGCCAGTTGTGGTCTGGTCTAAAAACACAAATTGCACTCGTAGCTCAGCTGGATAGAGTACTCGGCTACGAACCGAGCGGTCACAGGTTCGAATCCTGTCGAGTGCACCATATACCGAAAAGCCCGCGTTTAACGCGGGCTTTTTGCTGTCCGGGATTTGGCTTTTTCCTTCACGCATCCTCTCTCATCAAAATCTATTTGAGCACTACGGCCTCGCTTGAGGTCGTATCGATAGCTTGTCGTCGATGTTCGAATGTTCACCTTGTCCGGTTTGCCTAGCGCGCTTTCGACGTCTTGCTGGCTCATGCCGGCAATCACACGTCGATTGATGATCGCTTCGCGACGTTGTCTTGCGTCGATCAGATTGCCGCATCGGTCTTCTGCGCGGCCAACAATGACGGGTTCTCGAATTCGGTTTGTCATGCCGGATGTTTCTTCGTGATTGTGCTCCGGCATCACTGCCGCGACTGATCCGGGCAAGTAGGGGTGAACGTCCTGCACTGAGCGTCGTTCACCTTGAACGCAGCTCATTGATGTGAAGGTGATGCTGCCGTCGACTGCTTCGCAGCGATGGAAGGTGACGGCAGCGCCACTGGGTGGCAGGCAAAGCAGGCCGATGAGGGTAATGTGCGATGGTTTAAATGGCATTCGACGTCCTCCATGACGATCTACGCTCAAGGGTAGTCGCTACATTTTCCGGTGCAGGTGTGTTTTCTTTTCAGGATGCGTCGTCGCATTTGCAAGGATCACGACAGCGCTCAGGATTGTTTCGCAAGCGCTTGTTTCGACCGCGATTTTTTAACGTTTTAAACCGTCAGGCGGTGTATCATTGCGCCCGTCAGCCCCGCCGGGGCTTGTGGAAAACCTCCATGGACTTACCCAGTAGTTACTCAGTACCCCGTTTCACCAATCATGAATTGACTGATTGATCCTTCCGGCGTGCCCCGCTGCTGGGAGTGGAGTTCGCCTATGTCCGAAATCGAAGTAAAGAAAACACAAGAAAGCCTGCAGGATCGCCTGGCTCAGGTTGTCGAGTTGCTGCAGCGTCAGCGCGTCGTTGAAGACCTGACTCATCGCCAGGAAGGCGCGCATCACGATCGCGTCGAAAACCTGGTTCATCGACAAAATCTCGTCGAGCTGCAACGCAAGCTTGATGATTTGCACTCTGCCGACGTCGCCTACATTCTTGAAGCCTTGCCGCTGGACGATCGTCTGACGCTCTGGCAATTGGTCAAGGCCGATCGCGACGGCGACATTCTTCTCGAAGTATCCGACTCCGTTCGTGAAACGTTGATCGCCGACATGGACGATCACGAGCTCCTGGCTGCCGCCAAGGACATGGACGCCGACGAACTTGCTGACCTGGCTTCCGAGCTGCCGCGAGACGTCGTCCATGAGCTGATGGAGAGTCTGGATAACCAGCAGCGTGAGCGCGTGCGTTCGGCCCTGTCTTACGACGAGGATCAGGTCGGTGCGTTGATGGACTTTGAGATGGTGACTATCCGTGAGGATGTCAGTCTTGAGGTGGTTCTGCGTTATCTGCGTCGACTCAAAGAGCTTCCGGGCCATACCGACAAGCTCTTTGTCGTTGATTACGATGGTGTGCTCAAAGGTGTGCTGCCGATCAAGCGCCTTTTGGTCAATGACCCGGACAAACAAGTTGCCGAGGTGATGGCCAGCGATCCGGTAAGTTTCCATCCGGACGAAGATGCCTATGACGCCGCGCAGGCCTTCGAGCGTTACGACTTGATCTCCGCTCCGGTAGTCGATAAAAACGGCAAGTTGATCGGCCGTCTGACGATTGACGAAATGGTCGATCTGATTCGTGAGGAAAGCGAGAGCGAAGTCCTCAACATGGCCGGTCTGCGTGAAGAGGAAGATATCTTCGCTTCGGTCTGGAAGTCTCTGCGTAACCGTTGGGCGTGGCTTGCGGTCAACTTGATCACTGCATTTGTCGCGTCGCGAGTGATCGGTCTGTTCGAGGGTTCGATCGAGAAGCTGGTAGCACTGGCGGCACTCATGCCGATCGTGGCGGGTATTGGCGGTAATTCCGGTAACCAGACGATCACCATGATCGTTCGCGCCATGGCGCTCGATCAGGTCAGTACCGGTAATACTTCGCGCCTGATGCGCAAGGAGTTGGCGGTAGGTTTGATCAATGGCTTGGTCTGGGGGGGTGTGATCGGTGTCGTCGCTTATCTGCTCTACGGGAGTTGGTCCCTGGGCGTGGTAATGACCGCGGCGATGACACTTAACCTGTTACTGGCTGCATTGATGGGGGTTTTGATCCCTATGACCCTGGCGAAGATGGGGCGAGATCCGGCAATGGGCGCCAGCGTGATGATCACTGCGATGACCGACAGTGGTGGCTTCTTCATATTCCTGGGGTTGGCGACAATCTTCCTGCTCTAACCGGCTGCAATTAAAAAGCCCGCCAATTGGCGGGCTTTTTTTGTGCCCACGATTACCCAAAATCCGCGCAAAAAAAAGCCAGCAATTAAGCTGGCTTGAGATGTTCGGTATGGCTCAGGACGCGTCTGCTGCCATTTCTGCGTCGTGGGCAATCAAGGACACCAAGGCATTCTGCTGGCGGTGAGACAGCTGGCGGAAACGTTGCAACAGCTCACGCTCGTGCAGCGACAGCTCCGGGCTGTCCAGGCGCATGCTCAGCTCTTCGCCCAGTGCGCCTTCCTGAATAAGACTCTGCTCAAGGCGCGCAATGATTTCGGAGTTCATGCTGCGATGATGATTGCGAGCCACCTCGGCAATGCGTTCCCGCATTCCGTCTGGCAGACGTACGACGAACTTGTCAGCCGTACGGCTGGAATAAATTGCCTGTTTCAATGGGCGCATATATTTAACCGGTTAGTTCAGGGGAGCGGTTCTCGGGATTGGCCGCAGGATGTGTGGTAGGACAAGCATCCGCGCCAAATGGTTCAACCTGAATTGTTAAGAGGCCCGCATCATGCCTCAAAATTGCCAGATCATTGGCGTCAATTCTGTGACAAATATTGAGCTGGGTAAAGGCGTAATGCCAGCACCAATTATCAGAAATGCGGACTGGTTTGAAATCTTCGCCTCTGTCCGCATCCTTGTCCGCTTCCTGCCGCACATCAATTGATGTCCGAAGGCATCAGAACGTGCATGCTATGCGGGTTCTAAATCCTTGTTCCCTACCTGTACAGGATAGTGGCAAATTGCCGATTTACTAGTGGCAGACACCTGCTGGAGGGCGTTTTCAGGATGGATGGCAAGCTGATTTACTTGATGGGGCCGTCCGGTTCGGGAAAGGACAGTTTGATTGAAGCTGCACGGGTGCCATTGCGTGCGCTGAACTGCGAGGTGATGCGCCGGGTGATAACGCGATCGGCTGAATCGGTAGGGGAGGATGCCATTGGGGTGACGCCGGAGGAGTTCGAGCGACGCGAGCGCGCTGGTGACTTCTCGCTGGCCTGGCGTGCCAATGGTCTTGCCTATGGGGTTGCGGTGGAAATGGATCGGCGGCTGAAAGCTGGACAGCATGTGTTGGTCAACGGGTCCCGCGCCAATCTGCGCCAGGCATTGGAGCGCTACCCAGCGCTGCTGCCGGTTTTGCTTACGGTCAGGAATGATGTGTTGCGAGAGCGCCTGCTCAGACGTGGTCGAGAGACGCCTGAGCAGATTGAGGCAAGACTGGCTCGCAATGCGTTGTTCAAGGATCGGAGGTCAAGTGATGGGCCGGTATATCACATCGATAATTCCGGAAATCTGGCGGATGCCGTCAGTGATCTTCTGCGCCTGATCGAGCTCAACGTAAAACCGGATCAAATTTGATCTTCCGTCCTGCAGCCAGTGCAAGTACGAACAGCACTGCAAAGACACCGCAGCCAATCAGTGGCAGGGTGATTTCGGTACCCTCGAACAGCGATAAATGCACAACGCCGCTCAATAAGGCGAGGATCAGAAATCCTGCAGCTGACTTGGACATGTTGTACTCCTGAAGATATTTCAAAAAACCAGATGTTCTGAGGTCAGTGCTGGCAGCGTCTGCCCGGAATCACTGACGGCTTGTGGGGTGGAGTTGACTTGATCACTCAGCACCGCCAGTTGCGGTGTTCTCTGTACCTGCAGGTAATGTGGCATACGCTGAGCCAATGGCTCTGGTGCGGAGCTCTCGGGGATAAATTGGGAGCTCACCAAAACCGCTAGAGCAATTGCGTTTGCAAGCAAAAGAGTGCTGTTCATGGGGCGTGGCTCCGAATGTTCTTTTATAGAACAGGCAAAGCAGCCGTCGTGCCAACAGTTTAACCTCTGTTAAGTCCTTAAAAAACAAGCATTTGAGAGGGGGTTTCGGCTTGCTTGGATTGCAATCTGCAATGAAGGCTTTTTGGGATGAGTGCAAAATGCACGGTAATTCTTCCCGCGACATGGCAGGGCGGCTGCCTACACTTAAAAAGCCCTACGGACGACATGACAAATCCGGGCCCGGTGGTTAACATGCACGCCGTCCGTCATGCAGCGTCTGCTGCGACAAGCGTATGTCTCAGTAGCTCAATTGGATAGAGCATCCCCCTCCTAAGGGGAAGGTTGGCAGTTCGAACCTGCCCTGGGACACCATATAATTCAGGCCTTTTGAGCAGTTCTCCCGACTTCAGATTTACTTCCTGACAGCAGGGTGACAGCAGGAGGCATTAAAAATGCTCCGCTCGGGATCCTCCTGACGGAGCATTTTTTGTAATTCGGTAACCTACTCTTTCGGCTTCTACAACTCGTGAGACTCGCCGCATGGAAGCCGTAACAGTCGACACCAATATTTTCCCCATTGCTGATATTGAAGAACTGGTCGCGAGAGCAGGCTATTCGCTGGAAGTGACTTCCGTCACGAACCGTGAGCTTCAAGGGACTGATCTCAGTGAGGCTGCGGGAAAGCTGAATGAGACGGTGGAGACTTTCCATTTTGGCGAGGGAGCATGGGGGCGAATGATGTGGGGCTCCGCGACCGACGATGATAATTTTGAAAAGATTTTGCGAGTTATCTCAAGTGAGGGGTATCCGAAGAATCGGGAGAACGTAACTCCAAAGCAAATAAATCAAAGGCGTGATGCTCTGATTGTGCAAGCCCACGTCAGAACCGGTAAGACCATCTTTGTGAGTAATGATGAACGTGGATTTGTTAAGCATGGAAGGCGTGAAACGTTAGAGACCATGTCTCGGCGTGACTATCCTTACCCGTCTAGAGTTCATCGAACATTGCAACGCGCTCTGTGCCAAGATGTGAATGGATTAAAAATCGCTTAATCTCCAATTGTTTTTTAGCGGCTTTGAGTTGTGCAGTTAAAAGTCTTATTGGCTTAATGCTTGGATTGCTAGAATTTATGAAAAAAAGGGGCGGGGCATGGAGCAATTAAACGTTTTTCTAAAAGTTGTTTATGGTGTGATTTTGACTTTTGTGTTGAATAAAATTATCTCTCTGTTCAGGACGCCGCAGCTTTATCTGGCTTTCTATGATGTTTTCAGATCTGTAGATAAAAGTGTAGTTGGCTGCTCTGCAACTGTCACAATATCTAACAAAGGTAAGGATAAGGAAAAGGCTGTTGAAGTTGTTTTTCCTGATGCTAATCTTTGCAAAATTATCTCCTGTGATTACGTGGCTATTTCATCGACCGGAAATGCGGTCAATATTGATCGTGTACTTGCCGGGCAAGTAGTGAATTTTGTGGTGCTGATTGATGGTGTTTCAGATTTGAAAAAGCATAAGCCGATGCTTAGATCTGAAACTGCGAATGGAAAAACTTATGAGGGGCGTGGTAGGGCGCCAATAAGTGCTGGCCCTGTGGTTTTTGGTTTGTCTGTGATAATAATGCTCATGTCTTTCTTTGTTTACATTGCTAAGACCGAGCAGGAGCCCAGTTATCCATATCTGGCTATGAGGCATTGGTCGTTTTATATGGATGGTTTTCATTCTTTTCGCAGGTCGGATAATTATTTTGTAAGTGGTACGCCGTGGTTTGAAAATACCTATCCGTTGTCCTACGCAGGGGTGCTTGGGGGAAGCGGGGAAATTGGTTTAGTGTTCACGCTGGTCAATAATACAAGTAGTGATATTGAGTTGGTTTATGGTTTTGATGTGGCCAATCGGCGCGAGTATATAGATGAATACTTAAAGGCGAATAAAATTAAAGATCCAGACTCTCGCCGGAAAGCCTTTGAGGAAGTACAACTTCGTTATAATGTGATGCCGTATTCATTACTAGGTGAAAAAAAGGTAGTGGTCGCTCCTGGGAAACATTTAAGGTTTGAGGTGTTAAGGCCGCTTGATCATAAGCTGTCGATGAAAGATCTTTCCGTGCGGATTGCTATAGAGGGCTTTCAGGATGGAACCGATAAAGCCTTCGCAGATGAATATATATTTGATCCTACTGCAAATGATAATGCTAAAACTAAATTATTGGATTTGTTGTACGGAGTGTCGCCCGAAAGTTGATTTTTGAAAAGATCACACAAGATGAATTAGTTGATTGTGATCGGAGAGAAACCTGGCGGCAGCCTGGGTCGTAAAACACTACCGTGTGGTCGCCGCTTTGGTACTTCGCTTCCAACTGCAAATGGCGGACTAGCGCACATGTATATTCGCCTGACCATACCTGCCAACCGGCCATAACGATTCTCGTGCGCCACTGAAGCTGCTCAGCAGGCAAGGCTAGCTGGTAGCTGGGCGCACTTCGACGGATAGGTTCTCATCATGCAGTAGGCAGGTTAAGACTTGATCACATCATTACTTGCCGTAGCGTGGCGAAAAAAGCGAATAACCTGACAGCAAAAAAAACTGCATGAAAAAGCACTTATCCCCCTCCCGCCGACGCGCTCTGCGTGATTTTTTTGTGCAATTCCAAAGGTAATGCAATCAGGGGGCTAGCCCAGGCTGGCCGTGGGGCTTCGCAGGTCATGGCCCATTTCATTTTGTGCAAAGTTTTGCAAAAAAGTGCAGAGAAATCGCACTGGCGGCAACGGGCCGAGCGCAGTGTTTTAAGCCGAAAAAGCCAGCGCACATAGGGGGTTGGTAGTTTTTTTTCAAAATGAATCGCTCGCATTTCATGTGCTGGTTGGCGAGTGCCTGGCAGCAATCTAAAAGCCTAGAGGCCATACAGAGCGTGGCTTACGAGTCATTTCACAGAGCTTTGGCAACTTCACTATTTGTCGTGCAACTGTCAGCAGGTGCGCGGGTCAAAAACGCCCAGACAAAAGAAAGCCGCACAGTGGCGGCTTCTAAAAAGTACGGCAACACTTACTGGTTTTGCAGGGCTTATGCCTTGCATGCCTGCCGGAGCCTCATCAGGTCGCCGGGTGTTTCTACCAACACCTCTCTCTGGACGGTACTCGGCATCACTGCTAAGGCGGGGGCCTGTATGCCATGTTCGGCGCCGTCAAACAGCTTTTGGACTTCCAAGCCGAAAGTCCGCCAGGTGAGTTCCTGGGTTTTTGCCTGTCTTTCGCGTTGACCGTTGCAGCTCGACAACACTCCATCATGCTCATCAATGCTTTTGAGGAACAGTGCCCGAGACAAGGCAAACAGTTCTAAAAGAGTCTCCCGGACGCCTTCCCGTGCAAGCGCGTTTGACAGCAGGGTCTCTTGATACGCTTTGTTGATCGTGCCAGGGGCATGCCCCAGTTTCATGCGGGCTTCTGCCAGTTGAATCACTACCGCCCCTTGGACGCCGCTTCGCGCTTCGGCGGTGAGGCGCAGCGCCTGGGCATCCTTTCTGAGCTGTGCGCTACGCTCGATTTCCTCATTGATCTTGCCTTGGTCAATGGTGGCGGATTGCGCCATAGCCTTCCAAGAGGCGTCCGTACGGTCGGCCCGTCCCTCAAAGGTGGATGCCTGCTGCTTGAGCCGCTGTTCTTCTTGTACTAGATCGGTGAGCCGATCCTGTAGGCCCGTGTAAACGCCAAGGTCTTGCTCGAAACGGGTCAACTGTTCCAGAAGTTCTGGGCTCAAATCGTCGCGGGCAATGGTGGTGAGTTGCATGGTGTTCCCTTTGAATATTCGTGTGCTGGTGTTCGCGGATCGGTGGGGCTTACCCTTCCAACTCAATGTTTTCCGCCATGGCAAGTTTCTCAAGTTGTTCAATCACATAGCCTTCATTGCGACTGTTGTAATCCTCGACCCGTGAGCGTTTCGGGTTCTCGATCATGTGACGCCGCCAACTGGAAGCCTGGTAGTAAATCGACAGGTTTTCCCAACTGGTGACCAGTACGGCGTTGTCAGGGAAGAACGGCACGCTAAAGGCGGGCAACCCGCCATAGGTGGCGATGACCTGGGCGCCCTCGATCCGTTCTTTCTCGCTCGGGGTATCGCCTTGCTTGGCGTACAGCTTCGCCTTGTCAGCGGCCAGCAGGTCGCCGCCGATGATTGCAATCAGGTCGCCCGCGTCACGAAACACCAGGTCAACCATCTGTTTAACGTCATGAACCAGGGCATCGAGGTTGGCATAGTCGCCACCTGTGCCGAGCCTGATCTTGCCTGCAGTGGTGCCCTCGCTGAGTACCTGGGCAGGGATTTGCTCGCGGGCCTGCTGGAGCCATCCCTTGTTCACGTCCTGGAGCATTGGATAGGCACTGATATCGGTTTGCGGGGCTGCGTGCGTGCCATGGAATCCGACCAGCATGCGATCAAGGGCAATTTGTTTTTGCACCGACCCTGTATAGCGGTCCTGGAAGTCCGGGAACTTGGCCCAAGCGTCGATCTTGGCGAATGGCAAGGCTACGTCTGACTCTGTTGACGCCAGTTCGTAGGAGTTGTTTTCCAGGCTGGAAAAGTCCTTGGCTTCGCGCTCTGTGGTTTTGGTGTTGGTGCGGCTTGTGACTGGGCTGGAGACACCGAGGAAGACCTTGTCGCCTTTAATTTCACTGACCGGCACCACGTTGATACGCTCCAGAAAATCGGCCTTTGCAGCGATTTTATCATTGAGTTCCTGGGCGACTGAGGGCTCGACCGCAAAGGTACGGGTGACACTGTCAGTTTTGTAGGTTTCGGCGATAGCTTCTTGCAGGTGCAGGTACTTTGAACTGGCGCTAGAACTGAGGCTGCGGCTCACAAATGTTTCCTTTTTTTATCAAGAGAGAGTTGGCCTATTGGTTGAGCGGAATTCCTATCTGGCCAGGAACAGAAACGAAAAACACAACATATGGTGTTATAAATTTCATCATGACACAATATGTTGTGTTTTTAGCGATGTCTTTACGGGGTGGTAGGTGCGGGTTTATTGCAAAGAGTGTGGAGAGAAAGCGCGGATTTCATCGCGTGATGACGTTTCCCCATCATTCGCTCGGCTCTACTGCCAGTGTTTGAACGCCAAGGGCTGTGGTCACCGCTTTGTAATGACCCTGGCGTTCTCTCATGCACTGGTTCCGGCAGCAGAGCCGATAGATCGGATGCTGTTCGACCGGCTGCACGCGCTCCCACGTAAGCAGCAGCGTGAAATGTTTGAGCAGTTAGGTATTTCGTCAGCGTGACCAAGCTCTGGTAGCGCTAAAAAACAAAGCCCCGCCGGGAGACCGAGCGGGGCTTTTTCATTCAGTTTTCAGTCAGTCGTGTTGAAGGGCTTAAAGCTGCTCGCCAAGAGGTAGGGGACTTCGGACGCCAGGTGTATCTGGGTAGTATTTGGCTGAGGCTGAGTTTTTTATTAATTCTGTTTGGCGATCTGTCAACAAAAAAATACACCATCCCCCTTATTGAACGTCTGATTTCGAAAACCCGAGGGATCTCAGGAATCAAGGGCTAACCCTTATAAACCGGGCCTTTCAGAGCCTTGTGACAATCCCTGTCTTTTTTTTCAGGGAATGGTGCGGTGACGGGAGCCCTTATTGAACAGAGTTGTATTCCCTTATCCCTACTCTCGTATCTATTAAGGGATTGATGAAAGCCACGTAGTTTCTGGGCTGTTCCCTTATTCCCTTGATCCCTTTAGATAACGACACTTTGCAGGACAGTATAAGTACGTGCCGCTTGACGACCGTCTGCGCATTTGAACTCACCGTTTGAGGTTAAAGGGTGCAGGCTGAGGCGAACTTGGCGGTTAGCGATGGCCGAAACCAAGGAGCGAGCATTAGGGAATGTCTGACCATGGCATGCAGCCTGAGAAGCGACGGGTGCTCACTGGCTGGCTCCGTCCTGTTCCAGTTTCTTAGGGTCAATCACGTAGAAACGAGCATCGCCACCGCCTGGCGTGTTGTAGCGTTTCATCGTCCGCTTCTGATTGGCCTCCACGTCCACCTTGGCCAGCGCTTCAACCCCTTGGAGCGCACGAACAATACGATTTCTACCAAAGCCCATGGCGGCCTCTTCCAGGGCTGGGGTGTTGAACAGGTAGAGTCGTTTTCCAAGCTCTATTTCGTAGTAGCCCGCCCGGTTGTTAACGGTCCCGTTTGGATGGTTGTCGTGCACACTGGAAAAGCGACTGTCCCCGTGCCGAGCAATAAAGTGAGCGATGCCACGCAGGATTTGGCGGTCTTCTGCGTTGCCGTCACCTGCGGTCGCAAGCCATTCGTTGAACAGAAGACAGCAGGCTTTTGTGGCTGTGCCTTCCGGCCATTTGAGTAGCTTGCGACGGATAGCCAATTCACCAGCCAGCGCCATAATTGCGAAACGATCAGCAACCCGGCCAGCCTGCGAGCTGTCGGTGCCAAAAACTTCCCGCTCTTTCCGGAATGCGCGGTGCAGATCCTCGGGCTGTTGAATTAGCGACTCCACGAACGCTGGCCCGAGGTGGCCATAGTGCTGTGACACGGCGTCGTTAAGAATCCGGTGAAACTCCTGTCCGGTCAGACCATGCACATCATCGAAGGCGCGATGGGTACGAGTACCGGCATTCACGTCCACCATCCGCAACTCGGCCCCCGCGTGCGCACTGCTGCCTCCGATGGCGGCATGGTCTGATAGCGATCGTTCACCACTGGAGAGCGCGAGTACACGCCAGGTCAATTTGGCGCGTCCCTCACGCTCGCGGGTCATTGTGCCTTTGCCCGTGCCGTTGGCGATGGCATACGCCATTTCCTGGACGCGCTTGGGATCAGCGCGCTTGATTTCGTCCAGGATCAACACGGTGTCATTGCGCGAAGCAGCCTCGATCTCGACACCACCCTTTGACACGTCCCACGACGCTGCGAAGGCGCCAGGGTTGCCCCAAATCGAAGCCGCCAAGAGCTGGGCGAGCGACTTGCCGCTTGATGAATCGCCCACCAAGTGAACGCCACCGCCATTAACTCCTACCTTGGCGAGCAGAGGTCCAGCCAAAGCGCAGCAGACCGAAAGAATCAACACAGGGTTGCCCAGGCAGCGTGTAGCAATCTCGGTTTGCCAGCCACTGAGAGTCCCCTTGCAGGTGAATACGTTCATAGCCCGGCCTGAGTCCTGGAAACGCACGTTATCCCCGCCAATGACGCGAGAGGGCAGCACAAATGCCCCAGACTCATGCCAACCGGGTTTAGTGGTGGTCGCGATC
Organism: Pseudomonas sp. A34-9; assembly: GCF_029543085.1. Lineage (NCBI taxonomy): Bacteria > Pseudomonadati > Pseudomonadota > Gammaproteobacteria > Pseudomonadales > Pseudomonadaceae > Pseudomonas > Pseudomonas sp. A34-9. The sequence continues at coordinate 4,860,990 of NZ_CP119967.1, read as the reverse complement.
ACCAACTCAGGCGATTGGTGGCTGGCCAGGTATGGAACGATCTGGCGTCGTTGGTGGTGCTCGATTACCAGGCCCCGACTCATCAAAACCTTCATGACCTCATCACCTTTACCGGCCAGTGCTTCCATAGGCATGACCCACTCGATGCGCCTTCCTCGGTGGCTGAAAGAGAGAAGTCGCCCAATGGTGCCGTCCTCTGAATTAACCGTTTCAGCTTCAACGTTTAAAGGTGTGCAGATCCAGTGATCCACCGGAATGGCCTTTTCCTCCGCGCCACCTTGTTTTAGGCCGTGGTACCAGGTGCCCGCCTTATACGTTTTGCCCTCGACGGTGCAGGTTTGTTCATATACCGCAAAACGCGGTCGCTCCAGCTTGTCGGGTGACGGCGCCTTGGGGTCGCCGACTAGGCTCAAGGTAGGATTTTTTTCGTGGGTGTTCATGGCTTGCGGCTCTCTCTGTACTGACCGGATAGCCAGAGGTACAGGTCGTTGAAGTCTGATAGGTTGGTTGGGCTGCCTTGTGGCCAGTCAGGAAACACCACAAGGGCGTCAGTTGTACGGGCGGCTTGGTTGGCGGCGGTTCTTCCAGGATTGCCGAGCGTTTCGCGGTCATCATCACCAGCGATCACCAGCTCCAAGCGCTCGCCATAACGCTCACGCATTGTCATAGCCACCGGCTTGAGATTGCCTGCGTTCATGGCACAAATCACTGGGCTACCCGTGTTGTGGTGCAGGGTTGCGCCGGTTGCCCAGCCTTCGCAGACATAAAGGCGGCAGCCTTCGGAGATTTTGCCTAGGGGGGAGTAGCATCCTTGCACTCGACCTCCAGACAGGAAGCGTTTGCCGCCGTCCGGCGTGATGGTTTGTAGATTGACCAAGCGGCCATCGTGGCAGAGAGGCACCAACAGACGGCCATGGCTCAACTGACGTAGTTGAAGGGGCGCTACACCCTTTGCCAGCAGGTAGGTATGTAAGCGTTCGGCGGGCTTCGCCATTTTCCAAAGTTGTGCTGCCTGTCGAGCAGTGGCCAGGTGCTTTTCTTCCTGGAGTTGCTGTGCGCGCAGAGTGGATGCGATGCGCTCCTGTTCGGTGTGCAAGCGGCGCTCCTCGAGCTGCTGAACATCGTCGGACGTGAGGTTGAACAGGCCCAGGCGTAGACGTTCATCAATCTCCTTTGCTGCCTCCAGCTGCCTACAATTGCGTAGGTAGGCCAGCAGCGACACCAGATCGCCACCGTGAGCAGAGCTATCGGCAAAGTCATTCCACCGGCCAGAGTCGAGTGACACGCCAAAGGAGCCAGCTTGCCGGTCTCCGCGGGCAATATTGGGCGCTACCCATTCGCGGCCTTTTCGCCCGCCTTTTGGGAGCCATTCAGGCAAGAGTGTTTCAGCAGCGGCCAGAGCGTGCAGTGCAGTTTGTCGAATCAGGTCGAGAGGGCTGAGCTTTGTCATTTGCTCGCCACCTCTAGCGCAGATACCGGTACAAACTGGTGGTTGGCATCAAGTGTGTAGGAGGTGAATGGTGTGAGGTTATTTTCGCCAATGTAGCCAGTAACCGTTCTGTACCGGTTCGACTGGGCATCCAAATATCTCAGGCGGATCTCTCCGCCTGGGCCAGCGCTTACGGTGCCATACAACCCGGCGGTGGCAGTGCCTCGAATTCCTGCATTGGCATTACCGTGGTCTCCGGCAATTGCATTGCCCATGATTCCTGCTGAGGCGGTACCGTAGGTTAGGGCGCGAGCTTCGCCGCCACACCCAGCGCTGGCGATACCCCACTCTCCTGCGATTGCCGTGCCGAAATCGCTGGCATAGGCGTACCCCCTATCTCCCACTGATGCTGTACCACATTCTCCGGCAAACGCCCGACCTCGATCACCAGCGACGGCGACCCCGAAATTTCCCGCAGTTGCAGTGCCATGGTTTCCTGTGGTTGCCATCCCTGCAGCCCCAACACGAACTCGCCGTCGGTTGCCAACATGACGGCACGCGCCAATAACTGCCGCTTTCCTGCTGCGTGGCTCATGCTGTTCTAGATACTTGGTTGCAGTTAGCCTGTCGCCGGTATGAAGGACGACGCCATGGCTAAAGGAGACCTGGCCTTCTTGAATCACAAGGCCAGAAACTTCCACCTCAACGACCTGAAAGCGTGTATCGCTTCGCAAGATAACTTCGGCGTTTCGGCATTCCCCTTCACCGAATAACCAGCCGTATAGCATGCCTTCAACGCCATCGGTCGCCCGGATTTTTCTTGGATAGTTCCGACTTTCTATGGCTTTACACGTCCGCAAAACTAGAACTTTTCCTGCGCTGACAGCGTGAATAGGAGTGCCGTTGCGCACTGTATTTACTGCCATTTGGGCTTTTATCGGACAAGCCGATTCCGTCAGCGCAACTTTGCGCTGTTGAAAGTTCATCATGGTCACACCCTCTGTTCGATAGCTTTGTGCTGTACGTTCAAGCGTTTAGCGCATTGAGAGTTCAGTTTTGGCTGATTGAATCAGCGTGCTTATTTCGTCTTTCATCAGGTCTAGGAATGACGAGTAGAGCTGGGGAGATACAGAATGTGGTCGGGTTACCTCACCGGAGAGCAACTGCACCAGGTCGATTGAGTCGCGCACCGATTCCAACTTGTAAAAGTCTTCCTCTGACATGGTATAGGGGCGGTTCATTGAGCCGCTTCCTGAGTCAGTGTGCGGACAATGGTCGTGTGGGGAGCGGAGCGATTGAGGCGTAAGGATGTTGGTGAGTTTGCTCGGAGGGCGTTCGAGGCAATGGGGCGGTGAATGTATGCGCTGGCAAGGCTTGCTGGTAGCAGAGTAATATTAGTGAGTTGCATGGCTTTCTCCCAGAATATCTATGTGATTCGTCGTGTCAGTGCTCGCAACACTGACTCGACACTTTTTTGTCTGACCTCGGTTCTGAAGGTCTTTTGCGGGCTCTAATTCTTTTCTGGTGTGCTTTCCTTGAGGCTTTCGTACTCAACGGGCGCCGCCCTTCGCTGTGCGCTCAATCCACGCCTTCAGTTCAGTCATTAGGATCAGACGTCGCCGGCCGAGCTTGAATGCTTTGAGGTCGCCTGAGGCAATCACTTCATAGATGCCTGACCGCGAGTAGCCGGTTAGGCGTGCAGCGTCTTCGACTCCTACAGACAGCGATGGCGCAGTTTTTTCGTGGTTCATTCCTTTCTCCTTGAGCGCTTTGGTGGACTGTACGATACTGGATCGGACGTAAGCATATTATTTGTAAGTAACATAACATGCAAGCGAATCGTGTTACTTACCAATTGGAGCAAGCATGGCAAACCGGTCAAAAAAGGTCGTGATCTCAGCAAGGATTGAGCCCTACCTCAAGGCGGCACTAGACACTGCTGCGGCTGCACGGAATGAGAAAATCGTGAAGGTGCTGGAAACTGTGATCGAGGAAGGCCTAAACGAAATGTTCGTGCCCAATCCATTTCAGGGTGGGAGCCTTGAAGGCGGCGAGATTAATTTCATGGCCGCATTCGAGGCTATATGGTCCGAGGATGAGGTGCTTTTCAAACTCAGATCGGGGGCAATGGGTCCTAGATTCTCAGGCGAAACGTTATGGCGTCAGGCAAGCGTTGTCGTCACCTCTGAATATTTCAAAGGAGACTATGACCTCTATGGTGACTTAAATGGACATGCGCAAAAGTTGAGTGCTACCTGCAAAAAATACTTTGTGAATTTAGAATTGGTAAGGGGGGAGTGGCCACTTATTGAAGGCTATATCTCATTTTTGGATGCTAACAAAAACCTGTCCCCTTCATACGAAGGTTATAAGAAAATCCTGGAAGCCTCTGGCTCTAAATAAGCTCTACAGCCGCAGCCTTAGTGCCTGGTGCTAAGTGTGCATAGCGTAGAGTCATTTTAATATCTGAGTGTCCCAGTAGATCGCGTACCGTGTTGAGCGGTACGCCTGCCATCACCAGGCGTGATGCAAAGTCATGACGCATATCGTGCCATCGAAATTCGCTGATCTTGGCTCGCTCAAGTAGATTGAGCCAAGCGCTCTTAACATCGTCTAGACGACCTCCATCCTTGCTGGGAAATACGTACCTGGATTTTCCAGATTGCTTTCCCCAGCTCTCTAAGGTGCTCAGAACTTCCTTGTTCATTGGTATGTGCCGGGTGTCATTTGTCTTGGATGTATCGCCCTTGATTGTGATTGTCTTAGTTTCGAAGTTTATGGCAAGCCACTTAAGGTTGAACAGTTCGCCCCGTCTCATGCCGGTGTTAAGTGATACCAGGACCATTGGTTTTAAATGGTCGGTGAACGGCAGCTCTAAAAGGCTGGGGAATGGCTCCCTGTTTCTATCAATGCGCCACTTATTTGCACTTTCACGTTCGGTACGCATTTCATCTTGTCGAGCGTCCAGTGCTTCGCGCAGTCGTTTGGTTTCTTCTTTGTTCAGGTAGCGCACTAATGCCATTGAGTCGACCTTGAGTTGCTTGACCTTGGTCAGAGGGTGCGTGCTGATGTAGTCCCATTCCACCGCCCGGCTGAAGACTCCACTGATCGAACCCATTTTCCGATTCACCGTCGATGCCTTGTTGCCTATCTGCATCCAGTTCGTTCGAATCTGCTCCAGGTCGCGGCCAGTTATCGAGTCCAGGCGCTGAGGCATGATTGCCTCGAAGTTGTTGTCCAAGGTGTGCAGGGTCTTCTCATGGCCTCTGTGGTGCGTTTTAAACCACGGCATATATGTGTCGTCGATGAAGTCGCGTAGGGAGGGCAGGGTAGCGCCCCTGCGTCCTTGGATAACGGCGAGGGGTTCACCATGGGCATGAGCGTCGGCAAGGTATTGAGCTGCCTCTGTTCTTGCCTGATCGAGCGTCAGGACCCCAACCCTGCCAAGAGTTGCATTCTTGTTGCGGCCCCAGGTGACCATGAATGACTTGTGGCCGCTGGGGAGTACCCGGATAAAGAAACCGGGCTGAACCGTGTCATGCACACGGTAAACCTTTGCCTCGGCCTCTAGGCTATTGATGAGTTTCTGGGTGATCTTGCTTTTCATTGTTCCGATCCGTGACAGCAGCGTGACAGCAAAAAGCACTATACGGGAGCGTTTTGTGGGACTCAACCAGACTATAACTGCCTGATAGTGCGGGGAAATCCCTGTGGCTGCGATCTATTTATTAGCCCTCCTAAGGGGAAGGTTGGCAGTTCGAACCTGCCCTGGGACACCATCTATTATTGAACTCCTCTCCTTTGATATTCGCGACCGTGTGCTCAAGCGTTGGCTTTGTTACGTGCCAGGGTGGGTTTGCTTGCGCTTTCAGTTAGAGGGGGGGATCCGAGTGAGGGTTATGTGAGCGCCTCTATATAGAAGGCTTTCCCTGCTCTGATAGAAAAGTACAATTAACGCTTGACGGCAGATTTCAGATGTCTATAATTCGCCCCACTTCCGGCGCAGTCGAAACGGAAAACTCCTTGAGATTCAATGAGTTATGTAGGTTTCGGCGGCAGGTTGCTTCAGTTCATCGAAGCCAGAAGGAAGTTGAAAAAGAGGTGTTGACAGCAGCGTGTAACGCTGTAGAATTCGCCTCCCGCTGACGAGAGATCGGAAGCGCAAGTGGTTGAAGTTGTTGAAGAATTCTTCGAAAACTTCTGAAAATAATCACTTGACAGCAAATGAGGCTGCTGTAGAATGCGCGCCTCGGTTGAGACGAAAGATCTTAACCAGCCGCTCTTTAACAACTGAATCAAGCAATTCGTGTGGGTGCTTGTGGGGTCAGACTGATAGTCAACAAGATTATCAGCATCACAAGTTACTCCGCGAGAAATCAAAGATGTAACCAACGATTGCTGAGCCAAGTTTAGGGTTTCTTAAAAACCCAAAGATGTTTGAACTGAAGAGTTTGATCATGGCTCAGATTGAACGCTGGCGGCAGGCCTAACACATGCAAGTCGAGCGGATGAGAGGAGCTTGCTCCTGGATTCAGCGGCGGACGGGTGAGTAATGCCTAGGAATCTGCCTGGTAGTGGGGGACAACGTTTCGAAAGGAACGCTAATACCGCATACGTCCTACGGGAGAAAGCAGGGGACCTTCGGGCCTTGCGCTATCAGATGAGCCTAGGTCGGATTAGCTAGTTGGTGAGGTAATGGCTCACCAAGGCGACGATCCGTAACTGGTCTGAGAGGATGATCAGTCACACTGGAACTGAGACACGGTCCAGACTCCTACGGGAGGCAGCAGTGGGGAATATTGGACAATGGGCGAAAGCCTGATCCAGCCATGCCGCGTGTGTGAAGAAGGTCTTCGGATTGTAAAGCACTTTAAGTTGGGAGGAAGGGTTGTAGATTAATACTCTGCAATTTTGACGTTACCGACAGAATAAGCACCGGCTAACTCTGTGCCAGCAGCCGCGGTAATACAGAGGGTGCAAGCGTTAATCGGAATTACTGGGCGTAAAGCGCGCGTAGGTGGTTCGTTAAGTTGGATGTGAAATCCCCGGGCTCAACCTGGGAACTGCATTCAAAACTGTCGAGCTAGAGTATGGTAGAGGGTGGTGGAATTTCCTGTGTAGCGGTGAAATGCGTAGATATAGGAAGGAACACCAGTGGCGAAGGCGACCACCTGGACTGATACTGACACTGAGGTGCGAAAGCGTGGGGAGCAAACAGGATTAGATACCCTGGTAGTCCACGCCGTAAACGATGTCAACTAGCCGTTGGGAGCCTTGAGCTCTTAGTGGCGCAGCTAACGCATTAAGTTGACCGCCTGGGGAGTACGGCCGCAAGGTTAAAACTCAAATGAATTGACGGGGGCCCGCACAAGCGGTGGAGCATGTGGTTTAATTCGAAGCAACGCGAAGAACCTTACCAGGCCTTGACATCCAATGAACTTTCCAGAGATGGATTGGTGCCTTCGGGAGCATTGAGACAGGTGCTGCATGGCTGTCGTCAGCTCGTGTCGTGAGATGTTGGGTTAAGTCCCGTAACGAGCGCAACCCTTGTCCTTAGTTACCAGCACGTTATGGTGGGCACTCTAAGGAGACTGCCGGTGACAAACCGGAGGAAGGTGGGGATGACGTCAAGTCATCATGGCCCTTACGGCCTGGGCTACACACGTGCTACAATGGTCGGTACAAAGGGTTGCCAAGCCGCGAGGTGGAGCTAATCCCATAAAACCGATCGTAGTCCGGATCGCAGTCTGCAACTCGACTGCGTGAAGTCGGAATCGCTAGTAATCGTGAATCAGAATGTCACGGTGAATACGTTCCCGGGCCTTGTACACACCGCCCGTCACACCATGGGAGTGGGTTGCACCAGAAGTAGCTAGTCTAACCTTCGGGAGGACGGTTACCACGGTGTGATTCATGACTGGGGTGAAGTCGTAACAAGGTAGCCGTAGGGGAACCTGCGGCTGGATCACCTCCTTAATCGACGACATCAGCTGCTCCATAAGTTCCCACACGAATTGCTTGATTCATTGAAGAAGACGATAGAAGCAGCTTTAAGCTCCAAGCTGATAGCTCCAAGCTAACAGTTACGCGCTCGAAATTGGGTCTGTAGCTCAGTTGGTTAGAGCGCACCCCTGATAAGGGTGAGGTCGGCAGTTCGAATCTGCCCAGACCCACCAATTTTGTTATGGGGCCATAGCTCAGCTGGGAGAGCGCCTGCCTTGCACGCAGGAGGTCAGCGGTTCGATCCCGCTTGGCTCCACCATATAACTGCTTCTGAAAGCTTAGAAATGAGTATTCCATTGAGAATATTGATTTCTAGTCTTTTGATTAGATCGTTCTTTAAAAATTTGGGTATGTGATAGAAAGATAGACTGAACGTTACTTTCACTGGTAACGGATCAGGCTAAGGTAAAATTTGTGAGTTCTCTTAGTTGAGAAATTCGAATTTTCGGCGAATGTCGTCTTCACAGTATAACCAGATTGCTTGGGGTTATATGGTCAAGTGAAGAAGCGCATACGGTGGATGCCTTGGCAGTCAGAGGCGATGAAAGACGTGGTAGCCTGCGAAAAGCTTCGGGGAGTCGGCAAACAGACTTTGATCCGGAGATGTCTGAATGGGGGAACCCAGCCATCATAAGATGGTTATCTTGTACTGAATACATAGGTGCAAGAGGCGAACCAGGGGAACTGAAACATCTAAGTACCCTGAGGAAAAGAAATCAACCGAGATTCCCTTAGTAGTGGCGAGCGAACGGGGACTAGCCCTTAAGTGGCTTTGAGATTAGCGGAACGCTCTGGAAAGTGCGGCCATAGTGGGTGATAGCCCTGTACGCGAAAATCTCTTGGTCATGAAATCGAGTAGGACGGAGCACGAGAAACTTTGTCTGAATATGGGGGGACCATCCTCCAAGGCTAAATACTACTGACTGACCGATAGTGAACTAGTACCGTGAGGGAAAGGCGAAAAGAACCCCGGAGAGGGGAGTGAAATAGATCCTGAAACCGTATGCGTACAAGCAGTGGGAGCAGACTTTGTTCTGTGACTGCGTACCTTTTGTATAATGGGTCAGCGACTTATTTTCAGTGGCGAGCTTAACCGAATAGGGGAGGCGTAGCGAAAGCGAGTCTTAATAGGGCGTCTAGTCGCTGGGAATAGACCCGAAACCGGGCGATCTATCCATGGGCAGGTTGAAGGTTGGGTAACACTAACTGGAGGACCGAACCGACTACCGTTGAAAAGTTAGCGGATGACCTGTGGATCGGAGTGAAAGGCTAATCAAGCTCGGAGATAGCTGGTTCTCCTCGAAAGCTATTTAGGTAGCGCCTCATGTATCACTGTAGGGGGTAGAGCACTGTTTCGGCTAGGGGGTCATCCCGACTTACCAAACCGATGCAAACTCCGAATACCTACAAGTGCCGAGCATGGGAGACACACGGCGGGTGCTAACGTCCGTCGTGAAAAGGGAAACAACCCAGACCGTCAGCTAAGGTCCCAAAGTTATGGTTAAGTGGGAAACGATGTGGGAAGGCTTAGACAGCTAGGAGGTTGGCTTAGAAGCAGCCACCCTTTAAAGAAAGCGTAATAGCTCACTAGTCGAGTCGGCCTGCGCGGAAGATGTAACGGGGCTCAAACCATACACCGAAGCTACGGGTATCACCTTCGGGTGATGCGGTAGAGGAGCGTTCTGTAAGCCTGTGAAGGTGAGTTGAGAAGCTTGCTGGAGGTATCAGAAGTGCGAATGCTGACATGAGTAACGACAATGGGTGTGAAAAACACCCACGCCGAAAGACCAAGGTTTCCTGCGCAACGTTAATCGACGCAGGGTTAGTCGGTCCCTAAGGCGAGGCTGAAAAGCGTAGTCGATGGAAAACAGGTTAATATTCCTGTACTTCTGGTTATTGCGATGGAGGGACGGAGAAGGCTAGGCCAGCTTGGCGTTGGTTGTCCAAGTTTAAGGTGGTAGGCTGAGATCTTAGGTAAATCCGGGATCTTAAGGCCGAGAGCTGATGACGAGTGTTCTTTTAGAACACGAAGTGGTTGATGCCATGCTTCCAAGAAAAGCTTCTAAGCTTCAGGTAACCAGGAACCGTACCCCAAACCGACACAGGTGGTTGGGTAGAGAATACCAAGGCGCTTGAGAGAACTCGGGTGAAGGAACTAGGCAAAATGGCACCGTAACTTCGGGAGAAGGTGCGCCGGTGAGGGTGAAGGACTTGCTCCGTAAGCTCATGCCGGTCGAAGATACCAGGCCGCTGCGACTGTTTATTAAAAACACAGCACTCTGCAAACACGAAAGTGGACGTATAGGGTGTGACGCCTGCCCGGTGCCGGAAGGTTAATTGATGGGGTTAGCTAACGCGAAGCTCTTGATCGAAGCCCCGGTAAACGGCGGCCGTAACTATAACGGTCCTAAGGTAGCGAAATTCCTTGTCGGGTAAGTTCCGACCTGCACGAATGGCGTAACGATGGCGGCGCTGTCTCCACCCGAGACTCAGTGAAATTGAAATCGCTGTGAAGATGCAGTGTATCCGCGGCTAGACGGAAAGACCCCGTGAACCTTTACTATAGCTTTGCACTGGACTTTGAATTTGCTTGTGTAGGATAGGTGGGAGGCTTTGAAGCGTGGACGCCAGTTCGCGTGGAGCCATCCTTGAAATACCACCCTGGCAACTTTGAGGTTCTAACTCAGGTCCGTTATCCGGATCGAGGACAGTGTATGGTGGGTAGTTTGACTGGGGCGGTCTCCTCCTAAAGAGTAACGGAGGAGTACGAAGGTGCGCTCAGACCGGTCGGAAATCGGTCGTAGAGTATAAAGGCAAAAGCGCGCTTGACTGCGAGACAGACACGTCGAGCAGGTACGAAAGTAGGTCTTAGTGATCCGGTGGTTCTGTATGGAAGGGCCATCGCTCAACGGATAAAAGGTACTCCGGGGATAACAGGCTGATACCGCCCAAGAGTTCATATCGACGGCGGTGTTTGGCACCTCGATGTCGGCTCATCACATCCTGGGGCTGAAGCCGGTCCCAAGGGTATGGCTGTTCGCCATTTAAAGTGGTACGCGAGCTGGGTTTAGAACGTCGTGAGACAGTTCGGTCCCTATCTGCCGTGGACGTTTGAGATTTGAGAGGGGCTGCTCCTAGTACGAGAGGACCGGAGTGGACGAACCTCTGGTGTTCCGGTTGTCACGCCAGTGGCATTGCCGGGTAGCTATGTTCGGGAAAGATAACCGCTGAAAGCATCTAAGCGGGAAACTTGCCTCAAGATGAGATCTCACTGGAACCTTGAGTTCCCTGAAGGGCCGTCGAAGACTACGACGTTGATAGGTTGGGTGTGTAAGCGCTGTGAGGCGTTGAGCTAACCAATACTAATTGCCCGTGAGGCTTGACCATATAACACCCAAGCAATTTGCTGACTCGAGAGAGCACCAGATTGCGGTGTGTGAAGACGAAACGAACCGAAAGTTCGACTGCACCTAAAAAGGCAGCACAAAACACCGAAAGCTACCACATACCCAATTTGCTGAAGCGCGGCCCTCTGGCCACGATTCGGTACCCGAATTTCTTGACGACCATAGAGCGTTGGAACCACCTGATCCCATCCCGAACTCAGCAGTGAAACGATGCATCGCCGATGGTAGTGTGGGGTTTCCCCATGTGAGAGTAGGTCATCGTCAAGATTAAATTCCGAAACCCCAATTGCGAAAGCAGTTGGGGTTTTGTTTTGCCTGTAGAAAAGTTTTTACAACGCCTGGATCCGCCCCAACCGTCGCAAGAACTGCCATTGGGGAAATTCCTTCTGAAGTGACCGCACAGTTCATCCAGATCCTGCAAAGTGTAAGAGGTCAGGCCAGTCTCGGCAGCGTCAGTCACCCGCGAAGCGGTCAACGCTCGCCATTCATTGGCCGTAACGCCTTTGGGCCGCGCTGTCGGAAAGTGCGTTATCGAAGCGTCATCTTCATTGGCATCGCCGTGAAAATCGCCGGCAGTCGTTTTGACGGCGAGCGCCAGCCGCCATTGCCTGCTGTATAAACAGCAGCGCACAGACAGACGTGATGCAGCGTCCTTTGATGTACACGATGTAAACCCTGTAGTGGAAAGTTGCACCCGCGCGCGGGGTAATCGTTGGGCGAGGAATCTTGAAGCGCCGGCTTCAGGGAACGGCACCTCTGGCCGATAACCCATTCGGTGACTTAAAAGTCGCGCGAAATCGCTTGATAGCATTTGGCCGCCAGCTATCATCTGCGCGCCTGAAATTGCCCTCACTTCAATTGCCTGGAAATCTTCGATGCTGTCGTATCACCAAAAGAGTTTTCTGATCGTCGATGATTTCTCGGATTTCCGCAGTTCCGTGCGTTCGATGCTACGTGAGCTTGGGGTCAAGGATGTCGACACCGCCGACACTGGTGAACAGGCGCTGAAGATGTGCGCGCAGAAGTCCTACGATTTCATTCTGCAGGATTTCCACCTTGGCGACGGCAAGAAGAACGGACAGCAGGTACTCGAAGACCTGATGCTGGAAAAGCTCATCAGCCATGAAGCAGTGTTCGTCATGGTCACCGCCGAGACCAGTCAGGCGATGGTGCTCAGTGCCCTGGAGCACGAGCCGGATGCGTACCTGACCAAACCGTTCAACCGTTCCGGTCTGGCCCAGCGCCTGGAGCGTCTGGAACAGCGCAAGACATTGCTCAAACCGATTCTGCAGGCCCTCGACCGTGGCAAACCGGTCGAGGTGCTAAACGCCTGCATCGCCCTGTGCAAGCAGGACATCCGTTATTCGCCGCTGTGCCTGCGCTACCGCGCTGATGCGCTGCGCGACATGAACCAGAACGAAGCGCTGGAACGCCTTTACGACAGCATCATTGCCGACCGACCGTTGCCGTGGGCATTTGCCGGATTGGGCAAGTTGCTGTTCAAGCGCGGTCAGGTTGCACAGGCTAAAGGGGTTTATGAAAAAGCGCTGAAGGTGTTCCCGATGATGCCGTCGCTGTATGACGGCATGGCCGATGTGCTGGTATCGGAGGGCGATACCAAAGGTGCGCAGCAAGTGCTCGAAGAAGCGATTCGCCTATCACCATTGGCGGTGCGTCGGCAGGCATTGCTGGGCAAACTGGCGATGGCCAACGAGGATTTCGACACCGCTTCGCGCGCCTATCGCCAGGCGGTGTCGCAAGGTGCGCAGTCGCGGTTCAAGGACCCGGAAAGCAACTTGGGTCTGGCCCATGCGCTGATCAGCAAGGGCAGCGAGCGCGGTCTCGATACGCGCACGCGGCTGGAAATCAACACGACCCTCAGTGCCGTGGCCAAGGAGAATCCGACCGACCCCGGCTTGCAGATTCGAGCGCGCCTGATGAAGGCCACCAGCCTGCTGCTCAACGATGCCGAAACCGCCGACAAACTCACCGAGCAAGCGCTGATGCGTCTCGACGGCATGGAGCAGTTCATGAGCCCGGAAGCGGCGCTGCTGGTCGCCAAGCAGTTGCAGATGCTCGGTCAGGCCGAGGCGGGCACCTCGATGCTCAAAAGCTGTGCGGAGATCTACGGTGACGACCCGGCTGTGATGAAAGACATCGCCAAGCTGACCGATGACCCGACTATTCTCAGCTCCAGCAACGCCGCTGCCGACCTCAATCGTCAGGGCGTGCGAGTGTACAAGACCGGTAATCTGGTGGAGGCCCGCGAGGTCTTCCGCAAGGCGCTGAAGATGCAACCGAAGAACATCAGTATCGCCCTGAACATGGCCCAGTCGCTGCTCCATGGCACCGACACCAGTGTGCCGTCGGCCGAGCTGGAAGAATGTCGGGCCTGCCTGAAAATGGTTGGCCTGATGCCCGACACCGACGCGCGTTATGCGCGTTATCAGAAGCTGAAAAGCAAGGCGTTTGGCGAATGAGTAACGACAAGCAGGCGCTGGATTTTTCCACGGTGATTGCCTCCACCGTCCACGACATGAAGAACTCGCTGGCCTTGCTGATGCAGGCCCACAGCCAATGGCTCGCGCGATTGCCGCAGGCGCAGCGCGAAGGTTCGGAGCAGGGCGTCATCGACTTCGAGTTCGCCCACCTCAACGGCATGCTGGTGCAGTTGCTCGGGCTGTACAAACTCGGCGTCAACCAGATGCCGCTGCAACCGGCGTATCACGAACTGGACGACTTTATCGAGGCTCAACTGGCGGCGCATCAAGAGGTGTTTGCCAGTCGCGGCATCATCGCCACTTATGAGGTCGACCCGCTAAGCCCACTGGGTTTCTTCGACCGAGAGCTGGTTGCCTCGGTGCTGGGTAACTGCATCAATAACGCGATTCGTTATGCCCGCGAATCGCTGTTGATTACCGTCAGCGACGAGGCCGGGCAACTGGTGCTGAGCATCAACGACGACGGCGACGGTTACCCGGCCGAGATGCTCGAGCGTCAGGCCGACTATGTGCAAGGCATCAACCACAGCAGTGGCAGCACCGGGCTCGGTTTGTATTTCGCCAATCGTATCGCGGCGCTGCATCAGCGCAACGGTGTTGAAGGTCGCACCGAAATCCGCAATGGCGGACCGCTTGGTGGCGGGGTGTTCAGCCTTTATCTGCCGTGACAAAGGTTTTTGTTTGACGCTGCTTGATATTCCGAACAGCCGAAGCCTATTTTGTACGGGTCGCCGTTCGCGGCTCGCACAATAACAAGGATTGCGTCATGACAACCGATGGCCAGCGTTCACTCGCGCAGCGATTGACCGGCATTGATGAGATTGAATGTGTCACGCCGGATTTGAACGGCGTACCACGGGGCAAGGTGATGACCGCCGAGGGATTCCTCGAAGGGCGGCGTTTGCAGCTGGCGCGAGGCGTGCTGCTGCAATGCATCATGGGTGGTTACCCGGCGGCACGGTTTTACGGCAGCGATGACGGCGATCTCGCCTTGATTGCCGAACCGAGCCAGATCCATCGTTTGCCATGGAGTGACGACCCGCGCGCCCTGGCGATTTGCGATGCCGATGAACTGAGCGGCGAAAGCTCCAACCTGTCGACCCGTGGCCAACTCAAGAAAGTTATCGCGCGTTATGCGGCTCGTGGTCTGGCGCCGGTGGTGGCGCCCGAGCTGGAATTCTTTGTCTTCGCGCCGAATACCGATCCGACTCAGCCGTTCCGTCCGCCGGTTGGCCTCGACGGTCGTCGCGAAGACGGTTTGTCGGCGTTCAGTGTCAGTTCCAACAACGGTCTGCGGCCGTTCTTCAGCGAAGTCTATAAATGCATGGCCGCCCTTGGCCTGCCGCGCGATACCTTCATGCACGAAATGGGCGTCAGCCAGTTCGAGATCAATCTGCTGCACGGTGATCCGCTGCTGCTGGCCGACCAGACGTTCCTGTTCAAGCACCTGCTCAAGGAAGTCGCGCTCAAGCACGGCCTGACCGTGGTGTGCATGGCCAAACCGCTGGCCCACACGCCGGGCAGTTCGATGCACATTCACCAGAGCATCGTCGACATCGACAGCGGCAAGAATGTGTTCAGTGACGCGCACGGTGAGCCGACCGCGATGTTCCGCCACTTCATCGGTGGGCAGCAGGCGGGCATGGCCGATTTCACCGCGTTGTTTGCACCCAACGTGAATTCCTATCAGCGCCTGTGCCATCCGTATGCATCGCCGAACAACGCGTGCTGGTCCCACGACAACCGTGCCGCCGGGCTGCGAATTCCGGCCAGTGCGCCGATTGCTCGTCGGGTGGAAAATCGTCTGCCGGGCGCCGATGCGAATCCGTACCTGGCGATCGCCGCCAGTCTGGCTGCGGGTCTGCATGGTATCGAGCATGAACTTGAGCCGACCGAGGCGATTCAGGGCGAGTTCGAGGTCCCGGACAACCTCTCGCTGCCGTGTACCTTGCACGCCGCGCTTGAACGTCTGAAACGTAGCCAACTGGCGAGGGAACTGTTCGGACAGGAGTTCATCGAAGGCTACATCGCTTCGAAGACCATGGAGTTGACCAGCTTCTTTGATGAAATCACTCCCTGGGAACGGCGTGTTCTAGCAGCCCAGGCCTGACGAACTGTCGCCACCGGGCTATCGTTTTGATAGCCCGGTCTTTACTGCAAGGAGCCGCTCGGAACGCCGATGCGCCAAATCTGGAAATCCTTTCGAGCGCTGTATTTCGCCTCGCTGATGATGTTGATCGGCTCGGGCCTTTTATCCACTTATCTGGCCTTGCGTCTGGCCGCTGACCATGTCGATGGACTGTGGGTCGGTGCGCTGATGGCAGCCAACTATTTCGGCCTGGTGCTGGGCGGCAAGATCGGTCACCGCTTGATCGCCCGGGTCGGGCATATCCGCGCGTATTCGGCGTGCGCCGGGATTGTCGGCGCGGCGGTGCTCGGCCATGGTCTGGTGGACTGGCTGCCGGCGTGGCTGGTGCTGCGGACCATCGTCGGTCTGGGCATGATGTGCCAATACATGGTGATCGAGAGCTGGCTCAACGAGCAGGCCGATGCCAATCAGCGTGGCCTGGTGTTCAGCGGCTATATGATCGCTTCGTATCTCGGACTGGTGCTGGGTCAGCTGATTCTGGTCATGCATCCGGGGCTGGGCCTGGAACTGCTGATGCTGGTCGCCTTGTGCTTTGCTTTGTGTCTGGTGCCGGTGACGCTGACCCGGCGCATTCACCCGGCACCGTTGCATCCGGCGCCGATGGAGCCACGGTTCTTTATCAAACGAGTGCCGCAGTCGTTGAGTACGGTGCTCGGTGCCGGCCTGATCATCGGCTCCTTCTACGGTCTGGCGCCGCTGTATGCCTCGCAGCAGGGGCTGTCGACCGAGCAGGTCGGTTTGTTTATGGGTAGCTGCATTTTTGCCGGCCTGTTGGTGCAGTGGCCATTGGGCTGGCTGTCTGATCGCTATGACCGGGCGCTGCTGATTCGTTGCTTTGCCGGGTTCCTGGCGGTGGCGGCGTTGCCGCTGGCGATCCTTCCGCACGTGCCGCTGGAAGTGTTGTTCGGGGTTGGCTTCCTGTGTTCGCTGGTGCAGTTCTGTCTGTATCCATTGGCGGTGGCGTTCTCCAACGACCACGTTGAAGGTGATCGCCGGGTGTCGCTGACGGCGATGCTGCTGGTCACTTACGGTGTCGGCGCGAGCATCGGGCCGTTGCTCGCAGGCGTGCTGATGAAGCTGTTCGGTAGCCAGAGCCTGTATGCGTTCTTCAGCTTTTTCGCGTTGGTGCTGGTGTGGCGGATCCGCCCGAAAGCCGTGACCAATCTGCACCAGGTCGACGATGCACCGCTGCATCACGTGGCCATGCCCGACAGTATGTCCAGCTCGCCGCTGGTGGCAGCCCTCGACCCTCGGGTAGACGAGCAAGTGGTGCAGGAGCAGATGCAGAATACCGTGGCGCCTGAGCCAGAACCGCAACCTGATCCAGAGCCTGAAGTTCAGCCTGATCCGGCGGTGGTGCCTGACCCGGATGACGACAGCGATAAACCGTCGCCGGACATCAGCGGTGCGCGGCCCTGATATCTGCAGGTCGCAGTTATCCATAGTGAATGGATGAACTGTGGTGAGGGGACTCAGCGCTGCCGGATCATTTGAGCAGGCATAAAAAAGGGCAGTCCCATTCGGGGCTGCCCTTTTTTGTGTTTGCGTGCGAATCAGAGATCGTCTTTATCGAAACGCCGTGCTTCACGCTGCAACTGATAAACAAAGCGCTCAACGTTGCGTGCGGCCTGACCACTGATGTTGTGGAAGCGCAGGCCGGCAAAGGTGATGTTGAGTTTTTCTTCGAAGTGCAGATAACGCAGTTCGACGGAGGTTGGCTGGTTGCCGAACAGTGGCGGGGCGATCAAGCGGTCATAGACCTGACCCAGTTGCAGGCGATCGGTGATATCGCCTTCGAAACGCAGCTTGCAGCCGGTCGCGGAGATATCCAGCAGTTTGCCGTTGATCGGCGCCTTGAGCTTTTCGCCGCCCAGTTCAACGCTGACCAGATCAGTCAGTTTCAGCGCTGCACGGAATGCATTGCGGCGCTGGTGGTAAACCACTTCGGTCGGTAGCTCGCCGGTGTAGAAGCGGTCACCTTGCGATTCCTCGATATTCAGCGTGCCGGTGCATTCCCAGGCGATGCGCACGCCATCGTGAAAACCTTCGACCCTGAAAGGCTCGCCGGCCAGCAGGAAGCGTTCGCCATCACGCGGGATCATCTCGTCCAGAGCAATCGAAGCGCTGTCGCGGTCGACTTTGATCAGGTAGCTTTGGAAGCGCTGGCTGCGCTCATGAAAGGTGATGATCAGCGGATCGTGGCTTTCTTGCAGCTGGCGCAGGTTGCTGGAGATTTCCAGTGGCGTGGTGAGCACCTTAGGGGGCTGCGGAGCATCATCCGCGCTGAGGGCGTTGGACACGGTTTATCAATCTCCAGACAAAATATGACGACTTGCCAGCATTTTGCCAGCATGTTCCGCGGGTTGATAGTGCTGGCGCATCAACGGCTCATGCCTGGCTGAGCGGACGCGGTATGGCAGGTTTGGCAAAAGTACCGCTGGCGTTATAAAGCGCCGGCGCTTCGCCACCGGTGAGGATCTTCAACTGATTGGCCGTGGCGGCCTGCTGGATCTGAATGGACTGGCCATTCTTGACGTTGGCGGCCTGGCACTGAGCGATCAGATCGGTCAATGCATCGCCTTGCGTCAGCAGCTGCTCGCCAATGCTCGACTGGCTGGCCAGTTGCTCAAGACCTGTGCGATCGGTCGGCAGGTTGAGGCTGGCGAGGATCTCGCTGCGTTTGCGGCCATGCTGTTCAAGCAGAATGATCAATGCCTGTTTGTGCGCCAGAATTTCTTCCAGCAGAGGCATGTCGCGACCATGCAACGCGAGGGATTCGGTTTGCAGCAACTCCAGCAATTGTTGAGCTGGAGCAAAGTCGTCGTTGATCAATTGCAATAAATTAGTGTCGTGCATGGCTGGCCTTGGGTGTTAAGCGTCCAAAAGCCTCGCGCCGGCAAAGGCCTAGCGCTGGGCTTCGAAGTTGAGCAGTTTGCTGGCTACACGGTTGCTGTCGACTTTATAGCTGCCATCGGCAATCGCGGCTTTCAACTCGGCCACGCGGGCTTTGTCGACAGCAGGCTGATCGCGCAGCTTGTCAGTGACCTTCTGCAACTGTTGAGCCTCATTGCTGAGGTGTACCGATTCCCCGCTTTTTGCGGTACTGGCCGGTTCGGCCTGGGTATTCAGCGGCGCGGAGGTGCCGGTTTCGGCGGTTTCCTTGGCGTTGCTGGTACGTGTACTGCCCGTAAGTGACGAGGAGCTGTTCAAACGGCTGAAATCGATGACCATGATAAAAACCTCTGGGAATTTGGACGCTTGCCATGTTTTCGGCCATCCCCTGGAAAACTTTAGGCACATTTACTCATGAGCCTTGCATGCGCCGACGCGTGTCCTGCTGCGGCACAGTTTAGGGAACAGCCGGGGTCAGCGCCAGTTTTCTACATCGCGACTTCCACTTGGCCGGGCGCGGTGACTTGCGCCTTGATGACCCGTTGCGAGTTGAGGTTTTTCACCCGGATCTGTTCTTTCAAACCGCCATTGGCCAGCGCTTCACCGGGCATGCGCACGGCGAGTGTGCCGCTGCGCGCAGTGATGACCACTTGATCGCCCTTGCGAATGACTTCGGCCTGTTCCAGATGAACCAGGGTAATGACCTGATCGGCTACCGTTGGTCGGGTTAATTTCTGCCCGATCGCTTCGTCTACCGAGGTCAGAAAGCCTTGATTGATCTGGCTGATGTCGCGTTCGCGCAAGGTCACGTCCTGCGGCTCGATAATGCCGGCACGTTTGAGCGGTCGCGTGGTGGTCACGATCTCGCGAAACAGGCGGACTTGAGCGGGCACGAACACGGTCCAGGGCGAGGCGCCCTCACAGCGAACCTTCACGGTAACCCGGCCCAACGGACGTGCCGGGCTCTCCAAAGTCGCTGTCAATTCCTTGTCGCACATAGGCATGCGCATACGGGGGTCGAGCTGGTTAACTTCGATTTCGTAGCGGCCTTCCGTTTGACTGGTAGCCAGATAGTCTTCTACGGTGAACTCAAGAAAGCCCTGAGTGACGCCGATAAGCATGTCAGGCAAGGTAACCGCATCAGCAATGGCAGGGCTGCCAGCGAAAAAGCAGCAAATGGCGCACGCAGTACAAAGCCCTCTGCGAAGAGGCGATGTCAGGCGTCGGAAAAATGTCGTTTGAGCGTTCATACGGGTTAAAAAGCAAGCGCCGTGCCGTTTAGCAATGAATGTGCGTCGCAACAACACTTGGCGTTGGTGTAGGAGTCTGGGCATGGCTGGTGTAATGGATTCGGTGAACCAGCGCACGCAACTGGTAGGGCAGAATCGCCTGGAGCTGTTGTTGTTCCGTCTCGACGGCCAGCAGCTCTATGGAATCAACGTGTTCAAGGTGCGGGAAGTGTTGCAGTGCCCGTCGCTGACGTTGATGCCCAAGTCCAGTCCTGTCGTGTGCGGGGTGGCAAATATCCGGGGGGCGACCATTCCGATCCTTGATCTGGCAATGGCCACCGGTTCCGGAGCGTTGAAAGACAAGAACAACCCGTTCGTGATCATCACGGAGTACAACACCAAGACCCAGGGTTTCCTGGTCCGCTCGGTGGAGCGCATCGTCAACATGAACTGGGAAGAAATACATCCACCACCCAAGGGCACGGGTCGCGATCATTACCTGACCGCTGTGACTCGGGTGGACAATCAGTTAGTCGAAATCATCGACGTCGAGAAAGTGCTGGCCGAAGTTGCGCCGACACCGGAAGCGATTTCGGTGGGCGTGGTCGATGTCGAGACCCAGACCAAGGCACTGTCGTTGCGTGTCTTGACGGTCGATGACTCATCGGTGGCGCGCAAGCAGGTCACGCGTTGCCTGCAAACGATCGGCGTCGAAGTCGTGGCGTTGAATGACGGCAAGCAGGCGCTGGATTACCTGCGCAAGCTGGTCGAAGAAGGCAAAAAGCCGGAAGAAGAGTTCCTGATGATGATTTCCGACATCGAGATGCCGGAGATGGACGGGTACACCCTGACGGCAGAAATCCGCGGCGACTCACGCATGCAAAAGCTTCATATCATCCTGCATACTTCGTTGTCCGGGGTATTCAATCAGGCGATGGTCAAGAAAGTCGGTGCCGATGACTTTTTGGCCAAATTCCGTCCTGATGACCTGGCATCCCGGGTAGTCGACCGGATCAAAGCAGCAGATATCAGCTAGGGGCCTTTTGTCCCTGGCGGTCAACACGATTTAAGAGGCGGCATCATTGTCTACGGGTAATTTGGATTTCGAACAGTTCCGGGTCTTCCTGGAAAAAGCCTGTGGCATTTTGCTCGGTGAAAACAAGCAGTATCTGGTCTCGAGCCGTCTCAACAAACTGATGGAGCAGCAAGGCATCAAATCCCTGGGTGAGCTGGTTCAGCGCATCCAGACCCAGCCACGCAGCGGTTTGCGCGAGCAGGTGGTCGATGCCATGACGACCAACGAAACCCTGTGGTTTCGTGACACCTATCCGTTTGAAGTCTTGAAGAACAAGGTGCTGCCTGAAGCGATCAAGGCCAGCCCCAACCAGCGTCTGCGGATCTGGTCGGCCGCCTGCTCGTCGGGCCAGGAACCGTACTCGCTGTCGATGTCCATCGACGAGTTCGAGCGCAGCAACCTTGGCCAGTTGAAGATGGGTGTGCAGATTGTTGCGACTGACCTGTCCGGCCTGATGCTGACCAACTGCAAGACTGGCGAGTACGACAGCCTGGCGATCGGTCGCGGTTTGTCGCCGGAACGCCTGCAGCGTTACTTCGACCCGAAAGGGCCGGGGCGCTGGGTGATCAAGGCGCCGATCAAGAACCGCGTGGAGTTTCGCTCCTTCAACCTGCTCGACAGCTATGCCGCGCTGGGCAAGTTCGACATCGTGTTCTGCCGCAACGTGTTGATCTACTTCTCTGCCGAAGTGAAGAAAGACATCCTGTTGCGCATTCACAGCACGTTGAAGCCGGGGGGGTATCTGTTCCTTGGCGCTTCCGAAGCGCTGAACGGTTTGCCGGACCATTACCAGATGGTTCAGTGCAGCCCGGGGATCATTTACCAGGCGAAGTGAAACAAAGCATCAGGCATAAAAAACGGGAGCCCCAAGGGCTCCCTTTTTTATGCCTGATGCTTTGTTTCATGTAGGAGCTGCCGAAGGCTGCGATCTTTTGATCTTGATCTTTAAAGGCAAAATCAAAGATCGCAGCCTTCGGCAGCTCCTACATGGCAAGGGCAGGGCTGAGAGCGGCAGAAAAGCGGCATCCGGCGGAAACCGGTTGCCGCTTTTCTGGCATTGCCGCTTTGCCGACGTCCCGCAAAGCCCCGGTTTATCGGCGTTTTTGGGTTTGGCACGGCGCTTGCTAAAGCTCAGTTACGAAAAACCGGTCACCTGAAGGTTCCCGACATGAGCATCAGCTTCGATAAAGCGCTCGGCATTCACGAAAAGGCATTGGGCTTCCGCGCCCAGCGTGCCGAAGTGCTGGCCAACAACATCGCCAACGCCGATACCCCGAACTACAAGGCGCGGGATCTGGATTTCTCCAAAGTGCTTGAAGCACAGACCCAGAAAAACGCCAACGGCACCATCGCCCTGAACATGACCAACAGCCGTCACATCGAAGCTGAAGGCCTGGGCAACGGCGACGAATCGCTGATGTATCGCACGCCGATGCAACCTTCGATCGACCAGAACACCGTGGACGCCCAACTGGAACAGTCGAACTACGCGGAAAACGCGGTCGGCTTCCAGGCCAGCTTCACCCTGCTCAACAGCAAATTCAAAGGGCTGGTGTCAGCCCTGCGTGGAGAGTAATCCATGTCCCTGTCCAGCGTTTTCAACATTGCCGGCAGCGGCATGAGCGCACAGACCACGCGTCTGAACACCGTGGCCTCGAACATCGCCAACGCCGAAACCGTCTCCTCGAGCATCGATCAGACCTATCGCGCCCGTCACCCGGTGTTCGCCACCATGTTCCAGGGCGGCCAGAACAGCGGCAGCAATTCGCTGTTCCAGAGCCAGGACGCGGCCGGTCAAGGCGTACAGGTGCTCGGTGTGGTCGAAGACCAGAGCAACCTCGAAGCGCGCTACGAGCCGAACCATCCGGCGGCCGACGCCAAAGGTTACGTCTACTACCCGAACGTCAACGTGGTGGAAGAAATGGCTGACATGATTTCCGCGAGCCGGTCCTTCCAGACCAACGCCGAAATGATGAACACCGCCAAAACCATGATGCAGAAGGTACTGACCCTCGGTCAGTAATAAGGGGCGACGGCCATGAGTGTTTCCGATACCACCAGCAGCTTGAGCATGAATGACATCCTGGCGAACTCGTCGAAAAAGACCAGTTCGACCACCGGTGGCATTGCTTCGGCCACCAACAGCGCCACCGGCGGCCAGGCCCTGGGCAAGGATGCGTTCCTGCAATTGCTGGTCACCCAGCTGAAAAACCAGAACCCGCTCGATCCGCAGGACAACAGCGCATTCGTTGCCCAGTTGGCGCAGTTCAGCAGCCTGGAAGGCATCACCACGCTGAACAGCACAGTCAGTTCGCTGGCCGGCAACTACAACTCCTCGCAAGCCTTGCAGGCGTCGTCGCTGGTGGGCCGCAACGTGATCGTGCAGACCAACTCGGTTCAGCTCGACGATCCAAGCAAGGGCATGACCGGTTCCGTCACCGTTCCGTCGTCGATCGCCGGCGGCACCGTGAGCATTACCGACAGCAGCGGCACGGTGGTTCGCACCATCGATCTGGGCAGTCGTGCCGCAGGCAGCGCGAGCTTCACCTGGGACGGCAAGGACAAGGACGGCAATGTGGTCAAGACCGGTACTTATACCGTCAAGGCCAACGCATCGATCAATGGTACCTCGACCGATATGGCGACCTACCTGCCGGCCACCGTCACCAGCGTGACGATCAGCCAGACCGGCGGCGAGCTGATGCTCAACCTGTCCGGCAAGGGCACCGTTGCCCTGTCCAAAGTACAAACCATTGGTATATAGAGCCGACTAAACCGGCACAAAGGAGTGGAATATGTCTTTCAATATCGGCCTTAGCGGTCTCTATGCAGCCAACAAACAACTGGACGTGACCGGCAACAACATCGCCAACGTCGCGACCGCCGGTTTCAAATCGTCCCGTGCAGAATTCGAAGACGTCTACTCGGCGACTCGCCTGGGCAGCGGCAGCAAAGTGATCGGCAACGGCGTGCGCCTGGCCAACGTGTCCCAGCAGTTCACCCAGGGTGACATCAACAACACCGGTAACGTGCTGGACATGGGCATCAACGGTTCGGGCTTCTTCACCATGAGCAACAACGGCTCGGTGTCCTACACCCGTGCCGGTACGTTCAAGGTCGACAACGCCGGTTACATCACCAACACTGACTACACCTCGCGCCTGCAGGGTTACGGTGTGGACGCCAACGGCAAGATCATCAACGGCGTATTGACCGATCTGAAGATCGACACCTCGAACCTGGCGCCGAAATCGACTTCGCTAGTGACTTCGAGCATCAACTTGAACTCGACTGCATCGAAGATCGACGACACAGTGCCGGCCGGCAAGTTTGATCCGAGCAAGCTTGAGACGTACACGAAGAGCTTCAGCACTCCGATCTATGACACGCAGGGCAACTCGCATGTTATGGATCAGTACGTGGTGAAAACTGGCGAGAACACCTGGAAGGTGTACACCTTGGTCGATGGCCGTAACCCGGATGCGGCCGGCAGCGATCCAACCAAGGTCGATCCGGTTGCTTCGACGCTGACGTTCGACAGCTCTGGCAATTTGACTCAGGTCAGCACGCCTAGCACTCTGCCGCCACCGAACCCAAACCCGATCATCAGCAGCGACTTGAAACTGACCGGCTGGAAGCCGGGCACAGTGGTCAACGGTACCTTCACGCCTAACGGTGCGTCTGCCAACCCGGCCGGTATTACCATTTCGATGGCCAAGACCACTCAGTACAACGCTGATACCGCGCGCTCGATTCCGACTCAGGATGGTTACGCCACTGGCCAGATTACCAACCTGACCATCGACGGCACTGGTACCTTGTTTGCCAACTTCAGCAACAACCAGAGCAAGGCCATCGGCCAGGTTGCGCTGGCCAGCTTCACCAACGAACAAGGCCTGCAGGCTATCGGTGGCACTAGCTGGAAAGAGACGTTTGCTTCGGGTATTCCGGGCTACGATGCACCGGAAACCGGTACCTTGGGGTCGATCGCTTCCAATTCGCTGGAAGAGTCGAACGTTAACCTGACCAACGAGCTGGTAGACCTGATCAAGGGCCAGAGCAACTATCAGGCGAACGCCAAGACCATCTCCACTCAGAGCACCATCATGCAGACCATCATTCAGATGACCTGATGGTTGTACTCGGCTCTAGCAAAAACCGACGCCCCAGGGTGTCGGTTTTTTTTTGTGCGCAAGCAGCATTTAATTTTTCAATTCTCTACCGTTCGTCGGCTCGTCTGGTGTGGAACTTGCTGACGTCACGAGTAACAAGCGGTGTCCGTCAAATTTTCGTACGGTCTGCTTCGCAGTGCAGCGACAGGCTGCACTGAAGTGGATGTCATAAAAAACACTGCCTCGCCTGCTCAACCCTACAAATAATCAAGCCCAGTGCACCCTCAGAGAGGGTCAACCCCGGAGTGCCTGGCGTTTCTGCGTAGTTTCGACACACAACACAAGGAAGATGTAATGGCAGTTATAAATGGCACCAATGCGGCAGATACCCTGGTGGGTACCGCAGGTGATGATCAGATACGTGGCTATGCCGGTGATGACATTTTGAATGGGGGCGCCGGCAATGATGTGTTGATGGGCGGTGACGGGGCCGACCAGATTAATGGTGGAGCAGGGATCGACATTGCCAGTTATGAGGATGTGACCAACGTCATCCCGGTGACGCTGAACCTCAAGACGGGTATACACACTGGCGCTGCGAAGGGCGATACGTTCACTGACATCGAAGTATTCAGGGGCACGAATTGGGGCGATACCTTCATCAGTGGCGCCGCCGCCGATAGCTTCGATGGCTTGCAGGGCAGCGATGTCCTTGATTACTCAACCTCGGCTCAGGCCATCGGTATCACTGTCTCTGCGGGTGGCGCAGGCACCGGCACCGGTGGCGATGCTCAGGGTGACACGTTCATCAACGTGGAAACTGTCATCGGTTCGGCCTTCAACGATACGTTCACCCTCAACGGTGGATTGGTCATCAATGGCGGCGCTGGCAATGACGTTTACTTCATCAATGGCAATGCCAATGCCAGCATCGTCGAAGCTGCCGGTGGTGGTGACGACGAGGTCCGCACGACACAGACCACCGCGTATCTGGCGGCCAACGTCGAGCGCCTGACCTTCACCGGTACGGGTAACTTCAAGGGCGTGGGTAATGCTGGCGACAACATCATCACCGGCGGTGCGGGGGATGACGTGTTGACCGGTGGTGCAGGGGCTGACCAGTTGATCGGCGGTGCCGGTTTCGATATAGCCAGCTATGAGGAAATAGTGAATGGCGTTGGCGTGACCCTGAACCTCAAGACCGGTGTAAACAAGGGTATTGCCTTGGGCGATAGCTACTCCGGTATCGAGTTGTATAAGGGCAGCAACTACGGCGATACCTTCGTCAGCGGTGCAGCAGTCGATAGCTTCGATGGCTTGCAGGGCAGCGATGTCCTCGATTACTCAACCTCGGCTCAGGCCATCGGTATCATTGTCTCCGCGGGTGGCGCAGGCACCGGCACCGGTGGCGATGCTCAGGGTGACACGTTCATCAACGTGGAAACTGTCATCGGTTCGGCCTTCAACGATACGTTTACCCTCAACGGTGGATTGGTCATCAATGGCGGGGCGGGCAATGACGTCTACGTCATCAACGGCAATGCCAATGCCAGCATCGTCGAAGCTGCCGGTGGTGGTGACGACGAGGTCCGCACGACACAGACCACCGCGTATCTGGCGGCCAACGTCGAGCGCCTGACCTTCACCGGTACGGGTAACTTCAAGGGCTTCGGCAACGCTGGAGACAACATCATCACCGGCGGCGCGGGTGACGATGTATTGATCGGTGGTGCAGGAGCCGACCAGTTGATCGGCGGTGCCGGTTTCGATATCGCCAGCTATGAAGACGTGGTCAATGGCATTGGCGTGACCCTGAACCTCAAGACCGGTGTCAACGCGGGTATCGCTTTGGGCGATAGCTACTCCGGTATCGAGCTGTACAAGGGCACCAACTACGGCGATACCTTCGTCAGCGGTGCAGCAATCGATAGCTTCGATGGCTTGCAGGGCAGCGATGTTCTTGATTACTCAACCTCGGCGCAGGCCATCAGCATCACTTCGTCCGTTGGCGCAGCGGGTACCGGTACTGCTGGTGACGCTCTGGGCGACACGTTCATCAACGTGGAAACTGTAATCGGTTCGGCCTTCAACGATACGTTCACCCTCACCGGTGGTGGATTGGTCCTCAATGGCGGCGCGGGCAATGACGTCTACATCATCAATGGCAATACCAACGCAGGCATCATCGAAGCTGCCGGTGGTGGTGACGACGAAGTTCGCACGACCCAAAACACCCTGTATCTGGCGGCCAACGTCGAGCGCCTGACCTTCACCGGTACGGGTAACTTCAAGGGCTTCGGCAACGCTGGAGACAACATCATCACCGGCGGCGCGGGTGACGATGTATTGATCGGTGGTGCAGGAGCCGACCAGTTGATCGGCGGTGCCGGTTTCGATATCGCCAGCTATGAAGACGTGGTCAATGGTGTTGGCGTGACGCTGAACCTCAAGACCGGTGTCAACGCGGGCATCGCCTTGGGTGACAGCTACTCCGGTATCGAGCTGTACAAGGGCAGCAACTACGGCGATACCTTCGTCAGCGGCGCTGCCGTCGATAGCTTCGATGGTTTGCAGGGCAGCGATGTTCTTGATTACTCAACCTCGGCGCAGGCCATTAGTATTACTTCGTCCGTTGGCGCAGCGGGCACCGGTACTGCTGGTGACGCTCTGGGCGACACGTTCATCAACGTGGAAACTGTCATCGGTTCGGCCTTCAACGACACCTTCACCCTCACCGGTGGCGGATTGGTCCTCAATGGCGGCGCGGGCAATGACGTCTACATCATCAATGGCAATACCAACGCCGGCATTATCGAAGCCGCCGGTGGCGGTATCGACGAGGTCTTCACTAATCAGCTCAACGTGACGCTGGCGGCTAACGTCGAGCGTCTGACCTATACCGGCACGGGCAATTTCACCGGTCGCGGTAACGCTGGCGACAACGTGATCACGGGTGGCGCTGGCAATGATGTCCTCTACGGTGGCGCGGGCGCGGATCAGTTCATCGGCGGCGCCGGCATGGACACCGTCAGTTATGAAGATGAAAACACCGGGGTCGGTGTGACCCTCAACTTCAAGACCGGCGTGCACACGGGACTGGCCCAGGGGGATACCTTCGACGGCATCGAGACGATTCGGGGCTCGGGCTATGGCGATACCTTTTTCGCCGGTGCTGGCATCGACACGCTGGATGGCGCCGGTGGCAGTGACAAACTGGACTACTCCGGCTCGACTCAAGCCATCAACCTGTCGGTCACCAGTGGCGCCGGTACAGGTCAGGGTGGGGACGCGCAAGGCGATCAGTTCAGCAATATGGAATGGATCATCGGGTCGGCCCTCGATGACCGCTTCACCGTAAACGCCGGCACCACTGCAATCAGTGGTGGCTCGGGCAACGATGTCTACATCATCGAGGGCACGGGTGTTATCAATGCCATCGAAGTGACGGGTGGCGGCGATGACGAGGTGCGTACCAGTCAGGCCAGCGGGGTGCTGAGTGCGGAAATCGAGCGGCTGACCTACACCGGCAGCGGCAACTTCATCGGGCGCGGAAATGCCGGCGACAACATCATCACCGGTGGTGCGGGCAACGATGTGCTCATGGGCGGCGCAGGGGCTGATCAGCTCATCGGTGGCGCCGGTATCGACACTGCCAGCTACGACGATGTCGCCACCGGGGTGGGAGTGACCCTCAACCTGAAGACGGGTGAACATACAGGTCTGGCGCGCGGCGACACCTTCAGTGGTATAGAGGCGTTCCGTGGTTCGGTCTATGCGGACACGTTTGTCGCCAGCACCGCCGTCGATACGATCGATGGCAATGGCGGCATCGACACGCTGGATTACTCGACTTCTGCGCAGGCCATCATCATGTCGGTCGCTAATGGCGGCGGTGTCGGTGGGGGTGGCGACGCACAAGGCGATGTATTCAGTAACTTCGAAAGCATTGTCGGCACGGCTCAGGACGATCAGTTCACTCTCACCGCAGGTTCGATGACGTTCAGTGGTGGTGCGGGCAATGATGTCTACATCGTCAACGGTAGCGGGACCTTGACCGTCATCGAGGGCGCTGACGGTGGCGATGATGAAGTGCGCACCAGCCAGGCCACTGGCGTGCTGAGTGCTGGCGTCGAGCGTCTGACCTATACCGGTGTCGGGATTGGTAACTTCACCGGCCGTGGCAACGCGAGCGACAACATCATTACCGGCGGCAGTGGCAATGACGTGCTCATGGGCGGCGCCGGCGCGGACCAACTGATCGGTGGAGCCGGCACTGACACTGCCAGCTACGAAGATGATTACAGTGGTGCCGGCGTGACGCTGAACTTCAAGACCGGTGTGCACACCGGAAACGCAGCCGGGGACACCTTTACCGGCATCGAGGCGTTTCGTGGCTCGTCCTATGGCGATACCTTTGTTGCAAGCGGCCAGGCCGACATCTTCGACGGCGCCGACGGCACAGACAAGCTGGACTACTCCGGTTCCGCCCAAGCCATCGTCATGACGGTGACCAATAATGCCGGCACCGGCGTGGGTGGCGATGCGCAAGGCGATGTGTTCAGCAAATTCGAAAACATTGTCGGGACAGCCTTCGACGATCAGTTCACGGTCACGGCCGGAACCATGACCTTCAGCGGTGGCCAGGGTAACGACATCTATATCGCCAACGGCAGCGGTGCAGTCCTGGTGGATGAACTGGCAGGCGGCGGTGATGACGAAGTGCGCACCAATCAGGCCAGCTACACCCTGAGCGCGGAAGTGGAACGTCTGACCTATACCGGCACGGGCAGCTTTACCGGGCGGGGTAATGCTGGTGACAACATCATCACCGGCGGTGCGGGCAATGACGTTCTGTTCGGTGGCGCAGGTGCGGATCAACTGATTGGCGGTGCAGGTTTTGACATCGCCAGTTATGCCGACAGCGGCATGACGATAATCAGTACCAAGGCCGGTGTAGCCGGCGGCGGCGCGGCTGCAGGAGATACCTACAGCGGTATCGAGCAGATCAACGGATCCAACACGGGTGACATCTTCATTGGTGGTGTGGGAGCGGATCGTTTCGATGGCGGCACCGGTGTCGATTACCTCAGCTTTGCTTATGAAACCGAAGGCGTCACCTTCAACCTCGGCGCACCATTGGTGGCCGGCGTAGGGGCAGGCGACGTGTACACCTCCATCGAAGCATTCCTGGGGTCCAATTATGCGGACAACTTCACCGGCAGTGCCGGCGCGCGCGAAAGCTTTGTCGGCGGTGGCGGTGCGGATGTGCTGACCGGCGTGGGGCGCGGCGATGCGGCGTGGTACATCAACAGCGCTGCAGCGGTGCAGATCAATCTGTTGACCGGTACAGGCACCGGAGGCGATGCCGAAGGTGATGTGTTGAGTAACATTGATAACCTCGTCGGTTCCGCATTCAACGACACGCTGACGGGCAATGCGCTGGCCAATATGATCGAGGGCGGTGACGGTAACGACATCATCGACGGTGGGGACGGCAACGACATCCTGTACGGCAACAACTTCAGCGATACCGGTGCCCTGACCGGTGTGTCCTCGACGGATAACCAGGCAGATATCATCCATGGCGGTAACGGTGACGACTACATCACAGGTTACGTGCATGACGTCGGTTCTATTTACTATGGCGATGCGGGCAATGACAGGATTACCGTCGTCTCAGCTATCGCAGACGGGGGCGATGGCGATGACGAGTTGATAGCCATTGGTAATGGCTATGAACTAAGAGGCGGAGCGGGCAATGACAAGCTGTACCTGAGCGCGTCGGGTGACGGCTATGGTGGTGAGGGAAGCGATCAGTACTTCGTGGCCTCGAAGACCATGGTGGCGATTTTTGATGACGGCATCTCGGGCAACGACACTGTTACCCTGAGGAATATTCAGACGTTCGGTGATGTTGTACTCAAGTCCAATGACTTGGGTGTCTATATCTTCAATAAAGCCGACTTCCAGAGCGGCAACCTGAATTCCGGTGTGTTCCTCAAGGACTGGAATGCGGGTGCCAACACTATCGAGAAGTTCTACACCAACAATGGTGAATCCTTCACCATTCCGGTGGTTGGACAGGCAATGTCTGAAGCATTCACGGTGTGATGATTAACTAGCGACAACAGAAAAACGGCGAAGCCTGTATTCAGGTTTCGCCGTTTTTTTTGCTTCAATATTTAGTCCAGACAAAAGAAAACCCCCGACAAACCAGAAGTCTGTCGGGGGTTTCTTTTGCCCGGAGAGTATCAGGCGTCTCGCAACGCCTGATTCAGCTCAGCTTATTGGCAAGCTTCGCAATCCGGCTCGTCGATCGCGCAAGCCTTTGGCACTGGAGCAGGACCGGCTGGCGCTGCCAGAACCGAATCGTCGCCGTGGTTGCCGCCGCTGGAAACAGCGTTCAGCTTACCGGTGTTGATGGTCGACTTCTCGGTGCTGGTCGCGGCCAAGGCACGGAGGTAGTAAGTGGTTTTCAGGCCACGGTACCAGGCCATGCGGTAGGTCACGTCGAGCTTCTTGCCCGATGCGCCGGCGATGTACAGGTTCAGCGACTGGGCCTGGTCGATCCACTTCTGACGTCGGCTGGCCGCGTCAACGATCCACTTGGTGTCCACTTCGAACGCGGTCGCGTAGAGCTCTTTGAGTTCTTGCGGGATGCGCTCGATCTGCTGAACCGAACCGTCGTAGTACTTCAGGTCGTTGATCATGACCGAGTCCCACAGACCGCGAGCCTTGAGGTCGCGAACCAGGTACGGGTTGATCACGGTGAATTCGCCCGACAGGTTCGATTTCACATACAGGTTCTGGTAGGTCGGTTCGATCGACTGCGATACGCCAGTGATGTTGGCGATGGTCGCGGTCGGTGCGATGGCCATGATGTTCGAGTTACGAATGCCTTTCTGTACACGGGCGCGAACCGGTGCCCAGTCCAGGGTTTCGTTCAGGTCGACATCGATGTACTTCTGGCCGCGTTGTTCGATCAGGATCTGTTGCGAGTCCAGTGGCAGGATGCCTTTGGACCACAGCGAACCCTGGAACGTCTCGTAAGCGCCACGCTCGTCAGCCAGGTCGCAGGACGCCTGGATCGCGTAGTAGCTGACCGCTTCCATCGACTTGTCGGCGAACTCGACGGCAGCGTCGGAACCGTAAGGGATGTGCTGCAGGTACAAAGCGTCCTGGAAGCCCATGATGCCCAGACCGACCGGACGGTGCTTGAAGTTGGAGTTCTTCGCTTGTGGCACCGAGTAGTAGTTGATGTCGATCACGTTATCGAGCATGCGCACGGCGGTGTTCACGGTGCGTTCCAGCTTGGCGGTGTCCAGCTTGCCGTTGACGATGTGGTTCGGCAGGTTGATCGAGCCCAGGTTGCAAACGGCGATCTCATCCTTGTTGGTGTTCAAGGTGATCTCGGTGCACAGGTTCGAGCTGTGAACCACGCCGACGTGCTGCTGCGGGCTACGCAGGTTGCACGGGTCTTTGAAGGTCAGCCATGGGTGGCCGGTTTCAAACAGCATGGAGAGCATTTTGCGCCACAGGTCTTTGGCCTGGATGGTCTTGAACAGTTTGACCTTGCCTGGGTATTCGGTCAGGGCTTCGTAGTACTCGTAGCGCTCTTCGAAGGCTTTACCGGTCAGGTCGTGCAGGTCCGGCACTTCGGATGGCGAGAACAGGGTCCACTTGCCGTCATCGAAGACACGCTTCATGAACAGGTCAGGGATCCAGTTGGCAGTGTTCATGTCGTGGGTACGACGACGATCATCACCGGTGTTCTTGCGCAGTTCGATGAACTCTTCGATGTCCATGTGCCAGGTTTCCAGGTAGGCACAGACAGCGCCTTTGCGCTTGCCACCCTGGTTAACGGCTACGGCGGTGTCGTTCACTACTTTCAGGAACGGTACAACGCCTTGGGATTTGCCGTTGGTGCCCTTGATGTACGAACCCAGAGCGCGAACCGGCGTCCAGTCGTTGCCCAGACCGCCAGCGAATTTCGACAACATGGCGTTGTCGTGGATCGCGTGGTAGATGCCCGACAGGTCATCCGGCACGGTGGTCAGGTAGCAGCTCGACAGCTGTGGACGCAGGGTGCCGGCGTTGAACAGAGTCGGAGTCGACGACATGTAGTCGAAGGACGACAGCAGGTTGTAGAACTCGATCGCACGGTCTTCTTTCTGCTTCTCTTCGATCGCCAGGCCCATGGCCACGCGCATGAAGAAGATCTGCGGCAGTTCGAAACGCACGCCATCCTTGTGGATGAAGTAACGGTCGTACAGGGTTTGCAGGCCCAGGTAGGTGAATTGCTGATCACGCTCGTGGTTGATCGCCTTGCCCAGTTTTTCCAGGTCGAAGGAGGCCAGCACAGGGTTCAGCAGCTCGAACTCGATACCTTTGGCGATGTAGGCCGGCAGGGCCTTGGCGTACAGGTCGGCCATTTCGTGGTGAGTGGCGCTTTCGGCCACACCGAGGAAGCCCAGGCCTTCGGCACGCAGGGTGTCCATCAGCAGGCGGGCGGTCACGAACGAGTAGTTCGGCTCACGCTCGACCAGCGTACGGGCGGTCATTACCAGGGCGGTGTTGACGTCGGTCAGGGCCACGCCGTCGTACAGGTTTTTCAGGGTTTCGCGCTGGATCAGGTCGCCGTCGACTTCTTCCAGGCCTTCGCACGCTTCGGTGACGATGGTGTTCAGACGGCCCATGTCAAGCGGCGCCAGGCTACCGTCGGCACGGGTGATGCGGATCGACGGGTGAGCGTTGACCGCTTCTTCGGCCGGGGCGTGGGCAGCGCGTTCTTTCGAACGGCCGTCACGGTAGATCACGTAGTCGCGGGCGACTTTCTGCTCGCCGGCACGCATCAGGGCCAGTTCGACCTGGTCCTGGATTTCTTCGATGTGGATGGTGCCACCCGATGGCATGCGACGCTTGAAGGTCGCGGTGACCTGCTCGGTCAGACGGGCAACGGTGTCATGGATTCGCGACGAAGCGGCAGCGGTGCCGCCTTCAACTGCGAGGAACGCTTTGGTGATAGCGACGGTGATCTTGTCATCGGTGTAAGGAACGACAGTGCCATTGCGCTTGATCACGCGCAGTTGACCAGGCGCGGTGGCTGCCAGATCCGAATTCGAATCGGCGGCCTGCGGCAAGGTGCCCTGCGGGTTCTCGCGAGTTGTGTCGGTTTGCATGGGGGGTGGTCTCCACATTCTCTATGTTTGTTTGGGCACCATCATGGTGCCCACCGTTCTGTCCAGAAGCACTACAGCCGACGGGCGTCGGGTATAACAACTTCG
The DNA here is from genome assembly GCF_029543085.1 of Pseudomonas sp. A34-9. Lineage (NCBI taxonomy): Bacteria > Pseudomonadati > Pseudomonadota > Gammaproteobacteria > Pseudomonadales > Pseudomonadaceae > Pseudomonas > Pseudomonas sp. A34-9. The sequence goes on along the minus strand of NZ_CP119967.1, from coordinate 4,826,909 downwards.
GGACAGTAGGAAAAAAGGCTGATGAAGCCGCATCCTTGCCGAAGTTTTTGGCTGCGAGCCAGGGCTCGAGCCGGATTCCTTCCCGGGTGACAGTAATGACTGCAACACCCGTACCGTTCCGGTCGTTTCCAACCTGAAAAACGATGCCATCCGCAAGTGCGGTTTGGGCTTTGAAAAACTTGCTTGGTTCAACCGGAAACCGGCAATAAATCGCTTGAGTTTCAGGCCTGAAATGTGGTTGGGCGTTTAAGCGGAAAACCCTATATGTAGGGTCTCTCCCTGCGCCTTGCTACAAGATAATGCGTTTCAAGGGTGCTTGCAACGTACTAGCTGTGGATAAACCTGTGCGTAAATTGTGTAAGAAATCCGGAATTCCCGTGTAGGCCGCGAACCTGCTGCGCTAGACCGTCTGTCACTGTTTTTTCACCGGGAAAAACGCTTCAGCGGATTTTTAAGGGCGCGAACCCTATCACAAAAAACCGCCTTGTCCGAACGCATTTACCGACTTGTGTTCTGGCTGTACGCCGTTTATACAATCGGCCGGTGCGCAGGCGTTCTTATCCTCCTCGAACATGACAAAAGGGCGGGAGGATCACGCGAAAAATCGCCTATTCGTGTAGGAGCTGCCGAAGGCTGCGATCTTTTGATCTTTTAAACAGCAAGATCAAAAGATCGCAGCCTCGTTTCACTCGACAGCTCCTACAGGGGATCGTGTGTATTCGGGCAAGCGCCTTCCTTCTATTAATAAAAACAGCAAGCAGAGGTCACCGGTGGAGCAACAAGCCTTTCAGGTATTGATCGTCGAGGATGACCAGCGACTGGCCGAACTGACGCGCGACTACCTGCAAGCCAATGGACTGCGCGTGGATATCGAAGGCAACGGTGCGTTGGCGGCGGCGCGGATCATCAAGGAGCAACCGGATCTGGTGATCCTTGACCTGATGCTGCCGGGCGAAGATGGCCTGAGCATCTGCCGCAAGGTGCGCAATCAGTATGACGGGCCGATTCTGATGCTCACCGCGCGCACCGACGATGCCGATCAGATCCAGGGGCTCGACCTTGGTGCCGACGATTACGTGTGCAAGCCGGTGCGGCCGCGGCTGTTGCTGGCGCGCATCCAGGCGTTGCTGCGACGCAGCGACACACCTGAACCGGTCGCAGAGAAATCCCGTCGTCTGCAGTTTGGTCCGTTGGTGGTCGACGACGCCTTGCGCGAGGCGTGGCTGAGTGACAATGGCATCGAACTGACCAGCGCCGAATTCGATCTGCTCTGGCTGTTGGTGTCCAACGCCGGGCGAATTCTGTCCCGCGAAGAAATTTTCACCGCACTGCGTGGCATCGGCTATGACGGTCAGGACCGGTCGATTGATGTGCGCATTTCGCGGATCCGCCCGAAAATCGGCGATGACCCCGACCATCCGCGCCTGATCAAGACCATCCGCAGCAAAGGTTATCTGTTCGTTCCTGAAGCCTGCGCAGACCTGCCGCTGTGAATTCGATCTTCCTGCGCATTTACGGCGGCATGTGCGCAGCGATCATTCTGGTGGCGGTACTCGGCGTGCTGGCGCTGAACCTGCTCAATCAGGTGCGTAGCGAGCAATACCGCGAGCGGTTGGCCCACGGCACGTTCTCGCTGATGGCCGGCAACCTGCAACCGATGAACGAAACCGAGCGTCATCGCGCGTTGCTGGTGTGGGAGCGTTTGCTGGGGATTCCGCTTGCGCTGAAGACATTTGCCGAGACCGATCTCGATCTGACCCAGCGCACCCGCGTGCAGCGTGGTCAGGCGCTGGTCGAGCAGACCGGGCCGCATGCGGCGAAAGTCTATCGAATGGTCAGCGATAAAGAGCAGCTTGTGCTGGTGGGGGAAGTACAACAGATCAGCGAACAACTGGCCCGCGCGACCATTTACCTGTTGGCCGATGAGCTGGTGCGCGTACCGGTCGGCGAGCAGCCCAAGCGCCTCGCGCAGATAAAGGAAGAAAAGGGTTTCGGTTTCGATCTGCGCCTGGTCACGGTAAATGATGCCGACATGGACGAAGACCAGAGCCGCCGCGTGGCCGAAGGCGACACCGTCATGGCCCTGGGCAAGGGCGGCGATTCGATCCGCGTCTTTGCCGGCATGGTCGGCACGCCGTGGGTGCTGGAGATCGGCCCCTTGTATCAGATGAACCCGTACCCGCCGGAATGGCTGGTGCTGATTGCTGCACTTGGCCTGACCCTGATCGGCCTTATCGTTTATTTGTTGGTGCGTCAGCTCGAACGCCGTTTGCGTGGCCTCGAAGCAGCGGCCACACGCATTGCCAAGGGCAGTCTGGAAACCCGTGTGCCGGCGCGCGGTGCTGACTCGGTCGGGCGTCTGGCGTCGGCGTTTAACGGCATGGCTGAGCACTTGCAGCAGTTGCTGGCGATTCAGCGTGAATTGGTGCGCGCGGTGTCTCATGAATTACGCACACCGGTGGCGCGTCTGCGTTTCGGCCTGGAGATGATCGGCTCGGCGACCACGCCGCAAGCGCTGGAGAAGTACCGTGAAGGCATGGATCACGATATCGAAGACCTCGATAAGCTGGTCGATGAAATGCTCACCTATGCGCGGCTGGAACAAGGTTCACCGGCGCTGACCTTTCAGCGCATCGATCTGGACGCATTGGTCAATCAGGTGATCGAGGAGCTGGCGCCGTTACGTGCCGAGGTCACGGTGCAGCGTGGTTTGTGCCTGTCTGCTGCGGATAACGATGATGCCTGGGTCGAAGCCGAGCCGCGCTATCTGCACCGGGCGCTGCAGAATCTGGTGAGCAACGCGATGCGCCATGCCCGTTCGAACGTGACGGTGAGTTATCAGGTCGGGCAATTGCGCTGTCGCGTGGATGTCGAAGATGACGGGCCGGGAGTACCGGAAGTGGCGTGGGAGCGGATTTTTACGCCGTTTCTGCGTCTGGATGACAGCCGTACCCGGGCGTCGGGCGGGCACGGTCTGGGCTTGTCGATTGTGCGACGGATCATTCACTGGCATGACGGCCGGGCGATCATTGGCAAGAGCAAGAGTCTGGGTGGGGCGTGTTTCAGCCTGAGTTGGCCGAGGAATCAGGAACGCCGTTGAGTTTGTAGTGGCGGTGGTGCCGCCTTCGCGAGCAAGCTCGCTCCCATAGGGACACGCATTCCAAATGTGTGCGAGCTTGCTCGCGAAGAGTCCCTGACAGACGCTGAAAGATGTCAGGCCCTGATGCTGACCAGACTCAACAACTGCCCATCCTGCACCCCGAACTGCGCCTCCAGTTCAGTGCCGTTGCGCCATTCGGCAGACAAGTCCGTCAACAGCCGCAAGCGTACCTGACCCGCCTCAGTCCACTCCAGCACTTCAGCGTGCTCGAAATAAAAGCGCTTGTGCACAATCGGATACAGCGCCTTGAACAAACTCTCCTTCACCGAAAACGTCAGTGTCACCAGCAATGCCAACTGATCCCGTGGCCCGGCAGCCATGCGTTGCATTTCCGCTGGGGTGAGAATCTCCCCGGCCAGCCGCTCGGCGCGTTCGGGGCTCAGCAGGTTTTCCAGATCCATACCCAGCCCGCGCCAGTGCTGTTTGTTGGCGACAATTGCCGCCGCACGACCGGTGCTGTGGGTGATCGAGCCGCAGATATGTGCCGGCCATATCGGCGCGCGGTCTTCACCAATTGCTGGCACAACGCTGCTGCCTTCCAATTGCTGCAACGCCGCGCGGGCGCAAATCCGCCCGGCGAGGAATTCTGCCTGACGCTTGGCCACCGAGCGCTGAATGCTTGGCGGTGCAACGACGGCGCTGCGCTGAAAATCATCGCCAAGCAGCCGGGCCGGGTCGAAATGGGTACTGAGCAGCACGCTGTCGGGCAACACCGTCGGCAACGGCCAGTGGCTGTCGAGCGCGGTGCAGCAGGCGGGGAGGGCGGGGGTGAGATTCATGGCGGGCATTTTGCCGGTTAGCGCCAACACTGACCAGTGCCCGCCCGTGTAGGAGCTGCCGAAGGCTGCGATCTTTTGACCTTGCTCTTATAAACATCAAGATCAAAAGATCGCAGCCTTCGGCAGCTCCTACAGGGGATCGCGGTTAGCTGAAGATTTTCTGGAAGAACGCTTTCATGTCCGTCCAGGACTTTTCATCCGCCGCTTTGTTGTAGCCAATGTCCGGGCCACCGTGCTCGCCATGGCTCAGGCGATCGGCATCGGGATTGGTGAAGCCATGTTTGGCGCCATCCAGACTGACAAACTTGTAGTCAGCGCCGGCCTTGTCCATTTCTGCCTTGAACGCCGTGACGTTGTCCGGCGTGACCATGCTGTCCAGTGCACCGTGCTCGACCAGAATCTTCGCTTTCACACTGCCGGGAGTCGCCGGGGTCTTGGTCGCCAGCGCACCGTGGAAACTCACCACGCCCGCCAGCGGCTCACCTTGTCGCGCGGCGTTGAGCACCACGCCGCCGCCGAAGCAGTAACCAATGGCGGCGATTCTGTTGACGTCGGTCTGCGGCTGCTGCTTGAGCAAATTCAGTCCGGCCTCAAAGCGCTTGCTGGACGCCGCCGCATCCTGAGTCGCGGCCTGCATGAACGCCATCGCGTCTTTCGGGTGCTCGGTGTTCTTGCCTTCGCCGTACATATCGATCGCCAACGCGCTGTAGCCGAGTGCGGCGAGATCGCGTGCGCGGCGTTTGGCGTAATCGTTCAGGCCCCACCATTCGTGCACCACGACGACACCCGGGCGTTTGCCTTTGATGGCGTCGTCATAGGCGTAGTAGCCGATCAGCTTGGTGCCATCGGCGCTTTGATAGGGGATTTCCTCGGTCTTGATCGCCGCCTGCGTGAGGCTGCTGACGGCCAGCAAGATGAGGGGAAGGAACAGGCGCATGGTCGGATCTCCTGAGAATAAACGGTCAAATCAGCCTAGTTCATTTGGTTCAGGTCGGGTTCAGAGACGGTTCAGGGGCGGTACAGGGGGAGGCCAGTAACCTTGCGTCATACCCAAACAGCAACTGTGAAAGAGGAAATACCCATGACTCGTTTTAACAAACTGCTGCTGGCATTTACCCTGTTAGGCTCCAGCATCGCGGCCAACGCCGACGACACCAGCAACTTTGCCGGCCTGACGTTCGGCCAGACCAGCGACAAGATCGACAAGTCCCACGCACTGAACAACAACCTCGACCATCCGAACGCCACCGGCGCCATCGACGGCAACAACACCTACGGCGTACGCCTCGGTCAGCAAAACAGCCAGGGTCGCTACTACGCCACCTACGACAACGTGTCGGGTTCGCACAATGGCATTAAACTGCGTCAGGAAAACCTGTTGGGCAGCTACGATCTGTTCTACCCGGTGGGCGGCAGCACCAAGCTGTTCGGTGGTGCGACGGCGGGTTTGACCAAGCTGACTCAGGATTCGCCAGGCTACAGCCGCGACAGCGATATCGGGTACGCCGTCGGCGGCCAGTTCGGGGTGTTGCAGCAAGTTTCGCAAAACACCTCGGTCGAACTCGGTTACCGTTATCTGATGAGCAACGCCAGCACCGAAATGAAAGAGAGCGGTGGCAGCAAGCAGGGCTCGTTGGACCTTAACAGCAGCGCCCAGACTTACCTGTCGGCCAACTACAATTTCTAAGGAGTTGCCACCAGGTTCAATGTGGGAGCGAGCCTGCTCGCGAAAGCGCCCGTTCAGTCGATGAGAGGTCGACTGCGCCATCGCCTTCGCGAGCAGGCTCGCTCCCACAGGTGTGTTACTGGAGATTCTGATTTACCCGGGAGAGTGTTATGAAACTGTTGGTCGTCGAAGATGAAGCGCTGTTGCGCCATCACCTGCAAACCCGCCTGACGGAAAGCGGTCACGTGGTCGAGTCCGTGGCCAATGCCGAGGAGGCGCTGTACCAGACCGGACAGTTCAACTTTGACCTGGCGGTGATCGATCTCGGCCTGCCGGGCATGGGCGGTCTCGACCTGATTCGCCAGTTGCGCGCGGCCGGCAAGACCTTCCCGATCCTGATCCTCACCGCGCGCGGCAACTGGCAGGACAAGGTCGAAGGCCTCGCCGCCGGCGCTGACGATTATGTGGTCAAACCGTTCCAGTTCGAAGAACTCGACGCGCGCCTGAACGCCTTGCTGCGCCGCTCCAGCGGATTCACCCAGTCGACCATCGTCGCCGGCCCGCTGCTGCTCGACCTCAATCGCAAACAGGCGAGCCTCGACGAGCAACCGCTGGCGCTGACCGCCTACGAGTACCGCATCCTCGAATACCTGATGCGCCATCACCAGCAAGTGGTGCCCAAGGATCGCTTGATGGAACAGCTCTACCCGGACGACGACGAGCGCGATCCGAATGTCATCGAAGTGCTGGTCGGCCGTCTGCGGCGCAAACTCGAAGGCCCGGCCGGGTTCAAGCCGATCGATACCGTGCGTGGCCTCGGCTATCTGTTCAATGAGCGCTGCACTTGATTCGTTCCCTTCGCGTTCGCTTGATGCTTGCCGCCACCACGTTGGCGGTGTTGTTCATGCTTGCCTTGCTGCCGGCGATGCAGGGCGCGTTCAGCCTGGCGTTGCAGGACTCGATCGAGCAGCGGCTGGCCTCGGACGTCACCACGCTGATCTCCGCCGCGCGGATTGAGAACGGTCGGCTGGTGATGCCCAATCAGTTGCCGGATGAGCGTTTCAACCTCACCGACTTCCGTTTGCTCGGCTACATCTACGACCGCGAAGGGCACCTGGTCTGGCGTTCGAAAGCCACCCAGGAAGAGCAGATCAACTACAAACCGCGTTATGACGGCCTCGGTAACGAGTTCGCGCGGATCCGCGAAACCAACGGGCAAGAATTCTTCGTCTACGACGTTGAAGTCAAACTGCTCGGCGGCAAAAGCGCGGCGTTCAGCATCGTCGCCCTGCAACCGGTGCGCGAGTACGAAACCACCCTTGAAGGCCTGCGTGAAAATCTCTATCTGGGCTTCGGCGCTGCGTTACTCGTGCTGCTGGCGCTGTTGTGGATAGGCCTGACCTGGGGCCTCAAAGCGCTGCGCCGGCTCAGTCAGGAACTCGACGAAATCGAAGGCGGCACCCGTGAAAGCCTCACCGAACAACATCCGCGTGAACTGTTGCGCCTGACCGGCTCGCTCAACCGTTTGCTGCACAGCGAGCGCCAGCAGCGCAGCCGTTATCGCGATTCCCTCGATGACCTTGCGCACAGCCTGAAAACCCCGTTGGCGGTATTGCAAGGCGTCAGTGAGGACATGGCTCAACGTCCCGAAGAACGCGATCAGGCCTGGGTGTTGCAGAGCCAGATCGAACGCATGAGCCAGCAGATCAGCTATCAACTGCAGCGGGCCAGTTTGCGCAAAAGCGGCCTGGTGCGACATCAGGTGCGCTTGCAACCGGTGCTCAAAAGCCTTTGTGACACGCTGGACAAGGTTTACCGCGACAAGCATGTGCGCGTGGCATTCGATCTGCCCGAGCATTGCTACGTGCCGATCGAGCAGGGCGCGTTGCTGGAGATGATGGGCAACTTGCTGGAGAACGCCTATCGCCTGTGTCTGGGCGAAGTGCGCATCAGCGTGCGCGAGACCCTGGCCGGGGTGGAGTTGTGCGTCGAGGACGACGGCCCGGGCGTACCACCGGATCAGCGTGCACGGATTCTCGAACGTGGCGAACGCCTGGATGCCCAGCATCCGGGGCAGGGCATCGGGTTGGCGGTGGTCAAGGACATCATCGAAAGCTACAACGCCAAACTCGCGCTGGGCGATTCGCCGATGGGCGGGGCGGCGTTCAGGATTCACTTTCCTGCGGTGTGATCGGGAGTGCCCTCACCCTAACCCTCCCGAAACGTCGGACCGCCCAGAGGTAGAGGGGACCGACCGAAGTGTCTTGCGAAAATGATCGACCTGAGCGATTTGCAGCGAATATGGATTCAATAGAGAGCTTGCAGGTCGGCGTATTTCTCAAGCATCCCCCAATCAGTCCCCTCTCCCCCCGGGAGAGGGTTAGGGTGAGGGGCTTTTGATTTGGCGCCTCACTGCTCCTGCGCCCGATAAGCCCCCGGCGTCAGCCCCGTCCACTTCTTGAATGCCCGGTGAAACGCCGACGGCTCGGAAAACCCGAGCTGTTCGGCAATCTGTTGCAACGACAGATCCGCCCGCCCCAAGTGATAAATGGCGATATCCCGCCGCAACTGATCCTTCAATTCCTGAAAGCTGCTGCCTTCCTCACGCAAATGCCGGCGCAGGGTTTGCGGGCTGATGTGCAAGTGCGCCGCCACCGCTTCCAGATCCGGCCAGTGTGCCGCGTCGCGACTGAGCAAGCGGCGCAGGCGACTGCTCAGGCTGTCGCCGTCGTCCGGGCGTGAGAGCAGGTCGGCGGGGGAGCGTTCGAGGAAGTGTTTGAGGGTGCGTTCGTCCTGCAACAGCGGCATGTTCAAGTAGCGACTGTGGAACAGCAGGCTGCTCTGGTCGGTGCCGAAGGTCAGCGGGCAGGGGAACAACAAGTCATATTCAGCGCCGTGTACAGGCCTGGGATAGCTGAAAGTCGCCTGTTCGAGGCGAATTCGCTGGCCGATCAGCCAACTCCCCAAGCGATGCCAGATCACCAGCAAACTCTCGCTGAGAAAGTGATCCGGGTCCCACAATTGTGAGTCGTCAAGGCTCAACCGCACCCATTCGTCTTCGCGCGTCAGGCTCAGGCGCGGGGCTTGTGGGAATAGGCTATAAAACAATAAACCGCGTTGCAGTGCTTTCTCCAGATTGCGGCAGTGAATCGAGGCGTGGCACATCATCGCGAAACTGCCGGGCTTGCTTGGGGCGTTGCCGAAACCGAGGTATTCGTCGTCCAGTGCCAGCCACAGGCTCTGAATCAGTTGAGTGAACTGCTCAGGGGCGATGCGCGCACGCGGTTCGTCGAGCAATTGCGGGCTGATGCCCAATTGCAGTAGCAGGCGCGAATAATCGAAACCCACGCGGCGTGCGCCTCCGAGGGCGGCACGGGCGAAATGACTGGCGATGGTGCGTTCGCGCATAAGCGGCAGATCCTTTCTCAGGCGCCGGATGGTAGCCGGCGGCTGGACACGCCTACAAGGCGGATTTCCGCCAAATTGTAGGACGAGAAGCGGCGAGTTGGCGGAAATCCGCCACACTTGAGTAACCGGATGGTGACATCCATTCACCTGTAATCCCTGATATCAAAAGGCTTGCAGCCAATCGCACCAAAGTGGCACGGCGTTTGCGATAAGAGCGACAGAAGCGTGCGTTTATCCCGACCGGAAAGCGCCGTTCCAACAACAAATCCCTCCAGTGCAGGAGGGTTCGCAATTCAGGTTTCGCGGCCAACAGATGGATGTTGTCCCGCGAGGCTCTTGAGGAAACCTGCAATGACGACTCGTCAGCCACTGTACAAATCCCTGTATTTCCAGGTGATCATCGCAATCATCATCGGTATTGCGCTCGGTCATTACTACCCGCAGTTCGGTGTCGCGGTAAAGCCACTGGGTGACGGGTTCATCAAACTGATCAAAATGATCATCGCCCCGATCATCTTCTGCACCGTGGTCAGCGGTATCGCTGGCATGCAGAACATGAAATCGGTCGGCAAGACCGGCGGTTATGCACTCCTGTACTTCGAAATCGTTTCGACCATTGCGCTGCTGGTCGGTCTGGTCGTGGTCAACGTCGTGCAACCGGGCAACGGCATGCACATCGATGTCGCCACTCTCGACGCTTCGAAAGTCGCCTCTTATGTAGCGGCTGGCGCTGACCAAAGCGTTGTCGGCTTCCTGCTCAACGTGATCCCGACCACCATCGTCGGCGCGTTCGCCACCGGTGACATCCTGCAAGTGCTGATGTTCTCGGTGATCTTCGGTTTCGCCCTGCATCGCCTGGGCGCCTACGGCAAGCCGATCCTCGACTTCATCGATCGCTTCGCCCACGTGATGTTCAACATCATCAACATGATCATGAAGCTCGCGCCAATCGGTGCCTTCGGTGCGATGGCCTTCACCATTGGTGCCTACGGTGTCGGCTCGCTGGTGCAGTTGGGTCAACTGATGATCTGCTTCTACATCACTTGCCTGGCGTTCATCCTCATCGTCCTTGGCGGTATCGCCCGCATGCACGGTTTCAGCGTGCTGAAGATGATTCGTTACATCCGTGAAGAGCTGCTGATCGTACTGGGTACTTCCTCGTCGGAATCGGTACTGCCACGCATGCTGATCAAGATGGAGCGTCTGGGCGCGAAGAAATCGGTAGTGGGTCTGGTGATCCCGACCGGTTACTCGTTCAACCTCGACGGCACCGCGATCTACCTGACCATGGCCGCCGTGTTCATCGCTCAGGCCACTGACACGCACATGGACATCACTCACCAGATCACCCTGCTGGTGGTGTTGCTGCTGTCCTCCAAAGGCGCAGCCGGTGTGACCGGTTCGGGCTTCATCGTACTGGCCGCCACGCTGTCGGCGGTAGGTCACCTGCCTGTAGCTGGTCTGGCACTGATCCTCGGTATCGACCGCTTCATGTCCGAAGCCCGCGCACTGACCAACCTGGTGGGTAACGCTGTAGCGACCATCGTGGTTGCCAAGTGGGTGAAAGAGCTGGACACCGATACCCTGCACGCCGAGCTGGCTTCGGGTGGTCGTGGTATTGCTGATACCCGTCCTGAAGACGACCTGGGTGTAGCTGAAGGCCCAACGCCTACCAGCGTCAAGTAACACGCGTTTGAATGAAAGAACCCGCTTCGGCGGGTTTTTTCTTGCCTGCTGTTTGAGCGTAACGGTCACACCTGCTGACAGTTGCGGTGATTGCCCTGCGCCGCATCGCTGCCTAGGCTGAGTGCATCGCCCAAGGAGTTCGCCCATGTCCGCACCGCTGGCCTCACTGAAGATCCTCGATTTCTCGACGTTGCTGCCGGGGCCGTTCGCCTCGCTGTTGCTGGCGGACATGGGCGCCGAGGTGTTGCGCATCGAGTCACCGACGCGCCGGGATCTGCTGCGGGTATTGCCGCCGCATGATGGCGGAGTATCGGCCAGTCACGCCTACCTGAACCGCAACAAACGCAGCCTGGCGCTGGATCTGAAACAGCCTGCAGCCCTGGAGGTGGTCAAGCAACTGCTGGCCGAGTACGACATCGTCCTCGAGCAGTTTCGTCCCGGTGTGATGGCGCGCCTGGGCCTGGGCTATGAAGCGCTGAAGGCGATCAACCCGAAACTGATCTACGTGTCGATCACCGGTTACGGCCAGACCGGGCCGTACAAGGATCGCGCCGGGCATGACATCAACTATCTGGCACTGGCCGGGCTTTCCAGTTACACCGGCCGCGCCGACAGCGGGCCATTGCCGCTGGGCATGCAGGTGGCGGATGTAGCCGGAGGTTCATTACACGGGGTGATCGGGCTGTTGGCGGCAGTGATTGCCCGTCAGCAGACCGGGCAGGGCACGCATCTGGATGTCAGCATGACTGACTGCGCGTTCAGCCTGAATGCCATGGCCGGCGCCGGGTATCTCGCTTGCGGCGAAGAGCCCGCGTGGGAAGACCAGATGCTCAACGGCGGCAGTTTTTACGATTACTACCGTTCCCGCGATGGCCGCTGGATGTCGGTGGGCAGTCTGGAACCGGGGTTCATGCAGCAGCTGTGTACGGCGTTGGGCCGGCCGGAGTTGGCGGCGCAGGGTTTATCCCCAAATCCCGAACAGCAGCGGGCGTTGAAATACGCGCTGACGGTCGAGTTTGAAAAGCATGACTTTGCGCAGCTGTGCGAAATGTTTGCCGGGATCGATGCGTGTGTCGAGCCGGTGTTGAGCCTGGGTGAGGCGGTGCGCCATCCGCAATTGCAGGCGCGGGAACTGGTGACGCAGGTGCCGCGCGGGGATGGCACGACGCAGACGCAGATGGCCTGTCCGTTGAAGTTTTCCGAGGCATTGCCGGCGCCGCGGCATGTCGGCGCGGCGTTGGGGCAGCATACGGATGAAGTGTTGGGCGAGTTGGGGTTCAGTGCTGAGCGAATTGCTGAATTGCGGCGCGCCAAGGCAGTTCTTTAGTGCCTGTACCGACCCTTTCGCGAGCAAGCTCGCTCCCACAGTAGAATGCATTCCAGGGTGGGAGCGAGCTTGCTCGCGAAGAGGCCAGAACAGGCAATAAAGAACTGACTATTAGCTCGTTCCCACGCTCTGCGTGGGAATGCATCCCGTGACGCTCTGCGTCTCAGTGGACGCGGAGCGTCCATGGCGGCGTTCCCACGCGGAGCATGGGAACGATCAGGGAGTCATTCGACGCGCATCTCACCACTGAACACCAAGGTGTTCCGGCAGCGCCGACACAGATACCGCCGCCCCTGGCGCACCAGGCTATGGCGCTGCGCCGAGAACGGAAAATCACTGTCGGCACACGGGCATTTATAGATATAGCGGGTCACGCTGCGCCGCCTGATCTCATAGGTGTGGCAGCGATCCGGCGGCAGTTCGTAAACCCCGCGCATGATCAGTTGCCACTCTTCACCATGCGGCTGAATACGGTCGCCGAACAGCTGATGGGCAATCAGGTGCGCCACTTCATGGGCCACGGTCTGCTTGAGGAAGTGTTCGGTGTTTTCCCGGTATAACTGCGGGTTGAAGCGCAGCAGGTTCTCGTGCAGATGCGCGACACCGGCTTTTTGCCCGCGCAGCTTGAGGCTGACGACAGGGCGTGGGAAGGAACGTTTGAAAAAGGATTCTGCGAGTTGGTAACAGTCTTCGACGCGGGTATTGAGTTGCTCGGGCATGCTTGATGGATCTCCAGAGACGTCGAGTATGCCGCAACGCCCCGGACTTGCGAATCGCCGAGCTGCCGAATGGTCATCCGGCAAACAACAAGGCCGCCTTGCGGCGGCCTCTGTTTGGCCTGTCGAGTCAGTTGGTATAGACGGGACCAACGCCCAGCCCCCAGACAATCACGGTGAACGCCATGATGGCCACCAGCACCACCAGACCCACTGCCAACACCGAGCTGGAAAACAGGAAGCCTTCATCCGACGGAATATTCATGAACGTCGGCAGCCCCACGTACAACAGATACACCGTGTAGCAGATGGCTGCCGTGCCGACGATCATCCCCAGCCACATATGCGGATACAGCGCCGCCAGCCCGCCGACGAACAATGGTGTCGCGGTGTAGGTGGCAAACGCGACGCAACGGGCCAGACTCGGGTTGGCGTCATACGTGCGAGCCATCCAGTGCACGAAGGCGCCCATGACCGCGACGCCACCCAGCATGGCCAGGTATGACATGACCGTCATCCAGATAGCGCTTTCGACGGTGAGCATCACCGGCGCACGATTGCCGATCACCCAGCCGACTTGAGTCGTGCCGATAAACGCCGAGACAGCGGGGATCGCCGCCAGAATCAGCGTGTGGGTGAGGTACATGTGGCTGATGCTTTCCTCTTGGTCGCCACGGATTTCCTTCCATTCCTGATCGGGGTGGGTAAAAAGTCCCACTACGTGATGGATCATGCCAGTCACTCCTCTTGTTATTGCCATCGCCCCCCAACGGAGCGCCTACGGGCCAAGGTGGCCGAGCAAATACAGGTCTTCAGATTGTGTGCGACCTTATGTCGCAGTATAGAAAGGACTTACCCGCACAGGTATTAGGGCCTTAGAGCAAATCGCGCTGTAAACAGGTGGGGTAATCGCAGTTGCATCTGTAGGAGCTGCCGTCAGGATGCTTCGCCGGTGGCAGGTTTTTGCGTAAAATGCCGGCCTTTCGTCACACCTCACGGATTTCGCGTCATGGGCACTCTTACGGTCAACCAGAACAAACTGCAAAAGCGCCTGCGCCGCCTGGCCGGCGAAGCGGTCGCCGATTTCAACATGATTGAAGACGGCGACAAGGTCATGGTCTGCCTGTCCGGGGGCAAGGACAGCTACACCATGCTCGATGTGCTCCTGCACCTGCAGAAGGTTGCCCCGATCAAGTTCGAGATCGTTGCGGTGAACATGGACCAGAAGCAGCCGGGCTTCCCCGAGCACGTGCTGCCGGCCTATTTGAAAGAGCTGGGCGTCGAGTACCACATCGTCGAGAAAGACACCTACTCGGTGGTCAAGGAACTGATTCCGGAAGGCAAGACCACCTGCTCGCTGTGCTCGCGCCTGCGTCGCGGCACGCTGTACACCTTTGCTGATGAAATCGGTGCGACCAAAATGGCCCTCGGTCATCACCGTGACGACATCGTCGAGACGTTCTTCCTCAACATGTTCTTCAACGGCAGCCTCAAGGCGATGCCGCCGAAGCTGCGCGCCGATGACGGTCGCAACGTGGTGATTCGTCCGCTGGCGTACTGCAACGAGAAAGACATTCAGGCGTATTCGGACTTCAAGGCATTCCCGATCATCCCGTGCAACCTCTGCGGTTCGCAGGAAAACCTGCAGCGTCAGGTGGTCAAGGAAATGCTTCAGGATTGGGAACGCAAGACCCCGGGCCGAACCGAAAGCATTTTCCGCAGTCTGCAGAACGTGATCCCGTCGCAACTGGCCGACCGCAACCTGTTCGACTTCACCAGCCTGAAAATCGACGAGACCGCGGCTTCGCGCTTCGTCAACGTCGTCAACCTGTAAACACATTTCAAATGTGGGAGCGAGCCTGCTCGCGAAAGCGGTGCGTCATTCAACTGATTTGTTGACTGATCCTCCCACTTCGCGAGCAGGCTCGCTCCCACATTGGTTTCTTCGCTTCATTCAATAGGAGAGGGCATGCGCGATTACAAGTGGCTGCACGAATACTGTCTGAACCGTTTCGGTTCGGCGGCTGAACTGGAAGCCCATCTGCCCGTTCCCAAGACCCCGGCGCAATTGCGCAAGATCAGCGACGACCGCTACCTCTCGACCATGGCCCTGCGCGTGTTCCGCGCCGGCCTCAAGCACAGTCTGGTCGACGCCAAGTGGCCGGCCTTCGAAGAAGTGTTCTTCAAGTTCGACCCGGAAAAAGTCGTGCTGATGAGCGCCGAACACCTTGAGCGTTTAATGCAGGACGCGCGGATCATCCGTCACCTGGGCAAGCTCAAGAGCGTGCCGCGCAATGCGCAGTTCATTCTGGATGTCGACAAAGACAAGGGCAGTTTCGGTGCGCTGATCGCCGACTGGCCGGTGACCGATATTGTCGGTTTGTGGACCTACCTGAAAAAGCACGGACATCAACTGGGCGGGCTGTCGGCGCCACGGTTTTTGCGCATGGTCGGCAAGGATACGTTTGTGCCGAGTTACGACGTGGTCGCCGCGCTGAACGCACAGAAGATCGTCGACAAGGTGCCGACCAGTCTGCGCGATCTGGCGATTGTGCAGGATGCGTTCAACCAGTGGCATGAGCAGAGCGGCGGACGGGCGATGAGCCAGATTTCGATGATGCTCGCGTACACCGTCAACCATTGAGCCAATCCGATCGTTCCCATGCTCCGCGTGGGAATGCCGCCCGGGACGCTCCGCGTCCCTGAGACGCAGAGCGTCTCTGGATGTATTCCCACGCAGAGCGTGGGAACGATCGAATGTAGGAGCTGCCGAAGGCTGCGATCTTTTTTCTATCAGGCGACGGAAATCTCGCCTTCGCCAGCCAGTTTGCGATTCAACTGATACCGCCACCGCACATACAACAGCGCCGAGCAGAACACCGCCAGGCTCGCGGCCATCTCCAGCACGCCAAACCACTGCCGGTTCGGGTCATACGCCGCCAGTGCGCCCTTGATGAAATACAGATTCACCACAAAACACATCCACGAATGCCCGCGGGCGCTGCCCATGATCATTGCCGGTGCGAGGACAATCCACGGGATCAACTCGACCAGCAGAATCACCCACGGCCGCGCGCCGTGCAGATCGGCGAAGACCAGGTAGTAGGCAGCGAGCAAACCGGCGAGGGCAAAAAAGCTCAGCAGACTGAGCACCCGCATCGCCTTCACCCTCGGCTCAAGCCACTCGACACTCGGCAGAATCTTCGGCTTCTTCGCCATCTCAGCCCACCAGTTTCTGAGCGGTTTTGGCCAGCCGCAGACCCAATGCACGACACAGCGCCACTTCGTGCTGATCGAGGCCTTTTTTACCGTCAGCCCCGGCGTGATGACTGGCACCGTAAGGCGTGCCGCCGCCCTGGGTTTCCAGCAACGCCGATTCGCTGTACGGCAGGCCGGTGATGAGCATGCCGTGGTGCAGCAGTGGCAACATCATCGACAGCAGGGTGGTTTCCTGGCCGCCGTGCAGGCTGGCAGTAGACGTGAACACGCCAGCCGGTTTGCCGACGAGGGCGCCGGTCAGCCAGAGGTTGCTGGTGCCATCGAGGAAGTACTTCAGCGGCGCGGCCATGTTGCCAAAGCGCGTTGGGCTGCCGAGGGCCAAACCCGCGCAGTTCTTCAGGTCATCGAGCGTGGCATACAACGCGCCTTCGTCCGGGATGTCCGGCGACACCGCTTCGCACTCGGTGGAAATGGCTGGCACCGTACGCAAGCGCGCTTCGAAACCCGCCTGTTCGACACCGCGCGCAATTTGCCGGGCCATCTCGTTGGTCGAGCCGTTGCGGCTGTAATACAGCACCAGAATGTAGGGCGCGCTCACGGCAACAACTCCAGCACATTTTCCGGTGGACGACCGATCACGGCTTTGTCGCCGACTTCAAGAATGGGCCGTTCCATCAATTTTGGATGCTGGGCGATGGCGTCGATCAATTGCGCTTCGCTGAGGCTTTCGTCAGCCAGCTGAAGCATTTTGTATTCATCTTCCCCGGTGCGCAGCAACTGGCGCGCGCTGATCCCGAGCTTGCCGAGCAGGGCTTTGATTTGCGCCGCATTCAGCGGGGTTTCGAGGTAACGCACGACGTTCGGGGTCAGGCCGCGGGCTTCAAGAAGCTCCAGTGCGCCGCGGGATTTCGAGCAGCGCGGATTGTGATAAAGCGTCAGATCGGTCATGGCGGGTCGCTTCTGGCGTAAAGTGGCGGCTATTCTAACTGTGCAGCGCGCAATCCAGAACCTTCGGAGGCAATGGGTCGCAGGCGCCTTCAAATTTTCACAAGGAACACGACATGACACGGCGATTGGCAGCGGCATTGACGATAATCGGGGCGTTGATGCTGGGGGGCTGCGGCAATGATTATGGTATTGACCAGAACGGCCAGAAGGTCGCGTCCGAGCGTCTGGATAAACAATGGGTGGTGCTGAACTACTGGGCCGAATGGTGTGGCCCGTGCCGGACCGAGATCCCGGAACTCAACCATTTGGCTGATGAACTGAAGAGCAAGAACGTCGGCGTGTTCGGGGTCAACTTCGACAACGTGCAGGGCGTGGAACTGAAAGACGCCAGCGAAAAACTGGGCATCAAGTTCACCGTGCTGGCGCAGGACCCGGCGGAGCTGTTCGAGCTGCCACGCAGTGAGGCATTGCCGGTGACGTACATCATCGACAACAAGGGCAAGGTGCGTGAACAGTTGATGGGCGAGCAGACGGCGGCGGGGGTGATGGCCAAGCTTGAGGCGCTACAAGCGACAAAGTAACGTCAAAAGCCCTCACCCCAGCCCTCTCCCGGAGGGAGAGGGGGCCGACCGGGGTGTCTGGCGAAGTACATCGACCTGAAAAAACCAGTCGATTATGGATTCACCAAAGCCACATCAAGTCGGTGTATCTCTGGAAGATCCCCCAATCAGTCCCCTCTCCCCCTGGGAGAGGGCTAGGGTGAGGGCATCGGCGGACTAGCCAATCAACCTTCTTCCAGCCACCAGCGCAACGGTTTGCCTTCAGCCGGCCAGAAACGCAGTTGCTCGATCGGCGAGATGTCCCAGCGCTCGACATGCTCCAGCGCCTGCAGGAAACGTTGCTCCTGCTCCATCAGTGCCGGTGCGCAGAGCTTGCGGGTCTTGCCGATTTTGCCGAAGGTCAGCTTGTCACCGTCCAGCGTGTACGGGGCGAACCAATGGTTGCAGCCACCGTTGCCGTAGGCGCGACCATCATCGCCCAGGGTCACGGTCAGATGGCTGTAATCCATCAGTGGCCGTTCACCGATCCACTCCAGAATGTAGCTGCGATTCTGTTGCAGTTGCACAGGCTCTGCGGCACAGCCCGCGAGGCCAACACCGACCAGCGCGATCAGGGCAAGGCGTTTGATCATGCCGACACCTGGCATTTCGGGCACAAGTGCTTGTCGCCGACGGCTTTCCAGCCCAGTTCGGCGATGCGCGCGGTGGCTGCCGGTTTTTCTGCGGTTTTACCGAGTTTGGCGTCTACCGCGAATTCGAAGCTCAGCTCTTTGGCGCAGCTGTCGCAGTTGACCTGCCAGGTGTGGATCGCCAGTTCACCGAACACCGGCCCCGTGGTCATCGCGGTCCATTGGCCCGGCGGATTGATCAGGTGGCGGACGGTTTCAACGGTCAGGCGCATGGACAAGTCCTTGCTGCCTTTGAGGGTGACCAACAGCGCATCACCGATGCGAATCGATCCACCATTGCCGGTGACCTGATAGCGGCCTGGAACGAGGGCGCGGCATTCGGTGAGGGTGTGTTGCGGGTTCATCAGAGTGTAGCGGAAATCGTGTTCGACCATGGGTCCTCCAAATATGCGCGACATGCTAGCACGGGCTTGATTGCAGAATGATGCGCGCGTGCGACCTTCGATCAGGTTCAAATCGACGGAGGCTCATGGCACACTGCCGGCCTCGACTCTGAAGGAACGGAACATGGCGCTGATCGAATGTTATGAATGCAAGAAGAGCATCAGCTCCGAAGCCAACGCGTGCATTCATTGTGGGGCTCCGATGGCGGAGCAAGCAGTACACGCGCAGACCGTAGCCGCGCCTGTTCAGGCTTCAACCATCTCGTTCGGCAGCTTGCCGCGCAACAAGGCAGTGCCGGAGGCGTTTGTTCCTCCCGCACCGCAACCTTTGCCCAAAGTCATGCCGGCCGCCGCACGCCGCCGGCGCCAGCCGCCAACCGAGCAACCGGCTACCGAGCAGGCCAATGCCGACGGCAGTCGTCCGGTGGAAGGCTGGCTGAAGATCATGATCTTCCTGCTGCCAATGTTTTTCGTCTGGTTCCTGCTGCGCTACGGCCACTCGATGAAACAGCGCTTTTTTGGTTTCGGCTGGCTGGCGTTGCTGATTCTGGCGTCTTCGCTTTCACCGAAATAAGCTGAGAAGATCTCAGCCCTCGACCTGGTTCTGCGGCATTCCCGCCGCCCAGGTCGCGATGTTGTGCAAGGTCGTCGCGGCAATTGCACCCAGTGCTTCACGCGTCAGAAAGGCCTGATGCGCGGTAATGATCACGTTGGGAAAAGTCAGCAATCGCGCCAGTACATCGTCCTGCAAGGGCAAGTCGGAGCGGTCCTCGAAAAACAGTTGCGCTTCTTCTTCATAGACATCCAGGCCCAGATAACCGAGTTGGCCGTCCTTCAAGGCGTCAATCAATGCCGGGGTGTCGACCAGACCACCGCGACCGGTATTGATCAGCATGGCGCCGGTTTGCATGTGCGCCAGTGAATCGCGATTGATCAAGTGTTTGCTCTGCTCGTTGAGCGGGCAGTGCAGGCTGATGATCCGCGACTGCGCGAGCAGTTCCGGCAGGCTCAGATAGCGCGCGCCCAATGCCAGCACATCCTGGTTCGGGTAGGGGTCGTAAGCCAGCAGCTCGCAGCCGAAACCGTGCATGATTTTGGCGAAGGTCGCACCGATCTGGCCAGTGCCGATAATCCCCACCGTTTTGCCGACCAGATCGAAACCGGTCAGGCCGTGCAGGCTGAAATCGCCTTCACGGGTGCGGTTATAGGCACGGTGCAAACGACGGTTGAGGGCCAGGATCAGCGCCACGGCATGTTCGGCCACCGCATGCGGCGAGTAGGCCGGTACGCGCACCACGGCCAGACCCAGTCGTTTCGCGGCCGGCAGGTCGACGTGGTTGTAACCCGCCGAGCGCAGGGCAATCAGACGCGTGCCGCCCGCTGCCAACCGCTCAAGTACCGGGGCGCTGAGGTCATCATTGATAAACGCACAGACCACTTCATGGGCGGCGGCCAGCGCTGCCGTATCGAGGCTGAGCCGGGCCGGTTGAAAGTGCAGCTCGACACCCGCCGGGCAAGCGGCGGCGAGGAAGCTGTCGCGGTCGTAGGTCTGGCTGCTGAAAACGAGCGTGCGCATGAAATCCTCCTGGAGCATCGATCCGATTTGAATCACCCGAGCTCACTTTAGCGATGCTGGCGTTGATCGGCATTGCCGTGGATCAGGCGCTGATCTTCGCTTGCGCCGCGAGCCGGTTGATCGCTCGCTCCAGTTCTTCCAGCGCTGCCACTGCCTTGGGGTCATCTTGCTTGAGCAGGGTTTCGCTGCGCTGACAGGCCGCACGCAATTGCGGTACGCCGCAATAACGAGTGGCACCGTGCAAGCGATGGACGCGTTCGATCAATGCATTCTGGTCGCGGTTTTCGCAAGCCGTGCGGATGGCTTCGCGGTCGGCTTCCAGTGAGGCGAGTAACATGTCCGCCGCCAGGTCAGCCTTGCCGGCGGCCAGGCGCAAGCCTTCCTCGTGATCGAGCACCGGCAGTTCATTATTGCCCGCCGCACTGTCGCTGATGCGCTCCGGCGCTTGATTGCGCAAAGCCAGGCCGGTCCATTTCAGCACCACCTGCGCCAGTTGCCGCTCGCTGATCGGCTTGGTCAGGTAGTCATCCATGCCGCTTTGCAGCAGCGCGCGTTTTTCGTTGGCCATGGCGTGGGCGGTGAGGGCGACGATCGGCAGTGGCGTGCAGTGCCGTTCGCTTTCCCACTGGCGAATGGTTTCGGTGCTCTGGCGGCCATCCATGCCCGGCATTTGCACGTCCATCAGCACCAGATCGAAGGATTCGCTCTGCACGGCTTTGACCGCCGCGTAGCCGCTTTCCACGGCGAGCACCTTGGCGCCCATGTCTTCGAGCAGGGTTTGCACCAGCAGCAGATTGGCCGGATTGTCGTCGACGCAAAGCACTTTCGGTGCCCGGCTCGACAGCGGTTCACCCGGCTCATTGCGTGGCTGGCGCGGGTTGACCAGGTCGGACAAGGCCCGGCGCAATTTGCGCGTGCAGGCCGGTTTGGCTTGCAGTTGACTGTGCGGGTTGGGCACCGACAGATGGAACAGCGTCTGTTCGGTGGTCGGGCACAGCACCAGCACTTTGCAGCCGAGGTGTTCGAGGTCCCAGATGTGCTGATTCAAACGCTCGGGGAGCATGTCGTTGCTGGTGATGCCGATGACTGCCAGATCAATCGCCTGATCGGTCTGATGGGCGCCGGTGACGCCGTTGGTCAGGGTTTCGAGGGTGTTGAACGGCGTGACATCGAGGCCACAGTCTTCCAGTTGGTGCTGCAAGGCCTGACGTGCCAGTTCGTGATTTTCCAGCACTGCCACACGGCGCCCGAGCAACGGCGCGGCCGGCATGTCTTCGGCGTCGTCACGGGTTTTCGGCAGGCTCAGGCTGATCCAGAATTCCGAGCCTTCGCCCGGCGTGCTGTCGACGCCGATTTCGCCGCCCATCTGTTCGATCAGGCGTTTGGAAATCACCAGCCCCAGACCGGTGCCACCCGGTTGCCGCGACAGCGAGTTGTCGGCCTGACTGAACGCCTGGAACAAGGCACGTACATCCTGATTCGACAGGCCGATGCCGGTGTCCTGAATGCTGATGCGCAGTTGCACGCTGTCTTCGTGTTCCTCTTCCAGCATCGCGCGGGCGACGATAGTGCCTTCGCGGGTGAACTTGATCGCGTTGCTCACCAGGTTGGTGAGGATCTGCTTCAGACGCAGCGGGTCACCGACCAGCGACAGCGGCGTGTCGCGATAGACCAGACTGACCAGCTCCAACTGCTTGGCGTGCGCGGCCGGGGCAAGGATGGTCAGGGTGTCCTGCAACAGGTCGCGCAGGTTGAACGGAATGTGGTCAAGCACCAGTTTGCCGGCCTCGATTTTCGAGAAGTCGAGGATCTCGTTGATGATCCCCAGCAGGCTGTCGGCGGATTTTTCGATGGTGCCCAGATAATCGAGCTGGCGCGGGGTCAGTTCGCTTTTCTGCAACAGATGGGTGAAACCGAGAATGCCATTGAGCGGTGTGCGGATCTCGTGGCTCATGTTGGCGAGGAATTCGGATTTGATCCGGCTGGCTTCCAGCGCCTCTTTGCGCGCCAGGTCGAGTTCGATGTTCTGGATCTCGATGGTTTCCAGATTCTGGCGCACATCTTCGGTGGCCTGATCGACACTGTGCTGCAGTTCTTCGCGGGCATTTTGCAGGGTGCCGGCCATGCGGTTGATGCCGGAGGCCAGTTCATCCAGCTCCTGACTGCCAAGCGGCGGCAAACGCGTTTCCAGGTGGCCATCCTTGAGTTGCGCGACGGCTTGTTTGATCTGGCTCAGCGGCCGGTTGATGGTGCGGCCCATGCGTAACGCCAGCAATGCCGCGCCCGCCAGGCCGGCGGCAATCAGCAACAGGCTGGCGAACAGGCTGCGATAACCGCGCAGCAGCATGCCGTTGTGGGACAGTTCGAGTTCGACCCAGCCGAGCAAGCGGTCGGATTCTTCCGGGATCAGTTCGCCGGCGAGGTTGCGATGCTTGCCGAACACCGGCATCAGATAACGCGTCGCGTCATTGCCGCTGCGCCGTTGCAATTGCGCGCTGTCGCCGCTGGGCGCCTGATTGAGCATGGTCGGCCCGGCGTGGGCCAGCGGCGAGCGGTCGGGCGCGAGGAAGGTTACCGCGCGCACATCCGGTTGTTCGAGGGACGCAGTGGCGATGCGCTCAAGCAAGTCGCTGTTGCCATGACCCATGGCGGGTGCCACCAGCGGCGCCAGTTGCTCGGCGATCATTTCGCCGCGCTGCATCAATTGGCTCTGCAAGTCGGACTGCTGCGTCCAGGTGAAATAACCGCCCAGCACCAGCGCCATCAGGCTGGTCGGCAACAAGGTCAGCAACAATACGCGACCTTTGATTCCCAGTTTCTTGAGCACGCCTATCTCCTGCATCCCGCTGATCTGTTGACTCATGCGTGCATCCGGCACGCGGCATGGGCGCAGTGTAGCGATTTGCTCGCAGGCAATCTCCGGAAAAATGCACGCGTGGTGGGGCAGGGGCTCGGTGTTCATTTGTCGGTTAGGCCAACCTTGAGTTGCCCGAACCCCGGCAATCTTGAATAATCACTCTCAACTGAGAATTACTTGCAGATACTCATGACTCCTGTTTCCGGCCAGCCGCGCATTCTTTCCATCGAAGACGATCCGGTGCTCGGCGCCTATGTTCACGAACATCTGGGCCGCAGCGGTTTTCAGGTGACCTGGTGCCAGAACGGTCAGGAAGGCCTGAGCATCGCCAGGCGCCAGCCGTTCGATGTGGTGCTGATGGACATCCTGTTGCCAGGCCTGGACGGTTTGAATGTGTTGACGCAATTGCGCCAGAGCCATTCGACACCGGTGCTGCTGATGTCGGCCCTTGGCGCCGAGGCGGATCGTATCAGTGGTTTTCGTCTGGGGGCCGACGACTACTTGCCCAAACCGTTCAGCATGGCCGAGTTGCATGTGCGCATCGAAGCGATTCTGCGCCGGGTTGCCCTGGATCGGCGCCCGGCCGCTCCCGCGGTGCCCGTGGCGGCCGGTACGCTGCGGTTCGATGACGACCAGTGCGATGTGTTTTTCCGCGAGCAACCCGCTGGGCTGACCCGCAGCGAATTCCGTTTGCTGGAAACCCTCAATCGCAATGATGAGGAAGTGCTGAGCAAAGCCTTTCTTTATCAACACGTCTTGCAGCGTGGCTACGCGGCTCACGACCGCAGTCTCGACATGCACATCAGCCAGATCCGTCGCAAACTCAAAGCCATCGGTTACTCCGAGCGGGAAGTGCGGACTGTCTGGGGCAAGGGTTACGTTCTGAGCGCCGCCGATGAAACGCTCTGAACTGCCGGGGCGGCATTCACTGTTCTGGAAACTGGCGTTTCTGCTGGTAGCGTTCTGTCTGCTGATGATCTGGCTGAGCTGGTCGTGGGGACGTTATATGGAGGAGCGCAACCAGTTCCTCTCCGACGAAGCGCGCGGCACCCTGACCCGTTACGCCGCGCAAGCGGAACAGGCGTGGCAGCGGGGCGGGCGCAGCGGGGTCGATGACTGGTTACAGAGTATGGAGTTGCGCGAAGCCAGTTGGGTCGGTGTGATCGGTGGCAACTTGCAGTCGCTGAGCAGTGATCCGCTGAATCAACAGGAAATCCAGCACCTGACGTTCTTGCGCGGTCTCGACTGGCCGATCCACAAACAGAACCGGCCGTGGCTGCGCATACCTTTCCCCAAAGAGCCGTCTGCCGGCAGTCTGGTGATCGAATTGCCCGAGCGATTCCTGCCGGGCAAATATCGCGTGTTCTGGCGCGTTATCACTAACGGCGTGATTCCCGGTCTGTTCACGTTATTGCTGTGCGTCGGTCTCTATCGCCTGCTGGTGGTGCCGCTGAACAACCTGCGCGAACAGGCCAATGCCTGGCGCGCCGATCAATTGAATGTGCGGCTGTCGAGCGGCATCACCCAGCGCCCGGATGAACTCGGTGAGCTGGCGCGGGCATTCGACTCGATGTCCGAGCGCCTGCAATCCACCGTTGCCCTGCAACAGCAATTGCTCCGTGATCTGTCCCACGAATTGCGCACGCCGCTGAGCCGGCTGCGCGTCGCCAGCGAAAGCGAGCAAGATCTGGTGCAGCTACGCGAACGTATCGGTCGCGAAGTCGACGGTATGCAAAGACTGGTCGAAGACACCCTGCAACTGGCTTGGCTCGATACGGACCGCTCGCCATTGCCCGACGAAGCGATTCAGATTCAGGCCTTGTGGGAAATGCTCACCGATAACGCCTGTTATGAAAGCGGCTGGCCGAGTCTGCAATTGCAGTGTTCGGTCGAAGCGTCGTGCTGGGTGCGTGGCAACCTGAATACCCTGGCGCAGGCGCTGGAGAACATTTTGCGCAATGCCATTCGGCATTCGCCACCGGGCGCAATTGTGCGTCTTGATGGCCGGCGCGATGGCGATTTCTGGCATCTGTGGCTAGAAGATCAGGGCGGCGGCGTAGCGGAAGAGGATCTGGAGCGGATCTTCTCACCGTTCACCCGGCTGGATGGCTCGCGGCCCGGGGACGGTGGATTTGGCTTGGGGCTGAGCATCGCGCGCAATGCCGTGCAGCGCCAGGGTGGGAGTATTTGGGCGGAGAACAGCGGGACGGGGTTACGGCTGAATTTGCGTTTGGTGGCTGATGACAGCGTTGCGCCGACTGACGCCCTCGCGAGCAGGCTCGCTCCCACATTGGAACTCGGTTCGCCGCAGATTGTGTGATCAACGCAGATCTTCTGTAGGAATAAGCCTGCTCGCGAAGTAGTCCGCTCGGGCCGCCAATCCTCCGGTTTTGCGGGAGCGCTCGCCTTTTTTTGTGCGACATTTCCCAAGCTGCATCGGCGGTCATTTCAAGCTTCCTGAAGGGGTTAGGCTCGTGCTTCACCTGATCTCCAAGGAATTGCGCATGACTGTATCCAGCCTTACTGGCAACCCGGATGGCGAACGTTTCAACGAAGTGCTCGCGCTGATTCACAGTTCTAGACATAAGGCCATGCAAGCGGTCAATACACAGCTGATCGAGCTTTATTGGCAGGTGGGGGCGCATATCAGTCGTAAGATTGAGCGGGCGGAGTGGGGGGATTCGATCATTGCTCAACTGGCCACACATCTGGCAAAAACCCAACCGGGGTTGCGTGGATTCACCCGGCCAAATCTGTTCCGCATGCGCCAGTTTTATGAAGCGTATCGGGATGATCCAATTGTCTCACCACTGGTGAGACAATTGCCGTGGACTCATAACATGATCATTTTGAGCCAAAGCAAACACCCGGTGGAGCGTGGGTTTTACCTGCGAATGGCCGTTCAGGAAAAGTGGTCGAAGCGCGAACTGGAACGCCAATTCAAATCTGCTTTGTTCGAGCGAAGCATCACTGATCCAGCAAAAGCCTCAGTTGCACTCAAGCAAACCCACCCCGAAGCTCTCGAGATATTCCGCGATTCCTACATGGTCGAATTTCTCGATCTGCCCGGCGCTCATTCTGAAACCGATCTGCACCAGGGCCTGCTATCCCGCCTCAAGGAATTCCTGATCGAACTTGGTCGCGACTTCTGCTTTGTCGGTTCCGAATATCCATTGCAGGTCGGCGGTCGGGATTTCTCTCTCGATCTTCTGTTCTTCCACCGAGGCCTCAATTGCCTGGTAGCCATTGAACTCAAGGTAGGGCGTTTTGAGCCGGAATACCTCGGCAAGCTGGATTTCTATCTGGAGGCGCTGGATCGCAATGTCCGCAAGCCTCACGAAAGCCCGGCCATCGGTGTCCTGCTGTGTGCAAGCAAGGAAGATGAGGTCGTCGAGTACGCACTCAATCGCAGTCTATCGCCCGCATTGATAGCGGAATATCAAACCTGTCTGCCGGATAAGCAATTGCTGCAGGCCAAGTTGCATGAGTTTTATGCAATGGATACGGCGCACTCAGAAAATAGCGACTAACGACTGCTTATTCCCATAAACCATAAGCACCGCACTTTGCGTGATATGGCCTGCGCGGGTTTGCCGGTATGATAGGCGCCCCCGCACGTCTGGATTGCGAATACGCCATGACCTTGCAGTACCCAACCATCGCCGATTGCGTCGGCAACACGCCGCTGGTGCGTTTGCAGCGCCTGCCCGGTGCTACCAGCAACACCCTATTGCTCAAGCTCGAAGGGAATAACCCGGCGGGTTCGGTCAAGGACCGTCCGGCGCTGTCGATGATCACTCGCGCCGAGTTGCGTGGGCAGATTCATGCCGGCGATACGCTGATCGAAGCAACCTCGGGTAACACCGGGATCGCCTTGGCCATGGCTGCCGCGATCAAGGGTTACAAAATGATCCTGATCATGCCGGACAACTCCAGCGCCGAGCGTAAAGCGGCAATGACCGCGTACGGTGCCGAGCTGATTCTGGTCAGCCAGGAAGAAGGCATGGAAGGCGCCCGCGATCTGGCGCAGCGTATGGAAGCCGAAGGCCGTGGCAAAGTGCTCGATCAGTTCGCCAATGGCGATAACCCTGAAGCGCACTACACCACCACCGGCCCGGAAATCTGGCGTCAGACCCAGGGCACCATCACCCATTTCGTCAGCTCGATGGGCACTACCGGCACCATCATGGGCGTCTCACGCTACCTGAAAGAACAGAGCGACAGCGTGCAGATCGTAGGCCTGCAACCGATGGAAGGCTCGGCGATTCCGGGCATCCGCCGCTGGCCGCAGGAATACCTGCCGAAGATCTATCAGGCCGACCGCGTTGACCGTATCGTCGACATGGCGCAAAGCGAAGCCGAGGACGTCACCCGGCGTCTGGCCCGCGAAGAAGGCATCTTTTGTGGCGTGTCCTCGGGCGGTGCGGTGGCAGCGATGCTGCGCCTGTCCAAAGAAGTTGAAAACGCGGTGATTGTCGCGATCATCTGCGACCGTGGCGACCGTTACCTGTCGACCGGCATTTTCGACGCGCCCAACTGATGGCCAAGCACGAGAGAGGCCTGCGCTTCCAGCCCACCGGTGGCAGCAAGGCCGCGCAAATCCCGACCGGTAAAAAACAGCGCTTGAGTATCGAGCGCCTGGCCAATGACGGTCGCGGTATTGCGTTTTTCGAAGGTAAAACCTGGTTCGTCCTCGGCGCCCTCGCCGGTGAAGAGGTCGAAGCGCGGGTGCTCGGCGCCCACGGCAAGGTGGTCGAGGCGCGCACCGAACGCGTGTTCCAGGCCAGCGAATTGCGTCGCCCGCCACCTTGTCAGCACGCCGGCCGTTGCGGCGGGTGCAGCGTCCAGCATTTGCCCCACAGCGAGCAGCTTGCCCTGAAACAGCGCATGCTCGCCGAGCAATTGTCGCGTGTTGCCGGTGTCGAACCTGAAGAGTGGGCAGCACCGCTGACCGGACCTGAATTCGGCTATCGCCGTCGCGCCCGTATCGCGGTGCGCTGGGACATGAAGGCGAAGAAACTCGAAGTCGGTTTCCGCGCCGCTGGCAGCCAGGACATTGTCGCGATCAGCGAATGCCCGGTGCTGGTACAGCCCTTGCAACCGATCATGACCCGTCTGCCGGAGATGCTCCGTCGTTTGAGCAAACCGCAGGCGCTGGGTCACGTCGAGTTGTTCAGTGGCTCGTCACTGGCGGTGTTGCTGCGGCACATGGCGCCGTTGTCCGAAGCGGATATGACCCTCCTCAAGGACTTCTGCCAATTCCATGAAGCGCAACTGTGGCTGCATGGCGAAGGCGAGCCGCGACCGGTCGATCCGACTCAGTCGCTGGGCTATCGTCTGGAGCAGTGGGATCTGAATTTGGCCTACCGGCCGGGCGACTTTATCCAGGTCAACGCCGGCGTCAACGAAGCGATGGTGGCGCAAGCGCTGGACTGGCTGAAACCGGGTAGCGATGAACGCGTGCTGGATCTGTTCTGCGGCTTGGGCAACTTCGCTTTGCCGCTGGCCAAAGCCGTGCGCGAAGTGGTGGCAGTCGAAGGCGTGCAGACCATGGTCGATCGCGCCGAAGCCAACGCCGCTAGTAACAATTTGCATAACACAAAGTTTTTTCAAGCCGATTTATCCCAGCCTTTGACCGATGCCCAGTGGATCGGAAACGGCTTTTCTGCGGTACTCTTGGACCCACCACGTGACGGTGCTTTCGAGGTGGTTCGCAAGCTGGCGACCCTGGGTGCCAAACGGTTGGTGTATGTGTCGTGCAACCCTGCAACTCTGGCGCGCGACACGGTCGAATTGATCAAGCAGGGCTACCGGTTAAAACGTGCCGGGATTCTCGATATGTTTCCTCAGACGGCACATGTCGAGGCCATGGCGTTATTTGAAGCGAGCCAGGATGGCTCGTCTGAATCCGTCTGACCTGTCCGCGCAGCGCTCGCTTTAGCCCCGCGAGCGCGAATGGGCACTGAAGGTCAGCGATTTGACGCATTGAATCTGCGTCGTAGGGAAGGTAAAGCAACATGGTACAGGTGAGAGCACACCAGCCGATCAACACTGACGGCAGTATCAATCTCGAGGCTTGGCTCGATCACGCGGTCAGTGTCGATCTGGCACTGGATCGCGAAGCCTTGAAGGAAGCCTGCGAGTTCGCTCGCGAGGCCGAACAACAGTCCAACGCCAAGAAGAATCTGTGGGCCGAAGGCTCTGGCAGTTTCAGTACGGGTCTGGAAATCGCCGAGATTCTCGCCGACCTCAAGCTCGATCAGGATTCGCTGGTCGCGGCGGTTCTGTATCGCGGCGTGCGCGAAGGCCAGATCGAACTCGCGGCCGTCGGCCAGCGCTTCGGCCCGGTGGTGGCCAAGCTGATCGACGGCGTGCAGCGCATGGCGGCCATCAGTGCCAGTCTCAGCCCGCGTCAGTCGATGGTCATGGGTACGCAAGGGCAGGTGGAAAACCTGCGCAAGATGCTCGTGGCGATGGTCGATGACGTCCGCGTCGCGCTGATCAAACTGGCCGAACGTACCTGCGCGATCCGTGCGGTGAAAACCGCTGACGACGAAAAACGTAACCGGGTCGCCCGCGAAGTTTTCGACATCTATGCGCCGCTCGCGCACCGGCTCGGCATCGGTCATATCAAATGGGAACTGGAGGACCTGTCCTTCCGTTATCTCGAGCCTGATCAATACAAACAGATCGCCAAGTTGCTCCACGAGCGACGGCTGGATCGCGAGCGTTTCATCGCCGACGTGATGACCCAGCTCAAGGACGAATTGCAGGCCACCGGCGTCGATGCCGACATCAGCGGCCGGGCCAAACACATCTATTCGATCTGGCGCAAAATGCAGCGCAAGGGGCTGGAATTCAGCCAGATCTACGACGTGCGTGCGGTGCGCGTGCTGGTCCCGGAAATGCGCGACTGCTACACCGCGTTGGGCATCGTCCACACCTTGTGGCGGCACATTCCGAAAGAATTCGACGACTACATCGCCAACCCGAAAGAGAACGGCTACCGCTCGCTGCATACCGCGGTGATCGGCCCTGAGGGTAAAGTGCTTGAGGTGCAGATCCGTACGCACTCGATGCACGAAGAAGCCGAACTCGGCGTCTGCGCGCACTGGCGCTACAAGGGCACCGACGTCAAATCCGGTTCGAACCACTACGAAGAGAAAATCTCCTGGCTGCGTCAGGTGCTCGAGTGGCATGAAGAGCTGGGCGATATCGGTGGTCTGGCTGAACAGCTGCGCGTCGACATCGAGCCGGATCGGGTCTACATCTTCACCCCCGACGGCCATGCCATCGACTTGCCCAAAGGCGCGACGCCGCTGGACTTTGCCTATCGCGTGCACACCGAAATCGGTCACAACTGCCGTGGCGCGAAGATCAACGGGCGCATCGTGCCGCTCAACTACAGCCTGCAGACCGGTGAGCAGGTCGAGATCATCACCAGCAAGCACGGCACGCCGAGCCGTGACTGGCTGAACTCGAACCTCGGTTACGTCACCACCTCGCGGGCGCGGGCGAAGATCGTTCACTGGTTCAAATTGCAGGCGCGCGACCAGAACGTTGCCGCCGGTAAAACCCTGATCGAACGCGAACTGACGCGCCTCGGCCTGCCGGCGGTGGACTTCGACAAGCTGGCCGACAAGGCCAACATGAAAACCGCCGAAGACATGTTTGCCGCCCTCGGTGCCGGCGACCTGCGTCTGGCGCAACTGGTCAACCTGGCGCAGCAACTGGTCGAGCCGGAACGTGGCAACGAGCAGTTGGAGCTGATTCCGCGTAAAGCCACCGGTTACAAACCGGGCAAACGCGGCGACATTCAGATCCAGGGCGTCGGCAACCTGATGACGCAGATGGCCGGCTGCTGCCAGCCGCTGCCGGGCGATGCGATCGTTGGTTACATCACTCAGGGGCGTGGCGTGAGCATTCACCGTCAGGACTGCGCCTCGGTGCTGCAACTGGGCGGGCGCGAGCCGGAGCGGATCATTCAGGTCAGCTGGGGCCCGGTGCCGGTGCTCACCTATCCGGTGGACATCGTCATCCGCGCCTACGATCGTTCCGGTCTGCTGCGTGATGTGTCGCAGGTGCTGCTCAATGAGCGGATCAACGTGCTGGCGGTCAACACCCGCTCGAACAAGGAAGACAACACCGCGCTGATGTCCCTGACGATCGAGATCCCGGGTCTGGATGCGCTGGGGCGCTTGCTGGGGCGGATTTCGCAGTTGCCGAACATCATCGAAACGCGGCGTAACCGCACCCCTTGAACATCGACGCCGATCAACTGTGGGAGCGAGCCTGCTCGCGAAGAGGGTGTGTCAGTCGACATCATTGTTGCAGACACACCGCTTTCGCGAGCAGGCTCGCTCCCACATGGGTTTTGTGGTGAGAGATAAATGATGTACAGCCTTGAAGACCTGCTGCACTTGATGAACCGTCTGCGCGATCCGCAGTTCGGTTGCCCGTGGGACATCAAGCAAACCTACGCGACCATCGTCCCGCACACCCTCGAAGAAGCTTACGAAGTGGCTGACGCCATTGAGCGTGGCGACTTCGATCATTTGCAGGGCGAGTTGGGCGATCTGTTGTTTCAAGTGGTGTATTACAGCCAGTTGGCCAAGGAAGAAGGGCGCTTCGAATTTGCCGGCGTGATCGACAGCATCACCCGCAAACTCATTCGTCGTCATCCTCATGTGTTCCCCACTGGCGATCTCTACGCGCCGCTGGATGTGCCGCGCTTGAGCGAAGAACAGGTCAAGCAACGCTGGGAAGAGATCAAGGCCGAAGAGCGCGCCGAGAAATCCAGCGCGCCCGAGCAACTGTCACTGCTCGATGACGTGCCAGCCACGCTGCCGGCACTGTCACGCTCAGCCAAGTTACAAAAGCGTGCCGGGCAGGTCGGTTTCGACTGGCCGGACGCCTTGCCCGTGCTCGACAAGGTCCGCGAAGAGCTCGATGAAGTGCTCGAAGCCATGTCCGAAAACGATCCCGAAGCGGTGGCGGACGAGATCGGCGACCTGTTGTTTTCCGTGGTCAATCTGGCCCGGCACCTGAAGGTTGACCCGGAAACCGCACTGCGTGGCGCCAATGGCAAGTTTGAAAGACGTTTCCGTTTTATCGAACAAGCATTGCGCGACACCCACCGTCCCATAGAAGATTGCACCCTCGAAGAGTTGGACGCCCTGTGGGGTGAAGCCAAACGTCAGGAAAAGAATTTGCCTAGCTGCGGCTGAGCAACTG
The DNA here is from genome assembly GCF_029543085.1 of Pseudomonas sp. A34-9. Classification (NCBI taxonomy): domain Bacteria; kingdom Pseudomonadati; phylum Pseudomonadota; class Gammaproteobacteria; order Pseudomonadales; family Pseudomonadaceae; genus Pseudomonas; species Pseudomonas sp. A34-9. The sequence goes on along the minus strand of NZ_CP119967.1, from coordinate 4,794,701 downwards.
CCCAAGTGAGTAAGCCCGATGAGTATTTCCCTTCGCGACCAGTTGCTCAAAGCAGGTCTGGTCAATCAAAAGCAGGCCAAGCAGGTCAGCAAAGACAAGCAGAAGCAGCAGCGCCTGGCCCACAAAGGCCAGATCGAACTGGATGACTCGCAGCAGCGCGCCGCTCAGGAAGCCATGGCCGAGAAGGTCAAGCGCGACCAGGAGTTGAACCGCCAGCAGAAAGAGAAAGCCGAGGCCAAGGCGCGTGCGGCGCAGGTCAAGCAACTGATCGAAGTCTCGCGTCTGCCGAAGCTGACCACCGAGGACTACTACAACTTCGTCGACGACAAGAAGGTCAAGCGCATCTCGGTCAATACGCTGATGCGCAACAAGCTCAGCAGCGGTTCGCTGGCGATCGTGCACCATGCCGGCGGTTACGAAGTCATTCCCCGTGAGGCGGCCCTGAAGATCCAGGAGCGTGATCCACAGCGCATCGTCCAGCTCAACGTGCAGACCGAAGAAGTCAGCACCGAGGACGATCCGTACGCGGCGTATCAGATCCCTGATGATCTGATGTGGTAAATCGATAAAGCCGTAACAACGACAAACCCCGCTCATGGCGGGGTTTGTCGTTTTCAATGCTGGGGTTGAATCAGGAGGAGCGGGTGTCGCGCTGTTGTTCTTGCACTTCGAGTTCGGCCTTGTAGTTGTGGGCATCGATCTCGTTGTGGAACATGCCGACCAGCAAGTCTTGTTGATGCACATCCCAGATGCGGATACCGGCGGCTACGCCTTCGTGGGACATGTGTGAATCGTCGCGTTCAGTTACTTTTACAGTCATCTGCTAGCTCCAAATCTCAAGTTATCTGCAGCAAGGCGTGTGCAGGACTCTTTTATATGATTTGTTAGCTTGCTAAGTAAACGGCTGATTTGTGCAAGGTGTCATTGCGTTTTTTGCAACAGTCCTGCAGCCCGCGTAATCCGCGACATTCGGTCGCAGGGGGCAAAGTTTCATGACAGAAGTTTCATTTTCATAAGCACTGAAACCCCTTGTGGGAGCGAGCCTGCTCGCGAATTCGGTGAGTCAGACGACGATAGGGTGACTGGAATATCGCATTCGCGAGCAGGCTCGCTCCCACAGGTTTTTTCGGTGTGACTGCTATTTTTTGCAGACGAAAAAAAACGCCCCGAACCAGTCGGGGCGTTTTTGTGTGTGGCTCAAGCGGGGGGAATTATTTGCCTTCCCAGCGCTTCAGTACCAGCGTGGCGTTGGTGCCGCCGAAGCCGAAGCTGTTGCTCATCACGGTGTTGATCGTGGCGTTCTCGCGGGTCTTGGTCAGCACCGGCAGATCGGCCACTTCAGGGTCCAGCTCGTCGATGTTGGCGGAACCGGCAATGAAGTTGCCTTCCATCATCAGCATGCAGTAGATCGCTTCGTGAACGCCGGCGGCGCCCAGGGAGTGACCGGACAGGCTCTTGGTCGAGCTGATCGCGGGTGCCTTGTCGCCGAACACTTCACGCACACCTTTCATTTCCGCGACGTCGCCGACCGGAGTCGAGGTGCCGTGGGTGTTCAGGTAGTCGATCGGCGTATCAACGGTGGACATCGCCATCTGCATGCAGCGGATCGCGCCTTCGCCACTTGGGGCAACCATGTCATAGCCGTCGGAGGTCGCGCCGTAGCCAACGATTTCCGCGTAGATTTTCGCGCCACGGGCCAGAGCGTGTTCCAGCTCTTCAACCACGACCATGCCGCCACCGCCAGCGATGACGAAACCGTCACGGTCTTTGTCGTAGGCACGGGAAGCTTGTTCCGGGGTGTCGTTACGCTTGCTGGACAGAGCGCCCATGGCGTCGAACAGGAACGATTGGCTCCAGTGCTCTTCTTCACCACCACCGGCGAAGACGATGTCCTGCTTGCCCATCTGGATCTGTTCCATGGCAGTACCGATGCAGTGAGCACTGGTGGCGCAGGCAGAAGCGATGGAGTAGTTCAGGCCCTTGATCTTGAATGGCGTGGCCAGGCAAGCGGAAACGGTGCTGCTCATGGTCCGCGTTACACGGTATGGGCCAACGCGTTTCACGCCTTTCTCGCGCAGGATGTCCAGCGCTTCCATCTGGTTCAGCGTGGAAGCACCGCCCGAGCCAGCCACCAGGCCGGTACGCGGGTTGGACACTTGCTCTTCGGTCAGGCCGGAGTCAGCGATAGCGTCTTTCATGGCCAGGTAGGCGTAAGCCGCTGCGTGGCCGACGAAGCGATAGATCTTGCGATCAATCAGCTCTTCAAGGTTGAGGTCGATGGAGCCGGAAACCTGGCTACGCAGACCCATTTCGGCATATTCCGGGTTGAACCGGATGCCAGGGCGGCTTGCACGCAGGTTAGCGGAGACGGTCTCTTTGTCATTGCCCAGGCACGAAACAATGCCCAGACCAGTGATAACGACGCGGCGCATGCGAATAACCCTTAGAAGTTGTCAGTGGAGGTGAACACGCCGACGCGAAGGCCTTCGGCGGTGTAGATTTCGCGACCGTCGACAGTCACCGAACCATCGGCGATGGCCAGGTTCAGCTTGCCCTTGAGGACGCGTTTGATATGAATGTTGTAGGTGACTTTCTTGGCGGTCGGCAGTACTTGACCGAAGAATTTCACTTCGCCCGAACCCAGCGCACGGCCACGGCCCGGCAGGCCTTGCCAGCCCAGGAAGAAACCGACCAGTTGCCACATGGCGTCCAGACCCAGGCAGCCCGGCATCACCGGATCGCCTTCGAAATGGCAGGCGAAGAACCACAGGTCAGGGTTGATATCCAGCTCGGCGACCAATTCACCTTTGCCGTACTTGCCACCTTCTTCGCTGATCAGGGTGATGCGATCGACCATCAGCATGTTCGGGGCGGGCAGTTGCGCGTTACCTGGGCCGAACAGCTCACCGCGACTGCAGCGCAGCAGATCTTCCCGAGTAAAGGCGTTTTGTTTGGTCATGCGAGCTCCTCAATAATCCCATGCGGCAGGTGGGGCAAATCTTCCCGACCGTTCGAAGCGTTCATGCCTCGAACCGGCAGCCTACTCATAGACTATTGCGTTGTGGTGAAAGTCACAGCACCAAGGACATGAATGTACACTTGTGCACTGAAATTTTTATTCAAGCCCCTTTTGAGGCTCGTTCGGGTGCCTAAGACTGCCGCACTTTCGCTTTTCACGCCAGTCGCGAATGGTCGAAAGGCCCACACTACGACACCCAGCGCTGCAGAATCTGCTGCAGATCATTACGTTTGAACGGCTTCGCCAAATAATCGTTCATGCCCGCCGACAGACAGGTTTCGCGGTCGCCCTGCAAGGCATTGGCCGTCAGGGCGATGATCGGCACTTCGCTACGGCCAGGCAGAAGACGGATCTGCCGGGTCGCTTCGTAGCCATCGATGATCGGCAAACGACAATCCATCAGAATTACCTCGAAGTCGCTGCCCTCGGCGCTGCGCACAGCCTGCGCGCCATCGGTGGCGACACTGACAGTAAAGCCCAGACTGCGCAGCATCGCTTCGATAACCGTCTGGTTCACCGGATTGTCTTCGACCAGCAAGACATTGCGTCCTTCGCCCTGGCCCTTGCCGTTCAGTGCACGCGGCGCGGCCAGTGGCGGCAGCGCCTGCTTATACAGGGCCAGCGGAATTTCCAGGGTGAACACCGAGCCGCGACCTTCCTCGCTCTGCGCGCGCAAGGTGCCGCCCATGCGTTCGGCCAGTGTACGGGCGATCGGCAAACCGAGGCCGGTACCGCCATAACGCCGAGAAATCGAACTGTCGGCCTGTTGGAAGGCGTTGAACATCAATTCCAGGCTTTGCGAAGAAATACCGATGCCGCTGTCGCGCACCGAGCAGGTGAACCACAACAGTTCGTGATCCAGCGACTGCCACTGCGCCTCGATGCTGACCCGACCTTGCTCGGTGAACTTCAGCGCATTGCCGACCAGATTGACCAGAATCTGCCGGATCCGCGTCGGATCGCCCTGTACCTGCAAACCGCGCATGTCGTCCGGGATGCGCAGATGCAAAGCCAGGCCGCGTTGCACCGCGCTGTGCTGGAACGACTGCGCGCAGGCGCCGATCAGTTCGGCGAGGTTGAACGGGATGTGCTCCAGTTCCAGCTCGGAACGTTCGATGCGCGAGAAGTCGAGAATATCGTTAATGACTTTCAGCAGGTGTTCGGTGGACTCCGAGGCGAGGGCGGCGTATTCGACCTGCTCCTCGGTCATCTCGGTGGTTTCCAGCAATTGCAGCATGCCCAGCACGCCGTTCATGGGCGTGCGCAGTTCATGGCTCATCATTGCCAGGAAATCGGACTTGGCGTTGTTGGCCTTTTCCGCTTCTTCGCGGGTCTGGATCAGTTGCGCCATGGCTTGATGCTGCTCACGGCTGGCCTGCTCCAGCGCCTGGGCGAGGTTATTGATGTGTTGTGACAGGGCGCCCAGTTCGGTGTCATCGACAATGGGCAGTGGCGTTTTGTAGTCGCCGTCCTGAATGGCCTTCACCGCGTCGCCGATATCGCGGATCGGCTGCGACAAGCTGCCGGCCAGACGCCGCGCCAACACAAACGTGAAGAGCAGGGCGAACAGCGCGAGAATGGCGGCCTTGAAGAGGATTTCCTGCTGGCGCTGGCTGAAGGCGTCATTGGACAGACCGACGATCACCCGGCCCAGATAATCTTCGCTGGCGCCGCCATTGTTGACCTTGCCGTCCTGAAAGAAATCGTTGTGCAGGGCGATGCGCTGCAAGCGCACCGGTGCCTGGAATACTTCGACCTGATGCGGTCGGCTGTGCGCTGCGGCGGGTTGCTCGACGTACACCAGAATCCGGTTGGCGCTGTCCTGTACTTCGAGAAAACGCACATTGGGCGTGGCCAGGGTGGCTTTGAGCAGGCTTTCCAGCACTTCGTTGTTGCCGGAAATCACGCCGTATTCGGTGGCGGGTGCCAGTTGGTTGGCGATCAGTTGGCCGGTGTGGTTCAGTTCCTGACGCAAATCCTGAATGCGCACGAAGGTGAAAAAGCTGATCAACAACAGGGTCAACAATAACGCCGGACCCAGGCTGATCAGCTGGGTGCGGGTATTGATGTCCCAACGACGACGGAAACTCATGGGCGGTGTTCTCCTTCAGCCAGCGCGCTGGCGACAGACGCTTCATTCAACGGTTCGATACCGAGTGAACGAGCGACCTGCGCATTACTTGAGACCTTGAAACGTGCGGGGTAGAGGGTTCGCGGCCAACTGGCCGGCGGTTGGTCGAGCAATTGATCGAGCATCGCCAGCCAGTCGTTCTGATCGCTGTAGGTACTGGCAAGGCTGCCGGCGCGAACGAAGGCGACATTGGGGCCGACCAGCGCAACCTGCCGTGAGTAACTGCTGAGCAGCAGGTTTTTCGCGGTTTTCGGGTTGTACAGATCGGGGTCGTCGAGCCCCAGTAAAACATCGCTGTTTTTCAGTACAGCTTGCAGGGGACGGCTGTCGTGGGTGTTGTCCCAGCGCTGGCTGACGACTTGCAGGTTCAGCTGTGCGGCGGCGAGATTCAGTTCCTTGAGAAGGAATTCGCTGTGCTGATCGAACAGCACGCCGATCCGCCGGGCCTGGGGCAAAATACGCCGGATCAATTGCAACTGGCGGCCCAGCGGCGGGTCACTCCAGAGCAAACTCAAGTGCGCCGGTTGCGCGCTGCCCAGGCGCTGGCGAGCTTGCAGGCGACTGATGCGCAGCACCAGGGTTGCCGGCCCTTGCGGTTCTTGCAGACGCCAGTCGAGACTCGGCAGGTCGAGCAGAATCAGGCGCAGACTGGCGGGCAGTTTGCCCGGTGCCGGCAGACTGGCCAGCGGCTGGAAACGCACGTTGTCGGTCGGGCGCAATTCGCTGAGTGCCTGCACGAACGCTTGCACGCCAGGACTCTCCTCGGCGCCGGTCAACAGAATATCGGCCGCCTGCACCGCCACGCCGTGCAGCCATGCGGTCAGAAACAGGCAGACCCCGGCCAGCCAGTGGCCAAGGGTTGGCATCTTCCGCGACGGCCCGTAGCGCATCCTAGAACTCCAGCTCGGCACTGAAGTACATCACTCGGCGCTCGTCGTAATTGTTGTCGACGAAGGTGGTTGGCTCATGATCGAGGCGCTGTTGCAGCACGCCGGCCAGTTGCAGTTGCGCTTTGCCCAGCGCAATGCGTTTGGCGATGCGCGTGTCGACGCGTTCGAAACGGTAGCCGTTGAGCGCGTTGTCGCCGTAATAGAAGAGGGCGCTGTTCCAGCCGTGGCCCCAGTCGCGCAGCCAACCGGCCGAACCGCTGTTGCGCGAAGTGAATTGCTGATCCAGTGGGTTACTCGCCTCGGCATCGACAAAGGCGTACGTGAAACGCAAGCGGTCGGCCAGGCTTACGCGCCAGTCGAGCTGGGTTTCAGTACCGCGAAACCGTGAGCTGTTGGCGTTGCTCGCGATGTATTGGTTGTTGCGCAGCGGCTCACTGATCATTTCGGTGATCTCGTCGTAGAACAGCTTCACATCCAGGGCCAGGCCCAGCTCGGCGAAATAGCCGTTGTAGCCCAGTTCGCGTGAGCGCATGTGTTCCTGATCGAGATCGCCCGGGCCGCGGGTCTTGACGAAGTAACGCGCCGACGACTGGCCGTAGGCCGAGGGTCGCAGTTTGCTGACCTGATAGCTCCAGTTGACGTTGTTCTCGAACATGTCCGGCGAGCGGATCGCCTCCGAGTACACCGCGCGCAACCCGTGACGCGGGTTGATCAGGTAATTGACGGCAAATCGCGGGGTCAGCGAACTGCCAATCAGTTGCGTGTTTTCAAACATCGCACCGCCCTGCAACAGCCAGTGTTCCGTGGCGCGCCATTCCAGTTGGCCGAACGCGCGCCACGTGGTGTCGTCCAGCGTGCCATTGAAGTAGGTCTCGGAGTCGGCGCGGTCGTAACGATAGTTCATGCCGCTGACCAGGCGTAGGCTGTCGGACAGGCTGAGGGTGTCTTGCAATTCGAGGTCGTAACGCGATTCGCGGGCGCTCTGGTCGATGTCGCCGCACAGGGTTCGACTGGCACCGTTGCGCCATTGATCCAGCACCTGATTGGCCAGAGCCATTTCCTGCGGGGTGCCGGGTTCAGCGCCGGGGCCGGTGAAACGGGTGATGTTGCGCGCCAGACGCTCGGTGTAATTCGGGTTGAGTTGCCACAACTGCGTCAGTTCAGGGCTGAACGACACCTCGGCATCGCAGGCGCGCCAGGTTTGCTGTCGGTCCCAGTGTTGTGCCGAGCCTTGTATATAAAGGCTGTGCTCCGGATTGATGTCGAGGTTCCAGCGCACCGAACCGGCATAATCCTTGGCCACCACGTCGGAATTGTTCCCGGCGGCGGTAATCCCGGAGAACACCGGACGGTAGGTGTATGGCCGTTGGTTGGTGCCGTCCTTTGCGTTGACCTGCCAGTCGAGGCTCTGGTTATCGCTGAGGGTGTGGCTGACCGCAAGACTGAAACGGTTCAAGCGGCGGCTGTCACGATAGTCGGCGCCGGTGCGATCGCTGTCGAAGCCGTCGTCCTCCTGGCCGGACAACGACAGGCGCAGATCACCGCCATTCCAGCCAGTGCCCTGGCTGGCATAAAAATCATTGATGCCACGTTGGCCACGGGTGTACTTCAACCGCGTGCCGTGGCTGTCCGCCGGGTTCCGAGTGATGATATTGACCACCGCCATCAGCGCATTGGCGCCGTAGCTGACGGTGTTCGGGCCGCGAAAAACCTCGATGCGCTCGATGTCTTCCATGGCCACCGGAATATCGCTCCAGTCTACCGTGGACAAACCGGCGCGATAGACCGAGCGGCCGTCGATCAGCACCTGCATGCGCCGTGCTTCGGTGGCGTTGGTGCCGTGGTAATTGACCGCCGCCTGATTGCCGCTGATGTTGCCGACCATCATCCCCGGCACCAGCCGCAGCAGTTCGCTGATGTCGCGCGCGCCGCTGGCGTTGATCAATTCGCTGTCGATGACGGTCATGCTCCCCGGCACTTCTGCCGGCGTCTGTTTCAGGCGCGTGGCCGTCAGCACCTGCGGCAGTGCTTCGTTGTCCAGGAACAGGTCGTCCGCCAGCACTACCGGGCTGAACAGCAGCGCCAGTAAAACGGACGAACGCGGGGGCGAAGAGCCAAAAGACACGACACAACCTTGATAGCGAAGAATTGGCGCGCATGTTAACCGAGGACAGTGACTTTTCCAGTCACGTTGCAGGCATTTTCCTAGGTTTTGTTGGTCTTCTTCCTACAAGTGTCGGTAATTGATGCAGGGGCTGGCCGCGCGTGGGCCGCCCCGTATAATGCCGGCATCGCCACTGGTATGGATTAACGGATTGCATATGACTGAACAGCGCCCGATTGCGGTCCTGGGAGGCGGAAGTTTTGGTACCGCCGTGGCCAATCTTTTGGCCGAGAACGGCCATCAAGTCCGGCAGTGGATGCGTGACCCCGAGCAGGCCGAGGCCATCCGGGTCAATCGCGAAAACCCGCGTTACCTCAAAGGCATCAAGATTCTGCCGGGCGTGACCGCCGTCACCGACCTGCAGGAAACCCTCGACGCCTGCGATTTGTGTTTTGTCGCGCTGCCGTCCAGCGCGCTGCGCACGGTACTCGCCGCCCATGCCGAGCGGTTGAGCGGCAAGATGCTGGTCAGCCTGACCAAAGGCATCGAAGCGCAGACCTTCAAACTGATGAGCCAGATCCTCGAAGAGATCGCCCCGAATGCGCGTATCGGCGTGTTGTCCGGGCCGAACCTGGCGCGGGAAATTGCCGAGCACGCACTGACTGCCACGGTGGTCGCCAGCGAAGACGAAGAGCTGTGCAAAGCCGTGCAAGCTGCGCTGCACGGTCGCACTTTCCGTGTCTACGCCAGCGCTGACCGTTTCGGTGTCGAGCTGGGCGGCGCGTTGAAAAACGTCTACGCGATCATCGCCGGCATGGCGGTGGCGCTGGAGATGGGCGAGAACACCAAGAGCATGCTGATTACTCGCGCCCTCGCCGAGATGACCCGCTTTGCCGTGAATCAGGGCGCGAACCCGATGACCTTCCTCGGTCTGGCCGGTGTTGGCGATCTGATCGTCACTTGCTCGTCGCCGAAGAGCCGCAACTATCAAGTCGGTTTCGCGCTGGGTCAGGGTTTGAGCCTCGACGAAGCAGTGTCGCGCCTCGGTGAAGTCGCTGAAGGCGTCAACACGCTGAAAGTGCTCAAGGCCAAATCCCAGGAAGTCGGCGTGTACATGCCGCTGGTCGCCGGGCTGCACGCGATCCTGTTCGAGGGACGCACGCTGGAGCAGGTGATCGGTCTATTGATGCGGGCCGAGCCGAAAACCGACGTCGATTTTATTTCCACCAGCGGTTTCAACTGAGCCGGGAGTAGCAAGCCATGAACGATCCGAAAACCGAAGCCAAGTACGAATCCATCCTCCTGCGGGTGTTGTGGATGATCGTCTACGTGCTGGTCTGGCAAGTGGCGCAGTTCATCCTCGGTGCGGTGGTGCTGGTGCAGCTGATCTATCGTTTGATCTATGGCGCGCCGAGCGCCAGCCTGATGAATTTCGGCGACAGCCTGAGCCAGTTCCTGGCGCAGATCGGCCGCTTCGGCAGTTTCCACAGTGACCAGAAACCCTGGCCGTTCGCCGACTGGCCAACGCCGCGTACTCCGGAAGGTGAAGCGCCGCACGCCGTCGCACCGGCGCCGCATCCGGTTCGAGATGAGGAACCCAAGCTATGAAACTCTGGGTATTGCGTCACGGTGAAGCCGTGCCTTATGGCTCGTGCCCGGACTCCGAACGAGAACTGACCGAGCACGGTCGCAAAGAGGCCTTGAGCAGCGCCGCCCGATTGATCGGCCAGCCGCTGACGGCAATCTACGCCAGCCCTTATCTGCGTGCGCAGCAGACTGCGCAGATTGTCCGTGAGGCGCTGGGTTTCGAGCCGGAGATTCGTACGGTCGAGTGGCTGACGCCGGAGGTTGATCCGGACAAGGTCACCGATCAGTTGGTGTCGGTGAGCAACGTGCTGCTGGTAAGCCACAACCCGTTGGTGGGCAATTTGCTCAGCTATTTGCAGCATGGCGCCGGGTATCCGCCGGAGAAGGTTAGCACCGCCGGGTTGGCCGAGCTGGAAAGCCCAGAGTTGCTGATCGGCTCGATGACCCTCAACAGCCTCAAACATCCGTAACGCTGATCCCTTGTGGGAGCGAGCCTGCTCGCGAAAGCGGCGTGTCATTCATCATTTATGTGTCTGACAGCCTGCATTCGCGAGCAGGCTCGCTCCCACATTGGTTTCTGCGTAAGCCATGAAATTATTTGTTTGAATTTTCCAACCAAGCACTTGCTTGGTTGACTACGCTTGCTCCAGACCCAAAAAACAGGAGCGAGTCGCATGTCTGCCGCCTTCCGTTTGCCGCTGGACGTGTTCTACGAACGTGAAGCCCGCCATCCGCGCCAGCGCTTCCTCGTGCAGCCCATCGGCGGCGGGCAGGTCGAGACGCTGAGCTGGGCCGACGTTGGCCATCAGGCCCGCTGCGCCGCACATTGGTTGCGCGCCCGTGAGTTGCCGCAAGGTAGCCACATCGCCCTGATCTCGAAAAACTGCGCGCACTGGATCATCGCCGACCTGGCGATCTGGATGGCCGGGCACGTCTCGGTGCCGCTGTATCCCAACCTCACCGCCGACTCCGTTGCGCAAGTGCTCAATCACTCGGAAAGCCTCCTGGCGTTCATCGGCAAGCTCGACGACTGGCCGGGCATGTCCAGAGGCGTGCCGGCGGATCTGCCGACCATCAGCCTGCCGTTGCATCCGCCCGGTGAGTTCGATTTCAGTTGGGCAGACTTGCAGCGCAGCTCACCGATTCAGGACGATCCGCGCCCGGCCGCCGAGCAACTGGCGACCATCATCTACACCTCCGGCACCACCGGCCTGCCCAAAGGGGTGATGCACAGTTTTGCCAATCTCGGTTTCGCCACGACCCGTGGCACGCAACTGTTCGGGCTCAACGAGAACGACCGGCTGCTGTCGTACCTGCCGCTGTGTCACGTTGCCGAACGCATGTTCGTCGAACTGGCCTCGATCTACACCGGGCAGACGGTGTTCTTTGCCGAGAGCCTCGACACCTTCATCACTGACCTGCAGCGTGCGCGGCCGACTGCGATGTTCGGCGTGCCGCGCATCTGGACCAAATTCCAGATGGGCGTGTACAGCAAGATTGCGGCGAAGCGTCTGGACTTCCTCCTTGGGTTGCCGTTCATTGGCAAACGGGTCGGGCACAAAGTGCTGGCGGGGCTGGGGCTGGATGCTTTGCGCGTGGCGCTGTCCGGCGCGGCGCCAGTGCCGCAGACCTTGCTCGCCTGGTACCGGAAACTCGGCCTCGACGTGCTCGAGGTCTACGGCATGACCGAGAGCTGCGGCTACTCGCACATCTGCCTGCCCGGGCAATACAAACAGGGCTGGATCGGCAAGCCATGCCCGGATGTCGAGGTGCGTATCGACGAGTCGGGCGAGGTGCAGGTGCGCAGTCAGGCGAACATGCTCGGCTACTTCAAGGAACCACAGAAAACCGCTGAAACGCTGACGGAGGATGGGTTCTTGCGCACCGGCGACAAGGGCGAACAGGATGCCGAAGGGCGCCTGCGCCTGACCGGGCGACTCAAGGAAATCTTCAAGACCAGCAAGGGCAAATACGTTGCCCCGGCGCCGATCGAAAATCGCCTGGCGGTGCATTCACGCATTGAACAGGTGTGCGTGGTGGGTGATGGTTTAAGCGCGCCATTGGGTTTGTGTGTGCTGTCGAGCGTCAATCAGGAAGAGGGGCGCGCGAGCCTGCATTCGAGTCTGGAAAAACTGCTGGAAGAGGTCAACGCCGTGCTCGACAAACACGAACGCCTGCGTCGACTGGTGGTGGTCAAGGACAGTTGGGCGGTGGAAAACGGTTTCCTCACGCCGACGCTGAAGATCAAGCGCAATGTCATCGAAGACACCTATGGCGCCCGTTTTGAAGAATGGAGCGCGCGCAGCGAGGCGGTGCTGTGGCAGGATTGAGCGACCACTACAACAACAAAGGAAGTCTGCGATGAGCTTGTGGCGTACCACTCCAAACATCGAGCAGTTGAACGCGATCCAGAAAAACACCATTGGCGAAGTGCTGGACATCCGCTTCGAAGCGTTCGACGAGGCGTCGCTGACCGCGAGCATGGTCATCGACCATCGCACTCATCAGCCCTACGGCTTATTGCACGGCGGCGCATCGGTGGTGCTGGCGGAAACCGTTGGTTCGATGGCCAGTTATTTGTGCATCGATGCCAGCAAGTTTTATTGCGTCGGCCTTGAAATCAACGCCAACCATCTGCGCGGCTTGCGCAGTGGCCGGGTGACGGCGGTGGCCACGCCGATTCACCTTGGCCGCACCACTCATGTGTGGGATATCCGTTTGACCAGCGACGAAGGCAAGGCCAGTTGTGTGTCGCGGCTGACCATGGCAGTGGTGCCGTTGGGCGAGCAGCCGCCCTCACTCTAACCCTCCCCCAGAGGGAGAGGGGACTGACCGAGTGGTTTATTCGAAGTACATCGACCTGAGATACCGAGTCGAATACAGATTCGCAAAAGCATGGAGATCTGCTCCCTTTCCCCCCTCGCCCTCCTGGGGGAGAGGGTTGGGCTGAGGGGGTAGCGATCCGACTGACTCACCATAGCCTTGACCGGACTGTCATCATTCCTGGCAGTTACGGTCATTGCTGTAGGGCGCGGTCTTACGGACAATCAACGCCACGTTTCCCGCTCATGGATTTTCCGGTATGTCGCAACCGATCTTTTTCGCCCACGCCAACGGGTTCCCCTCGGGCACCTATGGCAAGTTGTTCGCGGCGCTGGCGCCTGAGTACCGGGTTGCGCATCTGGAGCAGCACGCCCATGACCCGCGTTTCCCGGCGGACGACAACTGGTACAACCTTGTCGACGAGTTGATCCACCATTTGCAGCAGCAGGATCAGCCCGTTTGGGGTGTCGGCCATTCTTTCGGTGGCGTGTTGCATCTGCACGCAGCGCTGCGTTGCCCGGAGCTGTATCGCGGCGTGGTGATGTTGGATTCGCCCGTGCTGACCCGCACCGATCAGTGGGTGATCCGTGCGGCCAAGCGCTTTGGATTCATCGACAGACTGACCCCGGCCGGGCGCACGTTGGGGCGCCGTGAAGAGTTTGCCGACCTCGACAGTGCGCGCAACTATTTCGCCGGCAAGACCTTGTTTCGTGGTTTCGATCCGGAGTGTTTCGACGCCTACCTGCAACACGGTTTGCATCAGGTCGGCGACAAACTGCGTCTGCGTTTCGACCCGGCCACCGAGATCAGTATCTATCGCGGCGTGCCGCACACCAGCCCCGGCCGTACCCGTCAATTGCAAGTGCCGCTGGCGGTGGTGCGCGGGCACAAGAGTCGAGTGGTCATGCGTCATCACACCCGTTTCGTTTCGCGTCTGGCCCAGGGCGAGGCGTTGAGCATGCCCGGCGGGCACATGTTCCCGCTTGAGCGCCCGCAGGACACCGCACGGTTGTTGAAAAACCTGTTTATCCGTTGGGAAAACCGTCAGGACAAGGATTGCGCATGAGCCCGACCTTCGAAGAAGTGCGCCTGAGCTTGCCGCATATTGAACTGGCTGCGCATTTGTTCGGGCCCGAGGACGGTGTGCCGGTGATCGCGCTGCATGGCTGGCTCGACAACGCCAACAGCTTTGCCCGTTTGGCGCCCAGGCTCAAAGGCTTGCGCATCATCGCGCTGGACATGGCCGGGCACGGGCATTCCGGGCATCGACCCAACGGCGCCGGCTATGCGCTGTGGGATTACGCCCATGACGTGCTGCAAGTCGCCGAGCAACTTGGCTGGAAACGTTTCGGCCTGCTCGGGCATTCGATGGGCGCCATTGTCTCGATGGTGCTGGCGGGTTCGTTACCGGAACGCATCACTCATCTGGCGCTGATTGACGGCGTGATTCCTCCTACAGACAAAGGCGAAAACGCTGCCGAACGCATGGGCATGGCCCTGCAAGCGCAACTGGATCTGCGCGACAAACGCAAACCGGTCTACAAGACCCTCGACCGTGCTATCGAAGCGCGGATGAAGGGGCTGGTCGCGGTCAGTCGCGAGGCGGCTGAACTGTTGGCCCAGCGCGGCTTGATGCCGGTGCCGGGAGGCTACACCTGGCGCACCGACAATCGCCTGACCCTGCCATCGCCACTGCGTCTGACCGAGGAACAGGCGATGGCCTTCGCGCTTCGGGTCAGTTGCCCGGCGCATTTGGTGGTCGCGGCTGACGGCATGCTGGCCAAACATCCCGAGTTGCTGGAGCGTCTACCCTTTAGCCGGGAACAGTTGGCGGGCGGGCACCATTTGCACCTGAACGATGAGGCCGGGGCCGACCTTGTCGCAGACTGTTTCAATCGGTTCTTCGCCATTCCTTGACTTGCTGCGGGCAACTGTCGAGGCTGGTCGGGTTGAAATGGGAGACAACCACGATGGATTTCTACACCGCTGCGACCTCGAATTACCCAGTCATGCCGATCCGATGAGCCTGACTATGCGGTCACTCAGTCTGTTGGCACTGTGCTGTTTCAGTACCGTTTCGTTCGCCGCCGATGTGCCGGGCAGCCAGGATCTGCAGATCGTGCCGCGTCTGGCCGATGCGCAGATCGTCGACTATCGCCCGCCCGCAGAACTTGAACGGATCTATCCGTTGGGTTCGATCCGCAAGATCAGCGGGCAACTGCGTTTCGACGGCCAGGTCACCGCTCGCGGCCAGACCACGTCGGTAACCTACGAGTTACCCCCCGAACATTCGGCCACCGAAGCCTTCACCGCCGCCCGCGAGGCCCTGCAAAAGCAGGACGCCGAATTGCTGTTCTGGTGTCAGGCGCGTGATTGCGGGGAAAGCAGCCTGTGGGCCAACGAGGTCTTCGGTAATTCCAAACTGTATGGTGCCGACGAGCAACAGGCTTATCTGCTGCTGAGGCTGGCCGCGCCGCGAGACAACACGCTGGTGGCGCTTTACAGCATCACCCGTGGCAATCGCAAAGCTTATCTGCATGTCGAACAGTTCGAGGCGGTTGCACCGCTGGGTGAGTTGCTGCCGACCTCGGCGACGCTGTTGCGCCAGCTCAAAAGCACCGGTGAGCTGGATTTCCCTGATCGAGTGAATGACCCGGATGACACCTGGCTACGCCTGATTTCCCGTGGCCTTAATCTCGACACGACCTTGCGCGTAACGGTGTCAGGGCCCAAGGCCGAAGCCTGGCGCCAGGCGCTGATCAATCAGGGCGTGCGTGCGGCACGCATGGAAACCGGCAGTGTCGAAGGCTCTGGCCTGCGCATCGATCTGTTGCGATAAGCTGTTTCGGGCGAGCACGAACCGCGTGTTCGCCTACTCTTTGCCTGACTGACTTTTTCGAGACCTTACATGCTCAATAACGATCGCCTGCTGGTGCAGATCCTGCTGCTGGTGTTGTTCGGTGCCAGCCTCTGGGTGATGGCGCCATTCTGGTCGGCGCTGTTCTGGGGCGCGGTGCTGGCGTTTGCCAGTTGGCCGCTGATGCGTCTGTTGACCCGTTGGCTCAATGGCCGTGAATCGCTGGCTGCAGCGATTCTGACGCTGGGCTGGATGTTGCTCGTGGCCGCGCCGCTGGTCTGGCTGGGGTTCAACGTCGGCGATCATGTGCGTGATGCCACTGCGTTCATCAAGGATGTGCAGGTCGACGGCCTGCCAGAGGCACCGGTGTGGCTGGGGACTTTGCCGTTTGTGGGCGAGCGCCTGGTCGGGCTGTGGAACAGCATCGATCAGCAGGGCGCCGCATTGATGGTGTCGATCAAACCTTATCTGGGGCAGGTCGGTAACTGGCTGCTGGCGCGCAGTGCGCAGATCGGCGGCGGGATTCTCGAGCTGACGCTGAGCATTGTCTTTGTGTTCTTTTTCTACCGTGACGGGCCGCGACTGGCGGCATTTGTGCACAGTCTGCTGGAGCGATTGATCGGGGATCGTGCCGGGTATTACATCGAGTTGGTGGCCGGTACGGTGCAGCGGGTGGTCAACGGGGTGATCGGGACGGCGGCGGCGCAGGCGCTTCTGGCGCTGATCGGGTTTTTGATTGCCGGGGTGCCGGGGGCGCTGGTGCTGGGGATTGTCACCTTCCTGCTGAGTCTGATTCCGATGGGGCCGCCGTTGGTGTGGGTGCCGGCGACGGCCTGGCTGGCGTGGAAGGGTGAGTACGGGATGGCGGTGTTTCTCGGGATCTGGGGGACGTTCATCATCAGTGGCGTGGACAACGTGCTCAAGCCGTATCTGATCAGTCGCGGGGGGAATTTGCCGTTGGTGATTGTGTTGCTTGGGGTGTTCGGCGGGTTGATTGCGTTTGGGTTTATCGGGTTGTTTATCGGGCCTACGTTGTTGGCGGTGGCTTATAGTTTGTTGACGGATTGGAGCAAGAGTCAGTCGCGGGTTGAGGAGCGGCGGTAGCGGTTTTGGGTTTTTGGTTTTGGGTGTATATCCGTTGCTTCGGGTGTTGCTGATTAGGGTTCCGCCCTTACGGCGGGTCACTTTTGACAAACGCCTCAAAAGTAACCAAAAACGCTTGCTGGTATGACTCACCCACATAGGTAACAAAACAGTTCAAGCACATAGGTAACAGTTTTTAACTGGCACTGGTCGATTCCGAGGATCTGACCATGCCGTGGCGAGAGCTGAAACCTATGGACCTTAAAGTGATGTTCATCGCCGACTATCTGTCCGGTCGGCTCAACTTCAGTCAACTCTGTGCGGCTCACAGCATCAGTCGCAAGACTGGCTACAAGTGGGTGGCCCGCTACAACGCGGACAGCATCAATGGCTTGGCGGAGTGCAGTCGCAAGCGTCATTCTCAAGCACAGGCTGTGCCGTTTGCGGTCAAAGAAGCCATTCTTGAGCTGCGGCGCCAAGGTCAAACCACGCCGGGCCCGAAAAAGATCCAGACAGCCCTGCAAGAGCGGTTTCCAGATCAGCCGCCGCCCTCCAAAACCACGATCTACAACGTGCTTAAAAAAGCGGGGCTAGTGGTGTCTCGACGGTTGCGTCAGCGTGTCGCTGTCTATCCAAAACCACTCCAGAAAGCCGACCTTCCTAATCAGCTCTGGAGCGCTGATTACAAAGGCCAATACCTGACAGGAGACGGTGTCTGGTGTTACCCGTTGACGGTAATGGATCACGCCAGTCGATTTTTACTGGCTTGTGAAAGTATGCCGAGCACGACTTTCAAGGACGCCAAAGCCACCTTCGAACGGTTATTTAAGACGTATGGGATGCCTGAGCGGATCCGCACTGATAACGGTGTCCCTTTTGCCAGCGGCGGGCGTGCGGGGTTATCACAATTATCCATTTGGTGGGCTCGTCTAGGCATCATTCATGAGCGGACTCAACCTGGGCGACCTGAGCAAAACGGACGGCATGAACGCATGCACCGCACGCTTAAAAGTACATTGCCAAGACCGCCGGAAATTGAGTGGGGAGCTCAGCAGAAGCATTTTGATCTGTTCATGCAGCACTATAATCATGAGCGTTTTCATGAGGCATTGGGGCAGAAAACCCCGGCCTCTTGCTACATCAGCTCTTCACGGGTATTTCCGAGAAAGTTGCCGGAGATGAAATACCCCAGCCATGTTGAGGCATACCGAACGGACTCCAACGGCGTAGTGAACAAAGGAAGGCTCAGAATCTATGTGGGCTATGTCCTGAAACATCAGATAGTCGGATTGGAGAGCATCAGCGAGGGTGTTTGGGACATCATCTTTGGGCCTGTTCTACTGGGACGTGTTGATGAACGAGACGCTAAGGATGGTTATCTGACGCTCAAAGTAATCAAAAATAAGTGATCAGGTGTTACCCATGTGCCTGAACTTAACTGTTACCTATGTGGTTGTCCCGTTCATGCTCCTACGTGCGGCCCGCTCGCTGAGGCTCGGGGTCCCTTCGCTCCGGGATCGATCCGGGCGCAGCGCCTACGGTTTGCTTCGCTGCACCTCCTCTCGCTGGGTTTGGCTTCGCCAAACGGTCGCTGCGCTCCCACCCCCCGGATCAATCCCTCCACTCAGCCTTCCGATGTCGCCTTACAGATCAAAAGCTGCAGCCGAGCTAACGCTCATCCTGTTGAGTGGTGAAGAGCGGGTGTTCGGCTTTGGTTTTGTGGTGGATTCGCCCCTCACCCCAGCCCTCTCCCGAGGGAGAGGGAGCCGATTTGCGGGCTTTTCAAGATCTGAGTTCAACGCGGTATTGCACGTCGGCGTACCTTCCCCAAACACCTCGGTCAAGTCCCCTCTCCCTCCGGGAGAGGGCTAGGGTGAGGGGCTCTTGATCTGGCTTGTGATCTTGCTTTGGCTTTGGCTTTTGACTTTTTGCCCCATCGGCAGGCCGAGCGGAGGTGTTCATCCGGGGGTAGGCGCGCAGCGCCGTGCGGCGCAGCCGCATACATCGAGAGGAGGTGCAGCGAAGCAAACCGTAGGCGATGCCCCCGGATGGACACCGTAGCGAGGGAACACTGAGCCTCAGCGAAGTGCCGTACGCCAGGGGCAAAGCCTTTTGCTTACTTTTCGGCGTTTGGAAAAGTGAGTCGCTGTAAGAGCGAAACCGCCAGCGGCAACACCCGCAGCAACGGATATGCCCCCAAATCCCCAGCCCCCCAAACCCCAACTCACCACGCAGGAGCTGCCGAAGACTGCGGTCTTTTGATTGAAAAAAATCAACGACAAAAGATCGCAGCCTTCGGCAGCTCCTACAGAAGGGCAATTTACGTGGCGACGTTGAGGTATTTGCCCACCGACGCCGTTTTCTCCAGCGAATACTGCTTGCTCAAATTGGCGATCATGCGATTCAGCGCTTCAGTCGTGTTCTGCGTTGAAGCGGTCTGCTCTTCATCCGGCCGTTCACGCCCCGCCTGCAAAGCTGCTTTCAGTTCATCGCTGCTGACACCGCCACTGCTGTCGCTATCGAGCACCTTGAGCAGTGCGGCACTAGTGTCGGTGCTGGTCGTTGCAGCGCTGCTGTCGCTGGCTTGCAGTGCGCTGCCGAGTTCTGTCGCGGTCACGCTGCCGTCGCCATCGGCGTCGAGTTGGCTGAACAGTTCGTCGCTGTTGATTTGCGCTGGTGGCGGGGGCGGAGGGGGCAGGCTGGCGGTGAGTTCGTCCTGGCTGACGGTGCCGTCCTTGTTCTTGTCGAGGGCGGAGAAGATTTCGTTGCTGTCGGCGCTGCTGCCGGCGCTGGTCAGGCCGCTGCTCAGTTCGTCACTGCTGATGGCCCCGTCGCTATCGGTGTCGAGGGCGCTGATCAGGGCGTCGGCGAGGTCGGTGTCCGGTGCTTGATCATGGGGCGGTGGCGGGGGAGGCGCCATGGCGGTCATTTCTTCGGCGCTGAGGCTGCCGCTGTCGTCGCTGTCCAGGTCGCCGAACTGTTTGCTCAGGTTGACCAGCAGGCCGTCGTCGGACTTCTGCGACAGGGCGCTTTTCAGCTCGTCCTGATCCACTGCGCCGTCGCCGTTGCTGTCGAGTTTGGCAAACAATTCTTTTTGCAGTTGCTGGCTGCGCGCGTTTTGCGTGGAGGTGCTGCTGGTGCTGGTATAGCTCGTGTAGTTGCTGACGCTACCGATCATCGGACTCACTCCCTGGAATGGAAAACCGGTGGGTGTACCGGCTTATGCAGCCTCAGGGCGCAAGTTGTCGGGGGTATGTGGGATTTGTACCGGTGGGTACACAGACCAAAACACACCACAAACCCCTGTAGGAGTGAGCCTGCTCACGATAGCTGTCTATCAGTGACATTTGCTGTGACTGACACACCGCTATCGCGAGCAGGCTCACTCCTACATTGAATTGTGTGTTTCTCAGGAGCGCGGCAGGCGAATGATGGCGGTAAGGCCGCCGCCGGGGGTTTCTTCAAGATTGAGCTGGCCACCCAAACGCTGCGCTGCCTCGCGGGCAATGGTCATGCCCAGGCCGACACCGCCGGAGTTGCGATTGCGCGAGCCTTCCAGCCGATAAAACGGTTCAAACACCGCTTCACGCTTGTCCTCGGCAATCCCCGGGCCGTGGTCGATCACGTGGATGAGCAACTGCTCGCGCTGATCCTGCATCTCGATGCGGACCTGGCCGGCATAACGCAAGGCATTGTCCATGAGGTTGTTGATGCACGAACGCAGCGCCATCGGCTGCACCGGCAACGGTGCGCAGTGGCCGCTGACCTGTACGTCGGCGCCTTGGTCCTGAGCGTTTTCGCAAAGTGACTCGACCAGCGCCTGCACATCCATCAACTGCAACGCTTCGCTGGTGCGCTGTTCGTGCAGGTAGGTGAGGGTGGCGTCGAGCATACCGATCATGTCGTCCAGATCCTGACGCATCTGGCCTTGCAGCTTTTCATCGCTGATGTTTTCCAGACGCAGCTTCAGGCGTGACAACGGTGTCCGCAGATCGTGGGACACCGCGCCAAGCATCCGTGCGCGCTGCTGCACCTGTTCGCGAATGCGCCGTTGCATCAGATTGAAGGTATGCGCCGCTTGGCGCGCTTCCCGTGGGCCGGATTCGTCGAGCGGCGGGCTGTCGAGGTCTTCGCTGAGGCGTTCGGCGGCGTCGCTCAGGCGCTGGATCGGGCGACTGAGCAGCTTGGCGCCGTACCACGCCGCGATCATCAGTGAGATGAACTGAAACGTCAGCGGTACCAACGGCCCGCCAAACCATGGGCGCGGTGGACGGGGTTCGAAGCGCGGATCCATTGGCGGACGCTGGCCGTCGACACCCTCGGAGAATTCCGGCGGTGGTGGCGGCGGAGGCGGCGGACCGTAGTGGTGGAACCAGGCAAAAGCCAGCAAGTGCGCCAGGACGATCGCCACGAACAGCATGCCAAACAGGCGGCCGAACAGCGTGTCGAAGCGCGCTCGCATCAGCCGATGTCCCGCGCGTCGAACAGGTAACCCTCACCGCGTACGGTTTTGATCAACTGCGGGGCTTTGGGATCGTCGCCGAGTTTCTGGCGCAGGCGTGACACCAGCAAATCTATGCTGCGGTCGAAGGCTTCGATCGAGCGACCGCGCGCGGCGTCGAGCAGTTGTTCTCGGCTGAGCACTCGGCGCGGGCGTTCGATGAAAACCCAGAGCAAACGGAATTCGGCGTTGGACAGCGGCACCACCAGGCCATTGTCGGCGATCAACTGACGCAGGACGCTGTTCAGGCGCCAGTTGTCGAAGCGGATGTTCGCCCGTTGTTCGGTTCGATCATCGCGCACCCGACGCAGGATGGTCTGGATACGGGCGACCAGTTCGCGCGGTTCGAACGGTTTGGCCATGTAGTCATCGGCGCCCAGTTCCAGGCCGATGATACGGTCGGTCGGCTCACAGCGGGCGGTGAGCATCAGGATCGGAATGTCCGATTCGCTGCGCAGCCATCGGCACAGCGACAACCCGTCTTCGCCGGGCAGCATCAGGTCGAGCACCACCACGTCGAAATGTTCGGCCTGCATCGCCTGCCGCATCGCCGCACCGTCGGTGACGCCGCTGGCGTGGATATTGAAGCGGGCGAGGTAATCGATCATCAGCTCGCGAATCGGCACGTCATCATCGACAATCAGCGCGCGAATGTTCCAGCGCTTGTCGTCTTTAGGCTCATCGGTCGCGGTCATTTGGGTGTTGTGCATGAGGCTGTTCATCTGCCAGTAGGCCGCCAACCACAAAAGATGGGCTGCGAGGTGGTGGTTTCAGCATAGGCGTCCAGCCGCAAGGCGGGAAGTGCTGATGTAAGGACGTGTTGCGGCTGGCGAGGCTAGCGCCGGTGCTTGTTGCTGGCGTGTCGGTTGTGTATCGGAGTCGACACAATAGCAGCGAGCGCTATCCTGATCACGGAGGGGCGACGATTTACCGATCATCGGGTGCCGCGCCGCCGCCGGTTCCGCTACAATGCGCGCCGATTTCGACCTGCCTGAGAGCCCATTCATGTCCGCCTGCCAGACTCCTATCATCGTCGCCCTGGATTTCCCCACCCGTGACGCCGCACTGAAGCTGGCCGACCAGTTGGACCCGAAACTGTGCCGGGTCAAAGTGGGCAAGGAACTGTTCACCAGTTGCGCCGCCGAAATTGTCGGCACCCTGCGTGACAAGGGTTTTGAAGTATTCCTCGACCTGAAATTCCATGACATTCCCAACACCACCGCGATGGCCGTGAAAGCCGCTGCCGAGATGGGTGTGTGGATGGTCAACGTGCATTGCTCCGGCGGCCTGCGCATGATGGCGGCCTGCCGTGAAGAGCTGGACAAGCGCAGCGGCCCGCAACCGCTGCTGATCGGCGTGACCGTGCTGACCAGCATGGAACGTGAAGACCTGGCCGGGATCGGTCTGGATATCGAACCGCAGGAACAAGTGCTGCGTCTGGCGGCACTGGCCGAGAAGGCCGGCATGGACGGTCTGGTGTGCTCGGCGCTGGAGGCCACGGCACTGAAAACTGCACATCCGTCGCTGCAACTGGTGACCCCGGGCATTCGTCCGGCCGGCAGTGCGCAGGACGACCAGCGCCGTATTCTGACTCCGCGTCAGGCGCTGGATGCCGGTTCCGATTATCTGGTGATTGGCCGCCCGATCAGTCAGGCGGCGGATCCGGCGCAGGCGCTGGCGTCGGTTGTAGCCGAAATCGCCTAAAAGATCGCAGCCTTCGGCAGCTCCTACAGGGTTATGTGACACCTGTAGGAGCTGCGGCACGCTGCGATCTTTTGATCTTCGCCGCTAAACCTTGAGCACCAACTTGCCGAAGTTCTCGCCGCTGAACAATTTCATCAGCGTCTCCGGGAACGTCTCCAGGCCTTCGACGATATCTTCCTTGCTCTTGAGCTGCCCCTTGGCCATCCAGCCGGCCATTTCCTGCGCAGCGCTGGCGTATTGCGCGGCATAATCCATCACCACAAAACCTTCCATTCGCGCACGATTGACCAGCAGCGACAGATAGTTGGCCGGACCTTTGACCGCTTCCTTGTTGTTGTACTGACTGATCGCGCCGCAGATCACCACGCGCGCTTTCATGTTAAGCCGACTCAACACTGCATCGAGGATGTCGCCGCCAACGTTGTCGAAATAAACGTCGACGCCTTTCGGGCATTCGCGTTTAAGCCCGGCGACTACGTCTTCGGACTTGTAGTCGATGGCGCCGTCGAAGCCCAGTTCATCAATGAGGAATTTGCACTTGTCGGCACCGCCGGCAATGCCCACTACACGGCAACCCTTGATCTTGGCGATCTGCCCGGCAATGCTGCCCACCGCCCCTGCTGCGCCTGACAACACCACGGTGTCGCCAGCCTTCGGTGCGCCGACATCCAGCAGCGCGAAATAGGCGGTCATGCCAGTCATGCCCAGTGCTGACAGATACACCGGCAGCGGTGCCAGTTTCGGATCGACTTTGTAGAAACCTCTTGGCTCACCGAGGAAATAATCCTGCACGCCAATGGCGCCGTTGACGTAGTCGCCGACCGCAAAGCCCGGATTATTCGAAGCAACGACTTTGCCTACACCCAACGCGCGCATGACTTCGCCGATACCGACCGGCGGGATGTAGGACTTGCCCTCGTTCATCCAGCCACGCATGGCCGGGTCAAGGGACAGGTATTCGTTCTTGACCAGAATCTGCCCCGCCGCCGGTTCACCCACCGGGACTTCCTGATAGGTGAAGGTCTCGCGGGTTGCCGCGCCCACCGGGCGTTTGGCGAGCAGGAACTGGCGATTGGTCTGGTTGGTCATGACAGGCACTCGAACGGAATGAAGCTTTGTTGATAGACCTTCGCCAGCGATGACGCAAGGTTGGCCGCCGCGGCGAATGCACGCCGATCCAGTGCAGTGATGATCACTGCACCGCTTTTATCACTGCAACGCATGGGCACATAAACAGCCATTTGATAGTGCTGACGTTCGGCAGACCGCAATGGCTATGCTGCTGTTCTACAAATCCTGTGCATTTATCCCTTCGAGGACATAACAATGAGCATGACGTTTTCCGGTCAGGTTGCCGTAGTCACCGGCGCGGCCAACGGCATTGGCCGTGCGACCGCTCAGGCGTTCGCTGCCGAAGGCCTGAAAGTGGTGGTCGCCGACCTGGACGCGGCGGGGGGCGAGGGCACCGTTGCGCTGATTCGTACCGCTGGCGGCGAAGCGACCTTCGTGCGTTGCAACGTGACCGTCGAAAGCGAAGTGAAGAATCTGATGGACGAGGTGATCAATACCTACGGCCGTCTGGACTACGCCTTCAATAATGCCGGTATCGAAATCGAAAAAGGCAAACTCGCCGAAGGTTCGATGGATGAGTTCGACGCAATCATGGGCGTCAACGTCAAAGGCGTCTGGCTGTGCATGAAGTATCAACTGCCATTGTTGCTGGCGCAGGGCGGCGGGGCGATCGTCAATACCGCCTCGGTGGCGGGACTGGGTGCGGCGCCGAAGATGAGCATCTACGCGGCGTCCAAGCATGCGGTGATTGGCTTGACCAAATCGGCAGCCATTGAGTACGCGAAGAAGAAAATCCGCGTCAACGCTGTGTGTCCGGCGGTGATCGATACCGACATGTTTCGCCGCGCTTATGAGGCTGATCCGAAGAAGGGCGAATTCGCCAACGCGATGCACCCGGTCGGTCGCATCGGCAAGGTCGAGGAAATTGCCAGCGCCGTGTTGTACCTGTGCAGCGACGGTGCCGCCTTCACCACGGGCCACTCTCTGGCAGTGGATGGCGGCGTCACCGCATTTTGAGCAAAGCACAATCAAAACAGCCCGCATTCGTTGCGGGTTTTTTTATGGGTCACGGTCAGTTCCGTGAAGTCCCTTAAACAATGTGTATCAAACGGTTAGAACGGTCGCTTTTGGCGGCGTTGTCGCACAGCCTGTCCGGCGCGGCTGTGATTTACTGCCGCCAGCAAAACGGACAGGAGTTTGCTTGCTCATGGAATTGAGAATTGATCGACAGGCAATGGTGCCGGTCGTGCAGCAGATTGTTGACGGACTGACGGAGTGGATCCTGCAAAATCGCGTACCGCCGGCCACTCGTTTGCCCTCCGTGAGGCAAATCGCCCGGGGTAATCTGCTCAGCCAGTCGTGTGTGGTCGAGGCCTGTGAGCGGCTGGTATCGCAGGGCGTTCTAAGCACCTGCCAAGGCACCGGGTTCATCGTCGCCGCCTCGCCGTCGACACTGGGCGCAGAGGATGAACTGGCGCCATTCGGCGGGCGTTATGCCTGGTGCGATGCAGTGTGCGAGAGGGCAGGTGGCTTGAAGCTGGGTGCAGGTGGTCTGCCGCAGAGCTGGCGCGAGCCTGACGACCTCAGCTATGCGCTGCGCGAGGTGGCGCGCACCGATATGGCCAGTCTGTTCAACTACAGCACACCCTTTGGGCTTCCAGCGTTGCGCGAGCAGATCGTCAAGCGCCTGAAGCTGCTCAATATCGAGGCCCGCAGTGCGCATTTGCTGAGTACCTGCGGTGCCAGCCATGCGCTGGATCTGATCGTGCGTAGCTTGTTCAAGGCCGGAGACTGCGTGGTGGTCGAAACGCCCGGTTACGCGCCGCTGTTTGATCTACTGCGTCTGCATGGCGTGCACATGCTCGAGGTGCGTCGTACCCCGAACGGCCCGGATATCGAAGCGCTGGAGGCTGTGCTGCAACAGTTTCGCCCCAGCGCATTGTTCATCAACAGCCATCATCACAATCCTACCGGCACTTGCCTGGCGCCGAGCGTTGCGCAACGCATCCTGCAACTGAGCAAGCGTTACGATTTGCGCGTGATTGAAGACGACGTCTATGCGGACTTGCACACGGACAACGGCACTCGACTGGCGGCGCAGGACCATGAGGGGCGCGTCATTTACGTGGGCAGCTTTTCCAAGACGCTGAGCAGCTCGTTGCGGGTCGGGTTCGTCTTCGCCGACAGTGAAATCGTCAGGCAGCTGGCGCAGGTCAAGATGATCAGTGGTTTGGGGGTGTCGAGGTTTTCCGAAGCGGTGCTGGCCAGCCTGATGGTCAGTGGCGCTTACCGCAAACTGGTGCAGCGTCAGCGTCAACGTTTGAATGCCGATCGCGCCGCCGCGCTGCAGGCGCTGGAGGACGCCGATTGGGAGGTATTCGGCAAACCTGCGGGTGGGCTTTTCATTTGGGCGCGCTCGCGCATGACCGATCAGGTTCGGGTGCGTCGTCACGCTCAACGCTGCGGCGTGCTGCTGTCAGCGCCTGACGCGTTCAGTCCCAGTGGTGAGTCGGGCGACTGGCTGCGCATCAACGTCGCCTATGCATGCGATCCACGCGCTCGGCAGTTTTTCCGCCACACCGGTTCGGATCGACCTCAAGTGTTCTGAAAACGACGCGGGCGTAGCTTTTTGCCATTATTCCGACGCCAGAGACTTGTGTCGGTGGATGGCCGTTGCGACTCTTCGCTCTACTGACAATGGCAGGGGACTACGCGCAATGATTTCGGCCATGCAAGGACGTTTTGCCAACCTCGGTATGGCGAAAAAACTGGGTATCGGGTTTGTGCTGGTTTTGCTCCTGACTGCGCTGGTGGCGGCCATTGGCGTCTGGTCCCTGCAAACCATCAGTCAGCGTTTCGACGGGCTGAAACAGATGTCCTCGCTCAACAGTGGCCTGCTCAAGGTGCGCCTGCTCGAACAGGAATATGCCTTGCGAGGCAACCCGAAGACGGCCGATGCGCTGCGTAAGGGCGTCGACGAACTGGTTGCTCTGGCTGATCAGCTCAAGGCGCAGTCGGCGGCGAATGTGCCGGTCATGAATGATGTGCAGCAGTCGCTGGCGGCCTATCGAAAGGCGTTCGATGAATTTGTGTCGTTGACTCAGGCCAAGGACCTGGCGCTGGAAATGGCCAGTTGGTCGGTGTCCAGTGTGGCCAACAACCTCGACGTATTGCAGGCCGGGCTTGCCGACGACGGTGCATATACCTTGAAGGACAGCGAGGGCAAGGATGGCGCGCAGTTCATCGAGCAAGCCAGTCAGGTCAGTCAGGTCTCCCGGCTGATGCTGCAAGCGATGAACGAAGCGCGGATTCGTCTGGATCAAAGCCGCAAGGGTGACGCCGACAGCGCCGGCAAGGGCAATATCGAACAGGCCGCACAGGCCCAGGCCCAGGCCGAAGAACTGAAGACCACGGTCAAGGACGAGGGTTACCTCACCGTGCTCAATGAAGTGTCCGGGCATATCGCCGGTTTCAACGACAAACTGGCCGAATACACCGGCTTGCTCGCGCAGGAAAAAACCGTCTACGAGCAATTGCACCAGCGTGCCGACCAAGTGGTCGAGCGGGTGAATCAGGCTTATGTCGCTGAAGACGGCGCGATGCAGGCGGAACTGAAGAAAAATTCACTGCTGATCATTGGTTCATCGGCGCTGGCGTTGCTGGTCGGCTTGCTCGCGGCGTGGCTGATTACCCGCCTGATCGTCGCGCCGTTGCGCAGCGTGATTCAGGTCGCGCAACAGATTGCCGCCGGCGACTTGAGTGCGACCGTGGCAGTGACCCGTCGTGACGAGATCGGCCAGTTGATGCTGGCGATGCAACAGATGGGGGTGGGGCTGAGTACGATTGTCAGCGGCTTGCAGGCTGGGATTGAACAATTGGCCAGTTCGGCGCAATCGTTGTCGGCGGTCACCGAGCAGACCAACCTTGAGGTCAGCAGCCAGAAGGAAGAAACCGAGCAGGTCGCCACGGCGATGAACCAGATGACCGCCACCGTGCACGACGTCGCGCGCAATGCCGAAGAGGCTGCGGTGGCCGCGCAGACGGCGGATGACAAGGTCGAGAGTGGTCAGCAGGTGGTGCGCCAGAGCATGGTGCGCATCGAACAATTGGCTGATTCGGCGACGTCGGCCAGCTCCAGCATCGAAAGCCTCAGTGCTGAAATCCAGAATATCGGCACGGTGCTGGGGGTGATCAAGAGTGTCGCCGAACAGACCAATCTGTTGGCTTTGAATGCCGCGATCGAGGCCGCGCGGGCAGGGGAGCAGGGCAGGGGCTTTGCGGTGGTGGCCGATGAGGTGCGCGCACTGGCTCGGCGCACGCAGCAATCGACTGAGGAAATTGAGCGGCTGGTGAGTGCGTTGCGCTCGGCGGCGCATGCGTCAGTGCAGCAGATTCAAAGCAGCGGCGAGTTGGTGAAGCTGGCGGTGAGTGATGCTTTGCAGACCGAGAGTGCGCTGGGGAGTATTGCGGCAGCGGTGTCGTTGATTCAGCAGATGAATCAGCAGATTGCGGCGGCGGCCGAGGAGCAGAGTTCGGTGGCGGAGGAGATCAATCGCAGTGTGACGAGTATTCGTGCGAGTGCGGATCAGTCGTCGATCGCAATGCGCGGGAATGCGGCTTCGAGTGTTGAGCTGGCGCAGTTGGGGAGTGAGTTGCGCGGGATGGTTGGGCATTTTCGGCTTTGACGCTTTGGGCTTGGCGGCCTTTGGGCCGACCATGCTCTTGGGTTTTGGGGGGATATCCGTTGCTGCGGGTGTTGCTGATTAGGGTTTCGCCCTTACGGCGACTCACTTTTTTTACAAGCGCCTAAAAAAAGTAAGCAAAAAAACGCTTGCTCCTACGTTCGGCCCGCTCGCTGGGGCTCGGGGTTCCTTCGCTCCGGGATCCATCCGGGGGGCATCGCCTACGGTTTGCTTCGCTGCACCTCCTCTCGATGTGTTTGGCTGCGCCAAACGGTCGCTGCGCTCCCACCCCCGGATGAATCCCTCCGCTCAGCCTTCCGACGTCGCCCGTGGATCAAGATCAAAAGCTGCAGCCGAGCTAACGCTCATCCTGTTGAGTGGTGAGAAGCGAATCGGGGCGAGGTTTTTGTGGTTTTTGCTTTTGCTTTTCTGTGGGAGTCTGGCTTGCCAGCGAAGGCGGCCTGGCAGCCGACCTGTACTCAGTCCCAATGTAGGAGCGAGCATGCTGCGATCGCGGCCTGGCAGCCAACCCATCTCTGCCAGGTGTACTCAGGTCAACTGTGGGAGCGAGCTTGCTCGCGAAAACGTCCTCTCATTCACTGGTGTTCTATCGGGTTCACTCCCGATAGCCCACAAAAAAGCCACTTCTCGGTGGCTTCTCTTTCCATCTCTGCAATCAGTCGTAAATCACTTTCTTTTTCCAGTCGGCATCGGCCTCTACATCTTTGAGGCCGGCGGTCAGTTGGTTTTCTTCACCTTCAACCGGTGCAATCTTGTCCATGACCTGGGCGTTGGCGCGGGCCAGCAGTTTTTCCAGGTATTGCAGTTGTTCTGCGTAGATTTGCGGATCCTGCTGTTTGCGCAGGTATTGCACGCCGCGTTCGAAGGCGAGGCGGGCCTGGCCGGGCTGGTTTTGTTGCAGGGATTGTTGACCGAGGTTGTTGAAGAATTCGATGTGCAGCAGCACCAGAATATGACGGACTTCGCGGATCCAGTGTTTGGCTTCGTTCGGCGGCAGGAAGCCGTCGTGGGCGGCGCGGGTAATCTGGCCGTGGAGGGCTTCGAGCAGGAAGCGCACGTCTTTGGCTTTGGCTTCGGTCAGGATCGGCGCCGGCGGGTTGTTGACCGGGATCGATTCGCCTTGGGCGACCAGGGCGCTCAGTTCGGTGATGCGCGCTTTGGTGGTGGCGCTGGTTTTTTCCAGGTTCAGCAGGCGCTGGCAGACGTTCAGTTCCAGGCGGGTCAGCAGCAGCTTCAGGGCCGGGGTCATGAACTGGCCCGGGAAGGTCTCGGTCAGTTCGCCGCAGCGGCGCAGGCGATCGTTCAGTTCGACCTTGGTGCGGGCCTTCTCCAGTTTGTTGTTTTCCACCACATGGTTCATGTAGCCAATGGCGATCAGAATTGCGATCCCGGCTATGACTAGCAGGGTGATCATGAGTGGTGTCACCGGTAAGACCTCTTTATAGGGTTCGCATGCGAGTGTAGTGGCTGGGCATTTAGCCGCCTAGCGCCGCTCGACGAGTTGGATCGGCAGGTTCAATCTGTATCGGCCGCACGCTGCTTATATGAATGCTGGCGCTGCATGTGCAGATTGCCATCACTGTGCGGTGGACTATAACGTCTTGGCGAGTGGCGGAATATAGGCGTCAATCGTCGGGCGACGGAAAAGCTCGATTGCCGCGGTAAAGAGGGTCGAAGTCATTGATTTAAATAAATTTATATCTGGGGGTTGACGACCTCTCAATCCATCCATAGAATGCGCGCCACTTGCAGCGTAAAGCACACAGCGAAGCGCGGCAGGGAGTGAATGTTGTAGTGTGTCCCCTTCGTCTAGTGGCCTAGGACACCGCCCTTTCACGGCGGTAACAGGGGTTCGAGTCCCCTAGGGGACGCCAATGCGGGAATAGCTCAGTTGGTAGAGCACGACCTTGCCAAGGTCGGGGTCGCGAGTTCGAGTCTCGTTTCCCGCTCCAGTTTTAAACAGCAGTGCTTTCGGGCGGTGCTGAGTGAAACCAGAACCCAGTCTTCGGATGCGGATCTGGACACCGAAACACACACCATGTGTTCCGGGTAGCGTGTCCCCTTCGTCTAGTGGCCTAGGACACCGCCCTTTCACGGCGGTAACAGGGGTTCGAGTCCCCTAGGGGACGCCATTTGCGGGAATAGCTCAGTTGGTAGAGCACGACCTTGCCAAGGTCGGGGTCGCGAGTTCGAG
This sequence comes from Pseudomonas sp. A34-9, assembly GCF_029543085.1. Taxonomy (NCBI): domain Bacteria; kingdom Pseudomonadati; phylum Pseudomonadota; class Gammaproteobacteria; order Pseudomonadales; family Pseudomonadaceae; genus Pseudomonas; species Pseudomonas sp. A34-9. The sequence goes on along the minus strand of NZ_CP119967.1, from coordinate 4,764,034 downwards.
TCTCGTTTCCCGCTCCAAATTCTAAAGACGCCGCTCAGTGAGCGGCGTTTTTATTGAGTGAAAGTTGTAGCCTGTGTCCCCTTCGTCTAGTGGCCTAGGACACCGCCCTTTCACGGCGGTAACAGGGGTTCGAGTCCCCTAGGGGACGCCATTGCGGGAATAGCTCAGTTGGTAGAGCACGACCTTGCCAAGGTCGGGGTCGCGAGTTCGAGTCTCGTTTCCCGCTCCATTTTCACAAAAACGCCGCTCAACCGAGCGGCGTTTTTGTATGCGCGATTTGTGGCCGTGTCATCCGGCTTAAAGAAAAAAGGCCCGCCGAAACGATTCGGCGGGCCTTTTGTATTTTGGTGTCTGCTTACCAGGACAGCATCAAGCGGCCAGCAAACAGAATCAGCACCACGCCCATGGTGCGTTCGAACCAATGTCCCATGCGCATGAACAGCAGGCGCACTTTGCTGCTTGAGAAAAACAGCGCAACGATCACGAACCACAACGCGTTTACAAAACACATCCACAAACCATAGAACGCCTGGATCTGCAGAGGTGTTTCAGCGCTGATGATCGTGTTGAAGATGGCCAGGAAAAATAGCGTGGCCTTGGGGTTGGTTGCGTTGGTCAGGAAACCGGTGCTGAAAGCTTTGAACAGTGTTTGTTCAACCACCGGATCCTCGCTGGATTTCTCACCTTCAAGGGCTGATTTGGGTTTGCTGCGCAACAGGCTGACACCCAGATACAGGATATAAGCACCGCCAATCACTTTGGCCACGGTCAGCAACCACGGGGTGGTGTGCATCAGTGCGCCGACGCCCAACAGCGTGTACAGCACGTGCACGGAAATCCCCGCGCCGATCCCCAGCGCCGTACAGATCCCCACCAGTCGGCCGAAACGTACGCTTTGGCGAATAGTGACCGCGAAGTCCGGGCCGGGAGCAACCACGGCCAGAAAATGAATGGTAGCCAGCGCCAGAAACTCGCCCAGATAATTCGAATACATCTCAGCTCCAGTAGGTCAGGGGTGAAGCATTGCCGCGATAGCCGACAAAAAAGGAAAGACTCAGACGCGGATCTGCCACGCCCGGGGTCACCGAGTGCATGCGACGCGAATTGAACATGATGAAATCGCCAGGTTGCGGTCTCACTTCGAGGGCAGGAGGGCCGAGCAGCGCCGGTTCGATGCCATAGCTGTCACCACGCATTTCGTCGAATTGATCCGGGCTGATGTCGTCGTCCCACATCTGCAACGCGCCGCCCTCGGTCGGCATGTTCAGATAGACGTTGCAGGCGAACTGCGCCTCAAGGCTGCGGGCCTGGAAGCTGTCTGGGGCGTCCTTGGCGAAGATGTCGTGGTGGGCGAGGAAGCACACGCCCGGTTTCACCACTCGCGAAAGGCCGACATACATTTTTCGGCCATAGAGGTTTTCCAGGTGCGCACCGGCCGGCCAGGATTCGTCGAGCATGCAGCGCAAGGTGTCGATCGGTGAGGAGTAGGGCGCGCACCGATTGCGCAGTTCGGCGATGTTGCTGGTGGCGCGTTCGAAGTAGTCCTCAATCAGCAGCGGCTGATTTTCGGCCTCGTAAAAAGCCATGCCGATGCGGCCGATACTCGGTGCGTTGATGTAACCCTCAAAGCCTGGGGCGAGAATCTTGTCGCCAATCTGAATGGCCAGTGGCTCAGGCAAAAAGCCTTTGACGCGGATGGCGAGGACTTCTTCGTTGGCCAGTTTTTTTATGCACGTCTCATCGAGACGCTCGACGTCTAGCATCATTTTTTTAGGTCCATCTATCGATAGTCAACGGAACCTGCGAATGCGGTTCCCCGGCGTCGGACGCTGCGTGAGGCAGCGTCCGAAATGCTCAATCCACGCTGTAGTGGACGGACAACGTGCCTTTCTTTTGCGAAAGGGACGCGATCGTGACTGTGCCCAGATCCTTCAGGCTGCGTACATGGGTGCCGCCGCAACCATAGGCAGGCAGTTCACCGAAACCGATTTCCCGCGCACCTTCGCGCAGCGAGGTCAGGCGCGGCAGATCGTGCTCGATCCACTGGTCGATACCGTTTTGAACGGTCTCTGCGTCGACTTCCTGCGCGGCGTCGCCGGGTTTGAATTGCACTCGACCTTCGTCCGGCCAGTGGTGTGCCTTGATCGGCATCCAGCCCAACGCCTGAACGAAATGCCCGATCAGGTGCCCGGCCGAATGCATGCGTGTATTGAAGTGGCGGCGCTGTTCGTCGATGCGGATACAGGTCATACCGAGCGCCACCGGCCGATCGACAAAATGAATGATCCGGTCCGGCTCCTGTACTACGCGCAGTACCTGGCTTTCACCGATCCAGCCGGTATCGCATGGCTGGCCGCCGCCTTGCGGGTGGAACAGCGTGGCGCGCAATACCACGGCGAATTCGTGCTCCTGGGGCGTGCAGTCGAGGACTTCCACATTGGCCTTGAGGTCATCACTATGGAAAAAGAGGCGAAGCGTCATATTCCATGCCCTTATTAAAGTTTCTTTTTTTATTATATGAATCGTGCAATAACGTGATAATCCGTTCAAACATCAAAGGACTTGTGCGCTGTGAGCATCAATCTGCCGCTACCGCTGCTCGGTGAAATGGCGATTTTCGTCAAGGTCGTGGAGACCGGCAGCTTCTCTGAAGCGGCCCGGCAACTGGGTTCATCGCCGTCAGCGGTGAGCCGCAGTATTTCGCGCCTGGAAAAAGCATTGGCCACGCGGCTGCTGCAGCGCACCACGCGCAAGTTGCGCTTGAGTGACGGTGGGGAAGAGGTATTCAAGCGTTGCCAGGAGATGGTCAGCGCGGCCAAATCGGTGATGGAAATCAGTGGCCAGTTCACCCATGAAGCGGAAGGACTGGTGCGCGTCAGCGTGCCGAAAGCGGTGGGTCGCTTCGTGATCCATCCGCATATGCCTGAATTTCTGCGGCGTTATCCCAAGGTCGATGTCGAGTTGCTGCTGGAAGACCGTCAGGTCGATTTGATCGACGACCATGTCGATCTGGCCATTCGCATCACGGATCGCCCCCCGGCTGGGCTGGTCGGGCGACAGTTACTGACCATCGACCATTTGCTTTGTGCCACGCCGCAATACCTGGCCGAGCACGGTACACCGACCCACCCCCATGATTTGCTCAATCACAGCTGTGTGTATCTGGGTGAAACCCCGAGCGATGCGCGCTGGAAATTCAAGAAAGGCAACAAAGCGGTGACGGTGGGTGTCCGCGGTCGCTATGCCGCCAATCACACCGGTGTGCGATTGGGCGCGGTGTTGCAGCACATCGGCATCGGCAGCCTGCCGTACTTCACTGCACGTTATGCGCTGGAGCAAAAGTTGGTTGTTCAGGTGCTGCCGGATTGGACCTTCCTTGCGTCCTATCACGGCGGACTGTGGTTGCTGCACTCGCCGACGCGCTACCTGCCCCCCAAGTTGCGGGTGTTTATCGACTATCTGGTGGAGTGTCTGCAGAAAGAGCCGACCTTGAGCAAGCCGGGCAAGTCGGGTGGTGCGAGCAACGCAGCATTGGCGTATGAATTGCCCGAAAGCGAAGGGTTGTTGTAGCGCACAAACAAAAGATCGCAGCCTGCGGCAGCTCCTACAGAGGATTGCGTATATCCGTTATCACGGGTGTACACGCTCAATGCAGTAGCTGCCGCAGGCTGCGATCTTTTGATCTTCAACCCACTGTCAAATCAGTGCTTGCTGTCCTGAGCGGACATCGCCAGCAGCTGTTTTTCCTGATTCCAGTCGAACGGTTCATCGTTCTGTTCGGCTTCGTAGCGACGTTCTTCCAGCGCCTGATACATGTCGATCTCTTCATCGGACAGGTAGTGCAGGCAATCACCGGCGAAGAACCACAGCAGATCGCGCGGGATCAGGTGGGCGATTTGCGGGTAACGGGTAATCACTTGAGTCAGGATGTCCTGGCCCAGGTACTGGCTTTCGATCGGATCGATCGGCAGCGATGCCAGCAGTTCGTCGAAGCGCTCCAGGAACAGGGCATGGCTTTCTTCGGGAACCTGTTCGGCCTCACCTACGGCGACCAGGATGCTGCGCAGGTGGTCGAGTAAAACAAGATGATCGGCAACGACGTTGGACACGAGATAAGTCCTCAAGAGCAAAACGGGCGCGGGAGTATAAAGCTCCCGCGCGCGCATTGACATGCCTGTCAGGATCAGCGGACTTTGCCCTCTGCCTGTTTCAGTTCCTCTTTGTCGAAATCATCGACATCGATCACCTTGCGTCGCGCCGCTTCGGCATCGCGCAAGCTCTGCGCCTCCACCGGTTGCAACACCCCGGCTTCCAGCGCTGCATCAATGGCGTGTTCGCCCGCGACCGGTTTGACCTGACCGCTTTTCAGCGACGTGTGCAGTTTTTTGTGCAGCGGCTGCGCGGCATTCAGCAGATCGCTGGCGTGTTGCAATGCGCCGACCGCATCGTCTGCAGACTGCGGGCGATAGCAACCGGCAAGCAGTTCTTCCAGCGCCGGATCACCCTTGGCGCGACCAATGACCCCAGCCACTTCGGCACCGAGTTTGTCCGACGGGCCTTTGTGGCGACGACCGAACGGAAACACGATGCCTCGCAGCAGGCAGCCGAATACCTTGTTCGGGAAGTTGCGCAGCAATTCATCCAGCGCCCGTTCCGATTGGCCGAGGCTTTCTTCCATCGCCCATCTGAACAGCGGTTCCATGTAGGCCGGCGAATCCAGGTCGTGATAACGCTTGAGCGCGGCAGAGGCCAGATACAGGTTGCTCAGCACATCACCCAAGCGTGCCGACAAGCGCTCGCGGCGCTTCAGTTCGCCCCCCAGCAACATCATGCTGAAGTCGGCGAGCATGGCAAACGCCGCAGCCTGACGGTTGAGTGCACGGAAGTAGCCCTGGCTGATCTTGTCGCCCGGCGCATGTTCAAAGTGGCCGAAGCCGAGATTCAGCACCAGCGTGCTGGCAGCGTTACTCACAGCGAAACCGATGTGTTTGAGCAGCAGGCCATCGAACTCTTTCAGCGCCTGATCCTTGTCTTCACGACCGGCCAGGGCCATCTCCTTCAGCACAAACGGATGACAGCGAATCGCACCCTGACCGAAGATCATCAGGTTGCGCGACAGAATGTTCGCGCCTTCCACGGTGATGAAGATCGGCGCACCGTTCCAGCTGCGCCCCAGGTAGTTGTTCGGGCCCATGATGATCGCTTTGCCACCGTGCACATCCATGGCATGGCTGATGCACTCGCGGCCGCGTTCGGTGAGGTGATACTTGAGGATCGCCGACAGCACCGACGGTTTTTCGCCCAGATCCACCGCGTTGGCGGTGAGCATGCGTGCCGCGTCCATCATCCACGCGTTGCCGCCGATGCGCGCCATGGCCTCCTGAATACCTTCGAACGCAGAAAGGGGCACATTGAATTGTTCACGAATCTGCGCGTATTGCCCGGTGACCAGGCTGGTGAACTTGGCCGCGCCGGTTCCGACTGCCGGCAACGAAATCGAACGGCCGACCGACAGGCAGTTCATCAGCATCATCCAGCCTTTGCCGAGCATCTCCTGACCGCCGATGAGGAAGTCCAGCGGGATAAACACGTCCTTGCCGGAGTTGGGGCCGTTCATAAACGCCGCGCCCAGTGGCAGGTGCCGACGGCCGATCTCCACGCCGGCGGTGTCGGTCGGGATCAGAGCCAGACTGATGCCAAGGTCTTCCTTGTCGCCCAGCAGATGTTCCGGGTCATAAGCCTTGAAGGCCAGGCCGAGGAGGGTGGCCACGGGGCCGAGGGTGATGTAACGCTTTTCCCAGTTCAGGCGCAGGCCCAGTACTTCCTGACCTTCCCATTGACCTTTGCAGATGATCCCGGTGTCGGGCATCGCGCCGGCATCGGAGCCGGCGAGCGGGCCGGTGAGGGCGAAACACGGGATGTCGTCGCCACGGGCCAGGCGTGGCAAGTAGTGATTGCGTTGTTCGTCGGTGCCGTAATGCAGCAGCAGTTCGGCCGGGCCGAGGGAGTTCGGCACCATCACGGTGGAGGCGAGGTCACCGCTGCGGGTGGCCAGTTTCATCGCCACTTGCGAGTGCGCGTAAGCCGAGAAGCCCTTGCCACCGAATTCTTTCGGGATGATCAGGGCGAAGAAACCGTGCTCCTTGATGTGCGTCCAGGCTTGCGGTGGCAGGTCCATCGACTGGCCGATCTGCCAGTCTGTGACCATCGCGCAAAGCTCCTCGGTCGGGCCGTCGATGAAGGCTTGTTCCTCGTCGCTCAATTGCGCCTTGGGATAGGCCAGCAGTTTGTCCCAGTCCGGACGGCCGCTGAACAACTCGCCGTCCCACCACACGGTGCCGGCGTCGATCGCGTCGCGTTCGGTCTGCGACATCGGCGGCAGGGTTTTCTGGAACCAGTTGAACAGCGGCGCAGTGAAATGTTTGCGGCGCAGGTCAGGCAGCAGCAGCGGTGCGGCGACCACCGCCAGCAAGATCCACAACACCGCCAATAACCAGCCCGGCGCATGACTGAAAATGCCCATCGCCAGCAGGTAGACGGCCACGATGCCCAAAGCAGGCAGAGGGGAAATACGCCGGTGGGCCAGATACGCCACGCCAACGATCAAAACCAGTATCCACAACAACAGCATATTCAGTCCTCCGTGAACCAAGGCAAATCGACCCTCCAGAGCTTAGACGGCATCTGTAAAAGCGGGTGGTCAGACCAAGGTGATTGAAATCGTGGGAAACCCCGGATGGTTTTCGTAGGTTCGGTGGGCAACACGTGTGGGAAATCGTTCGCTGATCCCGCGTCTTTGCATGCAAGTTTGGCCGAAACGTCGTTATCTCTGTGCTGAAGGGGTCGCTAGACTCGGGGCTCACCCAGGAGATTGTCGTCATGCACGAGTATCTGAGTCCCGGCCGCTTCATCGATAGTGACCACCCGGCCGTGGTGGAGTTCGCCGAACTGCATCGGGGGAGCAGTCGCGATCCGCTCAAGCAGGCGATCAGTCTTTATTACGCCGTGCGCGAGGCGGTGCGCTACAACCCGTACACCTTCAGCCGCGATCCGCAGACCTTGCGCGGCAGCTATGCGCTGGCGACGGGGGAAAGTTATTGCGTGCCCAAGGCCACACTGCTCGCCGGTTGTGCGCGGCATTGCGGGATCCCCGCGCGCATTGGACTGGCCGATGTGCGCAATCACCTGTCGACCCCGCGCCTGCTCGAGTTGCTGAAAAGTGACATGTTCGCCATGCACGGTTACACCGAGCTGTACCTCAATGGACGCTGGGTCAAAGCCACGCCGGCGTTCAATCAGAAGCTTTGCGAGTTGTTCAACGTCGCCCCGCTGGAATTCGACGGCATCAACGACAGCGTTTTCCACCCCTATAACCGTGACGGTGCGCAGTTGATGGAGTATCTGGTCGACCATGGGCAATTCGCCGATGTGCCGGAAACCTTCTTCTTCGAACATCTGCAAAAGTGCTATCCGCATCTGTTCACCGACCAGCAGCCGCAATTGCTGGGCGATATGCAGAGTGATTTGAGCCGTACCTGATCCGGCGTATGCTGCCTGCCCACGCATTTGAAAAGAGGCGGTCATGCTGAAGATCTGGGGACGGAAAAACTCATCGAATGTCAGGAAGCCATTGTGGGCCGCCGAGGAACTCGGCCTGGCCTACGAGGCAATTGATGCCGGCGGCGCATTCGGCGTTGTCGACACTCCCGAGTACCGGGCGATGAACCCGAACGGTCGGGTGCCGGTGATCGAAGACGACGGTTTTGTGTTGTGGGAGTCCAACGCCATCGTCCGCTATCTGCTGGCCAGACATGCGCCCGACAGCCACTGGTATTCGACGGATCCGCGAGCCCGCGCCGTCGCTGATAAATGGATGGACTGGACCACGTCGAGTTTTGCCGGGCCTTTCCGCACCGTTTTCTGGGGTGTCCTGCGCACGCCGGCGGACAAGCAGGACTGGACGGCCATCAACGCCGCGATCAAGGAGTGCAACGAGCTGCTGAGCATGGCCGACCATGCCTTGGCCAGTCAGCCTTATCTCTCCGGGCAAGAGATCGGCATGGGCGATATTCCGTTGGGCAGTTTCATTTATGCCTGGTTCGAGATGCCCATCGAACGCGCGCCACATACGCATCTGCAAGCCTGGTACGAGCGCTTGAAGCAGCGTCCGGCTTACCAGAAAGCGGTGATGACCGCGTTGACTTAATACTTACTATCGACACACTTGACTGTACTTGTGCGGCGGCGGCAAGCACCATTGCGCTCTGGTGCTGCGGTTGTATCCCTCGCCGCCCGCCCTTATTTATCCCTTTCTTCCCTTCTTGGTGCGTAAATCAGATATGAGTTCCGCTCTGTCCATCCGGCAGCTAACCAAAACCTACGGCAACGGGTTCCAGGCCTTGAGTGGTATCGATCTGGACGTCGCCGAAGGTGACTTTTTCGCCTTGCTCGGCCCCAACGGTGCCGGCAAATCCACGACCATCGGCATTCTCTCGACCCTGGTGAACAAGACCAGCGGCACGGTGAACATTTTCGGCCATGACCTGGACAAAAATCCTGCGCAGCTCAAGCGCTCGATCGGCGTGGTGCCCCAGGAATTCAACTTCAACCAGTTTGAAAAGACCTTCGACATCGTCGTGACCCAGGCCGGTTACTACGGCATTCCGGCGAAGATCGCCAAGGAACGCGCCGAGCAGTACCTGACCCAGCTCGGCCTGTGGGACAAGCGCGATGTGCCGTCGCGCTCGCTCTCCGGCGGCATGAAGCGGCGCTTGATGATTGCCCGTGCGCTGGTGCACGAACCGCGTTTGTTGATCCTCGATGAGCCGACCGCAGGCGTCGACATCGAGCTGCGCCGTTCGATGTGGACGTTCCTCACCGAACTGAACCAGAAAGGCATCACCATCATCCTCACCACGCACTATCTGGAAGAGGCCGAGCAGCTGTGCCGCAACATCGGCATCATCGACCACGGCACCATCGTCGAGAACACCAGCATGAAACAATTGCTGGGTCAGTTGCACGTGGAAACCTTCCTGCTGGACCTGAAAAACGACTTGAACGCCGCGCCGCCATTGCTCGGCTACCCGGCCCGGTTGATCGACAGCCATACCCTGGAAGTCCAGGTCGACAAATCCATGGGCATCACGGCGTTGTTCACCCAATTGGCGCAGCAGAACATCGAAGTGCTGAGTCTGCGTAACAAAACCAATCGCCTCGAGGAGCTGTTCGTGTCCCTGGTGGAAAAAAATCTGTCGAAGGTGGCGGTATGAGTTCCGAATTCCGTCCCAATCTCGTCGCCCTTCAGACCATCGTTTACCGCGAGGTCAAACGCTTCACGCGGATCTGGCCGCAGACGTTGCTGCCGCCGGCAATCACCATGGTTCTGTACTTCGTGATCTTCGGCAATCTGATCGGTCGGCAGATTGGCGACATGGGTGGCTTCACGTACATGGAGTACATCGTGCCGGGCCTGATCATGATGTCGGTGATCACCAACTCCTACGGCAACGTGGTCTCGAGTTTCTTCGGCAGCAAGTTCCAGCGTTCTATCGAGGAATTGATGGTCTCGCCGGTGTCGCCGCACACGATTCTGATCGGCTTCACCATTGGCGGCGTGTTGCGTGGGCTGATGGTGGGCGTGATCGTGACGATTCTGTCGCTGTTCTTCACGCATTTGCAGGTGCATCACCTCGGTGTGACCATCCTCGTGGTGGTACTGACAGCAACGATCTTTTCGCTGCTGGGCTTCATCAACGCGGTGTTTGCGCGCAATTTCGATGATATTTCGATCATCCCGACCTTTGTGCTGACGCCGTTGACGTACCTGGGAGGGGTGTTCTACTCGATCACGTTGCTGCCGCCGTTCTGGCAGACCGTGTCGCTGGCCAACCCGGTGTTGCACATGGTCAATGCGTTCCGTTACGGCATTCTGGGTGTGTCGGATATCAAGATCGGCATCGCGATCACCTTTATGCTGGTGGCGACGGTGGTGCTGTATCTGGGCTGTGCACGGCTGCTGGTGAGTGGGCGCGGGATGCGTACCTGATCCACACACACACACACACACAATCCCTGTAGGAGCTGCCGAAGGCTGCGATCTTTTGATCCTGAAGGTCACAATCAAAAGATCGCAGCGTGCCGCAGCTCCTACAGATCGTGCCACACAAAACGGCCTCCCACTGTGGAGGCCGTTTTGCATTCAGCGCATGCGGTTTTTCTTGCGCCGCGCCCATTGGCGCGCCACCCACCAGCGCCAATACATCATCACCGCGAAGTAGGCGAGGGCGCCGAGTACCAGTCCCACCACCACCGAGCCCAGCAAAAACGGCTGCCACAACGTCGACAACTCGCCGCTGATCCACTCCCAGGTCAACTCATCGGGCAGATGCCGTGCGGGCACGTCCATCAACCAGGCGCCCGCTTGATAGGTGCAGAAGAACACCGCCGGCATGGTGATCGGATTAGTCAGCCAGACCAGGCTGACGGCAATCGGCATGTTGCCTCGCACGGCGATCGCCAGCGCGGCCGCGACCAGCATCTGCGCCGGGATCGGCAGGAACGCGGCGAACAAGCCGACAGCCATCGCCCGGGCGACCGAGTGGCGATTGAGGTGCCAGAGGTTCGGGTCATGCAGCAACTTGCCGAGAAAGCGTAAGGATTTGTGTTCCCTGATGTTCGTCGGGTCGGGCATGTAACGTTTGAATAAGCGCCGGGGCATAAGGCTTCTCGGTCGGTTAAGGCGGCAAGTATGTCTGGATTCTACGAAGCGCCCATTCAGACTTTGTGACAATTGTTGACGACGCTTGTGCCCGACACCCGCTATGCCTAAATGCGGGACTCTCAAGGACGGGCTTATGCGCACAGGGATGATGGCGCTCGCAGTCGGTCTGCTGGTCGCGGTTTTTATGCCGGCATTACCGCCGGTCTGGTTGATGCTGTTGTTGCCGGTGGCGGCTTTGATGCTGCTGCCGTTTCGCAGCTATCCCTTGGCGTTTTTGCTGTTTGGCTTCACGTGGGCCAGCGTCGGTGCGCAATGGGCGTTGAATGATCGTTTGCCGGTCGGGCTGGATGGCGAAACCCGCTGGGTTGAAGGGCGGGTCGTCGGCTTGCCGCAGAACAGCGACGGCGTGGTGCGCTTCGAATTGGCCGATGCGCACTCACGGCACGAAAAACTGCCGGCGCTGATGCGACTCGCCTGGTACGCCGGGCCGCCGGTCAACAGCGGCGAGCGTTGGCGATTAGCGGTCAAGCTCAAGCGCCCGGGTGGTTTGCTCAATCCGCACGCTTTCGATTACGAAGCGTGGCTGTTGGCGCAACGCGTCGGCGCGACCGGCACGATCAAGGATGGCCAGCGCCTGACCGCCGCGCGCTGGGCCTGGCGCGACAGCATTCGCCAGCGTTTGCTGAATGTGGATGCGCAGGGGCGAAATGGCGCATTGGCCGCGCTGGTGCTGGGCGATGGCTCGGGGCTCAGTCGCGAGGACTGGCAGATTCTGCAAGACACCGGCACCGTGCACTTGCTGGTGATTTCCGGCCAGCACATTGGTTTGCTGGCGGCGGTGATGTATTGGCTGGTCGCAGGGTTGGCGCGATTTGGCCTGTGGCCTTTGCGTTGGCCGTGGCTGCCATGGGCCTGTGGGCTGGCGTTCGCGGCGGCATTGGGTTATGGCCTGCTTGCCGGGTTCGATGTGCCGGTGCGGCGGGCCTGCGTGATGGTCGCGCTGGTGCTGTTATGGCGTCTGCGTTTTCGCCATCTCGGCGCCTGGTGGCCGTTGTTGCTGGCGTTCAATGCCGTGCTTTTGCTCGACCCCTTGGCGAGCCTGCGCCCAGGTTTCTGGTTGTCCTTTGCGGCGGTTGCGGTGCTGATCTTCACATTTGGCGGTCGGCTGGGCGCGTGGCGCTGGTGGCAAACCTGGACGCGGGCGCAGTGGTTGATTGCCATCGGTCTGTGCCCGGTGTTAATGGCACTGAATCTGCCGATCAGTCTTAGCGGGCCATTGGCCAACCTGTTGGCGGTGCCTTGGGTGAGTCTCGTGGTGTTGCCACCGGCATTGCTCGGAACGTTGCTGTTGCCGGTGCCGTATGTCGGTGAAGGCCTTTTGTGGCTGGCCGGCGGTTTGATTGATCTGCTGTTTCTCGCGTTGGCCGTGATTGCCGGGCAGTGGCCGGCATGGACTGCCCCCTCTGTGCCGGGCTGGGTCTGGTTGTTCGGCAGCCTCGGCGCTGTGTTGTTGCTGTTGCCGCGCGGTGTGCCCCTGCGGCCACTGGGCTGGCCATTGTTGTTGCTACTAGTGGTGCCACCACGCGAACGGCTGGATGCAGGCCTGGCCGATATCTGGCAGCTCGATGTCGGCCAAGGCCTGGCCATTTTGATTCGTACCCGCCATCACGCGTTGCTCTATGACGCGGGGCCACGCTTTGGCGATTTCGATCTCGGCGAACGGGTGGTGCTGCCCGCGTTGCGCAAGCTCAGTGTGGAAAAACTCGATCAGATGCTGCTGAGCCATGCGGACGCCGATCACGCGGGTGGCGCTCTGGCGATCATGCGCGGTTTGACCGTCGCTCATGTGATCAGCGGTGATCCGGCGGCGCTGCCCGCGCAATTGGGCGCCGAAGCCTGCGAAAGCGGCCGACAATGGCAGTGGGACGGCGTGCGTTTTGAGCTCTGGCAGTGGGTGGATGCTCGCGACAGCAATCAGCGTTCGTGCGTGTTGCAGATCGAGGCCAATGGCGAGCGCCTGCTGCTGACCGGCGATATCGACACCCACGCCGAACGCTTGCTGCTCGACAGTCCACTGGCTGTGCCGACGCACTGGCTGCAGTCGCCCCATCACGGCAGCCGCAGTTCATCGTCTATGGCGCTGCTCAAGGTCTTGAAGCCTGAGTCCGTGCTGATCTCGCGAGGCCATGGCAACTCTTTTGGCCATCCGCACCCGACCGTGCTGGCGCGTTATCACAAACTGGGCCTGCGCATTTACGACAGCGCCGAGCAGGGTGCCATTCATCTGCAACTGGGTACCTTCAAGGCGCCGCGCACGATGCGTCATCAACGGCGTTTCTGGCGTGATCCGCCCGCGCTGGCCCGTTGATCGGGACGTGGGCGAATGGGGCATCACGGTCGTCGGGGCGGCGGGTCTTAATCGTCAATCGGTATGGTAAAGTGGCGCACTTTTTCGAGGGGACTGTCACTGTGTGGGAATTGGTCAAATCCGGCGGCTGGATGATGTTGCCGATCATTCTGAGCTCCATCGCGGCCATGGCGATCGTCGCCGAACGCCTGTGGACCCTGCGCGCCAGTCGCGTCACCCCCGAGCATCTGCTGGGCCAGGTCTGGGTCTGGATCAAGGACAAACAGCTCAATAAAGAAAAACTCAAGGAATTGCGCGCCAATTCGCCGCTGGGGGAAATCCTCGCCGCGGGTCTGGCCAACTCCAAGCATGGTCGCGAGATCATGAAGGAGTGCATCGAAGAAGCCGCCGCCCGGGTGATTCACGAGCTCGAACGCTACGTCAATGCGCTGGGCACGATTGCCGCCATGTCGCCGTTGCTGGGGCTGCTCGGCACGGTGTTGGGCATGATCGACATTTTCAGTGCCTTCACCGGTTCAGGTATGACCACCAACGCTTCGGTATTGGCCGGCGGTATCTCCAAAGCGCTGATCACCACGGCGGCGGGCTTGATGGTCGGTATTCCGGCGGTGTTCTTCCACCGGTTCCTGCAACGCCGCATCGATGAACTGGTGGTGGGCATGGAACAGGAAGCGATCAAACTGGTTGAAGTGGTGCAGGGCGACCGTGACGTCGATCTGGCCGAGGGCCGCGCGTGAAATTCCGTCGCAAGCCTCGGGAAACCATCGACATCAACCTCGCATCGCTGATCGATGTGGTGTTTATCCTGCTGCTGTTTTTCGTTGTGACCACCACGTTTACCCGTGAAACCCAGTTGCGCGTCGACCTGCCGGAAGCGGTCAGCGGCTCACCGGCCGAAGACCAGCAGCTCAAGCAGATTGACGTGGCCATCAGCGCCGAAGGCGTGTTTTCGGTGAACAACAAGATTCTGCCGAAGAATGATCTGGCGACCCTGATGGAAGCCATGCAGAAAGAGTCCAACGGCGACACCAACATGCCGTTGTCGATCAGTGCCGATGGCAAGACTCAGCATCAATCCGTGATCACCGCCATGGACGCGGCCGGCAAGCTCGGTTTCAGCCATCTGCGCATGACCACGGTCGAGGCGGCGCCGAAATCCTGATGAGTCTGTCCGATCGTTTGCTCGCCGCGTGGTATCAGGGGCACCCGGCCCTGACGTTGCTGCGGCCGTTGGAGTTGTTGTACCGCCGCGTGGTGGTCAACAAACGCCAGCGCTTTCTCGACGGTGAAGGTGAGATCTATCAGCCACCGGTGCCGTTAATCGTCGTCGGCAACATCACCGTGGGTGGCACCGGCAAGACACCGATGATTCTCTGGCTGATCGAGCACTGTCGGCGTAGCGGTTTGCGCGTCGGCGTGGTCAGCCGTGGTTACGGGGCCAAACCGCCGCAACTGCCGTGGCGCGTCGAGGCCGATCAAGCCGCCGACATTGCCGGAGACGAACCGTTGCTGATCGTCCAGCGCACCGGCGTGCCGCTGATGATTGACCCCGATCGCAGCGCCGCCGTCAAAGCCTTGCTCGCCAGCGAACCGCTGGATCTGATCCTGTCGGATGACGGCATGCAGCATTATCGCCTGGCGCGAGATCTGGAACTGGTGCTCATCGATGCTGCCCGTGGTCTGGGCAACAAGCGTTGTCTGCCGGCCGGGCCCTTGCGTGAACCGATCGAGCGCCTGCAAAGCGTGGATGGTGTGCTGTTCAATGGTGCCACTGAAGATCGTGACGACGGCTTCGCTTTCCGTCTGCAACCGACGGCGCTGGTCAACCTGCGCAGCGGCGAGCGCAAAACGCTGGATCATTTTCCGCCCGGTCAGAGCGTGCACGCCGTCGCCGGGATTGGTAATCCGCAACGTTTCTTCAATACCCTCGAAGCGCTAGACTGGCGCGCAGTCCCCCATGCGTTTGCCGACCACGCTGAATACAGCGTGCAAGCCTTGAATTTCACACCGTCATTGCCGTTGGTGATGACCGAAAAGGACGCGGTGAAGTGCCGCGCTTTTGCTGCTGCCGACTGGTGGTATCTGGCGGTCGATGCCGTGCCGTCGCCGGCCTTCGTGGCCTGGTTTGACACGCAGCTGATGCGCCTGTTGCCCGATCGGCTTTTGCCTTAACTCTTTACTCAGGGAATGTTCATGGACACCAAATTGCTCGATATCCTCGCGTGCCCGATCTGCAAAGGCCCGCTCAAGCTCAGCGCCGACAAGACCGAGTTGATCAGCAAGGGTGCCGGTCTGGCGTACCCGATCCGCGATGGCATCCCGGTCATGCTCGAAAGCGAAGCCCGCACCCTGACCACCGACGAGCGTCTGGATAAATGACCACTGCCTTCACCGTTGTCATCCCGTCACGTTTCGCCTCGACCCGTCTACCGGGCAAACCGCTGCTGGACATCGCCGGCAAGCCGATGATCCAGCACGTCTGGGAACAGGCGAGCAAAAGCAGCGCCAGCCGCGTGGTGGTGGCGACTGACGATGCGCGCATCGTCGAGGCCTGCAAGGCTTTTGGCGCCGAAGTGGTGCTGACCCGTGAAGATCACAATTCCGGCACCGATCGTCTGGCCGAAGTCGCCGCGAAACTGGGCCTTGAGCCTGACGCGATCGTGGTCAACGTGCAGGGTGATGAGCCACTGATTCCACCGAGCGTGATCGATCAGGTCGCTGCCAATCTGGCTGCCCACACCGAAGCGCGCATGGCCACGCTGGCCGAGCCGATTGAGGACGTGGACACCCTGTTCAATTCGAACGTGGTCAAGGTCGTCAGCGACCTCAATGGTCTGGCGCTGACCTTCAGCCGTGCAACCTTGCCGTGGGCACGCGATGCCTTCGCCAAGAGCCGCGAGCAATTGCCCGAAGGCGTGCCTTACCGTCGCCATATCGGCATTTATGCCTACCGCGCCGGTTTCCTTCAGGACTTCGTGAGCTGGGGGCCGTGCTGGCTGGAAAACACTGAATCCCTCGAGCAACTGCGTGCCCTGTGGCATGGCGTGCGGATTCACGTCGCCGACGCGCTGATTGCGCCGCCAACCGGCGTCGACACCGTTGAAGACCTCGAGCGCGTTCGTCGCCTGCTGGAGGCCTGATGCGCGTTCTGTTTGTGTGCCTGGGCAATATTTGCCGTTCGCCCACGGCCGAGGGCGTATTACGCCACAAACTGCGTGAAGCGGGGCTGGCGGATCAGGTCGAAGTGGCCTCCGCCGGCACAGGCGATTGGCACGTGGGCAATCCGCCGGACAAACGCAGCCAGGCCGCTGCCAAAGTGCGCGGTTATGACCTGTCGGCGCAACGCGCGCAGCAGGTCAGCCGAGCCGATTTCGCCAGTTACGACCTGATCCTGGCGATGGACAACAGCAACCTGCGCAACCTCAAGGCGCTGCAACCGTCCACCGGCAAGGCTGAACTGGATCTGTTCCTGCGCCGTTATGCCGGGTTGGTCGATGAAGTGCCGGATCCCTATTACGACGGCGATCAGGGTTTCGAGCAGGTGCTGGACCTGATCGAAGCGGCCTGCGACCAACTGTTGATCGAAGTGAAGGGCCGGTTATGAGTTTGCAGGTGCAACCCCAGGTTTCCCTGAAACCGTTCAACAGTTTTGGCGTCGATGTTCGCGCGCAACTGTTCGCCGAAGCCCATAACGATGCCGATGTTCGTGAAGCGTTGGCGTATGCCACGGCTCACGAGGTGCCGTTACTGGTGATCGGCGGTGGCAGCAACTTGCTGCTGACCGCTGATATTCCGGCGCTGGTGCTGCGCATGGCAACGCGCGGGATTCGGGTGATCAGCGATGACGGTAACCGTGTGGTGATTGAGGCGGAAGCGGGCGAGCCGTGGCATCCGTTTGTCCAGCACACATTGGCGCTGGGCTTTTGCGGACTGGAAAACCTCAGTCTGATTCCCGGCACTGTCGGCGCGGCACCGATGCAGAACATCGGCGCTTACGGCGTCGAGATCAAGGATGTGTTTGCCGGATTGACCGCGCTGGATCGCCAGACCGGCGAGCTGCGCGACTTCAGCCTCGAAGAATGCAACTTTGCCTACCGCGACAGCCTGTTCAAACAGCAGCCTGGGCGTTGGCTGATTCTGCGCGTGCGCTTCAAACTGGATCGCGTCGCGCATCTGCATCTGGAATACGGTCCGGTGCGTCAGCGCCTGACCGAGCAGGGGATCGAGCAGCCGACAGCCACCGACGTCAGTCGCGCGATTTGCAGCATCCGCAGTGAAAAACTGCCGGACCCTGCGGTGCTTGGCAATGCCGGCAGCTTCTTCAAGAATCCGCTGGTGTCGGCGGCCATCGTCGCGCAGATCAAGGCACAGCATCCGGATGTGGTGGCTTATGCGCAACCGGACGGGCAGATGAAGCTGGCGGCAGGTTGGCTGATCGAGCGTGCCGGCTGGAAAGGCTTCCGCGAAGCCGATGCCGGTGTGCATAAACTTCAGGCGCTGGTGCTGGTCAATTACGGCGCCGCGACCGGGCTGCAATTGTTCGATCTTGCGCAACGTATCCAGAAAGACATTGCAGAACGTTTCAATGTCGACCTGGAAATGGAGCCCAACCGCTATTGAGGCTACGCTTTCCAAGCGCCATCCAGAGCCCTGCACTGATGAAAAAGTGCAGGGCTTTTTTGTTAACGCTGGGTTAACTAAGCGAGCTAACGATAACCGTCATTTGCTCCACCAAAGGCCCGGTGCAGACGTTCGCGTCGGCACAAGAGAGCCTCATTAGCCTGAGTCGATCTGCGTGAACCACCGCCGATTCAACGGCGGCAGATTGCTCGACCCCATAACCACCAAAAATATGCGGGCGTGCCCATGATTACCCTGAAACTCAATGGCCAAGACCATTCACTCGATGTTACGGAAGACATGCCGCTGCTCTGGGCGATCCGCGACGTTGCTGGTTACAACGGCACCAAATTCGGCTGCGGCATGGGCCTGTGTGGCGCGTGCACCATTCACATCGACGGTTTGCCGGCGCGCAGTTGCATCACGCCGATCGGCACGGTGGTCGGCCAGAACGTCACCACCATCGACAACCTGCACGCCGACCCGGTGGGTCAGGTAGTCCAGCAAGCCTGGCTCGACAGCGCGGTCGCGCAATGCGGTTTCTGTCAGGGTGGGCAGATCATGTCGGCCACGGCGTTGCTCAAGACCCACCCGAACCCGAGCGACGAGCAGATCGAAGAAGCCATGGTCGGCAATATTTGTCGCTGCGGCACCTACAACCGAATCAAAACCGCGATTCGTCAGGCTTCCACTCACTTGAAGGAGGCCAAGGCATGAGTCGCCTTCCGAATGATTTCGCCCTGAGCAACCTCAGTCGTCGCGGTTTCCTCAAAGGCGTCGGCGCCACCGGCGCACTGGTATTGGCGGCGAGTTGGGGTTGGCAGGATGCGTTGGCTGAAGACAAACCGAAGCAGTTCGGCGCCGATGGCATGCCCAATGGCTGGATCGATGATCCGAAGGTCTACGTCAGCATCGCCGCCGACGGCACGGTCACCGTTGTGTGCAACCGTTCGGAAATGGGCCAGGGCGTGCGCACCAGTCTGACCATGGTTGTCGCTGATGAGCTGGAGGCCGATTGGGCGCGCGTCACGGTGCAGCAGGCGCCGGGCGATGAGGTGCGTTTCGGCAACCAGGACACCGACGGTTCGCGCAGCATGCGGCACTGGTACGAGCCGATGCGGCGTTGTGGCGCTGCCGCGCGGACCATGCTCGAGCAGGCCGCCGCCGCGCAGTGGAAAGTGCCTGTGGGCGAATGCCACGCGCAGTTGCACAAGGTGATTCACCAGCCGTCCGGTCGTGAGCTGGGCTATGGCGAGCTCGCCGCCGCAGCCAGTGCATTGGCAGTACCGGCACGGGACAGATTGCGTCTCAAGCAACCGTCGGCGTTTCGCTACATCGGCAAGGAAGGCAGCAAGGCCATCGACGGCGATGACATCGTCAACGGTCGTGCGGTGTACGGCGCCGATGTGCATTTCGATGGCATGTTGTACGCGACCATCGCCCGCCCGGCGGTGTACGGCGGCAAGGTCAAATCGCTGGACGACAGCGCCGCGCTGAAAGTCCCCGGCGTAGTCAAAGTCATCCAGATCGAAAGCCGTCCACTGCCTTCGGAGTTTCAGCCATTGGGCGGCGTGGCCGTGGTGGCCAGCAATACCTGGGCGGCGATCAAGGGCCGCGAAGCGCTGAAAATTGAATGGGACGATGGGCCGAATGCCAGTTATGACTCGATCGCCTATCGCAAGGAACTCGAAGCCGCGTCGCTGAAGCCCGGCAAAGTGGTGCGCAACACCGGTGATATCGATAAGGCCCTGAGCGGTGCTGCCAGTACCCTCGAAGCTTCCTACTATTTACCGCATCTGGCCCAGGCGCCAATGGAACCAATGGTCGCCATCGCCCGCTACAAGGACGGCGTTTGCGAAGCGTGGGCACCGAGTCAGGCGCCACAAGTCACCCGTGAACGCATTGCCGAGCGTCTTGGGTTGCCGTTCGACAACGTCACCTTCAATGTCACGCTGCTCGGCGGCGGTTTCGGGCGTAAATCCAAGCCGGACTTCGTCGTCGAGGCGGCGATCCTCGCCAAGGAGTTTCCGGGTAAAGCAGTGCGGGTGCAGTGGACGCGTGAAGACGACATCCACAACTCGTATTTCCACACCGTGTCTGCCGAATATCTGAAGGCAGGTGTGGGCAAGGACGGCATGCCCTCCGGCTGGCTGCATCGCACTGTGGCGCCGAGCATCACCGCGCTGTTCGCGCCGGGCATGAACCATGAAGCCGCGTTCGAACTGGGCATGGGCTTTACCAACATGGCTTACGCGATTCCCAATGTGCGCCTGGAAAACCCTGAGGCCACCGTGCACACGCGGGTCGGCTGGTATCGCTCGGTGTCGAACATTCCCCATGGTTTCGCGATCCAGAGTTTCGTCGATGAACTGGCGCACAAGGCCGGCGAAGATCCGCTCAAGTACCAGATCAAACTGCTCGGCCCGGATCGCCAGATCGACCCGCGCACGTTGAGCGAGGAGTGGAACTACGGTGAATCTCCTGAGCGTTATCCGATCGATACCGGGCGCATGCGCACCGTGCTGGAAACCGCCGCCAAGGCTGCCGGTTGGGGGCGCAAGCTGCCCGAGGGGCGTGGTCTTGGCCTGGCGGTGCATTACAGCTTCGTCACTTACGTGGCGGCGGTGATCGAGGTCGAGGTCAAGGGCGACGGCACGCTGATCGTGCATAAGGCGGACATTGCCGTGGACTGCGGGCCGCAGATCAACCCCGAGCGCATTCGCTCGCAGTTCGAGGGTGCTTGTGTGATGGGCCTTGGTAATGCGGTGCTGGGTGAAATCAGCTTCAAGGACGGCAAGGTGCAGCAGGACAACTTCCACATGTACGAAGTGGCGCGCATGTCGCTGGCGCCCAAGGACGTTGCCGTGCATCTGGTGACACCGCCGGGCGACGTACCCTTGGGCGGCGTCGGCGAGCCGGGCGTACCGCCAATTGCCCCGGCCTTGTGTAACGCGATCTTCGCCGCCACCGGCAAGCGTATTCGCAATCTGCCGGTGCGTTATCAATTGCAGGGCTGGCAGAAGGCAGACGCCTGATGGACAGCGTCGATCTTAACGTTCTGCGCAGCGTGCTCGAATGGCGCCGCGCCGGGCAGCGGGTGGTGCTGTTCACCGTGGTGCAAACCTGGGGCACCGCGCCCCGGGCGCCCGGCGCCATGCTGGCGTTGCGCGAGGATGGCGTGGTGATCGGTTCGGTGTCGGGCGGGTGTGTCGAGGATGACTTGATTGCCCGCCTGCACGACGGCCGGATCGCCACCGACGGGCCGCCGGTGCAGTTGATTACTTACGGCGTCACGCGAGAGGAGGCGGCGCGCTTTGGTCTGCCTTGCGGCGGTACGCTGCGGCTGACCGAAGAGCGCGTCGGTGATCCGGCATGGGTGGCCGAATTACTGGCCCGTTGCGAAGCTCACGAAATCGTCGCGCGCGAGTTGAGCATCGACACGGGTGAAGTGGTTTTGACGACGGCGAGCAAAACCGATTCGCTGGCGTTCGATGGCAAAAATCTGCGCGCAATCTACGGGCCGCGCTGGCGTCTGCTATTGATCGGTGCCGGGCAGTTGTCGCGCTACGTCGCCGACATGGCGCGGCTGCTGGATTTCGAGGTGCTGATCTGCGATCCGCGCACTGAGTTTGTCTACGGTTGGGAGGAGCATCACGGCCGTTTCGTCCCGGGCATGCCGGATGACGCGGTGCTGAGCATCCAGACCGATGAGCGCACAGCGATTGTCGCGCTGACTCATGATCCGCGTCTGGATGACATGGCGCTGCTGACGGCGCTGGATTCGCCAGCCTTTTATGTCGGCGCCCTCGGTTCGCGGGTCAACAGCCAGAAGCGTCGGGAAAATCTGGCTCAGCTAGGCTTGTCAGCAGCGGCTATTGATCGTTTGCACGGCCCGATCGGTCTGCACATCGGCAGTCATTCGCCGGCGGAGATTGCCTTGTCCTTGCTGGCGGAAATCGTCGCGATCAAGAACGGCGTCGCGTTGAAACAGAAGAAGACACTGGAGGGCGCATGAGTCGATCCATTGCAGTGATTGTGCTGGCGGCGGGTGAGGGCAGCCGCTTTCGCCAGGTGGCGGGTGCCGATAAGGACAAGTTGCTGGCGGACTGCACCGGGCGGGATGGCGCGGTGCGCTCGGTGATTGAGCAGGTGCTGGTGAATCTGCCGGCCAGCCTCGACACGCGCGTGCTGGTGACGACCGAGGCGCGGCCGCAGGCAATGCGCATGGCGCAGGCTTATGGCTGCGACGTTGTCTCGATCGAATCGACCGGAATGGGTGACAGCATTGCCGCCGGGGTCGCCGCTTGTGCGGATGCGGATGGCTGGTTGATTGTCCTTGGCGACATGCCGTTTATCTTGCCGTCGAGTATCGAGCGGGTGGTCGCGGCCATGGCTGACGATGCGGTGAGCGTGCCGGTGCAGGATGGCGAGTTTGGTCATCCGGTGGGGTTTGGGCGTTCGTTTGGTCCGGGGTTGCAGGCGTTGAACGGTGATCGCGGGGCGAGGCCGTTGTTCAAGCAGGGCAGGGTGGTGGAAGTGGCGGTGGATGATCCTGGGGTGTTGTGGGATATCGATGTACCGCAGGCGTTGATTTTCAAATAACAGCAAGATCAAAAGATCGCAGCCTTCGGCAGCTCCTACATGTGATCGTATTCCGATGTAGGAGCTGCCGAAGGCTGCGATCTTTCGATCTTTTAAACAGCATAAAAAAGCCCCGCCAGGCTTTCACCGGGCGGGGCTTTTTAACGGCTTTGGAAATTACACGAGTGGTTTAGGCTCGTGTTCTTTTTCCTCGGCATGTTGGTGTTGCTCGACCGCGTCCTGAACGGAGCGTGGTGCTTCAGCAATCACCGACTCAACCACGGCTTCTTCAGTCACCGGGGCAGGAGCTGCCTCGACCACGTCAGCCACCGGAGCAGCAGCGGCAGCCAGTTCGGCTTCCTTCTGCAGACGCTCTTCTTCACGCTTGCGACGACGCACTTCACGTGGATCGTTTGGCGCGCGACCGCTTGGCGTCAGGGCGCTGACCGGAGCCGGTGCTTCAACCACCGGTGCTGGCGCTTCGGCAACCACTGGAGCTTCGACAACTGGCGCTGGTTCAGCAACGACCACTGGCTCGGCAACCTTGGTTTCTTCAACTACCGGCGCTTCGAACACTGGCTTTTCAACAACCGGTGCTTCAACCACAGGCGCAGGTGTTTCAGCGACTGCTGGTTCAGCAACCCAGTTGAAAGCGGTCTGCTCTTCGCGAACTTCACGCACGGTTTCGGTCACGGTTTCTGCGACGGTTTCGACAACCGGCTCGGCAACCACAACTGGCGCTGGTTCTACCTGAGGCAGGGTTTCCTGAACCGGTGCCACTTCGACTTCCGGAGCTGCAACCACTTCTACCGGCGTGGTTGCTTCAACAACCGGCGCTTCCACTGGAGCGGTTTCCTGAACAGCAGCGGTGGCGCGTTCGGCTTGCTCGTGAGCTTGTGCTTCTGCCGGAGCACTGATCACGGTGCTGGCAACGGCGGCGGTTACAGCCAGGCCAGCAGACAGATCGGCGGTGCTTGGGCCTTCAGCGTTTTCGCCGGCTTCGGATTCTTCCGAACCTTCGATCACGTTGCCGTTGGCGTCACGCTGACGCTCACGACGGTTGCTGCGACGACGCTGACCACGCGAGCGACGACGTGGACGATCGCCTTCGGCGCTCTCCGAACCGTCTTCCGGCAGTTGCTCTTCGTTGGTGTTCAGTTCTTCTTCGGCGACGGCAGCAGCGGCCTGTTCGGCGCGTGGCTGACGCTCTTCACGCGGTGGACGCGGTGCGCGCTCTTCACGTGGCTGACGGGCCGGACGCTCTTCAGCGGTAACCACTGCGGTGTCTGCAGTCACTGGAGCGGCGTCCAGTGGCTCGCGCAGTTCACGTACACGCTCTTCACGCTCGCCACGTGGCTTGCGGTCTTCGCGTGGTGCGCGTGGCGCACGTTCTTCACGCGGAGCACGTGGTGCGCGCTCTTCGCGGGCTGCCGGCGCTTCGGTGCGGGCTTCACGCGGCTCGCGGACTTCACGGGCTTCGCGTGGCTGACGCTCTTCACGCGGTTCACGTGGGGCGCGTTCTTCACGCGGTGCACGTTCTTCACGCGGCTTGCGCTCTTCATCGCGGCGACCATTACGGTTGCGGCTCTGCTGACGACCGTTGCGGCGTTCTTCGTTGCGAGCCGGACGCTCGGTGGCTGGTTTTTCAACCACAACCGGAGCGGCTGGCTCTTCTTTGGTGGCGAACAGACTGACCAGCGATTTCACCAGGCCTTTGAACAGGCTTGGCTCTGGCGCGGCAACTGGCGCCGGTGCTGGAGCGGCAGGCGCGGCGACTTCGGTCGGAACCGGAGCATTGGCGCGGGCCGGAGCAGTCTTGACTGCGGCTTCCTGGCGAACCAGGGTGCGGGTCGCAGCGGCTGGCTGAACTTCTTCAACTTCGGCAGCGGCAGCAGCGATTTCGTAGCTGGACTGGTTGGTCGCGGCTTCCGGGCTGTCGTCACGCAGACGCTGAACTTCGAAGTGCGGCGTTTCGAGGTGATCGTTCGGCAGAATGACGATACGGGCGCGGGTGCGCAGTTCGATCTTGGTGATCGAGTTGCGTTTTTCATTGAGCAGGAACGCGGCGACCGGGATCGGCACCTGAGCACGGACTTCGGCAGTGCGGTCTTTCAGGGCTTCTTCTTCGATCAGGCGCAGGATCGCCAGCGACAGCGATTCCACGTCACGGATGATGCCGGTGCCGTTGCAACGCGGGCAGACGATGCCGCTGCTTTCGCCCAGCGATGGACGCAGGCGCTGACGGGACATTTCCAGCAAACCGAAGCGCGAGATGCGACCGATCTGCACGCGAGCGCGGTCGGCTTCCAGGCATTCGCGGACTTTCTCTTCCACGGCGCGCTGGTTCTTGGCAGGGGTCATGTCGATGAAGTCGATGACGATCAGGCCGCCGATGTCGCGCAGGCGCAACTGACGGGCAATTTCTTCGGCGGCTTCAAGGTTGGTCTGCAGGGCGGTTTCTTCGATGTCGCTGCCTTTGGTGGCGCGCGCCGAGTTGATGTCGATGGACACCAGGGCTTCGGTCGGATCGATAACGATGGAGCCGCCGGAAGGCAGTTCAACGACGCGCTGGAAAGCGGTCTCGATCTGGCTTTCGATCTGGAAACGGTTGAACAGCGGCACGCTGTCTTCGTAAAGCTTGATCTTGCTGGCGTACTGCGGCATCACCTGGCGGATGAAGGTCAGGGCTTCGTCCTGGGCTTCAACGCTGTCGATCAGCACTTCGCCGATGTCCTGGCGCAGGTAATCGCGGATGGCGCGGATGATCACGTTGCTTTCCTGGTAGATCAGGAATGGCGCGGAGCGATCCAGCGAGGCTTCTTTGATGGCGGTCCACAGTTGCAGCAGGTAGTCGAGGTCCCACTGCATTTCTTCGCTGCTGCGGCCAAGGCCGGCAGTGCGCACGATCAGACCCATGTCGGCTGGCGCAACCAGACCGTTCAGCGCTTCACGCAGTTCGTTGCGCTCTTCGCCTTCGATGCGACGGGAGATCCCGCCGGCACGCGGGTTGTTCGGCATCAGCACGAGGTAACGACCGGCCAGGCTGATGAAGGTGGTCAGGGCTGCGCCCTTGTTGCCACGTTCTTCTTTTTCGACCTGAACGATGACTTCCTGGCCTTCGCTCAGGACGTCCTTGATGTTGACGCGGCCTTCAGGGGCTTTCTTGAAGTACTCGCGGGAGATTTCTTTAAGGGGCAGGAAGCCGTGGCGCTCGGAGCCGAAATCGACAAAGGCAGCCTCAAGGCTTGGTTCGATGCGAGTGATACGGCCTTTATAGATGTTGGCCTTCTTCTGCTCGCGTGCACCGGATTCGATGTCCAGGTCGTAGAGGCGTTGGCCATCTACCAGTGCAACACGCAACTCTTCGGGTTGAGTTGCGTTAATCAGCATTCTTTTCATGTAGTACCGTCGGTTTCCGGGCTGCCGGAAACGGCGTTCGGCACACACGACTTCTCACGGTCGGTGTCAGGTGCGTCGGGAGTGGTTGGCCATTCCCGTGTCCAGCGATATGCGGCCAATTGGGCCGATATAGCGACGTACGCGTCCTGCTTGCTGTGGCTACTTAAGCACTCAGTCAGGAGGAGGAATCAACCAGCGGCTGTGGACGAGATGAAGCGTCTTGATAAAGCCTATTGCTACACAGTCCGGCGGTTGTGCATCTCCACCCTACACGTATCCCTGATAATTCGGGTGCTGCCGCGCGCAGAATCCGCAGCGGGTTGGCATTTACCGTGAGCTCCGAAAGGGGAGGTCACGCATCATGGCTAATTCAGGCGTTGTTTCCGAAGCATTCGCTCGGGGTCATCTGCAACTGACTGCACTTTGTGAACTGGCCTTGAATGTGTGCCTGCCAGGCGAGTAAAAACTCTGCTCGGCGGTGTAATTCAGGCCTCATGTCACCTGCGCTTGTTACAACTGCAAACTCCACCGTTACGTAGCGAAAGCCCCGTAGGACGGCCTCGCGTCCTGGTGAATTGCGTTGGTCAGGGCCGGTTTTTGACCGTGATTCCTCTGTCCAGGCCGCTTTTGGCGGCGTTCGCGACTATAGCAGCAATGATTAAGTGCTTCAATTCCATAAAAATTGTTATCATCCGCGGCATGACAACTACTGCCCCTTCGACTCCAGGCGTTCAATTGCTTGAAGTCTCGCCGGAGTATGCCGGCCAACGAATCGACAACTTTCTCCTCGCCCGGCTCAAAGGCGTGCCCAAGACCTTGATTTACCGCATTTTGCGTAAAGGCGAAGTGCGCGTGAACAAAGGTCGGATCAAGCCCGAATACAAGCTGCAGGCCGGCGATATCGTGCGCGTGCCGCCGGTTCGCGTGCCTGAACGTGACGAGCCGGTGCCACTGGCCCAAGGCCTGTTGCAGCGCCTGGAAGCCTCGATTGTCTTCGAAGACAAAGCCCTGATTGTGATCAACAAGCCCGCCGGCATTGCGGTTCACGGCGGCAGTGGCTTGAACTTCGGCGTGATCGAAGCCTTTCGTCAGTTGCGTCCTGATGCCAAAGAGCTGGAATTGGTCCACCGTCTCGACCGTGACACTTCCGGCCTGCTGATGATCGCGAAAAAGCGCAGCATGTTGCGTCACTTGCATGAGCAATTGCGCGGCGATGGCGTCGACAAGCGCTACATGGCGCTGGTTCGCGGCAACTGGGCGACCTCGATCAAGAAAGTCAGTGCGCCATTGCTCAAGAGCAATTTGCGTTCCGGCGAGCGCATGGTTGAAGTCAACGACGAAGGCAAAGAAGCCCTGACGATGTTCAAGGTGCTGCGCCGCTTCGGTGATTTTGCCACCATGGTCGAGGCTAAACCGGTCACCGGTCGCACCCACCAGATTCGCGTGCACACTTTACATGCCGGTCATTGCATTGCTGGCGACAGCAAGTATGGCGATGAGGATTTCACCAGGGAAATCCGCGATCTGGGCGGTAAGCGCCTGTTCCTGCACGCTTACATGCTGACCGTGCCGCTGCCGGATGGCGGCAAGCTGACCTTGCAGGCGCCGGTCGATGAAATGTGGGCCAAGACCGTGGAGCGATTGAGTGCGCCCATCTGATTACAAACTGCTGATTTTCGATTGGGACGGCACGCTCGCCGACTCCATTCATCGGATTGTCGAGGCGATGCACTCGGCGTCCGGGCGCTCCGGTTTCGAGTTGCGCGATGACTTTGCCGTCAAAGGCATTATCGGTCTGGGCCTGCCCGAGGCGATTCGCACGCTGTATCCCGAGATCAGCGATGCTGAAATGATCTTGTTTCGCGAGTATTACGCCGATCACTACATCGCTGCCGAAGCCGTGCCTTCGCCGTTGTTCGAGGGTGTTGTCGAGTCGATGGCGTCCTTTCGCGAGCAGGGTTATTACCTGGCTGTTGCGACCGGCAAGAATCGTCGCGGGCTGGATCGCGTGCTCAAGGCCAATGGCTGGGAAGACTATTTCGATATCACCCGTGCTGCCGATGAAACTGCGAGCAAGCCGCACCCTCTGATGCTGGAGCAGATCCTTGCGCATTGTGGTGTGCGTGCGGAGCAGGCGTTGATGGTCGGTGATTCATCCTTCGATCTGCTGATGGCGCGTAACGCGGGGATGGATTCGGTGGCGGTCAGTTATGGCGCGCAATCGATTGAATCGTTGCAGCAGTTCGAGCCTCGCTTGTCGATCGACCGTTTTTCCGAATTGCATGCCTGGCTGGGACAGCAGGCTTAATACGTTTTTGCTGGGGTGGATGGCATGACCGACGAATGGAAAGCACCGGCCAAGGCAAGTGCCGACGGCGGTGACGAGAAAAGCTGGAAGCTGTTAGAGAAGACGCTGCTGGCTGGCGTCCAGGAGCAGCGTCGTTCACGGCGTTGGGGGATTTTCTTCAAGCTGCTGACATTTGTTTATCTGTTTGTTGCGCTGATTTTGTTCACGCCGCTGATGGACATGGAAAAAAGCGCCACGCGTGGGCCGAACTACACCGCGTTGATCGACGTCACTGGCATGATTGCCGACAAGGAGCCGGCCAGCGCCGACAACATTGTCGGCAGTCTGCGCGCGGCGTTCGAGGACAAGAAGGTCAAGGGCGTGATCCTGCGGATCAACAGTCCTGGCGGCAGTCCGGTGCAGTCGGGTTATGTGTATGACGAGATCAAGCGTCTGCGCGGCCTGCATCCTGAGATCAAGGTGTATGCGGTGATTTCCGATCTGGGGGCGTCCGGTGCTTATTACATCGCCAGTGCGGCGGATCAGATCTACGCCGACAAGGCGAGTCTGGTGGGCTCCATTGGTGTGACGGCGGCCGGTTACGGCTTTGTCGGCACCATGGAGAAACTTGGCGTCGAGCGTCGTACGTACACCTCGGGCGAGCACAAGTCGTTCCTCGATCCGTTCCAGCCGCAGAAGCCTGAAGAAACGGCGTTCTGGCAAAGCGTGCTGGATACCACGCACAAGCAGTTCATCAACAGCGTCAAGCAGGGTCGTGGCGATCGTCTGAAAGACAAAGAGCATCCGGAGCTGTTTTCCGGGCTGGTCTGGTCGGGCGAGCAGGCGCTGCCGCTGGGTCTGATTGATGGTCTGGGCAATGCCAGTTCGGTAGCGCGGGATGTGATTGGTGAGAAAGAGTTGGTGGACTTCACTGTTCAGGAGTCGCCGTTCGATCGCTTCTCGAAGAAGCTCGGTGCCAGTGTGGCTGAGCAGTTGGCGATGTGGATGGGTTTCCACGGGCCTTCGTTGCGCTGATTCGTCGTAAAGATCAAAAGATCGCAGCTTGCGGCAGCTCCTACAGGGTTATTCATTGCCATGTAGGAGCTGCCGCAGGCTGCGATCTTTTGCTTTTAAGGGATTTGCACGCCTTCAATCAGTAACATGTCGATCAGCCGAATCAGCGGCAAACCGATCAGGCTGGTCGCGTCCGGCCCCTCGGTTGACTGGAACAGGCTCACACCCAAACCTTCAGCCTTGAAGCTGCCAGCGCAGTCGTAAGGCTGCTCGATGCGCAGATAGCGCTCAACGCGCGCCTGATCGAGTTGGCGCATGTGTACGGTGAAAGGCACGCAATCGACCTGGCACTCGCCCGTCTGGCTATTGAGCAGGGCCAGGCCGGTCAGAAAGGTCACGCTGGCGCCGCTGGCGGCCATCAGTTGTTCGCGGGCTTTCTCGAACGTGTGCGGCTTGCCGATGATCTGCTCGCCAAGCACGGCAACCTGGTCTGAACCAATAATCAGATGAGCGGGGTGGCTGTCGGCCAGTGCCCGGGCTTTTTGTTCGGCAAGGCGTTTGACCAGTTCGATGGCGGACTCGCCCGGGCGATGGCTTTCATCGATATCCGGCGAGCTGCAGACGAACGGCAGGTGCAGGCGGGCGAGCAATTCGCGACGATAGGTCGAGCTTGAAGCGAGTAATAAAGGCAGCATTCGCGTCTCCTGAGGCAGGTGCAGATTCTAGCGGAGGCACGCAAGTGACGGACAGGGCACAATTTCCTTTGACATGGTTGGGTGCATCCCTATAATGCTGCGCCTATGTTGAATGACCCGATTCCACCTCACGTTGACCCGCGCAAATTGGCTGATCGTGGCACCACCCTTCAAGGTGAAATGCTGCTGGCCGATTTGGAGAGACTCTGCGACCCGCTTTCCGACAATGTCGGTACGGTGCAGGCGAAATTCGTTTTTGAACGAGATGAACGTAAATCTGTGGTAATCCACAGCTTTATCGACACCGAGGTCAAAATGGTTTGCCAGCGTTGTCTTGAGCTGGTCACCCTGCCGATCCACAGCGAATGCAGTTATGCTGTGGTGAAAGAGGGTGCGAATACCCAGTCGTTGCCGAAAGGTTATGACGTGCTGGAACTGGGCGAAGATCCATTGGATCTGCAGTCACTGATCGAGGAGGAGCTTCTGCTCGCCTTGCCCATTGTGCCTGCTCATCATCCGGAAGAATGCCAGCAGCCGGCGGGTCTCGATGAGCCCGAACCGAGCGAGGACGAGTCAACGCGGTCCAACCCGTTCAGTGTATTGGCGCAGTTAAAGCGTGACCCAAACGTTTAGGAGTTAATCAATTATGGCTGTTCAGCAGAACAAAAAATCCCGCTCTGCCCGTGACATGCGCCGTTCGCACGACGCTCTCGAGGCTAGCACTCTGTCTGTAGAAAAAACCACTGGTGAAGTTCACCTGCGTCACCACGTATCGCCAGAAGGCGTATACCGTGGCCGTAAAGTGATCGACAAGGGCGCTGACGAGTAATCACTTGTCCGCTCAAGTCATCGCGATTGACGCAATGGGCGGGGACTTCGGTCCCCGCAGCATTGTTCAGGCCAGCCTTGCTTGCCTGTCTGCTACACCCTCCCTGCACCTGACCCTCGTCGGTCAACCCTCCCTTCTAGAAGAACTGATCAACGGCCAATCGGCTGCCGATCGCGCGCGCCTGACGATTGTTGCGGCCAGCGAAGTCATCACCATGGACGAAAAACCGACCCAGGCCTTGCGCAGCAAGCCGGATTCGTCGATGCGTGTCGCTCTCGAGCTGGTGCGTGACGGCAAGGCTCAAGCGTGTGTCAGTGCCGGTAATACCGGTGCGCTGATGGCGCTGTCGCGGTTCGTTCTGAAAACGTTACCGGGTATTGACCGTCCGGCCATGGTTGCCGCGATTCCGACGCAGAAGGGTTTTTGCCAGTTGCTCGATCTGGGCGCCAATGTCGATTGCAGTGCCGAGCATCTGCTGCAGTTTGCGGTGATGGGGTCGGTGGCGGCGCAGACGCTGGGTATCCATCGCCCGCGTGTCGCGCTGCTGAACATCGGCACCGAAGACATCAAGGGCAATCAGCAGGTCAAACTGGCTGCGACACTGTTGCAGTCTGCTCGCGGCATCAACTACATCGGTTTTATCGAAGGCGACGGGTTGTATCGCGGAGAGGCTGACGTGGTGGTTTGCGACGGTTTTGTCGGCAATATCCTGCTCAAGTCCAGCGAAGGCCTGGCGACGATGATCGCGGCGCGTATCGAGGCGCTGTTCAAAAAGAACTTCGCTTCCCGTGCGGTCGGTGCCTTGGCGCTGCCATTGATGAAGCGCTTGCAGGCGGATCTGGCGCCGGCGCGACATAACGGCGCAAGCTTTCTCGGTTTGCAGGGTATCGTCGTGAAAAGTCACGGTTCGGCCGGGGTTCAGGGCTTTCAGAGTGCGATTCAACGTGCGCTGATCGAGATTCAGGAGAACCTGCCCGAGCGCCTCCACGGTCGTCTGGAGGATTTGTTGTCTTAGGCGTTTTCGTCGGACAATGCTTAAATGTGACCGCCCGGTTCAAAGGGCCATCCAACTGTCAGTTTCTTGCGTCCCCCAGTGGGGCGTCATTTTCCGACGACAAGATCATTAGGGGCTTGTTACATGTCTGCTTCCCTCGCATTCGTCTTTCCAGGACAGGGTTCGCAGTCCCTCGGCATGTTGGCCGAGCTGGGCGCGGAATATCCGTTGATCCTCGAAACGTTCAAAGAAGCTTCTGAGGCTCTGGGCTATGACCTGTGGGCACTGACCCAGCAGGGCCCGGAAGAGCTGCTCAATCAAACCGATAAAACCCAACCGGCCATTCTGACCGCTTCGATCGCCCTGTGGCGTCTGTGGCTTTCTGAAGGCGGTGCGCGTCCGGCATTCGTTGCCGGTCACAGCCTGGGCGAATACAGCGCGCTGGTCGCTGCCGGCAGCCTGACACTGGCTGACGCGGTCAAGCTCGTTGAGCGTCGCGGTCAGTTGATGCAGGAAGCGGTTCCGGCCGGGCAGGGCGGCATGGCTGCCATTCTTGGTCTGGAAGATGCCGACGTGCTGGCAGCCTGCGCAGAAGCTGCGCAAGGTGAGGTGGTCAGCGCCGTCAACTTCAACTCGCCAGGCCAAGTGGTCATCGCCGGTGCCAAGGCTGCCGTTGAGCGCGCCATCGAAGGCTGCAAGGCGCGTGGCGCCAAGCGTGCCATGCCGCTGCCGGTGAGCGTGCCGTCGCACTGCGAGCTGATGCGTCCGGCTGCCGAGCGTTTTGCCGAATCCATCGCCGCCATCGACTGGCAGGCACCGCAGATCCCGGTGGTACAGAACGTCAGCGCGCAAGTGCCGGCCGATCTGGAAACCCTCAAGCGCGATCTGCTCGAACAACTCTACAAGCCAGTGCGCTGGGTCGAGTCGGTACAGACTCTGGCCGCCAAGGGCGCGACCAATCTGGTCGAATGCGGCCCGGGCAAAGTCCTGGCCGGTCTGAACAAACGTTGCGCCGAAGGCGTCGCGACTTCCAACCTCAATACCCCAGACGCTTTCGCTGCCGCCCGTGCAGCGCAAGCCTGAATCAGGAGAAACTTGCATGAGTCTGCAAGGTAAAGTTGCACTGGTCACCGGTGCAAGCCGCGGTATCGGCCAGGCTATCGCACTGGAACTGGGTCGTCAGGGCGCCATCGTTATTGGCACCGCGACTTCCGCTTCGGGCGCTGAGCGCATTGCGGCAACCCTGAAGGAAAATGGTATTCAGGGCACTGGCCTTGAGCTGAACGTTACCAGCGATGAATCGGTCAGCGCCGTGCTGGCGAGCATTCAGGAGCAGTTTGGTGCGCCAGTGGCGATCCTGGTCAATAATGCCGGCATCACCCGCGATAACCTGATGATGCGCATGAAAGACGATGAGTGGTACGACGTGATCGATACCAACCTGAACAGTCTATTCCGCCTGTCCAAGGGCGTTCTGCGCGGCATGACCAAGGCGCGTTGGGGCCGAATTATCAGTATTGGCTCGGTGGTGGGTGCCATGGGCAACGCAGGCCAAGTAAACTATGCAGCCGCCAAGGCCGGTCTGGAAGGTTTCAGCCGTGCAATGGCGCGTGAAGTCGGTTCGCGTTCGATTACGGTCAACTCGGTAACCCCAGGGTTTATCGACACCGATATGACGCGCGAGCTGCCTGAAGCACAGCGTGAAGCCTTGCAGACGCAGATTCCGCTGGGTCGTCTGGGACAAGCTCAAGAGATCGCGTCTGTGGTCGCTTTTCTTGCATCCGACGGTGCGGCATACGTCACTGGGGCTACAATCCCGGTGAACGGTGGGATGTACATGTAAGTAAAATGTGACGGATTGCTTCAAAAAAATGTCATACGAGCTGTCTAAAATCCGTTATAAAGCTGCAATCTATTTATAGGCAGAGGGCCGCAGGGTTTGAGGAGTGAAGCTTTCAGTTGAAATGCTGAAAAGTCTTTCTATACACTTACCCACTGGCCAGCTGCCTGAATTTGTCCATTAGGAGTGAAAACAAGGTATGAGCACCATCGAAGAGCGCGTCAAGAAAATCGTTGCCGAGCAACTGGGTGTTAAAGAAGAAGAAGTGGTTAACACTGCTTCCTTCGTTGAAGACCTGGGTGCCGACTCCCTTGACACCGTTGAGCTGGTGATGGCTCTGGAAGAGGAATTCGAGACCGAAATCCCTGACGAAGAAGCTGAGAAGATCACTACTGTACAAGCTGCAATCGACTACGTTACTAGCCACCAGGCGTAATAGTTTGTAATCGTTGTTTGCTGTCATGGAAAAACCGCACTGCCATCATGGCGTGCGGTTTTTTCTTTAGGCCTGATGCAAAATCGTCATTTGAAAAAGGAGAGTGCTGTGTCGCGTAGACGCGTCGTAGTCACCGGTATGGGTATGTTGTCGCCACTGGGCACGGATGTGCCGAGCAGTTGGCAGGGCATTCTGGCTGGCCGCAGTGGCATTGGTCTGATCGAACACACCGACCTTTCTGCCTATTCCACCCGCTTTGGCGGCTCGGTAAAGGGCTTCAATGTCGAGGAATACCTGTCGGTCAAGGAAGCGCGCAAGCTCGACCTGTTCATTCAGTACGGCCTCGCCGCCGGCTTTCAAGCCGTGCGCAACGCCGGTCTGGAAGTCACCGACGCCAACCGTGAACGCATTGGCGTAGCCATGGGTTCGGGGATCGGCGGTCTGACCAACATCGAAGAAACCAGCCGTACTCTGCATGAGACGGGTCCGCGTCGAATCTCGCCATTCTTCGTGCCAGGCTCGATCATCAATATGATTTCCGGTTTTCTGTCCATCCACCTGGGTGCGCAGGGACCTAACTACGCCATCGCCACTGCGTGTACCACCGGTACGCACTGCATTGGCATGGCGGCGCGCAACATCATGTACGACGAAGCCGACGTGATGATTGCCGGCGGTGCCGAAATGGCTGCGTGCGGTCTGGGCATGGGCGGGTTCGGCGCGTCCCGTGCACTGTCGACCCGCAACGACGAGCCAACCCGCGCCAGCCGTCCTTGGGACAAGGGCCGTGACGGTTTCGTGCTGTCCGACGGCGCCGGTGCACTGGTGCTCGAAGAACTTGAACACGCCAAGGCGCGCGGTGCGACCATCTACGCCGAGCTGATCGGCTTTGGCACCAGTGGCGATGCGTTCCACATGACTTCGCCACCCGCCGACGGCGCCGGTGCGGCACGCTGCATCACCAACGCGTTGCGCGATGCGAAGATCAACATCGATCAAGTGCAATACATCAACGCCCACGGCACCTCTACCCCGGCCGGCGACCTCGCCGAAGCCAATGCGATCAAGACCGTGTTCGGTGATCACGCCTACAAGCTGGCGGTCAGCTCGACGAAGTCCATGACCGGTCACCTGTTGGGTGCGGCGGGCGCAGTCGAGGCGATCTTCAGCGTGCTGGCGATCAACAGCCAGGTCGCACCGCCGACCATCAACCTCGACGAGCCGGACGAAGGCTGCGATCTCGATTTTGTGCCGCACACCGCGCGCAACATGGACATCGATGTCGTGCTGTCCAACTCCTTTGGTTTTGGCGGCACCAACGGCACCCTGGCATTCCGCCGGTTCGCAGGCTGATGGACAGTTGGGTCGACGGTCAACCGGCTGACGCTCTGTCGCTGAAAGATCGCGGCCTGGCTTACGGCGACGGTCTGTTCGAGACCATCGCCGTGCGTGACGGCCAGCCGGTTCTGCTGGATCGACACCTGACGCGTCTGGCCGATGGCTGTTCGCGTCTGGCCATTGCGGCCGATATCGAGCTGATCCGCCATGAGCTGCTGAGTTATGCGGCGGCGATGGGCGAGGGTGTACTCAAGCTCATCCTCAGCCGTGGCGACGGTTTGCGCGGTTATGCGCCAGATCCCACGGCCTCGGGTCGTCGCATCCTGCAAGGCAATCCGCCTGCTGCTTATCCTGCTGTTCATGCTGAACAAGGCGTTCGCCTGTTCCCGTGCAGCACGCGCCTGGCCAGGCAGCCGCTACTCGCTGGACTCAAACACCTCAATCGACTGGAGCAAGTGCTCGCCCGTGCCGAATGGCAGGACAGCGAGCACGCCGAAGGCTTGATGCTCGATCAGGCAGGTCGGGTCATCGAAGCGGTGTTCAGCAACGTGTTTCTGGTGCGCGACGGTGTATTGATCACGCCGGATCTGAAGCGCTGCGGTGTCGCCGGTGTGATGCGCGCCGAAATATTGTTTCAGGCCGAGTCATTGGCCATCCCCACACAAATCGCTGACATCAGCCTCGAACAGCTGCAATGGGCCGATGAAGTGTTTGTCTGCAACAGCGTTTATGGCGTCTGGCCGGTACGCGCCTACGCTGCACTGAGCTGGCCGGTTGGCCCGCTCACCCGTAAACTGCAAACCATTGCCCGCGCCCTACTGGATGCCTGATTTGTGAGACGTAAACTTTTGCTGCTGCTGGAAACCGGACTGGTTCTGGCAGGGCTGTTGCTGGGCGCCAGCGCCTGGAAGATTCACTCCGCACTGGAGCAGCCTCTGAACATCACGCAGGAAGAACTGCTGGATGTGCCGAAAGGCTCGACACCGACCCGTACTTTCCTTTCACTTGAAACCGATGGCGTCATCAAGGACGCCTTCTGGCTGCGCGTCTACTGGCGCTTCAACCTCGCCGGTACACCGATCCACAGCGGCGAATACCGCATGCAGCCGGGTATGACCGTCAACGGTCTGATCGACTTGTGGAAGCGCGGTGAAGTGGTGCAGTACAGCCTGACGCTGGTCGAAGGCTGGAATTTCCACCAAGTGCGCGCCGCGTTGGCCAAAGATGAAAAGATCGAACAGACCCTGAACGGTTTGAGCGACAGCGACGTCATGGCCAGGATTGGCCACAAAGGTTTGTTCCCGGAAGGACGTTTCTTCCCCGATACCTACCGATTCGTGCGCGGCATGTCCGATGCCGAGTTGCTGAAGAAAGCCTTTGATCGCCTTGATGAAGTTCTGGCGAAAGAATGGGAAAGTCGTTCTGCCGATGTGCCGTACACCGAACCTTATCAAGCGCTGATCATGGCTTCGCTGGTCGAGAAGGAAACCGGCGTGCCGCAGGAGCGCGGGCAGATTGCCGGTGTCTTCGTGCGTCGCATGGCCTTGGGCATGCAGTTGCAGACCGATCCGACCGTCATCTATGGTCTGGGCGATCGCTATACCGGCAAGTTGACCCGTGCGCATCTGAAAGAGCCGACGGCGTATAACACTTACGTGATTCCCGGCTTGCCGCCGACGCCGATCGCAATGGTTGGCCGCGAAGCGATTCACGCGGCATTGAACCCGGTAGACGGCACCAGCCTGTACTTTGTTGCGCGTGGTGACGGCAGTCATGTGTTCTCTGACGATCTCGATGCGCATAACAATGCAGTGCGTGAGTATCAGCTCAAGCGCCGTGCGGATTACCGCTCCAGCCCTGCGCCGGCGCAAACGCCTGAAGCGGCTCCCGCTGCCGGGGATGCGATTCCTGCGGCATCTCCGGATATATCACCGGAGTCGATGCCACAAGTTGCACCACAGGAGCCAGCGCCGACTCCAGAAGCCGCCGCCCCACAAAACACGCAATGACGTTGATTAAGGACTGCCTGTGACTGGCTTGTTTATTACCCTGGAAGGCCCGGAAGGCGCCGGCAAAAGCACCAACCGCGAATACCTCGCCGAGCGCCTGCGCGCCGCCGGTATCGAAGTGGTGCTGACCCGTGAGCCCGGTGGCACGCCGCTGGCCGAGCGGATTCGCGAGGTGCTGCTGGCGCCGGCCGACGAAGTCATGAATCCGGATGCCGAGCTGTTGCTGGTATTCGCCGCGCGTGCCCAGCACCTGGCCGAAGTGATTCGTCCGGCCATGGCCCGAGGCGCGGTGGTGCTGTGCGATCGCTTTACCGATTCCACGTACGCCTATCAGGGCGGCGGTCGCGGCTTGTCGCTGGAGCGCATCGCCGCGCTGGAAACCTTTGTGCAAGGTGATCTGCGCCCGGACCTGACGCTGATTTTCGATCTGCCGGTGGAAATCGGTCTGGCCCGCGCCAGTGCCCGTGGTCGTCTGGACCGTTTTGAATTGGAAGGCCGGGCTTTTTTCGAGGCTGTGCGTAGCGCTTTCCTCCAGCGCGCCGAAGCCGATCCTGCACGCTATGTGCGCATCGATGCCGGTCAGCCATTGGCCAAGGTTCAACAATCGCTGGATACGTTGATTCCGAACTTGCTGGAGCTGGCTCGTGGCTGAAGCCTATCCATGGCAGGACAGTCTCTGGCAGCAACTGGCCGGGCGTAAGCAGCACGCACACGCCTATCTGCTGCATGGTCCCGCCGGCATCGGCAAACGCGCGTTGGCCGAACGCTTGATGGCCAGCCTGTTGTGCCAGCGGCCGACGCCGGAAGCCTGCGGCGAGTGCAAATCCTGCCTGCTGCTCAAGGCCGGCAGCCATCCTGACAATTACATCCTCGAACCGGAAGAAGCCGACAAGGCCATCAAGGTCGATCAGGTGCGAGATCTGGTCAGCTTCGTGGTGCAAACCGCGCAGCTTGGCGGGCGTAAAGTGGTGCTGATCGAGCCGGTCGAGTCGATGAATATCAACGCCGCCAACGCCTTGCTGAAAAGCCTTGAGGAGCCTTCCGGCGATACGGTTTTGCTGTTGGTCAGCCATCAGACCAGTCGTTTGCTGCCGACGATCAAGAGTCGTTGCGTGCAGCAGGCTTGTCCGCTGCCGGGCGAAACGATGAGTTTGCAATGGCTGGCTCAGGCGTTGCCGGATTGCTCCGAAGACGAACGTGTCGAATTGCTGACGCTGGCGGCCGGCTCGCCGTTGATGGCGGTCAGTCTGCAGTCTCAGGGTGCGCGCGAGCAGCGTGCACAAGTGGTCGAAGGCGTGAAAAAACTGCTTAAGCAGCAGCAGTCGCCGACACAACTGGCCGAAGAATGGAAAAGCATTCCAATGCTCCGGCTGTTTGACTGGTTCTGCGATTGGTCGAGCCTGATCCTGCGTTATCAGCTGACTCAGGATGAAGCCGGCCTCGGCCTGACTGACATGCGCAAGGTCGTGCAGTACCTGGCGCAGAAAAGTGCGCAAGGCAAAGTCCTGGAGATTCAGGACTGGATCCTCGCCCAGCGCCAGAAAATCCTGAGCAAGGCCAACCTCAATCCGGCTTTGTTGCTGGAAGCGTTGTTGGTGCAATGGGCGAGTTTGCCTGGCCAAAGATAACAATGTGTACCTAGACTCTGAACATCAGCAGTGGAGGTGAGCATGAATGAACCTGTCAGCCCGGGGCCGCGTAACGGCATTTTGTCCCTGACCATCAAGGACAAGTCGGTGCTCTACGCCGCGTACATGCCGTTCATCAAGAACGGTGGCTTGTTCATCCCGACCAACAAGAGTTACCGGTTGGGTGATGAGGTGTTCATGCTGCTCAACCTGATGGACGAGGCCGAGAAGATCCCGGTGGCCGGCAAGGTTGCGTGGATCACCCCCAAAGGCGCACAAGGCAATCGCGCTGCCGGTGTCGGCGTACAGTTCAACGATGGCGACAACACTGCGCGCAGTCGCATCGAAACCCATCTGGCCGGAGCGCTTAAATCCGACCGTCCCACTCATACGATGTAAGTAGCCGTCTTTTTATGCTTGTAGATTCCCATTGTCACCTTGATCGCCTTGACCTCGCCGCCCATGACGGCTCGCTGGATGCTGCACTGGATGCGGCCCGCGGGCGCGGAGTGGGGCACTTCCTGTGCATCGGCGTGAGTGCCGATAACGCCGCTGACGTCAAAGCCCTGGCTGAGCGATATGACGATGTCGATTGTTCGGTCGGTGTGCATCCGCTCGATGTGCAACCCGGCGCGGCGCCTGCGCTGGACTGGCTGTTGCACGAACTCGATCACCCGAAAGTGGTGGCGATCGGTGAAACCGGCCTGGATTATCACTACGAGC
The DNA here is from genome assembly GCF_029543085.1 of Pseudomonas sp. A34-9. NCBI lineage: Bacteria > Pseudomonadati > Pseudomonadota > Gammaproteobacteria > Pseudomonadales > Pseudomonadaceae > Pseudomonas > Pseudomonas sp. A34-9. Next base: position 4,724,550 of record NZ_CP119967.1, on the reverse strand, counting down.
CGGAAGCCGCCGAGCTACAGCAGGCGTCGTTCCGCCTGCACCTGCAAGCGGCGCAGCAGACTGGCAAACCGGTGATCATCCACACCCGTGGCGCGCGTGCCGATACCCTTGAGTTGCTGCGCGAAGCGGCACTGCCGCAGGCCGGTGTGCTGCATTGCTTCACCGAAGACTGGGACATGGCCAAAGCGGCGCTGGACATGGGTTATTACATTTCCCTGTCGGGTATCGTGACGTTCCGCAATGCCGATGCGTTGCGTGATGTCGCGAGCAAGGTCCCGGCCGATCGCTTGCTGGTGGAAACCGATTCGCCGTATCTGGCGCCTATCCCTTATCGCGGCAAACCCAATCTGCCGCAGTACGTGCGCGAAGTGGCGGAATTCCTGGCGATGCTGCGCGGAGAAAACTACGAGCGTTTTGCCGAGCAGACCACTGAGAACTTCAAGCGTCTGTTCCCGCGGGCTTCGGTCAAATCTGCCCTGTAGGAACTGCCGCAGGTAGCAGGAGCAAGGGCCAAATCGCAGGCAAAAAAAACCCGGGTTCTGGGGGGTGAATCCGGGTTAAGACCATTAGGAGTAAAACAAAGGCACGCGGTCCCTTGGTACCTTTACCGGCGCGACACTTGGGGGAGATGTCGCCCGACAGTTCAAGTATTGATCAGTCTGGCGCGCAGTCCAGTTAGCCGGTCGGGGTTTTTAAACAAATTTGGAATACGATCGCTTCAGTTGAGTTCTCATTGCGCCCAAAACGTTCTCAAAATGAACAAGAAACACAGATATGGTCGGATGATCCGTGCATTTTTGCGCAAGTTAGGCATAATACGCGGCTTCGAATTTTGACCCTTCAGACCTTTTCTTATGCACAAAGAACCTCGTAAGGTCCGTGAGTTTCGTCGCCGCGAGCAAGAAATTCTCGATACCGCGCTCAAGCTGTTCCTCGACCAAGGTGAAGACAGTGTCACCGTCGAGATGATTGCTGATGCCGTGGGTATCGGCAAAGGCACGATCTACAAGCACTTCAAATCCAAGGCCGAGATTTATCTGCGCCTGATGCTCGATTACGAGCGCGATTTGAACGAGCTGCTGCATTCGGCCGATGTCGACAAGGACAAGGAAGCGCTGTCCCGCGCCTACTTCGAATTCCGTATGCGTGACCCGCAACGCTATCGCCTGTTCGACCGCCTCGAAGAAAAGGTAGTCAAGGGCAATCAGGTGCCGGAAATGGTCGAGGAGCTGCACAAGATCCGCGCCTCGAACTTCGAACGCCTGACCCTGTTGATCAAGGGCCGCATCAGCGAAGGCAAGCTCGAAGACGTGCCGCCGTACTTCCATTACTGCGCATCCTGGGCGCTGGTGCATGGCGCTGTCGCGCTGTATCACTCGCCGTTCTGGAGCAATGTGCTGGAAGATCAGGAAGGTTTCTTCCAGTTCTTGATGGACATCGGCGTGCGCATGGGCAACAAACGCAAGCGCGATCCGGAAACCCCAAGCAGCTGAGCCATTCAGCTGCCTTATTGCGCCATGATTTCGCTACATGACGCAGGACCGCAGGAATATACTCAGGCATAGGGCTTGCTAAAACTTGATTTGTGAGTCAAGTTTTAGCGGCTCGAAATTCTTTCGCCGGAGTGATCATGATCGTTGACCGTCAAGGCAGGCGTTTTCGCAATTTGCGGATCAGCCTGACCTCAGCCTGCAATTACGCGTGTACCTACTGCGTGCCTGACGGCAAGCGGCTGGTGGCTGCGCAGGATGAGCTGTCGGCTGAAGCCATGGCGCGTGGCGTGGCGTATCTGATCGAAGCCGCCGGCATCGAGCGGCTGCGCATCACTGGCGGCGAGCCGCTGGTCAGCCCCAAGCTCGAATCGTTCATGACCGCTGTCGGCAAGATGGGCCTGGAAGACATCAGCCTGACCACCAACGGTCAACTCCTCGCAAAAAAACTGCCGCTGCTGGTGGATGCCGGTCTGCGCCGCATCAACGTGTCCCTCGATACCCTCGATGCCAGCGCGTTTCGCAGTATCGCCCGTGGCGGCGATCTGGCCACGGTGCTCGATGGTATGGACCAGGCCGCAGCGGCGGGGATGAAGATCAAGGTCAATATGGTGCCGTTGCGCGGGCAGAATCTTGATCAGGTAATGCCGCTACTGGATTACTGCCTGGAACGCGGATACGAACTGCGCTTCATCGAGTTGATGCGCATGGGCCACCTGGCCAAGGACAACAATGCGTTCCTGCAACAGTTCGTCAGCCTGCAGCAGCTGCTGGAGCTGATTGGCGAACGTTATGAGTACGCGCAAACCGACGCACCAGTGGACGCTACGGCCGTGCGCTACGCGATCCCGGGGCTGGGCAACTTCGGCGTGATCGCCAACGAAAGTGTGCCGTTTTGCCGGACGTGCTCGCGGTTGCGCTTGTCGTCGACCGGTTGGCTGCATGGCTGCCTGTCTTCGAGCAATCGTCACTATGTCGGCGATCTGCTCGACAAGCCGCGTCATCAGGCGCTGCCGGCGCTGCAGCGCTTGCTGGTCAAGGCGTTGGGGGACAAGCAGGAAGTGGCGTTCTCGGGCGGTGCGACCGTCATGAAAATCATCGGCGGCTGATTAACCGCTTTCGCGAGCAAGGCGATCCATCATTCGCCAAAAATCCCGAGCTGGCGCAAAAGCTGCATCCAACGGCCATTCGCCGGTTTTCCGTCACCGGCCTTTGGAGGAATAGGATGCGTAGCCTGGTTTTGCTGCTGGCCGTTTTGGCGCTTGGCGGCTGTATGACTGTCAGCGATATGGCCGAAGGCACTCGCTACCAGATGAGCGACGCGGGCTTGCTGGATCACAGCGACAGCCGTCGCGTAAATAATTTCCGCATTCAGCCGGACTCGTTCATCTACATCGCGCAAGGTGCTTTCGCACCACCGGGCGGTTCTTACCCACGGCCGAACGTTGTGGCCGAAGAGGCCTTCAAAGGCTTCGTCGAATACTTCCCGATGGTCCGCCGTGCGCGTGCGCCGGAAGGCCTCGATCAGGCGATGGGCGAAGCCCGCGACGCCGGCGCGCACTATCTGCTGTACACCCGCTTCGCCAAAGCTGACGACCGCATCGGCAACTCCGATGAATGGCTCGATCAGGAGGCAGTTGATCGCCTTGGCATCGACGGCGGCGTGATTCAGATCATGTTGATCGAGACCAGCACCCAGTATTTGATTGATACTGCACGGATCAAGAGTCGTGGCGGTTTACTGACGTTCCACGACAACAAACCCGAAGACCTGATCGGCCCGCCGCTGGCACAGTACGCGCGCAGCCTGTTGGGAGTCGGCGACCAATAATTCAAGGAGAGCGCCATGAGTGGGCCGCAAAAAGCCAATGACCTGTTGGGACAGATCCCCAAAACCAAAGGCTTGCCGCCGGTGCACTTGTGGAACCCGGACTTCTGCGGCGACATCGACATGCGCATCGCCCGCGACGGCACCTGGTATTACCTGGGCACGCCGATCGGGCGCAAGCCGATGGTCAAATTGTTCTCCACGATCATGCGCCGCGACGGCGATGATTATTTCCTGATCACGCCAGTCGAGAAGGTCGGGATCAAGGTTGATGATGCGCCGTTCGTGGCGATTGCGGTCGAGGTTGAAGGCGAGGGCGAGGCGCAGCTTTTGCGTTTTACCACCAACGTCGATGAAACTGCCGAGGCCGGGCCGGAGCATCCGATCCGCGTCGAGATTGATCCCACGACCCAAGAGCCGGCGCCTTACGTGCATGTGCGGACCAATCTTGAAGCGCTGATCCACCGCAATGTGTTCTATCAACTGGTGGAACTGGCGGTCAGCCGCGAAATCGACGGGCAGCGCTGGCTGGGGGTGTGGAGCGGCGGCGAGTTCTTCCGCATCGGCCTGGAACCTTAAAAGATCGCAGCCTTCGGCAGCTCCTACATGGCGTACATCTGTAGGAGCTGCCGAAGGCTGCGATCTTTTTTTGTCGTTGACACCTAATCGTATGATGATTAGCTTGATCACCCATCGCGATCCGCTTTGAGGTGTTCATGTCCAGCAGCTTTCACGCGTCGACGGTCGACTGGCTCGGCAGCTGGATCGCCGCTGGCCAGGTCAAACCGGGGCAGACCATCAAGGTCGAGGCCGATCTCGGCGAACAGCTCGGTGTCAGCCGCACGGTCATCCGCGAAGCGATCAAAACCCTCGTCGCCAAAGGCATGCTCGAAGTGGGGCCGAAAGTCGGCACCCGCGTGCTGCCGGTAAAGCGCTGGAACCTGTTCGATCCACAAGTCGTCGGGTGGTTGTCGCGTAATGGTCTGCCGGAAAACTTCGTCGATGACTTGCTCGACCTGCGCCGCACCATCGAACCGATGGCCGTGCGCTGGGCCTGCGAGCGCGCCACCTTCGAGCAGATCCAGGCGATACAACTGGCCTACAACGCCCTTGAGCGCGCGGTCGACAGCGGTATTGATTACAACCGCGCTGACCAGTCCTTCCACGAATGCATTCTCGCCGCGAGCCACAATCAATTTATCGAACAAATGGTTCCGGCCCTCGGCGCGTTGCTGGCGGTGTCTTTTGAAGTCTCCGCCGCCGACCCGGATGAACTGCGCCGCACGCTGCCTATCCATAAAGACATGGCCGACGCGATCGCCGCCCGCGATTCCGCACGGGGCGTGTGGGCGTGCATGACGCTGATTGATAACGCAGACCTGGCGATCAAACGCTTTTACCCGAGAGTCATGGCCGACAAAAAAGCCAGCTAACACAAAAATCCCCTGTAGGAGTGAGCCTGCTCGCGATAGCGTCGTATCAGGCAAAGTAGCTTCGACTGGTCCACCGCGATGGCGAGCAGGCTCACTCCTACAGTAAAAACAAGAACAATGGAGACCGTTATATGCCGTGGACCGCCCTGACCCAACACCGCGCCCAACTCGGTGAAGGCCCATTCTGGGACGCACCGACGCAAGCGTTGTACTGGGTCGACATCGCCGGCAAAAAGGCCCTGCGCCTGATCGGCCAGAACGTTCAGATCTGGCAGATGCCGGAACACGTTTCCGCGTTTATCCCCTGCGCCAGCGGCGATGCCCTCGTGACGCTGAGCAGCGGCGTCTATCGGCTCGATCTCGACTCTCCGGGTCTCGAACCACGCCTGACGCTGTTCTGCATCGCCGACCCGCAACCGGGCAATCGCCCTAACGAAGCACGTTGCGATGCTCAGGGCCGGTTGTGGCTCGGCACCATGCAAAACAACCTCGGCGAGCAGGGCGAAGAGTTGCCGATCATCCGCCGCTCCGGTGGCCTGTTCCGCATCGATCCCGATCAACGCGTCACACCCTTACTGCGTAATCTCGGAATTCCCAATACCTTGCTGTGGAGCGACGACGGCACCACGCTGCTGTTTGGCGACAGTCTCGACAGCACGCTGCATTGCTATTTTATTCATACCGACGGCAATCTCGGTGCCGCTGAAACCTGGTACGGCCCCGATCAGCAGGGTGGGCCGGACGGTTCAGCAATGGACGCCGAAGGCTACATCTGGAATGCCCGCTGGGACGGCAGTTGCCTGCTGCGGTTGACGCCGGATGGCCAGGTCGACCGCAGGATCGATCTGCCTGTCAGTCGCCCGACCAGTTGCGTTTTCGGCGGCGAGGACCTGAAAACCCTGTTCATCACCAGCGCCAAGAGTCCGCACAACCACCCACTAGACGGCGCGGTGCTGTCGATGCGCGTGGATGTCGCAGGAAAACTCTGTACGCGGTTCGCAGGTTAAATCCCAAAATATGGGATGCAAAATTATATATTGAGATTATTTGGCGGTCGGGTTTATAGTCGACTCCAGCAGTAACACGCACTCACACTTAAAAAGAACAAAACAGGTGAAGTGATGCAGCGAATGTTTATCGCACTCCCGCGCGGAGTCCGCGTTTCGCAACGGCCCGAGGCCGTCGGCCACGCCTGCCTGTTTCGTTCAAACTGCCTTCCAGGCCGGACATCGTCAGATGCCCGGTTTTTTTGTGCCTGCGAAACAGGAGTCCTGATCCATGGCTGAACCTCTTTCCCTGCCGCCGGTGCCCGCACCGCCGAAGGGCGAGCGCCTGAAAAACAAGGTCGTGCTGCTGACCGGCGCCGCGCAAGGCATTGGCGAAGCCATTGTTGCGGCTTTCGCCTCACAGCAGGCGAAACTGGTGATCAGCGATATCCAGGCCGAGAAGGTTGAACAGGTTGCCGCGCACTGGCGCGAGCAGGGTTACGACGTGCAGGCGCTGAAGGCCGATGTCTCGCGTCAGCACGATCTGCTCGCCATGGCCAAACGCGCCGTTGAGTTGCACGGACGCATCGACGTGCTGGTCAACTGCGCCGGGGTCAACGTGTTCCGCGATCCGCTGGAGATGACTGAAGAAGACTGGCGCCGCTGTTTTGCCATCGATCTGGACGGTGCCTGGTTCGGTTGCAAAGCGGTACTGCCGCAGATGATCGAGCAGGGCGTCGGCAGCATCATCAATATCGCTTCGACCCATTCGAGCCACATCATTCCCGGCTGCTTCCCGTACCCGGTGGCCAAACACGGTTTGCTCGGCCTGACCCGCGCACTCGGCATCGAGTACGCCGCCAAAGGCATTCGCGTCAACGCCATCGCCCCGGGCTATATCGAAACGCAACTGAACGTCGATTACTGGAACGGTTTCGCCGACCCGCATGCCGAGCGTCAGCGCGCCTTCGATCTGCACCCGCCCAAACGCATCGGTCAGCCGCTCGAAGTAGCGATGACGGCGGTGTTTCTGGCCAGCGATGAAGCACCGTTCATCAATGCGTCATGCATCACCATCGATGGTGGTCGCTCGGTGATGTACCACGACTGAGCGAAGGGCTTTCACACGGATAAGTCCGCTTGAAATCCAATCATCATACGATATGACTATTTTCAACAGGCTTTGCAGGAACTTGCTTTAACGTTTTTCAAAACATTGCTCAAAAAAAATAACAAGGAGTCAGCTTATGAAACGTCGTTTCGGGATTCGTACCCTGTGCAGTACCGCCCTGGCGGTCACCGCGTTCAGTCTGAGCAGTGCGCTGCTAGCTGCCGATACCGTGAAAATCGGTTTTCTGGTGAAACAGGCTGAAGAACCGTGGTTCCAGACCGAGTGGGCCTTCGCCGAGAAAGCGGCCAAGGACAAGGGCTTCGAACTGATCAAAATCGCCGTGCCGGATGGCGAGAAGACCCTCTCGGCGATCGACAGTCTGGCGGCCAACGGGGCCAAGGGCTTCGTGATCTGCCCGCCGGATGTCTCGCTCGGCCCGGCGATCATGGCCAAAGCCAAACTCAATGACCTGAAAGTGATTGCCGTCGACGACCGCTTTGTCGACGCCAACGGCAAGTTCATGGAAGACGTGCCGTACCTCGGCATGGCCGCGTTCGAAGTCGGCCAGAAGCAAGGCAACGCGATGGTCGCCGAAGCGAAGAAGCGTAACTGGGACTGGAAAGACACCTATGCGGTGGTCAACACCTACAACGAACTCGACACCGGCAAGAAACGCACCGACGGCTCTGTGAAATCCCTTGAAGACGCCGGTATGCCGAAAGATCACATTCTGTTCGCCGCACTGAAAACCCTCGACGTACCGGGCAGCATGGACGCGACCAACTCGGCGCTGGTGAAACTGCCGAGCGCGGCGAAGAACCTGATCATCGGCGGCATGAACGACAACACCGTGCTCGGCGGCGTGCGCGCCACTGAGGCGGCTGGTTTCGCTGCAGCCAACGTGATCGGCATCGGCATCAACGGCACCGACGCCATCGGCGAACTGAAAAAACCCAACAGCGGCTTCTTCGGTTCGATGCTGCCAAGCCCGCACATCGAAGGCTACAAGACCGCAGAGATGATGTACGAGTGGGTCACCACCGGCAAAGAACCGCCGAAGTACACGGCCATGGACGACGTCACCCTGATCACCCGCGACAACTTCAAGCAAGAGCTGGAAAAAATCGGCCTGTGGAACTGATGCCGCGACGGCCCGGGCAGCCGGGCCGTTTTTCGGTGTGAAGAGGTGGCTTTATGCACGCGCAAGTACAGACACAACAACACAGCTCCAGCGGCAGCCTGCGTTTCAACGGGATCGGCAAAACTTTTCCCGGCGTGAAAGCGCTGGACGCTATCAGTTTCGTCGCCCATCCCGGCCAGGTTCATGCCTTGATGGGCGAGAACGGCGCCGGCAAATCGACCCTGCTGAAAATCCTCGGCGGCGCTTATATCCCGAGCAGCGGCGAGTTGCAGATCGGCGAACAGACCATGGCGTTCAAATCGACCGCTGACAGCATCGGCAGCGGCGTCGCGGTGATTCACCAGGAGCTGCATCTGGTGCCGGAAATGACCGTCGCCGAGAACCTGTTTCTCGGCCATCTGCCGGCCAGTTTCGGTTTGATCAATCGCGGCGTGTTGCGCCAGCAGGCGTTGAATTGCCTGAAAGGTCTCGCCGACGAAATCGATCCGCAAACCAAGGTCGGACGCTTGTCCCTCGGTCAGCGGCAATTGGTGGAAATCGCCAAAGCGCTGTCGCGCGGCGCCCACGTCATTGCCTTCGACGAACCCACCAGCAGCCTCTCGGCCCGTGAGATCGACCGCTTGATGGCGATCATCGGGCGCCTGCGTGACGAGGGCAAAGTGGTGCTTTACGTCTCGCATCGCATGGAAGAAGTGTTCCGCATCTGCGACGCGGTGACGGTGTTCAAGGACGGTCGCTACGTGCGCACCTTCGACGACATGAGCCAGTTGACCCACGATCAACTGGTAACCTGCATGGTCGGTCGCGACATTCAGGACATCTACGATTATCGCCACCGTCCACGCGGCGCCGTCGCGCTGAAGGTCGACGGCCTGCTCGGTCCGGGCCTGCGCGAGCCGATCAGTTTTGAGGCGCACAAAGGCGAAATCCTTGGCCTGTTCGGACTGGTCGGGGCAGGGCGCACCGAGCTGTTTCGCCTGCTCAGCGGGCTTGAGCGCAACACGGCCGGACGCCTTGAACTGCGCGGTCACGAACTGAAATTGCGCTCACCGCGTGATGCGATTGCGGCGGGCATTTTGCTGTGTCCGGAGGATCGCAAGAAGGAAGGCATCATCCCGCTGGCCAGCGTCGCCGAGAACATCAACATCAGTGCCCGTGGCGCCCATTCGGGTCTCGGTTGCCTGATTCGCGGTTTGTGGGAAAAGGGCAATGCCGACAAACAGATCAAGGCGCTGAAGGTGAAAACCCCGCACGCCGGCCAGCAGATCAAATTCCTCTCCGGCGGCAATCAGCAGAAGGCCATTCTCGGTCGCTGGCTGTCGATGCCGATGAAGGTCTTGCTGCTCGACGAACCGACGCGTGGCATCGACATCGGTGCCAAAGCGGAGATCTACCAGATCATCCATAACCTCGCTGCCGAGGGTATTTCGGTGATCGTGGTGTCCAGCGACCTGATGGAAGTGATGGGCATTTCCGACCGCATTCTGGTGCTTTGCGAAGGCGCCCTGCGCGGCGAAATCAGCCGCGACCAGGCCAATGAATCCAACCTGCTGCAACTGGCTTTGCCGCGCCACCGCGCTGACGGCGTGGCGAACTGAGAGGTGACTATGATGACAACCCAAAACGAAACCCTGCCGACCGCGCGCAAACCGTTGGACATGCGCCGCTTCCTCGATGACTGGGTCATGCTGCTGGCGGCAATCGGCATCTTCATTGCCTGCACGCTGCTGATCGACAACTTTCTCTCGCCGCTGAACATGCGTGGCCTGGGCCTGGCGATTTCCACCACCGGGATCGCCGCGTGCACGATGTTGTACTGCCTGGCGTCGGGGCACTTCGACTTGTCGGTGGGTTCGGTAATTGCCTGCGCCGGTGTGGTTGCGGCAGTGGTGATGCGCGATACCAACAGCGTGTTTCTCGGTGTCAGTGCGGCGTTGGTGATGGGCCTGATTGTCGGGCTGATCAACGGGATCGTGATTGCCAAGTTGCGCGTCAATGCGTTGATCACGACGTTGGCGACCATGCAGATCGTTCGTGGTCTGGCGTACATTTTTGCCAACGGCAAAGCGGTGGGCGTGTCGCAGGAATCGTTCTTCGTCTTCGGTAACGGCCAGTTATTCGGCGTGCCGGTGCCGATTCTGATCACCATCGTCTGCTTTCTGTTTTTTGGCTGGTTGCTGAACTACACCACCTACGGGCGCAACACCATGGCCATCGGTGGCAACCAGGAAGCGGCATTGTTGGCGGGTGTGAACGTTGATCGCACCAAGATCATCATCTTTGCCGTGCACGGCGTGATCGGTGCGCTGGCCGGGGTGATCCTGGCGTCGCGGATGACGTCGGGGCAGCCGATGATTGGTCAGGGTTTCGAGCTGACGGTGATCTCGGCTTGCGTGCTGGGCGGGGTGTCGTTGAGTGGCGGGATTGGCATGATTCGGCATGTGATTGCCGGGGTGTTGATTTTGGCGATTATCGAGAATGCGATGAACCTGAAGAACATTGATACTTTCTACCAATACGTCATTCGTGGTTCGATCCTGTTGCTCGCCGTCGTTATCGACCGCCTCAAACAACGCTAAGATCAAGAGCCCCTCATCGGAACGCCGCCCGCCCAGTGATCTGGTCAAACGATACTGGACACAGTTATAGGGTTTTGTTCATTTCTCATGCCGCCAGGGCCTCCATGGCTACCGGAGTCCTATAACCGTTGTGGCTGTGCAGCCTGATCCGATTGTAATAGTGGGTCAGGTAGCGCAACACATCGGTACTGGCTTCGTCTTCGTTTCGGTAGCCGGCCTTGGGTATCCATTCAGATTTCAAACTGCCAAAGAAACGTTCCATCGGAGCGTTATCCCAGCAGTTTCCCCGTCGACTCATGCTTTGTTTTATCCGCATGTCCGACAACGTTTCACGGAACATTTTGCTGCTGTAATGACAGCCCTGATCCGAATGGAACATTAAGTTTTCAGGCCGTCCTCGCGACTCGAAAGCCACCTTCAAGGCTTGACAGGTTAGTGCTGAATCCGGGCTTCGGGACATCGCCCAGCCGACGATGCGTCGGGCATGCAGATCAAGTACCGCAGCCAGATAAACCCAGTAAGTACCCGCCCAGATGTAAGTCACGTCGCCACACCACACTTGATTGGGCGCCTCGACGTTGAATTTACGCTCCAAATGGTTAGGGGCGTATTGAGCCTCCGCGCCGCTGGGTTTGTAACGATGCCTGCGCCGTTGCTGGCTCTTTAATCCAATTTCGCGCATCAGGCTACGAGCCATGTAGCGACCTACAGACTCCTTTTCGTTACGCAACGCCTCTGACAGGCCTCGCGCGCCCATCGAACCGCGACTTTGCTGATGCAGTTCAACAGCCTTGATCTTGAGGCGATCGCGTTCAACATCAACTTTTGTGCCCTGTTTCAACCGGTCGTAAAAACTGCTGCGGTTGATTCCAAACACACCACACAACTCGGTTCTTGGATATTGCTCGCTTAACTCCTCGACCAGCCTTATCGATCGAGGGAATCCGACATCAAGAGAGCTGTAGCCTTTTTTAAGATTTCTTTCTCACGCTCAATCCGTCGGATTTTTGCTTCCAGTTCCTGAATGCGTTGTTGATCGGGTGTCATGGCCTTGGATCTTTCGGGCGTCTTGCCGTTGCGCTCCTGGCGCAACTGCTCAACCCAGCGGCGCAGAGCGGTCGGGCCCACCCCCATCGCTTCGCAGGCCTCACTTACTGAATAATCTTTATCCAGTACCAAGCAAGCCGCGTCCCGTTTGAAATCTGTCGAAAAGTACCGTCTAGTCAAAATTACACCTCGTCGTTGGGCGTAGATTACGCCCTTCAGGGGTGTCCAGAATCATTAAGCCAGATCACAGCCCTCTCCCAGAGGGAGAGGGGGAAAGGGAGCAGATCTCCTGGCTTTTCAAAACCTGAGTTCGACTCGATATTTCAGGTCGATGTAAGTAGAACAAACACCTCGATCAGTCCCCTCTCCCTCCGGGAGAGGGCTAGGGTGAGGGTGCTTTTGACCTTCAACCTTCCGTCACTTCCCCTAAATTTCCCTTGCTCGCTCGAACCCGTTTCGGTTATCAATTTGTACATGATTAGACAGGTACGATTTGACAAGAAACAACGGGTAGTCGACGAACTCATCCGGCGCATCGAGAGCGGCCTTATGGAGGACGGCTTTCTGTTGCCCGGCGAGCATCAGTTGGCTCAAGAATTCAAGGTCAGCCGAGGCACGCTGCGAGAAGCGCTGGCCGAACTGAAACGGCGCAATTACATCGCCACACAAAGCGGCGTCGGCTCGATCGTCACGTTCGACGGCGTGGCGCTCGACCAACGCAGCGGCTGGGCGCAGGCACTGGCTGACAGCGGTGCGCTGATCAACACCGAAGTGCTGCGCCTGGAAGCCGTGACCCGGCCCGATCTGCTGTCGCGGTTCGGCACAGAAAAATTCATCACCCTCGACCGTCGCCGACGTTCCAACGACGGCACGCTGGTGTCCCTCGAACGCTCTTTGATGCCAGCGACCGGGGGCCTGGAAAGCCTGCCGCGCGTCGGTCTGATCGACAATTCCCTGACCATCACCTTGGCTGCCTACGGCTACATCGGCGAACGCGGCGATCAATGGATCGGCGCCGAACCGCTGAATGCTGTCGACGCTGAACTGCTCGGTCGCGCGCAAGGCACGGTGTTCCTCAAAGCCCTGCGCACCACCTACGACCGCCAGAACCGTTTCATGGAGCTGGTCGAAAGCCTGCTCGACCCGGTGCATTTCCGTCTGCACCTGCAATTTGGAGAATCGAAATGACCGCGCTCAACCGTGCCCTCGGTGCGTTTTATGGCCTGGCCCTCGGTGATGCGCTGGGCATGCCGACGCAATCGCTGAACCGCGAAACCATCAAGACCCGCTTCGGTCAGATCACCGATCTGCAAGACGCAGGTCCCTTGCAACCGATCGCCGCGAACATGCCCAAAGGCTCGATCACCGACGACACCGAACAGGCGATTCTGGTCGGCGAGTTGCTGGTCGAAGGCAAGGGCCGCATCGAGCCGGCGATCCTCGCGCAACGCTTGATCGAGTGGGAAGCCGAGATGCAGGCCAAGGGCTCGCAGGACTTGCTCGGACCGTCGACCAAACGCGCCATTGAAATGATTCTCGCCGGCCACTCGCCGGAAGAAGCCGGGCGCTACGGCACCACCAACGGTGCGGCAATGCGCATCACGCCGGTGGGGATCGCGGCAGACGTTGCCGATCCCGAGCGCTTTATTGCGGCGGTGGTGCAGGCCTGTCAGGTGACCCACAACACCACGCTGGGGATTTCCAGTGCGGCGGCGGTGGCGGCGGTGGTGTCTGCCGGTATCAACGGCATGGACCTGGGCGAGGCGCTGAACGTTGGCCAACAAATCGCGCAACAAGCGCAAGCGCATGGCCACTGGGTGGCGGGTGGACGTATCGCTTCGCGCATCAGTTGGGCGCGCAGCATCAGTGTCGATAGCGACAAGGCACTGCTGGCGGATCTGCTCTACGACGTGATCGGCACTTCGGTGGCGTCGCAGGAGTCGGTGGTGGTTTCGTTCGCGCTGGCGCAGCAAGTGGCGGTCGGTGACATGAGCGCGTTTGAAGCGCTGTGCATGGCCGCCAGCCTGGGCGGCGACACTGACACCATCGCAGCGATTCTTGGCGCCATGCTCGGGGCCTGCCTGGGTCTTGAGAGTTGGCCTGCCGAGATGATCGAGACGGTCAAAGCGGTCAATCATCTGGAGCTTGAGCCCCTCGTGAAAGGACTCCTCACCTTACGTTGAGGACACCCGTGTAGGAGCTGCCGAAGGCTGCGATCTTTTGATCTTCAGCAGTCTTCAGGCAGCCGCAAAATCAAGATCAAAAGATCGCAGCCTGCGGCAGCTCCTACAGGAGATGTGCGGGTTATTGAATTGCCCATAAACACAAGAATGGCAAACAGGAGCACTGTTCATGAGTTCATCAAACGCCGGGCAAAGCGCCGGGCAACTGGAAACCCGCGGCATCGAACCGGTGCCGGAAGCCGAGTGCAACGGCCATCCGCTGCAACTGTTCTGGGTCTGGTTCGCCGCCAACATTTCCATCCTCGGTCTGCCCCTGGGCGCCACGCTGGTCGCGTTTCGCGGGCTGGCGATCTGGCAGGCGATCATCGTCGCGATCATCGGTGCCGCCGGTTCGTTTGCCGTGGTCGGGATCATCTCGATTGCCGGCCGTCGTGGCCGCGCGCCGAGCCTGACCTTGTCGCGAGCAATCTTCGGTGTGCGCGGCAATATCGGCCCGACGCTGGTCTCGCTGATGTCGCGCCTGGGCTGGGAAACGGTCAACACCACCACCGCTGCATTCGTGCTGTTGTCACTGTGCTCGATCCTGTTCGGCTCGCCGGTCGAAGCGAAAAGTGCGCCGGTACTGACGCTGATCTTCATCGCGATTTTCGTTTTGCTGACGTTGTCGGTGTCCGGCCTCGGTCATGCGACGTTGCTGGTCATCCAGAAGTGGGCGACCTACGTGTTCGGTGCGCTGAACATTCTGGTTGGCGGCTTCCTTTGCGCGACCATCGACTGGAGCGCGGTGTTCAACGCCACGCCAGCGCCGATGAGCGCAATGATCATCGGTATCGGCACCATGGCTGCCGGCACCGGGATTGGCTGGGCCAACGCGGGTGCCGACATGTCGCGCTACCAGCATCGCAGCGTCAAAGCCGTGCGTCTGGTTGCATCCGCAGCATTCGGTGCGGGCATTCCACTGGTGCTGCTGATCACCCTCGGCGGTCTGCTGTCGGTGGGCAACAACGACCTCGCCTCCGCGACTGACCCGATCGTGGCGATTCGCGACATGCTGCCAACCTGGATGGCGGTGCCTTACCTGATCACTGCATTCGGCGGTCTGTTGCTGTCGAACAACCTGTCGGTGTACTCCGCCGGCTTGACCACGCTGACCCTTGGCCTGAAGGTCAAACGCGTCTACGCGGTGGTGGTCGACATCGTCGCGATCTTCGCCGGTTCGATCTACTTCATGCTGATTGCCGACAGCTTCTACGGCCCGTTCATCACGTTCATTTCCCTGCTGGCGGTGCCGATCACCGCCTGGGTCGGGATCTTCGTCGTCGACCTGATTCATCGTCACTACTACAGCCCGAAAGACCTGCTCGACGTCAGCCCAAGCAGCGCTTACTGGTATCGCGGTGGCATCGAGTGGCGTGCATTCGGCGCCTGGGCGATTGCCATCGTGCTTGGCTTCAGCTTCACCACCATCGGCACCACCGCCGAGAACGTCTGGTTCAAAGGCTTCCTGTCCGACTCGTGGCTGGGCCATAACGGTCTTGGCTGGATCGTGACGTTCGTGGTGGCCGGTGGCATTTACTGTGTACTGGGCGGGGCGAAAGATCGCCGCGCCGCGCAAACCGAGAATGCTCATGCCTAAGATGTTGCACACCGGCCAGGTCATCATCGACCTGGTCATGGCCGTGGATAAACTGCCGCAGATTGGCGGTGACGTGCTGGCGCAGTCGGCCGGTTTCGAAGCCGGTGGCGGTTTCAATGTAATGGCGGCGGCCGTGCGTAATGGCCTGCCGGTGGTTTATCTCGGCCGTCACGGCACCGGGCGTTTCGGCGATCTGGCGCGTCAGGCGATGAACGATGAAGGCATTCAGATTGGCATTCGTGAACCTGCGCAACGCGACACGGGGTTGTGTGTGGCGCTGACCGATGCGTCGGCCGAACGCAGCTTCATTTCCTATATCGGCGCTGAAGGTGAGGTCACCGAGGACGATCTGAACAGCGTCGCGGCCGAGGCGGGCGATTACGTTTATCTGAGCGGCTACAGCCTGCTCCACGAGGGCAAGGCGCAGGCGTTGCTCGATTGGACATTGGCGTTGCCGGCGACCATCAACGTGGTGTTCGATCCGGGCCCGTTGGTTGAATCGCCGGACTCGCCGCTGATGAACGCGTTGCTGCCGCGCATCGATGTGTGGACCAGCAACAGCGTCGAGGCGCTGCGGTTTACCGGGGCTGAGGACATTGGCGCAGCACTGGATCGTCTCGCTGTACATCTGCCCGATGAGGTGCTGATGGTGGTGCGCGACGGGCCGCAGGGTTGCTGGATTCAACAGGCCAACGAGCGTCGGCATGTGCCGGGGTTTGCCGTGCAAGCCGTCGACAGCAACGGCGCCGGTGATGCCCATGCCGGGGTGTTTGTCGCCGGGTTGGCGCGGGGGGTGTCTGCGCATGAAGCGGCGCAGCGGGCGAACGCGGCAGCGGCGTTGGCGGTGACGCGCTGGGGGCCGGCAACTTCGCCGGGGGCGGCTGAAGTGGATGAATTTATCCGCAAATCCGGTGGCGCCTGACATCCCGGAATCGCTAGTATCTGCGTCGTACACAAATTCCCTGCAGGAGCCGCCGAAGGCTGCGATCTTTGCTTTTGAAGATCAAAAGATCGCAGCCTTCGGCAGCTCCTACGGGGGATTGTCGTTTTAGCTGGCCTTCTGTGCAGCGGTGTATTTTTCTTTGCTTCCACGAGGCATGGGATTTCTCCTCTAGTGTGCAAGTTCGGCCGCTCGCCGCATCGGCAGCGAGCGACCTCAGGACTACTGCAGATCCAGCTTGCGTGCCGCTTCAACGCCGGCGGCACTGAGCTTGATCGGCAGGTTCAACGAATGTTCGCCAGCCTCGTTGCAGGTCACATGACCATGGTGAATCAGTCCGCGATCCTGCAGGGCGGCGAGGGCGCCGGCCACGACTTTCTCGCCCCGGTAATTGTCCAGTACTTCCTTGCCCAGTCCGCTAGGGTGGGCGTGCAGCAGGCGGGTGAGGACTTCTTTTTCCAGGTTTTTATCGACGTTCATGGTTACCTCTTCATTGGATTGAATAGGACGCTCGCGTCGGCGAACTACTGACCGGAGCCTTCGGAACCGGAGCCACCTGTGGTGGTTTTAGAGCCGATGCCGGGGCCAGCATTGTCTGGCGTTGCGGGGGCATCGGGGGTGTTCATCCCGCCCTGACGACCCGGGTCACTGCCTTGGGTGCGCGGATCAGTACCGGTGGCGGGAGGCTGATTGATCAAGGGCACGCCGGAGCCATCGGTGTTCATTCCGGGAGCACTGTTGATGGCGGGGGCGCGTGGCGGGGTCGGGTCGGTAGGGCCGGTACCCGCAGCGGTGGCGGATGCGGCGAAAACCGCAGGGCAGAGCAGGGCGCTGAATACGAAAGCGGTCAACCTTGACGGAATCATAGGGCTTCTCCAGTGATTGGAATCCTTACCTGTCGTTGGTCTGCCCTCTGAGCGGATTGGTGCCTGATGAACGACGAACGGTCTAGGTTGCCGCTGCGGTTTTGATATTGAGTCGACGCCAGAGCAGACGACCCACGGTGATCAGCCAGTTCGCAAACGCCGCGGCCAATACCGTGAGCAGCAACGTCGCCATGCCCTGTTCGACGATGATTTTCCCGGCCAGCAACGGAAAGCCGAACACGCCGACAAAATACGAGAGGCTGAACAACAGCAACGCTTGCGAAGTGGTGCCGGTCGGCGCTTCGTTCGCCGCGAGCCCGTTGATCACCGAATACGTCAGGCCATACCCGACGCCGAGCATCAGCGCTGCCAGCAAATAGGTGAATGAGCTGTGCACCCCGAAAGTGAACAGCACGATCGCGCCGAGCATCAGCCCCGACAACAGGCAAGAAGCGCGCAGCGGATCACGCTTGACCACGTAACCGGCGATCAACATCCGGCTGCTGATCGCTGCACTCATGAAGCCGAGGAAGAACAGCGAATAATCCAGCGAGCGCGCCGTCGCGTAACTGGTCTGAAAACTCGAAAGGCCGCCAAACACGCAGCCGCCGAGCCCGACCATGATGATCGCAAACACCGCGCGTGAACCGAGCACCTGAGTGGTCGCTTGCCAAGTGATTTTCGCCGCCGACGTGGCGTGGGTGCTTTTCAATCGAGCCCCGAGGCGCCAGAACAGCAGCGCACCGACCAGACTCGCCAGTGCAGCCAGATAAAACGCCGAAGTCACCGGCCAGCCCAGCGCACTGGCGGCACGCCCTAGCAACGGGCCGCTGCCGATGCCGGTCATCATGCTGCCGGAAAGCAAGGCAAAATACTTCGCACGCTGCGCCGGGGTCACCAGGCTGGCGACGATGATCGGCCCCAGGGTGTAGAAAACACCCCAACCCAATCCCAGCAACAAACCGAAAAACAACAGCAGATGACCGAATCCCGGTGACAGCGCAAAGCCCAGACTCGCCGCCACCAGCAACAGACCAAACAGGGCAATCGAACGCGCCGCGCCGAGCCAGTCCGACAGATGCCCGGACACCAGCACCGCGACAAACGTACTGAGCATCGCCGCCGAAATCACACTACCGGCATCGTGCTCATTGCCGCCGCGAGAGCCGATCAACAGCGACAGCAAAAACGTCGAGCCGTAGGACAGCGAGAGCAGGTAACTGGCGAGGCAGAACAGGCCGAACAGCTTGCCTGAGACCTTGGGTGTGGCTTGCGACATGACGCGCTTCCTTGACCGGAAAAATTCAGCGTCGTCTGTTTAACACGCCAGGTGAGCGGGTTAGGTCTGATGTTGGCGAAGTCAGGTTCAGCGCACGCCGGAGTAACGGCTTAAACGATGCCAATCTCTTCCTTGAACTGCTCCATGAAACCCTTCAGGCGTTGATGACGGACTTGCGCCAGACGCTGGCCGGCGGCGGTCTGGAAACCGTCGGCGAGGTGCAGCAGTTTGGTCTGGAAATGATCGAGGCAAAACCGCTTGTCGTCGTAATCGCGTTGTTTCGCTTCGGGATCCTGCGCGTCGTACAGCGCCGACCCCATGCGCCCGGCGATGTAGAAAGTGCGGGCGACGCCAAGCATGCCCAGTGAGTCGAGCCGGTCGGCGTCCTGGACGATTTTTGCTTCGAGGGTGCGTGGGGCGATGTTGGCGGAGAAACTGTGGGCTTCGATGGCGTGAACCACGGCCGTGATTTTTTCTTCGGGCCAGTCCAGAGCGGCGAGCACTGCCGAAGCCTTTTCAGCCGCCAGTCGCGAGGCTTGCGCGCGCAGCGGCGAGTTCTTTTCGACGGCTACACAATCGTGCAGCAGCACGGCAGCGAGCAACACCTCAAGATCACCACCTTCTTCTACATGAAGCGTACGCACGTTGTGCCAGACACGCTGAAGGTGCGCGAGATCGTGGGCGCCGTCGTCGGACGGTTCCAAAGCGTGCGGCAGTAACTCTGCTGCCAGTGCCTCCACGGGGGTAAAAAACTCAAGGTTCATAAGCATCCTTTCAGATTGTCGAAGTTCCACAGGAAACTGCAGTGTTTGCAACATTGCGCAGGGTAGTGTGTGTTTTGCCATGTGACGAGCGCCGCTCACCGCCTTAGTATGGCGTTTTCCTTTTTCCGACAAGGCCCGTCCATGACGATCGACATCCGCCCGGCGACCCCCAGCGATGCGCCGCAAATCCTCGCCTTCATCACTGAACTCGCCGATTTCGAAAAGGCCCGCCACGAAGTCATCGCCAGCGTCGCCGACATCGAGCGCAGTCTGTTCGGCGAAGGCGCTACCGCTCACGGGCTGATCTGCCTGCGCGACGGCGTGCCGATCGGTTTCGCGGTGTTTTTCTTCAGCTATTCGACCTGGCTGGGCAGCAATTGCCTGTACCTCGAAGACCTCTACATCACCCCCGAACAACGCGGCGGCGGAGCCGGCAAAACCCTGCTGCGCCACCTGGCGAAAATCGCCTGCGACAACGACTGCGGCCGCTTCGAGTGGAGCGTGCTGGACTGGAACACCCCGGCCATCGAGTTCTATAAATCCCTCGGCGCGCAACCTCAGGAAGAGTGGGTGCGATACCGCATGGACGGCAAGGTCCTGCGTGAGTTTGCCGAAGGCTGAAGACAGTGATGGCAATCCAGTACTGATTCGATTGCCGCGAGTGCTCTGGTCCGGCATTCTACGCGCCATTTTTGCGCACTCACGGACGACACCTGCAATGCTTCTGGCACAACTTCTCCACGCCCGTGGAGCCATCGCTGCGTCAACGAATGACCGGCGATGAGCGGACTTCGGGCGTCAATGCGCCTTTACGGCCTGGTGAAAAACTCGGGTTCCAGCGACAACGCCAAGCGGCAACCGGTGGACATTCTCTGTATGACAAACCGTACGGGCGGTACCGCCATTCGTGCGTTCGTTTCATGCCTTGATGCGAGTTGATGACGCGCAGTGCCGGGCTCGACGGTTACCGCGTGATACCGTTGCGCACCTTCGATCCAACGGCGTTTATCGACGCACATCAAGGCTGGTTGATGCTGCACATCTGTTGCGGTTTCGTCGCCCCTGTCGGGCATTCGCTGCTCAAGGATGGCGCGTTGATGCCGATGGGCTGGTACGTCTATTCCGAGATCGGTCAATGGACGGCCGGACATCATCTCGACCTCGGCACGCAAATGGCCGATCTGCTGCAATCAACGTACGAGCGAAATCACCTGCGCAACTACAACGCTTGGCTCAACGAGCTGGACGATGCGACGCCTGCCGAGCTGGCGTGGCACGTCGATGAAGCCTGGCGACATCTGCAAAGCGCTGCATCCCCAGACAGCCGTGAGCATTGCCACGCGCTGTTCGACCCCGTCGAAAACCGCTGGCGCTTCGCCGCGACCGACATCGATATCCATCAGCCGCATCCGGAACCTCTGAAGCAAGGAGCTTTGAATTGAGTGGTAAGCCCGCCGCACGCATCACCGACCCGACCGCCTGCCCGTTGCCGGGCCATGGCACCAACCCGATCGTTTCCGGCTCGCCCGACGTCTTCTTCGACGGTCTTGCTGCTGCACGTATGACTGATAAATCTGCGTGTGGCAGTCCGATTACCGGCGCTGTCTCCGGCACTGTGTTCATCAACGGCTTGAACGCAGCCACCCTTGATAGCACCGGCGGGCACGGCAATGTCGTGGTCGGCGGCTCCGGGACGGTGATTATTGGCCAGAGTGGCGGAGGGGCGGCGTTTAGTGGGTTGTTGCCGATGCCGGTGCATTTTACTGACAGGTTGCAAGTCGTGAATGAAGCAGATGGAGAGCCTGTGCCATACCACCCCTATACCATCCAGCGTGGTGACGGCAGTGAGGAGCCAGGCGTTACGGATGCTCTCGGGTTCACCCATACCGTCAGTTCGCACTTGGCTGAAACTATTAAACTGTTTGTGGAGTGACGGACATGGCAGATGGAAGTGCTACCGCAGAAACCCCAGCGGCACCAGTGGCAAAGAAAGAACCAGTGACTCATACGCTTACTTGTAAAACTGATCAGTCGGTCAAGCAGGTGGCGGTAGCAATGCGAGATGTAATGGTTTTTCTTGTTGGCGGGGCTGGGGATCAGGAAAGGTATTATGTTGATGGGCCGAACCACAATGTTGATTATGTTCGCAAGATGGTCGATGCGGACATTGAAAAACTGGAGGTTCAAAAGTTTTGTACTACATTGCCTCTTGGCTATAACGCGTTTATGAGTGAAGAGGATCTGGGAAAAAATGTAATCGGGAAAATTTCAAATTGTAGTACGGCTGTTTATATTATTGGTCATAGTCTCGGCGGCTGGAATGGTGCGCACCTCTCTGCTGTTTTGACCGATCGTGGGTATAAAGTAAAAATGTTGATTACTTTAGACCCTGTAGGTCACGGCAAAATTGTGTGCGGTATTTCGAAAATATACAGGCAAATACCAAAGCCTAAAGCGGAGTATTGGGTAAACATTCGGGCAGCTGCCGTCGATTGGAATTTATCCGACCTCGTGGCTGACTTTGGCGAACAATGGGAAGTCACCGAGGGGCCGAATGTCATGGGGCGCCTTGATATCAATCACGCAGATGCCAATTTCATGTTCGATCGGGAGTTGCCCGGTGGAAAGTCTGCTCGGCAGATTTTAAGGGAATCCATTTTGAAGCGAACCAAGGGGTAGTTCTAATGAGGATGCTAAGTTTATTGGTTTTGATATTGATGGCTTCCGCCTGCTCCTTGAATCATGGTCGGCCTGTCGCTAACTTGGAATACACAAAGACTGAGAGGCTTCGCAATACAGGGATTTATCAAGTTTACTTTTCGTCGGATGTAGAGCTTCTAGGGTTGTTTAAATCGTCTATTGGGCAGGGGCTTATATGCTCATTAACGGATGATTTGGATTTTTCTCAGTCGCATCAAATAAAGCAATCCGGGTTTGGGTTTGTAGAAAGGCTTTCCGCTAATTCGCTGCTCTACCGCGCAGATGTTATTTTTGACGAGTCGGTGGATGGTAAGGGTGAAGAAAGACGCCTCAAGGGCGAAACGTTGGCTCCGTTTTTGACTGCCAGAGACGCTATTTCTTGCGTGTTCAGAGTGCACTCCACTACCTATAAGACTTACTTCTCCAATGTTATGCATATTCCCAGCGCAGATTTATTGAAATCTGGACCTGCTCAATAGTACTGAGCGCCTGCTTTTTCATCATCGACGACCGGCATACAGGGGGATCGGCGCACGAATTTTTTCTACGTCCTTTTATCCCATAATGTGGGATGCAAAATTACATATTGAGATTTGTCGTTTGAGAGGTCTATAGTCCGTCGCACTCACTGCCAAAAACAAAACAGGTGAAGCGATGCTGGCGCAATTGATCGCGCTCGACTGGGGGACGACCTCATTACGTGCTTACAAACTCGCCGCGGGCGGTGTGGTGCTGGAGCAGCGCGCGCTGTCGTCCGGCATCATGCAGTTGCCCAAGGCCCCGCGTGTCATCAATGGTTGCGAATGCGCCGATGGTTTTGAACTGGCCTTCGACGAGGCGTGCGGCGACTGGCTCGATGCGCAGCCGAATCTGCCGGTGATCGCTTGCGGTATGGTCGGCAGCGCGCAGGGCTGGCGTGAGGCGGCCTACTGCGAGACGCCGGCGAATGTCGCCAATCTCGGAAACTCCCTACAAACAATTACCAGCCTGCGCGGCACTCTCGTGCACATCGTGCCGGGGGTGATTCAGCGTTCGCGTCTGCCGAACGTGATGCGCGGCGAAGAAACCCAAGTGCTTGGCGTGTTGCAAAGTTTTCCGGACGAGGCGGGCGCTGATCTGTTGATCGGCCTGCCGGGCAGTCACTCGAAATGGGTCGAAGTGGTCGATGGCTGCATCACCCATTTCGATACGTTCATGACCGGCGAAGTATTCGCCGTGCTCAGTGAACACAGCATTCTCGGCCGCACCCTGAAGCAAGGCGCAGCGTTCGATGTTCAGGCGTTTGACCGTGGCGTGCAGATTGCGCAGTCGGCGGACGGTGAGCTGGGCGTGCTGTCGACCTTGTTCAGCGCCCGCACCCTGGGCCTGACCGGTGAACTCAGCCCGACGGCGCAGGCAGATTATCTGTCCGGCCTGATGATCGGGCATGAACTGGCGGCCCTTGCCACGGTTCAGCGCCGTCGCTGCAAGAAGACGAATCTCCCTTCGATCATCCTTATTGGCAACGCGCAACTCTGTGTGCGTTACCGCCGCGCCCTCGATGCCTGTGGTTTCGCCAACGTGACGCTGGCCGAGCAGGCTACCGAACGTGGCCTGTGGCAACTGGCGCTGGCTGCCGGACTGATCGATTCCTCATCCCGTTAACCCTGACTGGAGGCCTGACATGCTCAAGCAAGCATTGGCGCAAAACGGTCTGATCGCGATCCTGCGTGGCCTGCACCCGCAGGAAGCTGGCGCTGTCGGAGAAGTCCTGTATACCGCCGGATTTCGCGTCATCGAAGTACCGCTCAATTCCCCTTCGCCGTACGAAAGTATCCGCATCCTGCGCAATTCCTTGCCCGCCGATTGCCTGATCGGTGCCGGCACGGTGCTGACGCCGGAACAGGTCGAATTGGTCAAAGAAGCCGGCGGCCAGGTGATCGTCATGCCGCACAGCGACGCCAAGGTGTTGCGCGCAGCGAAAGCGGCGGGGCTGTTTTTGTCGCCCGGCGTTGCGACGCCGACCGAAGCCTTCGCGGCACTGGAGGAGGGCGCGGACATTCTCAAGCTGTTCCCGGCCGAGCAGATGGGCCCGGCGGTCGTCAAAGCCTGGCTCGCGGTGTTGCCGTCCGGCACGGTGCTGGCACCGGTCGGCGGCATCACGCCGGACAACATGCAGGCGTTTATCGATGCCGGCGTGAAAGGTTTCGGCCTCGGCTCCGGCCTGTTCAAACCGGGCATGACGCCGGAGCAAGTGGCGGTGAATGCCAAGGCCTATGTGGCCGCGTGGAAGGCCCTTCGCTAAGACTTTTTGGCGCTGTGTGCGCTGCATCTAATAAGAGCTGCATTTACAAAAGAGAGCAGAGATGAAAATCACCAAACTCACCACCTTCATCGTTCCGCCGCGCTGGTGCTTCCTCAAGGTCGAAACCGACGAGGGCGTGACCGGTTGGGGCGAGCCTGTCGTTGAAGGGCGCGCGCACACCGTCGCCGCTGCCGTCGAAGAATTGTCCGACTACCTGATCGGCAAAGACCCACGCAATATCGAAGACATCTGGACCGTGCTCTATCGCGGCGGTTTCTACCGTGGCGGCGCGATCCACATGAGCGCGCTGGCCGGTATCGACCAGGCGCTGTGGGACATCAAGGGCAAGGCGCTCGGGGTGTCGGTGAGTGATCTGCTTGGTGGTCAGGTGCGTGACAAGATTCGTGTGTATTCGTGGATCGGTGGCGACCGTCCGGCCGACACCGCGCGTGCGGCGAAAGAGGCGGTGAGCCGTGGTTTCACTGCGGTGAAAATGAACGGCACCGAAGAGCTGCAGTTCCTCGATTCCTTCGAGAAAGTCGATCTGGCGCTGGCCAACGTCGCCGCCGTGCGTGACGCGGTCGGCCCTAACGTCGGCATCGGCGTCGACTTCCATGGCCGCGTGCACAAGCCGATGGCCAAGGTGCTGATGAAGGAACTCGATCCGTACAAACTGATGTTTATCGAAGAGCCGGTGCTCAGCGAGAACTACGAAGCGCTAAAAGAACTGGCGCCGCTGACCAGCACACCGATTGCCCTCGGCGAGCGCCTGTTCTCGCGCTGGGACTTTAAACGCGTGTTGAGCGAAGGTTACGTCGACATCATCCAGCCAGATGCGTCCCACGCCGGCGGCATCACCGAAACCCGCAAGATCGCCAACATGGCCGAAGCCTACGACGTCGCGCTGGCGCTGCATTGCCCGCTGGGGCCGATTGCGCTGGCGGCGTGTTTGCAACTGGACGCGGCTTGTTACAACGCGTTTATCCAGGAGCAAAGCCTGGGCATCCATTACAACGAGAGCAACGACTTGCTCGACTACGTCAAGGATCCGCGGGTGTTCGATTACGACAAAGGTTTCGTGAAGATTCCAAACGGACCGGGGTTGGGCATCGAGATCAACGAAGAATACGTGATTGAGCGTGCGGCAGTCGGCCACCGCTGGCGCAACCCGATCTGGCGCCATGCCGATGGCAGTTTTGCCGAGTGGTGATTTGTCTCTGACACACCACAACCCCCTGTGGGAGCGAGCCTGCTCGCGAATGCGGCAGGTCAGTCACATTGAGGCCGGATGTGCCGCCGTCTTCGCGAGCAGGCTCGCTCCCACAGGGTGCAGTGCAGGCCTCAGGCCGACCTCAATAAACATAAAAAGAGGCTCTCTCCATGCAACCGCAAACCCTCACCGGGCAGGCGTCTTTAGTCACGCCCAGCCGCAAGCGGTTTTTCATCATGGTGTTGCTGTTTATCACCGTGGTCATCAATTACCTCGACCGCAGCAATCTGTCGATTGCCGCGCCGGCGCTGACCAGTGAGCTGGGCATCGATCCGATTCACGTCGGCCTGATCTTTTCCGCGTTTGGCTGGACCTACGCCGCCATGCAGATCCCCGGCGGCTGGCTGGTCGATCGCGTGCCGCCGCGCATCCTCTATAGCGTCGCGCTGCTGCTGTGGTCGCTGGCCACGGTGATGCTCGGTTTCGCCGCCAGTTTCATCGCGTTGTTCGTGCTGCGCATGGCGGTCGGTGCACTGGAGGCCCCGGCTTATCCAATCAACAGCCGCGTAGTCACGACGTGGTTTCCCGAGCGTGAGCGCGCCACGGCGATTGGTTTCTACACTTCAGGGCAGTTCGTCGGCCTGGCATTCCTCACCCCGGTACTGGCCTGGTTGCAACACGAATTTGGCTGGCACATGGTCTTCGTCGCAACTGGCGCGGTGGGCATCATCTGGGCGGCGATCTGGTACGCGGTGTATCGCGAGCCACGGGATTTCAAAGGGGCCAACGAAGCGGAAATCGACCTGATTCGCGAGGGCGGTGGCTTGGTCGATATTCAGCAAGAGTCCGCCAAGGTCAAAGCCAAATTCAGCTGGGCCGATCTCGGCATCGTCCTCACCAAACGCAAGTTGTGGGGCATCTATCTCGGCCAGTTCTGCCTGAACTCGACGCTGTGGTTTTTCCTCACGTGGTTCCCGACTTATCTGGTGAAGTATCGCGGCATGGACTTCATCAAGTCCGGCCTGTTGGCGTCGCTGCCGTTTCTTGCTGCGTTCATTGGTGTGCTGTGCTCGGGGTTCTTTTCCGATTTCCTGATTCGTCGCGGCTGCACCGTCGGTTTCGCGCGCAAGTTGCCGATCATTGGCGGACTGCTGATTTCCACCTCGATCATCGGCGCCAACTTCGTCGAGTCGACGCCGCTGGTGATTGCTTTTCTGGCGCTGGCATTTTTCGGTAATGGCCTGGCCTCGATCACCTGGTCACTGGTGTCGACGCTGGCACCGGCACGTTTGCTCGGGCTGACCGGCGGGGTGTTCAACTTCATCGGCAATCTGTCGGCAATTGCCACGCCGATCGTGATCGGTTTCCTCGCCAGCGGCGATTCGTTCGCGCCGGCGATCACCTACATCGCGGTGCTCGCCTTGGTCGGCGCATTGTCCTATGTGCTGCTGGTCGGCAAGGTCGAGCGTATCGAGTTGTAGTGGTCTGCGTCGGGCGACCATAATGCCGCCCGTTCCCTCGCTCAACAGTAAAGGCTGGATATGCAGGAAGACGCTCCGGAAAAAACCAAGGACGCCGCGCCCACCGGCACGCAAACGCTGTTGCGCGGCCTCGGTGTGGTGCAAGCGGTGGCCAGTGGCGCCCGCGATCTCAAGGAGATTGCCCGGCTGATCGGCACCACGCGCAGCACCACCCATCGTCTGGCCAGTTGCCTGGTCGACGAGCGCTTTCTGCGCGTGGTGCCGCAAGTCGGTTATCTGCTCGGGCCGAAGCTGATCGAGCTGGGTTTTCAGGCTCGTGAAGAATTGCCGTTGGTGAGCCTGGCCGGGCCGTATCTGGACGAGTTGTCGGCGCTGACCGGTGACACCGTGCACTTAGGCATTCGTGAAGGCGATGAGGTGCTGTATCTGCTGAAGAATCCGGGGCGCAATGGCCCGGAAATGCGTTCGCGGGTCGGCCATCGCATGCCGCTGGCGCGCACCGGGATTGGCAAGGCGTTGATGCTCGATGATTCGCCGAAAGATTGGCAACGGCTGTACGACATCAGTCTGCCGGCAGGTGGGAAAAGTCAGTTCTGGCCGCAGCATCCCCAACAGTCGTGGGAACAGCTAGAGCAGCGCATGACCGAGTACGTCGCCGGTGGCTACGCCTTCGATCTGGAAGACAACGAGCCGTCGATCCGTTGTGTGGCGGCGCCGATTCGTGATGCGAGCAAGGGCATTGTCGCGGCGATCAGCATCGCCAGCACCGTGCCGTACATGCCGCTGGAAAAAATGGCCGAGCTGATTCCCCTGATCAAAGGGGTCACAGCCCGGCTGTCGGCGGAGCTCGGCCTGAAGGTATAAGGGGCAGGCTTAAACCTTGAGCGTCGCCATGTCGATCACGAAACGGTACTTCACATCACCGGCGATCATGCGCGCATAAGCCTCGTTGATCTGGCGGATGTCGAGCATTTCGATGTCGCAGGTGATGTTGTGCTCGGCGCAGAAATCCAGCACTTCCTGAGTTTCAGCGACGCCACCGATCAACGAACCGGCCAATACGCGACGGCTCATCACCAGTTTGCCGGCGTGCACCGGTGGATCGATCGGTTCGATCAGACCGACCAGAATGTGCACGCCGTCAAAGCGCAGGGTGTCGAGGTACGGATTCAAATCGTGCTGCACCGGAATGGTGTCGAGCAGGAAGTCGAAGTAACCGGCAGCCGCTTTCATCTGTTCAGCGTCGGTGGAAACGATCACGTGATCGGCGCCCTGACGACGACCTTCTTCAGCCTTGCTCGCCGAGCGCGTGAACAGCGTCACTTCGGCGCCCATGGCCTTGGCGAACTTGATGCCCATGTGGCCCAGACCGCCCATGCCGAGAATCCCGACCTTGTCGCCAGCCTTGACGCCGTAGTGCTTGAGCGGCGAGTAGGTGGTGATGCCGGCGCAGAGGATCGGCGCAGCGCTGGCCAGGGCCAGTTTTTCCGGAATGCGCACAACGAAGTGTTCGCTGACGACGATGCTGTCCGAGTAGCCGCCCATGGTGTTGCTGCCATCGACCCGATCCGGCGTGGCGTAGGTCATGGTCGGACCTTCGAGACAGTATTGCTCAAGGTTCTGCTGACAGGCTTCGCAGGTGCGGCAAGAGTCGACCATACAGCCGACACCGACCAGATCGCCTACTTTGTGCTGAGTGACATTCGCACCGATCGCGGTGACTTTTCCGACGATCTCGTGGCCGGGCATCAACGGGTAAACGGCGATGCCCCATTCGTTGCGCGCCTGGTGGATATCGGAGTGGCAGACGCCGCAATACAGAATCTCGATCGCTACGTCGTCGGCGCGCGGGCTGCGACGTTCGAATTTCATCGGGGCGAGGGGAGTGGTGGCCGATTGGGCGGCATAGCCGATGGCGGTATACATGGTGAACCTCGCGAAAGCAGTGACAGTTGAGGCGGCGCATTCTGGGCGTCGAGTGACGGTCCGGCCATGACGATTCCTCCGGGTCTCATGCCTAATCCTCCGGCATGCGGGTTTGATCGGTCGCATTGGCAAAAGGATCTGCCATGATGCTTTCATCCCTTATTTTCGTGATTTTTTGTGAAGAACAATTTGATGCAATTGACCCGTCATCTTGATGCCAATGCGCGTCTGGTTTCGTTGATCGAACCGCTGGCGCTGCGCGACGGTTACTCCCAGACCGGGTTGCCCGGTGTGCAGGTATTGCGTGCCAGTTGCGACGTCGCCCGTGGCCCGCACATTTATGAGCCGAGCCTGATGATCATCGCCCAAGGCAGCAAACTGGCGTTTCTCGGGCCTCGGACGATGGAGTATGGCGCTGGGCATTACTTGATTCAGGCGCTGCCGGTGCCGTTCGAGTGTGAGACGTTTGCCTTGCCGGATGCGCCGTTGCTCGGGGTGTCGGTGGCGATTGATCGGGTGTTGCTCGGTGAATTGGTGTTGGCCATGGGCTTGGCGCCGGGGCGGCATATTCCCGCGCAGACGCCGGAGTCGATGACCTCGGTGGTGCTCGACGATGACATGCGTGGCTGTGTCGAGCGTTTGCTCAGTTGCCTGCACGATCCGCTGGAATGCCAGATTCTCGGGCCGGCGCGGGTGCGTGAGTTGTTGTTCGTGGCATTGCGTGGGCCGCAGGCGGATGTATTGCGCGCGTTGGTGGAACAGCAGGGGCAATTCGCGCGGGTCGCGGCGTCGATCAGTCATCTGCACGCGCATTACACCGAACCGTTGAATGTCGAGACCCTGGCGAGTTGCGCGAACATGAGCGTGTCGACGTTTCATGAGCATTTCAAACGCAGCACGCTGTTGTCGCCGGTGCAGTATTTGAAGCGCTTGCGTTTGCTCAAGGCGCAGACGTTACTGGTCGCCGAAGGCCTGGGTGTGGCGCAGGTGGCGCATCGGGTGGGGTATCAGAGTACGTCGCAGTTCAGCCGTGAGTACAAGCGCTACTTTGAGCGCAGCCCGGGTGACGAGCGCGCGGCTTGAGCCGACGAAAATCCCCTGTGGGAGCGAGCCTGCTCGCGAAGGCGGTGTATCAGTCGACATCATTGTTAATGACACACCGCTTTCGCGAGCAGGCTCGCTCCCACAGTTGTTTTGTGGTGTCAGAGGAATTTTGGGCAACAAAAAGGCCCCCGTTTCGGGAGCCTTGTTGTTCAGCTTTTCGACTTACATGTTCGGATAAGTCGGGCCGCCAGCGCCTTCCGGCGTCACCCAGGTGATGTTCTGCGAAGGGTCCTTGATGTCACAGGTCTTGCAGTGCACGCAGTTCTGGGCGTTGATCTGGAAGCGCTTCTCGCCGTCTTCCTTGGTGATCACTTCGTAGACGCCGGCCGGGCAGTAGCGCTGCGCCGGTTCGTCGTACAGCGGCAGGTTCTTGCTGATCGGGATGCTCGGGTCGGTCAGCTTCAGGTGGCAAGGCTGTTCTTCTTCGTGGTTGGTACCGGAGATGAACACCGAGCTGAGCTTGTCGAAGCTGAGTTTGCCGTCCGGCTTCGGATAGTCGATCTTCTTGCAGTCGGCCGCGAGTTTGAGGCAAGCGTAATCCGGCTTGGTGTCGTGCAGGGTGAACGGCAGTTTGCCGCCGAAGATGTTCTGGTCGAGCCAGTTGAAACCACCGCCGACGATGGCGCCGAACTTGTGGATCGCTGGGCCGAAGTTGCGGCTGGCAAACAGTTCGTCGTAGAGCCAGCTCTTCTTGAATGCGTCGACGTAGGTGGTCAGCTCTTCGGTGCCGTCCTTCTCGGCGAACAGTGCGTCAGCTACCGATTCAGCGGCGAGCATGCCCGACTTCATCGCGGTGTGGCTGCCTTTGATCTTGGCGAAGTTCAGGGTGCCGAGGTCGCAACCGATCAGCGCGCCGCCCTTGAAGACCATTTTCGGTAGCGAGTTCAGGCCGCCCTTGCAGATGGCGCGCGCGCCGTAGCTGATGCGCTTGCCGCCTTCCAGATATTGAGCGAGCACCGGGTGATGCTTGAGGCGCTGGAACTCGTCGAACGGCGACAGATAGGTGTTGCTGTAGGACAGGTCAACGATCAGACCGACCACCACCTGGTTGTTTTCCAGGTGATAGAGGAACGAGCCACCGGTGTTCTCGGTGCCCATGATGTCCAGCGGCCAGCCGGCAGTGTGCACCACCAGGCCTGGCTGATGCTTGGCCGGGTCGATTTCCCAGATTTCTTTCAGGCCGATGCCGTAATGCTGGGCGTCGGCGTCGCTGTCGAGGTTGTAGCGCTTGATCAGTTGCTTGCCGATATGGCCACGGCAACCTTCGGCAAACAGCGTGTATTTGCCACGCAGTTCCATGCCCGGGGTGTACAGGCCTTCTTTCGGATTGCCTTCGCGGTCGACGCCCAGATCACCGGTGATGATCCCGCGAACCACGCCTTGTTCGTCGATCAGCGCTTCCTGAGCGGCGAAGCCTGGGTAGATTTCCACGCCAAGGTTTTCGGCCTGCTGGGCCAGCCAGCGGCACAGGTTGCCGAGGGAGATGATGTAGTTGCCTTCGTTGTGCATGGTCTTGGGCACAAAGAAGTCTGGAATCTTCTGCGCGTTTTCGGCGTTTTTCAGCACGAAAATGTCATCGCGGGTGACGGGCGTATTCAGCGGCGCGCCGAGTTCTTTCCAGTCCGGGAACAGTTCGTTCAGAGCGCGTGGTTCGAACACGGCGCCGGAGAGGATGTGTGCGCCGACTTCGGAGCCTTTTTCGACCACGCAGACGCTGATTTCCTTACCGGCTTCGGCGGCCTTCTGCTTCAGACGGCAGGCGGCGGACAGGCCAGCGGGGCCGGCACCGACGATGACCACGTCGAATTCCATGTATTCGCGTTCCACAGGCTATCTCCTACTCAAGGCTCAACAGTTTTTTTTCTAATTTGGAGGTTTGATGTCGCATCCGCTATTCCTTTACGTTAACGTCAAGGGGAATATTGGAGAACTGACCTTTCTCTCTAGGCGGCGCATTATATCTACACCACTCTCAGCGTCCAATACAAACGTTTGTTTGAATCGGCTCCAGCCCAGAGAAATCAAAGAAGCGCGGCTTATGAATGGTCATTTTGCTGTATTGACCGGAATAGGCGTTCCGGTCAAGATACGGGCGGTTTTGCGCTCGTCGTAGGCAGACTGGCGGTTTCAAGAGCACGTCTAAAGACAGGGCAGAGGCGGTAGAAGGTGATGCGCAGCGCAATCTGGCGCGCAGTTTACACAGCGTGAAGATCAATGACCCGTCGGTCACCCCTGACGAACGGTCGCAGGTCTTCACAGCGTGCAGCCACCTGACACCCGAGTCGGCGTTTTTAGAGGTGCCCTTTTAGCCTGATGAGCATCAACCGCCAGGTTCGCCTAGGCGACTTTCTTTTCACCGGAGAGTAACGAGGAATCCATGAAGGTTCTTGTAGCTGTCAAACGCGTTGTGGATTACAACGTCAAGGTTCGCGTCAAGGCGGACAATTCCGGCGTCGATCTCGCCAACGTCAAGATGTCGATGAACCCGTTCTGCGAAATCGCAGTGGAAGAAGCCGTACGCCTGAAAGAGAAAGGTGTTGCGACTGAAATCGTCGTCGTCTCCATCGGCCCGACCACCGCTCAGGAGCAACTGCGTACCGCACTGGCTCTGGGTGCCGACCGTGCCATCCTCGTCGAATCCGCTGAAGATCTGACCTCGCTCGCCGTCGCCAAGCTGCTCAAGGCTGTGGTCGACAAGGAACAGCCGCAACTGGTGATCCTTGGCAAACAGGCCATCGACAGCGACAACAACCAGACTGGCCAGATGCTCGCTGCACTGAGCGGCTACGGCCAGGGCACGTTCGCCTCGAAAGTCGAAGTCTCTGGCGACAGCGTTGCCGTGACCCGCGAAATCGACGGCGGCGCGCAGACGGTTTCGCTGAAACTGCCGGCCATCGTCACCACCGACCTGCGTTTGAACGAGCCGCGCTACGCGTCTCTGCCAAACATCATGAAAGCCAAGAAGAAGCCTCTCGAAGTGCTGACTCCGGACGCTTTGGGCGTTTCCACCGCCTCCACCAACAAGACCCTGAAAGTCGAAGCGCCGGCTGCACGCAGCGCGGGCATCAAGGTCAAGTCGGTGGCTGAACTGGTCGAGAAACTGAAAAACGAAGCGAAGGTAATCTAATCATGACTATCTTGGTAATCGCTGAACACGACAACAAAGTGCTGGCCCCGGCCACACTGAACACCGTGGCTGCTGCGGCCAAAATCGGCGGCGACATCCACGTTCTGGTTGCCGGCCAAGGCGCTGGCGCCGTGGCTGAAGCCGCTGCGAAAATCGCTGGCGTGAGCAAAGTCCTCAACGCTGACAACGCCGCTTACGCGCATCAGCTGCCGGAAAACGTTGCGCCATTGGTTGCCGAGCTGGGTGCTGGCTACAGCCACATCCTGGCTGCCGCGACTTCCAACGGCAAAAACATCCTGCCGCGTGTTGCCGCGCAGCTGGACGTTGACCAGATCTCCGAAATCATCTCGGTCGAAAGCGCTGACACTTTCAAGCGCCCGATCTACGCCGGTAACGCTATCGCTACCGTGCAATCGACTGCTGCGATCAAAGTGATCACCGTGCGTGCCACCGGTTTCGACCCGGTTGCTGCTGAAGGTGGTTCGGCTGCTGTTGAAGCCGTTGGCGCTGCGCACGACGCTGGTATCTCCAGCTTCGTCGGCGAAGAGCTGGCCAAGTCTGATCGTCCAGAGCTGACCGCTGCCAAGATCGTCGTTTCCGGCGGCCGCGGCATGCAGAACGGCGACAACTTCAAACACCTGTACGCCCTGGCCGACAAGCTGGGCGCCGCTGTGGGTGCTTCGCGCGCCGCAGTTGACGCAGGTTTCGTACCGAACGACATGCAGGTCGGTCAGACCGGCAAGATCGTTGCGCCACAGCTGTACATCGCCGTCGGTATTTCCGGCGCGATCCAGCACCTGGCCGGCATGAAAGACTCCAAAGTGATCGTTGCGATCAACAAGGACGAAGAAGCGCCGATCTTCCAGGTGGCCGATTACGGTCTCGTGGCGGATCTGTTCGAAGCAGTACCTGAGCTGGAGAAGCTGGTCTAATCCAGCGGCTTCACTTATAAAGAGCCCGACCTTTTGGTCGGGCTTTTTTTTGTCTCGGATTTGAGTGGGAGCGTTTTGCCATGGATCTGCGCTGCGGATGGTTGTTGGGATTGGCCCTGTTGCCGGGTTTGGCCATGGCCGCAGGCAAGTGCGAGCGCCTCGTCGTCACCGGCAGCCCGGATGCGCCGCCGTACCTGTGGCAGGACCCGCAGAATCCCAAGCAGTTGATCGGCGCCAGTGCCGACCTGTTGCAACAAGTCGCCAAAGACCTCGGCGTTAAAGTCGAACTGCTCTATGCCGGCAAACGCTCGCAAGCCCTCGATGAAGTGCGCAGCGGGCGCATGGACATGCTGGCCGACGCGCCGCTGACCTTCAATGAGCTGGAAAACCTCGACTACATCTATCCACCGCTGCTGGAAAACGACTATCTGGTGTGGACGCGTAAAGGCTCGACACTGGTCTATAGCGAGGCCAAAGACCTGCATGGGCACACCGGTGCGTTGTCGGAAAAGTCTCGTATGACCCAGGCATTTGGCGTTTTCGCCGACCAGAATCTTACTTTGACGCGGACAGCTAACCTGACTCAGGCCCTGCAGAAATTGCTCCTCGGTGAAGTGGAATATGTTCTCGCCGGCCGCTACTCGGGCATGGCGGCCGCGCAGGCGTTGGGTATGGCCAATGACCTGCTGGCATTCGAACAGCCGGTCGACCGCCCTGGGCTGTTCCTCGCGGTTTCGCACAACTCGGCGTGCAACGATCCGTGGTTGCGCGGACAGTTGGCCAAAAAGATGACAGAATTGCCCGCGTCCGGACTGACGGAAGCCGTGCTGCAACGCAATATCGAGCGCTGGAAGGCGCAGCAGCAACAGCCGCAACAACCTGTCAGTGCCCCAAAACAGTAGGGATTCTTAGTGAGTATTCGACCTCTTTTCGCGGCTGTGGCCGTTCTGGCCCTGGCCGGTTGCGCGACCGATCCGGCACCCGTTGAACAAATGCGCCTGACCGAACAAGCCATTATCCAGGCCAAGGCTGTTGGCGCCACCGCCGACGAAGTGCCGGAAATGAAACTGGCCGAAACCAAGTACAACCGCGCCAAAGGCAACATGGCGGACGAGTCCTACCGGAACGCGCGCATGCGTGCCGAACAGGCTGAACTGGATGCTCGTCTGGCCGAAGCCAAAGTGCTGACGCAAAAAAGTGAAGAACAGGTGAATGTGCTCAACACCCGCATCGTCCGTCTGCGCAAGCAACTGGGAGATGCCCAATGAGCCTCAAAACCAAAGTACTCGGCGGTCTGCTGCTTGCCGGTTGCGTCAGCCTGTACGGCTGCGCCGGTCAGCACAGCGAATCCGCACTGCAAGAGGCCAGCGCCGATTTCCAGAAGGTCAAGGAAGATTCCAATGTGCTGCGCATCGCACCGAAAGACGTGATTCGCGCCGGTGAATCCCTGGCCCGTGCCGATCGCCTGTCGACCTATTGGGGCAGCGGGGCGGACGTGGTCCATTACGCTTATCTGAGCCAGCGCTACAGCGAAATCGCTCGCGAGCACACCAATCAAGTGCTCAACGAAGAGCGCGCGGCGAAACTGGAACTGGATCGCCAGCGCTTGCAACTGGCCCTGCGTGAATCCAAGTTGCTCAGCGTCCAGCAGCAGGGCAAATGGCTGGAAGAACAGATCGTCGCACTGGCCACCACGCAGACTGACCGTGGGCTGGTGATGACTCTCGGCGATGTGCTGTTCGACACCGGTGAAGCGGAGCTGAAAAACTCGGCCAATCGCGTCGTGCTGAAGATCGTGCAGTTCCTGCAGTTGAACCCGAAACGCGTGGTGCGTATCGAGGGTTACACCGACAGTACCGGTGGCAAACAGGAAAACCTCAAGCTGTCTCGTGATCGCGCGCAATCGGTCGCGGACGTGTTGATAGATCTGGGCATCGACGACAAGCGCATTCAGGTCGAAGGCTACGGCGACGAATACCCGGTGGACGCCAATGCTTCCGAGCGTGGGCGGGCGCAGAATCGTCGG
The DNA here is from genome assembly GCF_029543085.1 of Pseudomonas sp. A34-9. Classification (NCBI taxonomy): domain Bacteria; kingdom Pseudomonadati; phylum Pseudomonadota; class Gammaproteobacteria; order Pseudomonadales; family Pseudomonadaceae; genus Pseudomonas; species Pseudomonas sp. A34-9. The sequence continues at coordinate 4,688,477 of NZ_CP119967.1, read as the reverse complement.
GTGGAAATTGTTTTCTCCGATGAAAAAGGCCAGCTCGGCGCCGCCCGTTAAGGGCGTGTCCCCCTGTAGGAGCTGGCGAAGCCTGCGATCTTTTGCTTTTGATTAAAAAAACAAGATCAAAAGATCGCAGCCTCGTTGCACTCGTCAGCTCCTGCAGCGTTGCATTACATAGCCCGGCAAGCACCGGGCTTTTTTACGTCTGTCGAATCGCCTGCAAATCAGTACAGTCAGGGGCAGACACCGCACTGTATGGTCGAGTAATGTGACAACTGTCCCAGTACACTTCTAAACTGTTCCGGTATTGTTTCACACAAGAATAAAATGCCCGTGAAATCGAGTGCTGCGTCATGACCAATCTCTTGCTCTACCAACGTATTGCTCAGCAACTGGCCGAAGACATCCGCCGTGGGGTCTATCAACCGGGGGAGCGCGTGCCTTCGGTGCGCAAGATGAGTTCGCAGCTCAACGTCAGCCATGCGACGGTGTTGCAGGCTTACGCCAATCTTGAAGACCAGGGGCTGATTCGCGCACGTCCACAGTCCGGTTATTACGTGCACCAGACGCCCGCACTGACCGCGCCGACGCCGGACATTGCCCGGGTCGAACGGCCGGGGCTGGTCACCCGCAGCAGCATCATTCAACAGGTTCTGGTCGAGTCGCGCCGTGAAGGCGTGTTCCCACTGGGCGCGGCCGTGCCCAGTGTCGACTACTTGCCGGTGCGCGCACTGCATCAGCAACTGGCCAAGGTCACCCGCTTCCATAGCCCGCGTGCTTTCAGCTACATGTTCAGCCCCGGTTTTGAGCCGCTGCGCCGGCAAGTGGCGATCCGCATGCGCGATGCTGGCGTGGTGGTCGATCCGTCAGAAGTGGTGATCACCCACGGTTGTGTCGATGCCTTGCAGATGTCGTTGCGCGTACTGACCCGCCCGGGTGATCTGATCGCCGCCGAATCGCCAACCTATTATGGTTTGCTGCAACTGGCCGATCTGCTCGGCCTGAAAGTTATCGAGATTCCGAGCGATCCCGCGACCGGCATGAGCCTCGAGGCGCTGCAACTGGCGGCCAACCAGTGGTCGATCAAAGCGTTGGTGCTGACCACGCGACTGAGTAATCCCCTGGGCGGCACCATGCCCGAAGAGCGGCAGAAACAGCTGCTGCGCCTGGCCTCGGACTTCGATATCCAGATCGTCGAGGATGATATCTATGGCGAGCTGATGTTCGAGCAAGGTAAAACCAAAGCGCTCAAGGCTTATGACCGTCTCGACCGAGTGATCTACTGCTCGAGTTTCTCCAAAACCCTGTCACCCGGTGTGCGTATCGGCTGGATGATCGCTGGCAAGTACCAGCAGGAAATCCAGCGCTTGCAGACCTTCAGCACCCATTCGGCGTGCAGCGTGACGCAGATGGCGATCGCCGCTTATCTGGAAAACGGCGGCTATGACCGGCATTTACGGTACATCCGCCAGGAATATCGGAAAAACCTCAGCGCCTTCCAGTTGGCGGTGCAGCAATACTTCCCCGAAGGCACGCAAATGACCCGGCCCACGGGCGGTTTCATCCTCTGGGTTAGTCTGCCGGGGAGGGTCAATACACAAGAATTGCATGTCCGCGCGTTGCAGCAGGGCATCAGTATTGCGCCGGGGCTGATCTTCAGTAACACCGAGCAGTTCAACCACTGTATCCGCCTGAACTGCGGGATTCCGTGGAACCGCGAGGCGGAGCGGGCGCTGATGACCCTGGGGATGCTGGCGACGCAACTGTGTCAGGAAACCGCTGGCGGATTCTGAACGAGCGGTGGGTGACGCTTGTCTTGTCGCGTCCAACAGGCGAGCATATGGCCCTCTGCCGTTAGTCTCGTTGGGTCCATGAAAGCGATTTTTCCTGCCGCTTGGGTTTTGTTGGGTTTGCTGATGATCGGTCATGCGCCTGGCGTCGTGGCCGCCGCGGTTCAGGAAAAACCGGCCGCGACGAGTAGCACGAAAAAAAACACGCCGGCGAAAACGGCCGCCCCCGCACAGAGAACCCAGCAAAAAGTCATCAAGAAGCGCAAGCCCATCGCCTCCAAGTCGAAACCCGCCAGCGAAGTGGTGAAAACCAAACTGCCGCCAGCCAGACTCGACTTGAGCCTGCCCAAAGACATGGTTCAGGAGTTGAAACCGAAGGGCACTGTCGAATTGCCGAAACGCGAACCGATCCTGCCGCAGTTTTTTGGTGAGAAAAACAGCGGATTTCAGCTCAACGGGCGGTTGCTCAGCAATGAAATGCAGCTGCAACTGCGCAATGAAGAGCGTCGCGAAGTCGAAGGCGCCGCACTGGATTTCGAATTCAAGCAGTAAATCCAGTCCCATCTGTGACCCGCAGACCAGACGCTTTGTCGGAGACTGGTCAGTCACATTCAGTTATCGGTAAAAACCCCGGTTCAGGGAATTTAAAACAGCCGTTTTAGCGGTTACTCTGTTCCGCGTCCCTTTTACACATCGCCCGTCGCGAGGAAACGTTCGTCATGAAATGCCGTGAAGGCTGTGGCGCTTGCTGCATTGCCCCATCGATCAGTTCGCCGATTCCCGGCATGCCCGATGGCAAACCTGCGGGCGAACGTTGCGTGCAACTCTCGGTCGAAAACCTGTGCAGCATTTTCGGCCGCCCGGAGCGCCCGGCCGTCTGCTCAGGCTTCGCTGCGGACGTCGAAGTCTGTGGCAGCAGTTCGGAAGAAGCGATCAGGCTGATTGGCTGGTGGGAGCAAATGACGGCGGCGTAATGTGTCAAACGAACGGAACTTCAACAATAAGGAATAAGACTATGGGTTCGCTGCATCGTATCGCTGTGTTGTGTGGTTTGACCGCTGTGTTGGCTACCTCTGTCGCTCAGGCTGAGGACTGGAAAGTCGCCAAGAACGAGGACGGCATCAAGGTGTCCCTGAGTGAAGTGCCGGGCTCGGACTACAAGTCCTACCAGGGCGTTGCGCTGATGAAGACTACCGTCGCCAAACTGCGCGCACTGCAGGAAGACGTCTCCGGCGCGTGCGCCTGGATTCACGAATGCAAGACCCAGAAACTGCTCAAGCACGAGGGCGATCAGAGCTGGACCTACACCCAGTTCAACACGCCATGGCCGGTGACCCCGCGTGATTCGGTGCTGAAAGTCACCACCGTCGAAGGCGCCGATGGCAGCCTGACCCGCAACCTGGAAGGGTTGCCGACGTATATTCCGGAAGAAAAAGGCTTTGTCCGCGTTCAGCAGGTCAAAGGCTTCTGGAAGTTCGTGCCCAAGGGCGACCAAGTTGAAGTGACCTATCAAGTGCACACCGAGCCAGGCGGCAGTGTGCCGGCGATGGTTGCCAACAAGTTCGTCGTCGATGCGCCGTTCAACACCTTGAAAGCGCTGAAAGAACGCGCCGAGAAGTAATCCCGCGCTCAAACAAAACGCCCCGACCGATTCGGGGCGTTTTGTTTTGTATCTATATTGTGTTTCCAGATATGCGTTGAACGAAATTTTCACAAAGTGTTCAAGACAATTCGCCCGCGTTGTCTACGCGCTGTCCCGGTCTGCAAAGGCGCTAAATGAAAGTGTCTGGCGGCGGGGCAGTAATCAATGGCAATGGTGCGGGTGATCGTGCAACATTTGCGCACCGCGCACGCCCCGGGGTCTGGAATGACCAATAGAGGGCATGGCGCCACTGTATTTTTGCAACTTCAACTTCCAATGGGTCCTAAAACGACATGGCAAACCCGGACGCCCTGAATCAGCAGCGATCTTCTGCTCGCCTGCTGCAACCGACCGTCAAATCGCATCTGGCCTACACGCTGCTTTGCGCGCTGGTCATGATGGTGATGTTTTCCGTGCTGCGCCTCGCGCTGCTGGTCTACAACCGCGAGATGATCCTCGACACCCCGGCTTCGACCTTCCTCGAAGCCTTCGCCAACGGGCTGCGTTTCGACCTGCGCCTGGTGGTTTACGTGTGTGTTCCGCTGGTGCTGGCGCTTTTCAGCGCGCGCGCCATGGCGGCACGTGGCTTCTTCCGCCTGTGGTTGACCATCGCCTCGAGCATTGCGCTGTTCCTCGGCCTGATGGAGATGGACTTCTATCGTGAGTTCCACCAGCGCCTCAATGGTCTGGTGTTTCAGTACGTGAAAGAAGACCCGAAAACCGTGATGAGCATGCTCTGGTACGGTTTCCCGGTGGTTCGCTATCTGCTGGCATGGGTCATCGGCACCGTCATCCTGACACTGGCGTTCAAGGGCGCCGACCGTGCCACGCGTCCGCGCGGACCTTTCAGCGGCGGCAGCGTCAGCACCCGTCAAGTTGCGCCGTGGTATACCCGTCTTGCGGTGTTCGTGGTCTGCCTGCTGATCTGTGTGGTCGCCGCCCGTGGCACCCTGCGTCAGGGCCCGCCAATGCGTTGGGGTGACGTGTACACCACTGATTCCAACTTCGCCAACCAGCTCGGCCTCAACGGTACGCTGTCGCTGATCGCGGCCGCCAAGGACCGTATGGGCGAAGACCGCGACAACATCTGGAAAGGCACGCTGCCGCAGGAACAAGCGCAGAAAGTCGTGCGCGATATGTTGCTGATGCCGGACGACAAACTGGTCGATGCCGATATCGCTGCCGTGCGTCGTGAATACACGCCGCCAGCCGACAAGACCCTGCCGATCAAGAACGTCGTCGTGATCCTGATGGAAAGCATGGCCGGTCACTCGGTCGGTGCGTTGGGCGCGCCGGGCAACATCACCCCGTACCTGGACAAACTGTCGAAGGAAGGCCTGTTGTTCGACCGCTTCTTCTCCAACGGTACGCACACCCACCAGGGCATGTTCGCGACCATGGCCTGCTTCCCGAACCTGCCAGGTTTCGAATACCTGATGCAGACCCCGGAAGGCAGCCACAAACTCTCCGGCCTGCCGCAGTTGCTCAGTGCTCGCGACTATGACGACGTGTATGTCTACAACGGCGATTTCGCCTGGGACAACCAGTCGGGTTTCTTCAGCAACCAGGGCATGACCAACTTCGTTGGCCGCAACGACTTCGTTAATCCCGTGTTCTCCGATCCGACCTGGGGCGTGTCCGACCAGGACATGTTCGACCGTGGCCTGCAGGAGCTCAAGGCACGCGAAAACGGCAAGCCGTTCTACGCGCTGCTGCAAACCCTGTCCAACCACACGCCTTACGCCTTGCCGACGCCATTGCCGGTCGAACGCGTGACTGACCGTGGCAGCCTCAACGAACATTTGACCGCCATGCGTTACGCCGACTGGGCGCTGGGGCAATTCTTCGAGAAGGCGCGCAAAGAGCCGTACTTCAAGGAAACCCTGTTCGTCATCGTCGGTGACCACGGTTTTGGTAACGAGCGCCAGATCACCGAAATGGACCTGGGCCGCTTCAACGTGCCGATGCTGATGATCGCGCCGGGCATCCAGGAGAAGTTCGGCACCCGTGACCACACCGTGGGCACGCAGATCGACATCGTGCCGACCATCATGGGCCGTCTGGGTGGCGAAGTGCGTCATCAATGCTGGGGCCGTGACTTGCTCAATCTGCCGGAAGGGGACACCGGTTTCGGTGTGATCAAGCCATCGGGCAGCGAGCAGACCACCGCCATCGTGACGGCCGACCAGATTCTGGTCCTGCCGAAAGACAAGGAAATGGGCCCGAAAATCTGGCAATACCAGTTGGGTGCCAATCCACATGCCGAGATCGTTCCGAATGCACCGCGCACCGCTGAGTTGAAACTCAAACTCGAGGCGTTCCTGCAAACGGCGACCAAGAGCCTGATGGACAACACTGCCGGTGTCATCAACGGCAAGCCGGATTGATCGCCTGGCGATATTAAAATCCGCGCAATAAAAAAGAGGCCCTGAACAGGGCCTCTTTTTCTTACGCTTGAATCGTTATATCCGACCGAGTAACAGCAGGACCAACAGCACCACCAACACCACGCCGATAATGCCCGATGGACCGTAACCCCAACTTCTGGAGTGCGGGAAGACCGGCAGACCACCGATCAGCAACAGGATCAGGATAATGATTAGAATTGTGCCCATGTCGATTTCCTTGTTGATAGTGTTCGAGAAGTCTTGATATTCAAGGGCGACTGGAGACTAAGTAATTCCAGACGGCTTACAAATTCCGACTGGTGCGAGTGACAGAAAATTCAATGTTTTTTTAAGGTATTTGGATTACTCGCTTATTTCCTTTGAAGCGAAAGATCAAAAGATCGCAGCCTTCGGCAGCTCCTGTAGAAATCGGTGTAGGAGCTGCCGAAGGCTGCGATCTTTTGATCCTCCATTCAGCAACTTGATAGAGCGTGGGCGCGCGCAGAACCTTCGCTACACTTCGCCCAACTTCCCCGGAACAACAAGGCTGTGTGCTATGCAAAATCGCATGATGATCACTGGTGCGGGCTCGGGCCTGGGTCGCGAAATCGCGCTGCGCTGGGCGCGTGAAGGCTGGCGACTGGCCTTGTCCGACGTCAGCGAACCCGGCCTGCAGGAAACCCTGAAAATGGTCCGCGACGCGGGCGGTGACGGGTTTGTCCAGCGCTGCGATGTGCGTGATTACAGCCAGCTCACGGCGTTCGCTCAGGCCTGCGAAGAGAAACTCGGCGGCATCGACATCATCGTCAACAACGCCGGTGTCGCGTCGGGCGGTTTCTTCAGCGAGCTGTCGCTGGAAGACTGGGACTGGCAGATCGCGATCAACTTGATGGGCGTGGTCAAGGGCTGCAAGGCGTTCCTGCCGCTGCTTGAGCAAAGCAAAGGCAAGATTATCAACATCGCCTCGATGGCGGCGTTGATGCAAGGCCCCGCCATGAGCAATTACAACGTGGCCAAGGCCGGGGTTGTGGCGTTGTCGGAAAGCTTGCTGATCGAGCTGGCGCAACAGGAAGTGGGCGTGCACGTGGTGTGTCCGTCGTTCTTCCAGACCAACTTGCTGGATTCGTTCCGTGGTCCCACTCCGGCGATGAAAGCTCAGGTTGGCAAGTTGCTGGAAAGTTCGCCGATCAGTGCGGCGGACATCGCCGATTACATCTATCAGCAAGTGGCCGCCGGCGAGTTCATGATTCTGCCCCACGAACAAGGCCGGATGGCCTGGGCGATCAAGCAGAAGAACCCGCAGTTGCTCTACAACGAAATGACTGCCATGGCCGAGAAAATGCGCGCCAAAGCCAAACAGAACAACGGCTGAGCTTGCCCGTAGCAGACAGCGTCGTTAGGGTGGCCGCAATGGTCACCCTGTCGAGATGCATCAATGCTCAATTACTTGTGGTTCTTCCTCGCCGCGCTGTTTGAAATCGCCGGTTGCTTTGCCTTCTTCATGTGGCTGCGTCAGGGCAAAAGTGCTCTGTGGGTGATTCCCGCGTTGTTCAGTCTGACCCTGTTTGCGTTGTTACTGACCCGCGTCGAAGCGAATTATGCGGGGCGTGCCTATGCCGCTTATGGCGGGATCTACATCGTCGCGTCGATTGGCTGGCTGATGGTGGTCGAGCGGGTTCGTCCATTGGGTTCGGACTGGATCGGCGTGGCGCTGTGCGTGATCGGCGCCAGTGTGATTCTGTTCGGGCCGCGATTTTCTGCGGCGTGATGGTTGTTTGTCGGAAACGTCTGACGGCTTGATGCGGGCATGGCTGTAAGGCAAAACTGATTTGGCCGCCATGCATTGTAGAGCTGCGGCAAGCCGCGCATCTTCAGAGTTCGCTAACCCTGAAGGACGAATCTCATGCTTGTACTCAGCCGTGTCGTTGGTGAGTTGATTTCAATCGGCGACGACATTTCCCTGCGCGTGCTGTCGGTCAACGGCTCCAGCGTGCGCTTTGGCGTCGAGGCCCCGCAAAAGGTCAATGTGCACCGCGCGGAGGTCTATGACCGGATCAAGCGCAAGCAGGCCAGCGAAAAGCTCCGCTAGGCGTTCAATCGAACAGATGCTTGGGCACATCGTGCTTGAGCATCAACTGGCACTGCTCGCTTTCCGGGTCGAAGACGATCAGCGCCTGGCCTTTGGTCAAGGCCTGACGCACGCGCAGCACGCGGGTTTCCAGCGGCGTGTCATCGCCGTTGTCGGTGCCGTCGCGGGTGACAAAATCTTCGATGAGGCGGGTGAGGGTGTCGACTTCAAGAGCGTCGTAGGGAATGAGCATGGGCACCTCGGCTGAATCAATGTCGGGATGCTACGGCGATTGCTGTTTGCCTGCCAGTTTTGTGTTGCCTATGTCGACCCCCATCGCGAGCAGGCGAAGGCCTACAGGGGAGCGCATTCCAAAGGTAGGCCTTCGCCTGCTCGCGATAGCGGTGTTCCAAACAACGATGATCTAACTATCGTTACGCTGCCCCACCAGACTGTCCACCGACGGCACCCGCGTATCACTCTCCATCTGCGTGTCATGTTCAATCTGATGACTGAAGCGATCGAGCGAAGCATTCGCCGGCGCCGCATCACTGGCGAATACCGGTGGGCTCAGAATATAAGCGCCAAGCAAGCGACTGAGCGCCGCCAGACTGTCGATGTGCGTGCGCTCGTACCCATGGGTCGCATCGCAGCCAAAGGCGAGCAGGGCGGTGCGGATATCGTGGCCCGCCGTCACCGCCGAGTGCGCATCGCTGAAGTAATAGCGGAACAGGTCGCGGCGCACCGGCAGTTCGTGTTCACCGGCAAGACGCAGCAAATGTCGCGACAGGTGATAGTCGTACGGCCCGCCGGAATCCTGCATCGCCACACTCACCGCGTGCTCGCTGGAGTGTTGCCCCGGCGCCACTGGCGCAATGTCGATGCCGACAAATTCGCTGACGTCCCACGGCAACGCAGCCGCCGCGCCGCTGCCGGTTTCCTCGGTGATGGTGAACAGCGGATGGCAGTCGATCATCAGTTCCTGGCCGCTGTCGACGATGGCTTTGAGTGCCGCCAGCAGCGCTGCGACCCCGGCCTTGTCATCGAGGTGGCGGGCGCTGATGTGGCCGCTTTCGGTGAATTCCGGCAGCGGATCGAAGGCGACCACGTCACCGATGCTGATGCCCAGCGAGTCGCAGTCGGCCTTCGTCGCACAGTAGGCGTCCAGACGTAGTTCGACGTGGTCCCAACTGATCGGCATCTCGTCCACTGCAGTGTTGAAAGCATGCCCGGACGCCATCAGCGGCAACACACTGCCGCGAATCACGCCGTTGTCGGTGAACAGGCTGACACGGCTGCCCTCGGCAAAACGGCTTGACCAGCAGCCGACCGGCGCGAGGGTCAGGCGCCCGTTGTCTTTGATTGCACGAACCGCCGCGCCGATGGTGTCGAGGTGCGCCGAGACGGCGCGGTCGGGGCTGTTCTTCTTGCCTTTGAGTGTGGCGCGAATGGTCCCGCGCCGGGTCATTTCGAACGGGATGCCGAGTTCTTCCAGACGCTCGGCGACGTAACGCACGATGGTGTCGGTAAACCCGGTTGGGCTGGGAATGGCGAGCATTTCCAGGAGGACTTTTTGCAGGTAGTTGAGATCCGGTTCGGGGATTTGCGTGGTCATGGAAACTCCTGATGGGGTGAGCACTGATCGTTCCCTCGCTCTGCGTGGGAATGCAGCCGGAGACGCTCTGCGTCCCAAGAGTGGACGCAGAGCGTCCGGTGAGGCGTTCCCACGCAGGCGTGGGAACGATCAGGAAAGGGTCAAATCGCCGGCTGGCTGTGCGGAAACAACAAATCGACAAACCGCTCCGCCGTCGGTTGCGGCTCATGGTTGGCCAACCCGGCGCGTTCGTTGGCCTCGATAAACACGTACTCGGGCTGATCTGCCGCGGGCACCATCAGGTCTAGCCCGACCATTGGAATATCCAGCGCCCGTGCCGCGCGCACGGCGGCATCAACCAGCGTCGGGTGCAGAATCGCCGTGACATCTTCCAGCGTGCCGCCGGTGTGCAGATTCGCCGTACGCCGCACAAATAAATGCTCACCGGCCGGCAGAATGCTGCTGTAGTCATAACCTTCTGCATGCAGGGTGCGCTGGGTCTCGTGGTCCAGCGGGATCTTGCTCTCACCGCTGGTGGCCGCTTGCCGACGCCGGCTCTGCGCCTCGATCAACGCGCCCACCGAATGCTGGCCATCGCCGACCACTTGCGCCGGTTTGCGAATCGCCGCCGCCACCACTTCGAAGCCAATCACCAGAATTCGCAGATCAAGCCCTTCGTGGAAACTTTCCAGCAGCACGCGGCTGTCAAATTGCTTCGCCGTTTCGATGGCTTGCTGCACCTCTTCGATGCTCTGCAAATCCACCGCCACGCCCTGGCCCTGTTCACCGTCGAGCGGCTTGACCACCACCCGTTGATGTTCGTCGAGGAAGGCCAGGTTGTCGTCGGCATTACCTGCCAGTTGCTGTGACGGCAGGTTCAATCCGGCGCCTTTGAGCACTTTGTGGGTCAGGCTTTTGTCCTGGCACAGGCTCATGCTGATTGCACTGGTCAGGTCGCTCAGCGATTCGCGGCAACGTACGCGGCGCCCGCCGTGGCTGAGGGTGAACAACCCGGCATCGGCGTCATCCACCTGCACGTCGATGCCGCGCCGGTGAGCTTCTTCAACGATGATCCGTGCATACGGATTGAACTGCGCCTCCGGCCCCGGGCCGAGAAACAGCGGCTGATTGATGCCGTTCTTGCGCTTGATGGCGAAGGTCGAAAGGTTGCGGAAACCGAGCTTGGCGTAAAGGTTTTTCGCCTGACGGTTGTCGTGCAACACCGACAGGTCCAGATAACTCAGGCCGCGACTCATGAAATGTTCGATCAAGTGCCGCACCAGCACTTCACCGACACCCGGCCGCGAGCATTGCGGATCAACCGCCAGGCACCACAGGCTGCTGCCGTTTTCCGGATCGTTGAAAGCCTTGTGATGGTTCAGGCCCATGACGCTGCCGATCACCGCGCCGCTGTCTTCATCCTCGGCCAGCCAGTACACCGGGCCGCCCTGATGATGCGGGGTCAGCCGCGTGGCATCGATCGGCAACATGCCGCGCGCCTGATACAACAGATTGATCGCTTGCCAGTCCGCCTCACTTTGCGCGCGGCGAATACGAAAGCCGCGAAACACGCGGGTGGCCTGGCGGTAATCGCTGAACCACAGGCGCAAAGTGTCGGATGGATCGAGGAACAACTGCGTCGGTTCCAGGCCGAGAATCTGCTGTGGCGCGGCGACGTACAGGGCGATGTCGCGTTCGCCGGGCTGCTCATTAAGCAGTTCCTGCGCCAGCGATGCCGGGTCGGGAAAGGTATGGCCGATCAGCAATCGGCCCCAGCCGCAATGCACCGCGATTGGCTCGGCGGCGAGGCTGCTACCGTCTTCGGCCAGACGCGCCTGCAAGCGTTCGTAGGACGGCGTCTGGCCGCGGAGCAGCCGTTGGTTGATGGCCGTGGCGTGAGGTTTCATCAATCAGATTCCTTGTTCACTGAGCCACAGGTTCAGGGCCGCCAGTTGCCACAGTTTCGAGCCGCGCAACGGCGTCAGTTGGCCTTGCGGATCGGTCAGCAGTTTGTCGAGCATGGCCGGGTTGAACAGGCCGCGATCCTGACTCGGATCGAGCAGCAGTTCACGCACCCAGTTCAGCGTATCGCCCTGCAAATGCTTGAGGCCGGGCACCGGGAAGTAGCCTTTTTTACGGTCGATCACTTCGCTCGGAATCACTCGGCGCGCGGCTTCTTTGAGGACTTGCTTACCGCCATCGGGCAGCTTGAATTTGCCCGGCACACGGGCCGACAGTTCGACCAGGCGATAGTCGAGAAACGGCGTACGCGCTTCCAGGCCCCAGGCCATGGTCATGTTGTCGACGCGTTTGACCGGGTCGTCCACCAGCATCACCGTGCTGTCCAGACGCAAGGCTTTGTCCACTGCGGCCTCGGCGCCGGGCTGGGCGAAATGCTCTTTGACGAAGTCACCGGCCGCGTCATGCGCAGTCAGCCACTGCGGTTGCACGGTGGCGGCGTAGTCGTCGTAGCTGCGGTCGAAAAATGCGTTGCGATATGCCGCATAAGGATCGGCGGCGCCGTCCACTTGCGGATACCAGTGATAACCGGCGAACAACTCATCGGCGCCCTGGCCGCTCTGCACCACTTTGCAGTGCTTGGCCACTTCGCGCGACAGCAGATAGAACGCAATGCAGTCATGGCTGACCATCGGCTCGCTCATCGCGCGGAACGCGGCGGGCAATTGCTCGATGATTTCTTTCTCGTCGATGCGCAATTGATGGTGTTGGGTGCCGTAGTGTTTGGCGATCAGATCGGAATACTGGAACTCGTCGCCGCGTTCGCCGCCGGCATCCTGGAAACCGATGGAGAATGTCGAAAGGTTTTCCACGCCGACTTCACGCAACAGGCCGACGAGCATGCTCGAATCGACACCGCCGGAGAGCAGCACACCGACGTCCACAGCGGCGCGTTGACGAATCGCCACCGCTTCGCGAGTGCTGTCGAGGACGCGGTCGACCCAGTCTTCCAGCGTCAGGTTTTTCTCGTCGTCGTGTGGGCCGTAGGGCAGGGTCCACCAGGTTTTCTGCTCGGTGGTGCCATCGGCTTCAACGCGCATCCAGGTCGCTGGCGGCAGCTTTTCGATGCCGGCCAGCAAGGTGCGCGGCGCCGGGACCACGGCATGGAAATTCAGATAGTGATTGAGCGCCACCGGATCGAGGATCGGGTTGATGTCGCCGCCCTTGAGCAACGCCGGCAAGGCCGAGGCAAAGCGCAGGCGCTGGCCGGTGCGCGACAGGTACAACGGCTTGACGCCGAGACGATCGCGGGCGATGAACAGGCGTTTGGCGTCGCGTTCCCAAATGGCGAAGGCGAACATGCCGTTGAGCTTGGGCAGTAGCGCTTCGCCCCAGGCGTGGTAGCCCTTGAGCAGCACTTCGGTGTCGCCACCGGAATAGAAGGCGTAGCCCAGCGCTTCAAGCTCTGCACGCAACTCCGGGAAGTTGTAGATCGCGCCGTTGAACGCCAGGGACAAGCCCAGCTGGCTGTCGATCATCGGCTGCGCCGAGCCATCCGACAGGTCCATGATTTTCAGGCGACGATGACCCAGGGCAATCGGCCCTTGGGCATGGAAGCCCCACGCGTCGGGGCCGCGAGGGGCCAGGTGATGGGTGATTCTCTCGATCGCTGCAAGGTCTGCAGGTTGTTGATCAAAACGTAACTCGCCAGCTAATCCGCACATAAAATCCTTACCGGTTTTTCCGTTGGGGAGGGGTCAAGCCGCACCTCGCCAGAAGGGCGGGGCACTCAGAAACTGACCCGCCCCGGTAAGTGGAGTTTTAGAACGATAAGTTATAAGTCCGGCGCTGGGGCTGTTTTCTGGTCCTCAGCCGTCAAGTGCTTTGTTGTCAATGTCTTCTTCAGTCGGTGTGCTTTGCTTTACGATCGCGCCGTGTTGCACGCTCCAGCCATGACTGGGCGAATATACGGCCGGAGGGCGGTAAGCGCCCGGATTCAGCGGATGGCAGACGCGCCAGGCAAGAGGGTCAGGTTCCACCTCAAAAACGCTGTCGGCGACTTTAATGAAGTGACGGTCGGCCCATTTGTATATTTTGTGCTCATAGTGATCGAGGTTGGCCTGTGCTAAAGCCAGACTGGCGATGTAGGGCTTCACTTCATATTCAGACACCGCAGATTTTTTCTTCAGGTAGACCGGTTGCCCGCTTGACTGACCGGTTAGTTCGAATTGCTCGAAATAATCAGTGGCCGTGCCCTCGTCCGCCTGCGGTTTCTCGCCATTGTCATTGTTATCGGCGGGCGGTGTTTTTTTCAGCTCCAACAACCGAACCAGCGCTTGGTGTTTTTCGGTCACCGGCCAGATGTTCACGCTATCGAATACGGTGTCCAGCAGTCGATCAGTGGGATTAGTGCGCAAGCGTGTGATGAAATCATCGGTCGGGCTCTTGAGATGCGTGAGATGCTCGCCCAAGGCTGCTTTTTCTCGTCGATTGGCATAGGCCGGTTCATTGATATTGGCGACAGGCACCGCGAACTCCTTGACATCAGCGAAAAACTTGTCGACGTAACGATCAAACAGATGTTGATATAAGCCTTTCTGAAGAGGGATAAAGTTTATTTCCGAGTTTATGTGTTCCAACGTTTTCAGAGAAAACTCATGCTGCTCGGCAATGGGTAGTTGAGACTTGATTAATTCCCGAAACTCCTCCCTTAGAAAAAACTCATTAATAAAACGGTCTGTATATTCGATAGAACTTTCGGATTTGTAAAAGCCGTCGCCGGAATCGTAGGGTACATACAGGATAAAGCTGTCCTTTTTTGCCTCTGTAGAATGGCGCCATGTAATCAATGTGACGTCTGTCGTGTATTTGCCAAACAGCTGCAAAGCGTGCAGCTGGATTTTACCGTTATAGAATAAATCGTCAGTATAGATGTCCCCTCTGCTGTACAGGAGTTGCACAAGGGCATGAAGCTGGTGGGGTGGAAATTCTGCACCTAGAGAGTCCTTGCCATGAGGCTTTGTGAAGTACTTTTCATAGGCGAACAGTTCAAAATTGTGCTTGTGCAGTTGTGCGCCGAGCCGTTTGGTACGCGCATCCTTCAATACTCTGGAAAGGTAAGTAAGGTAGGCGCGACCGAGATCAAGTTCGCGACTTAACACCGCAAATTCCTGCGCGGTAATCCTGAGATCCGAAGACCCCCGATTCGCCGTTTTGCGCAGTTGGGGCAGTGTCCCGCTGTCACTTGAATAGTACCCTGCAGCCGCTTCCTCGTCGGTGAAGTTCAACATGGCCGCCTGTAACAGGCTGAGGGTATGTGAAGTCTGGTCTTTCGAGTTCGCGGGTGCGAGCCTGATAAGGTCATCGACACTGAAGCGCATGCCGTACTTTTGCCTTAGTACGTGCCGCAGTCTGATCCTGCAGAATTGGTCCAGATTTACCAACTTGCTCACCAGCGACTCGAAATAATGATGAAAGGGAATCGCTTGATCGATCGCTTTACGAAAATCAGCAAGTTTTCCGGGATCGACTTTCTTGAATAGGTGGATGAAGCGATCCAGGGGCGGCGGCTGTAAATTTACTGTTGCAGCAATCGGTTGATTTTTAAGTGGCGTATCCATGGAGAAGTCTCATTTAGAAGAAGAGTCTTAATCCTAGTGGGTTTCAGTAGAGGAAAATAACGCGATTAGTTGATGGTTGGGAACCCGGTGCAAGCAATATTTTGATTGAAAAATATAGGTATATACCGCCGTCGCAATTCAGGAATATGCGTCAGGCGGATCCTGGGGACTTTGTTACAGCTGCCGGAAGTTTGTGCGCGTGGGGGCAGGAGTGTTTTTTGTCAGTGATTAAAGCTTATAACTTGTTTAAGTTTTTAATTGATTTCAGTTTTTTTATAGGCGTTCGATGGCGATAAAGTTAAAGGCCGATAAGCGCAATAAAGGACTGTTGCTGACTCAAGGCTCGGTCTTGAGCACGTTACTCGAAGCCACCGGCGACCTCGACACCGCCGAAACCTTGCAAAAAATTCTGCCGGTCTGGGCGATGCCCGAGTCATTACTTGCCGCGAATCAACCGGCGTAGCGCGAAACGGTTGGGGTGGCAGGCTTCGGCCACGCTTCTTGGCAGCGGCAACGGTTCGTTGTCCAGCCACGCAGCGATGAGCTCGCCGGACAGTGGCGCGGTAATCAACCCGCGTGAGCCGTGGCCACTGTTGACGTACAGACCGTCGAGCCACGGGCAGGCGATGTCTGGCACTTGCCGGGCATCCTTGCTCAGGGCGGCATAGGCCTCAAGGAACGCATCGCGATTGGCGAGGGGACCGACGATCGGCAAATAGTCCGGGCTGGTGCAGCGGAAAGCCGCGCGCCCCTGAAGGTTTTCGACTGCCTGGTCGCGGATGTTCAGGCGCGTGACGAGGTCGCTGGAGATCTCATCGAGCATCGCCAGATTGCCTTGGTGTTCGGCGGAGGTCGGCGTCAGGTCATCGCTGTTGAAATCAAAACTGGCGCCGAGGGTGTGCTCGCCCAAGCGGGCAGGGGCGACGTAGCCTTCGGCGCAAACCACAGTGGCCAGTGTCTGACTGCCTGCGGTTTCGGCGAGGCGCGTGATCTGCCCGCGAATGCGCTTGAGCGGCAACTCGGCACTCTGGGCAAAGCGTTTGATCTCGGCAGCGCCGGCCAGCACCACGACCGGCGCGCTGGCGAGCAAACGTTCTCCGTCCAGAGCCTGCCACTGTTCATCGACCTTGCGCAGTTGCAGCGCTTCGCAATGGCTGAGCAGTTCGATGTTCGGCTGCGCCGCTTGCGCCTTACACAGCGCCGGCGGATGCACCCAACCTCCTTCTGGATAGTACAAACCGCCATGGCTCACGCCGACCCCGGCGCGGGCCTGCGCCTCGGGCTGATCCAGCCACTGCAACAGATCTTCCGGAAAGGCTTCAGCCAATTGTGCGTGGCGCTCGGCTTCCTTGGTATTGAACGCCAGTTGCAGCACGCCGCAGCCGTCCCAATCGGTGCCGCGCTGCAGAGTTTCCAGCAGGCGCCGGGTGTAACCGAAACCGCTGACGATCAGTTGCGACAGCGCCGTGCCGTGGGCGGACAACTTCAGGTACAGCACACCTTGTGGATTGCCCGAGGCTTCCTGCGCCACGGCTGCGTGGCGTTCGAGCAACGTGACCTGCCAGCCACGCGCGGCCAGGCTGGACGCCGTGGCACATCCGGCGAGACCGGCGCCGATCACCAGCGCTCGACGCTCCCCGGTTGCGGGAGCAGGGCGAGCGAACCACGGTTTTTCCGCCGCAGGTGGCGACACCTGCGCTGGCCAGCCGAGAAATTCGCCACGGAGGATTTCCCACTTGTGGCCGATGCCCGGCGTGCGCTTCATTTTGAACCCGGCGGCGTTGAGCAAGCGCCGTACCCAACCGGTGCTGGTGAAGGTGCTGATGGTCGAGCCGGGTGCTGCCAGTCGCGCCAATTCGACGAACAGTTCGGCGGTCCACATGTCGGGGTTTTTCGCCGGGGCGAAGCCGTCGAGAAACCACGCGTCGATCTGTGCGTCGAGCTGCGGCAGTTGCTCCAGTGCATCGCCGATCAACAGCGTCAGGGTCACGCGGCCGTTGGCCAGGGTGATGCGCTGAAAGCCTGCATGGATCGCCACGTAATGGCGCAGCAACTGATCGGCCAACGGCTTGAGTTCCGGCCAGAGTGCCAAGGCACGCTTGAGGTCGGCAGGGCTCAGCGGGTATTTTTCGACGCTGACGAAATGCAGTCGCGCACCGGCCACGGCGTGTTGCTCGAACAACTGCCAGGCGCAGAGAAAATTCAGCCCGGTGCCAAAACCGGTTTCGCCGATGACCAGTCGCCCATCCGCTGGCAACGCGGCAAAACGTTCGGCCAGGCGGTTCTGTTCGAGGAACACATAACGGGTTTCTTCCAGCCCTGACTGGTCGGAAAAGTACACGTCATCGAACACGCGCGAACGCGGGCGTCCGTGGTCATCCCAGTCGAGTTGGGCGTGGGGCAATACAGGTTTCATGGCAGGCTCGGCGACGACAAGGCCGCCATTCTAGCCGATCGCGCAGGTGCTGCTTGATCCATGGCAAGGCTTGCGCTCACTGACTCACGGACAATCCGCCACCTGCGGGAATTTCTGCGCCGTTGCTGTGCCCAATCCGCTAGTCTTGCTGAATCCTGGAAGGAGCCGTCCCATGTTTGAATCCGCTGAAATCGGTCACGCCATCGACAAAGACACCTATGAGGCGGCCGTCCCGGCATTGCGCGAAGCCTTGCTCGAAGCCCAGTTCGAACTGCAGCAGCAGAAGCGTTTTCCGGTGATCATCTTGATCAACGGTATCGAAGGTGCGGGCAAGGGCGAGACGGTCAAATTGCTCAACGAGTGGATGGATCCGCGCCTGATCGAAGTGCGCACTTTCGATCAACAGACCGATGAAGAGTTGTCGCGGCCACCGGCGTGGCGTTATTGGCGGATGCTCCCGGCCAAGGGGCGCATGGGGATTTTCTTCGGCAATTGGTACAGCCAGATGCTCCAGGGGCGGGTGCATGGCTTGTTCAAGGATCCGCGTCTGGATCAGGCGATTGCCGGTGCCGAGCGCCTGGAAAAGATGCTCTGCGATGAAGGCGCACTGATCTTCAAGTTCTGGTTTCACCTGTCCAAGAAACAGATGAAAGCGCGGCTCAAGGCGCTCGCCGATGACCCGCTGCACAGCTGGCGCATCAGCCCGCTGGACTGGCAGCAGTCGCAAACCTACGACAAGTTCGTCAAATACGGCGAGCGCGTGCTGCGCCGTACCAGCCGTGATTACGCGCCGTGGCATGTGATTGAAGGCGTCGACGCCCACTACCGCAGCCTCGCGGTCGGCAAGGTTCTGCTGGAGGGTCTGCAAAATGCGTTGAAGCGTCCGGACGTTCATCCGCACGATGTCAGCGCCGCGCCGCTGGGCACGCCAGTCGATCAGTTGAACCTGCTCGACAGCCTCGACCTGACTCAGCGTCTGGACAAGAAAGATTACGAGGAGCAATTGATCACCGAGCAGGCGCGATTGTCCGGGCTGATGCGCGACAAGCGCATGCGCCGCCACGCGTTGGTCGCGGTGTTCGAAGGCAACGACGCGGCAGGCAAGGGCGGGGCGATCCGACGGGTCGCGGCGGCACTCGATCCGCGCCAGTACAACATCGTGCCGATTGCCGCACCGACCGAGGAAGAAAGAGCGCAGCCGTACTTGTGGCGCTTCTGGCGGCACATCCCGGCGCGCGGCAAGTTCACCGTGTTCGACCGCTCCTGGTACGGGCGCGTGCTGGTCGAACGCGTCGAGGGCTTCTGCACGCCGGCCGACTGGCTGCGCGCCTATGGCGAGATCAATGATTTCGAAGAGCAGCTGGCGGACGCCGGAGTGATCGTGGTCAAGTTCTGGCTGGCCATCGACAAGGACACGCAGATGGAGCGTTTCCAGGCGCGCGAAGAGATCCCGTTCAAGCGCTTCAAGATCACCGAGGACGACTGGCGCAATCGTGACAAGTGGGATGCCTATCGGGCTGCCGTTGGCGATATGGTCGACCGCACCAGCTCGGAAATCTCGCCATGGACGCTGGTCGAGGCCAATGACAAGCGCTGGGCGCGGGTCAAGGTGTTGCGCACGATCAATCGTGCACTGGAGCAAGCTTTCGAGAAATCCGACAAGCACGCGAAGAAACACAAGGACTGAAGCGATGGGCACGCATACGCGGGGTGAATGATTGTCGCGGTCGGTAATCGGGTGGACTTATGCTCAGGTCCACTCTCAACTGACTACAACAATGAGGTATGCCATGCGTGAAGTGGTGATCGTCGACAGCGTGCGGACTGGCCTGGCCAAATCCTTTCGCGGCAAGTTCAACCAGACCCGTCCCGATGACATGGCGGCCCATTGCGTCAACGCCCTGCTTGAGCGCAACGACATCGACCCGGCCAGCGTCGAGGATTGCATCGTCGGCGCCGGCTCCAACGAAGGCGCGCAGGGCTACAACATCGGCCGTAACGTCGCGGTGCTCTCGCGTCTGGGTACCGGCACTGCCGGCATGACCCTCAATCGTTTCTGTTCGTCGGGTTTGCAGGCGATCGCGATTGCCGCCAACCAGATTGCCTCGGGGTGCAGCGACATCATCGTCGCCGGCGGTGTCGAGTCGATCAGCCTGACGATGAAAAGCGTCAACACCGATCACCTGATCAACCCTGTGCTCAAGCAGCAGACGCCGGGCATCTACTACACGATGGGCCAGACTGCCGAAGTGGTGGCGCGCCGTTATGGCGTCAGTCGTGAAGCGCAAGATCGTTATGCGCTGCAGAGTCAGATTCGCACGGCGGCGGCGCAGGCCGCCGGGTTGTTCAACGATGAAATCGTGCCGATGGCGGTGAAGTATCGTGTCGAGGACAAGAACACCGGTGAGGTGCAGATTCTCGATGGCGTCGTCGACCGCGACGACTGCAACCGTCCGGACACCACCTATGAAAGTCTCGCTGGACTAAAACCGGTATTCGCCGAGGACGGTTCGGTGACGGCGGGCAACTCGTCGCAACTGTCCGACGGTGCGTCGATGACACTGGTGATGAGCCTGGAGAAAGCGTTGCAGCTGGGCCTCAAGCCGAAAGCGTTTTTCCGTGGTTTCACCGTGGCCGGTTGCGAGCCGGACGAGATGGGCATCGGCCCGGTGTTCTCGGTGCCGAAACTGCTCAAGGCCAAGGGCTTGCAAGTGGCGGATATCGATCTTTGGGAGTTGAACGAGGCGTTCGCTTCGCAGTGCCTGTACAGCCGTGATCGGCTGGAGATTGATAACGAAAAGTACAACGTCAATGGCGGCTCGATTTCCATCGGTCACCCGTTTGGCATGACCGGATCGCGGCAGGTCGGGCATCTGGTGCGTGAGTTGCAGCGGCGTAATGTGCGTTACGGCATCGTGACCATGTGCGTGGGCGGGGGGATGGGCGCGACGGGGTTGTTTGAGGCGGTGCGTTAAGGCAGGAAGAGTTTTGTAGACTGGTGGATTGCTATCGCGAGCAGGCTCACTCCTACAGTTGGAATGCGTTCCCCTGTAGGAGTGAGCCTGCTCGCGATGGCATCAGCTGGGTGTCCGGTTGGAATCCTGTAGCTGCATCCGCGCGATATAAGCCTTTATTTCCTGCTCAGCCTGCTCGGGACTGTCGAAAGGCCCCTCAAGGGTATTTTCCCGCGTGCTGAAAAACAGTTCGCCATTGACCCGGCACACCCGGTCGCTGCGAAAGCGCATGGCGGGGGCGTTGTCCTGGGCGCGCATTCCTAACATGAGCGGTCTCCTTGGCTGATGCGCTGAAAGGGATCCAATGAGCTTATGCCTGAAGTACTTGGCGCGCCTGCCCAGCCGATCAACGGCAACGCGTCAATTTAATGCTGCGACCTGCACAGTTTCATTCGCGTCCTGGCCTTAACTGTCCCTGTGTGTCGACCCATGGCGCGCCTAGAATGGGCGCACTTGTCAGCAGGCTTTGGGGTTTCCATGCACATTTCATCCGGTCGCTGGGTCTACGGTCTGTTCCTGGCGCTGCTGACCGCGTTTCTGTGGGGCATCCTGCCGATCAAACTCAAACAAGTGTTGCTGGTGATGGACCCGATCACGGTGACCTGGTTTCGCCTGCTGGTGTCCGGCGGCTGCCTCTTCATCTATCTGGCGGCGGTGAAACGCCTGCCGAGTCGCAAAGTACTGGGACCCAAAGGTGGCTGGCTGGTGCTGATGGCGGTACTTGGGCTGGTCGGCAACTACGTGTTGTACCTGATGGGTCTGAATTTGCTCAGCCCCGGCACCGCGCAACTGGTGGTGCAAATGGGCCCGATCATGTTGCTGATCGCCAGCCTGTTTGTGTTCAAGGAGCGCTTCAGTATCGGCCAGGGGATTGGTCTGGCGGTGCTGTTGATCGGTTTTGTGTTGTTCTTCAATCAGCGGCTGGCCGAATTGCTGACCTCACTGTCGGATTACACCGCAGGGGTTTTGCTGGTGCTGTTGGCGTCGACGGTGTGGACCTTCTATGCGCTGGGCCAAAAGCAATTGCTGACGGTGTGGAATTCGTTGCAGGTGATGATGGTGATCTACCTGTTCTGCGCACTGTTGCTGACGCCGTGGGTGCATCCGCTCGAAGCGCTGAGTCTGAGTCCCTTGCAGGGCTGGCTGCTGCTGGCGTGCTGCATGAACACGCTGATTGCCTATGGCGCGTTCGCTGAAGCGCTGGCGCATTGGGAGGCGTCGCGGGTCAGTGCGACGTTGGCGATTACGCCATTGGTGACGTTTGGTGCGGTGGCGATTGCGGCCGGGGTCTGGCCGGAGTATGTGCATGCCGAGCAGATCAATGGTCTGGGTTATGGTGGTGCGGTGCTGGTGGTACTGGGCTCGGCGCTGGTGGCGTTGGGGCCTTCGTTGATTGCGGGGCTCAAGGCGCGACGGATGCGTATGGCCTGAAGATCAAAAGATCGCAGCCTGCGGCAGCTCCTACATTGGAACGCATTCCACCCTGTAGGAGCTGCCGCAGGCTGCGATCTTTTGCTTTTAACCCTTGGCGCCAGCCTCGATCATGTTCTCCGGCCTAACCCACGCATCAAACTGTTCGTCAGTCAGATAACCCAGCTCCAGCGCGGCCTCACGCAAGGTCAGCCCTTCGCTGTAAGCCTTCTTGGCGATTTCCGCCGACTTGTCGTAACCAATGTGCGGGTTCAGCGCCGTCACCAACATCAACCCACGCTCCAGATGCCGGGCCATGACTTCGGCGTCAGGCTCCAGTCCGGCAATGCAGTGCTGCTGGAAGTTGCTGCAACCGTCGGCAAGCAAGCGAATCGATTGCAGCAGGTTGTGGATGATCACCGGTTTGAACACGTTCAACTGCAAGTGACCCTGACTCGCGGCTATGCCGATGGTCACGTCGTTGCCCAGTACCTGACAGGCCAGCATCGACAGCGCTTCGCACTGGGTCGGGTTGACCTTGCCTGGCATGATCGAACTGCCCGGCTCATTCGCCGGCAGCCGCACTTCGGCAAACCCTGCGCGTGGGCCGGAGCCGAGCAGACGCAGGTCGTTGGCGATTTTCATCAGCGCCACGGCGAGGGTTTTCAGTGCACCCGACAGGCTGGTCAGTGGTTCGTGGCCGGCGAGGGCGGCGAACTTGTTCGGTGCAGTGACGAAGGGTAGGCCGGACAACGCCGCCAGTTCGGCGGCAATCGCTTCACCAAAACCGTGCGGCGAATTCAAACCGGTCCCGACCGCGGTACCGCCCTGAGCCAGTTCACACACCGCCGGCAGTGCCGCGCGAATAGCCCGTTCGGCGTAATCCAGCTGCGCGATAAAACCGGACAATTCTTGACCGAAGGTGATCGGCGTGGCGTCCATCATGTGCGTGCGCCCGGTCTTCACCAGTTTCATGTGCCGCGCCGCCAGTTCGGCGAGGCCGCCGGACAACTCGGCAATCGCCGGCAGCAGTTGCTCCTGCACGGCTTGCGCGGTGGCAATGCTCATGGCGGTGGGGAAGCAGTCGTTGGAACTTTGCGAGCGGTTGACGTGATCGTTGGGGTGCACCGGCGTCTTGCCGCCGCGTGGATTGCCGGCCAGTTCGTTGGCGCGACCGGCGATCACTTCGTTGACGTTCATGTTGCTCTGGGTGCCGCTGCCGGTCTGCCAGACCACCAGTGGAAACTGGTCGTCGTGCTGGCCGTCGAGCACTTCGTCGGCGGCCTGTTCGATCAGGCGGGCGATGTCGGCGGGCAGGTCGCCGTTACGATCGTTGACCCGTGCGGCGGCTTTCTTGATCAGGGCCAGGGCATGCAGGACCGGCAGCGGCATGCGTTCCTGACCAATGGCGAAGTTGATCAGCGAGCGTTGCGTCTGAGCACCCCAGTAGGCGTCGTCCGGGACTTCGATCTGGCCCAGGCTGTCGGTTTCGATACGGCTCATCGTGCACACTCCTGTTGGTCTGTTTGCGCAGTTTAGGCCCGGTCGGGCCCAGGTGGTTCCCTCGATCCGATTGTTGACCGGTAAAACCCCGCCAATCAAGCGCGGCAAGGCTCGGGGGTTGAGCCACGAGGTTTTTTAGGCGCAGAATGGTCGCCCTTGGGGTTTTACCTCGCCTAGCTGAAAAGGAAACTCGATGACTCGTCTTCGTGCCATCTGCACCGCGGTTGCACTGGTTTGCGCCAGCGGCCAGGTGCTTGCCGATACCGCCAGCCACAACGCCAGTGCTGAAGCTTTCCTGACCCTGGCGCACGCTGACAAGCTGGGCACTCCGGTGTACATGCAAGTGCAGCAAATGTTCGCTCAGCGTTTTGAACAGACCAAAGCCCCGGAAGCCAAGAAAGCCGTACTGGAAACCTACCAGGCCAAGGCCAACGCCGCGCTCGACCAGGCCATCGGCTGGAACAAGCTCAAGCCTGACATGGTCAAGCTCTACACCACTAACTTCAGCGAATCCGAGCTCAAAGACCTGGTCGCGTTCTACCAGTCGCCACTGGGCAAGAAAGTCCTGGAAAAAATGCCGCAGCTGACTCAGCAATCGGCCCAGATGACCCAGGCCAAACTGGAAAGCGCCGTACCTGTCGTCAACAAGCTGCTCGACGACATGACCAAAGAGCTGGATCCGAAAGGCGCTGCTGCGCCGGCCAAGAAGAAGTAAGCGGAGTTCGTGATGACCATGCAACAACGCATCGAATCGACGCTGGCCCTGCTTCAGCCGGAGCACCTGCAAGTGCTGGACGAAAGCCACATGCACAGTCGCGGGTTACAGACGCACTTCAAGGCCGTGGTAGTCAGCGCGCAGTTCGACGGCCTGAACCGGGTCAAGCGCCACCAGAAAGTCTACGGCACGCTCGGCGAGCTGATGGGCGAGTTCCATGCGTTGGCGCTGCACACCTACACCCCGCAGGAATGGGCAGAGATCGGCGCCGCCCCGGCGTCGCCAACCTGTGCCGGCGGCAGCAAGCATTAAGCTTCGGTTTTTTGCTAGAATCCGCAACGCGCCGCTCACCCGGCGCGTTTTTTTTTGAATCCGGTTCACCCTTTGCGAGGGTAGCCACCTGGAGAAATACCCATGACACAACCGATTGTCGTGGCGGCACTGTATAAGTTCGTCACCCTCGAAGATTACGTTGACCTGCGCGAGCCCCTGCTGCAAGCGATGGTCGACAACCAGATCAAAGGCACCCTGCTGATTGCCGAAGAAGGCATCAACGGCACGGTTTCCGGCAGCCGCGAAGGCATCGACGGACTGCTCGCCTGGCTGAAGAACGACCCACGCATGATCGATATCGATCACAAAGAGTCGTACTGCGACGAACAGCCGTTCTATCGCACCAAAGTGAAACTGAAGAAAGAGATCGTCACCCTCGGTGTCGAAGGCGTCGACCCGAACAAAAAGGTCGGTACTTACGTCGAGCCGCAGGACTGGAACGCGTTGATCAGCGACCCGGAAGTACTGTTGATCGATACGCGCAACGACTATGAAGTGTCGATCGGCACCTTCGAAGGCGCCATCGATCCGAAAACCACCAGTTTTCGCGAATTTCCCGACTACATCAAAGAACACTTCGACCCGGCCGTGCACAAGAAGGTCGCGATGTTCTGCACCGGTGGCATTCGCTGCGAGAAAGCCTCGAGCTACATGCTCGGCGAGGGCTTCGAAGAGGTTTACCACCTCAAGGGTGGCATCCTGAAGTACCTTGAAGAGGTGCCGCAGGAAGAAACCAAGTGGCAGGGCGACTGCTTCGTGTTCGACAATCGCGTGACCGTGCGTCACGACCTCAGCGAAGGCGACTACGATCAATGTCATGCCTGCCGCACGCCGGTCAGTGTTGAAGATCGCGCCTCCGAGCACTATGTGGCCGGTATCAGCTGCCCACATTGCTGGGACAAGCTCAGCGAGAAAACCCGCCGCAGCGCCATCGATCGGCAGAAGCAGATCGAACTGGCCAAGGCGCGCAACCAGCCGCACCCGATCGGCTACAACTACAAGCAAGCATCCACCGAGGCTTAACCATGTCTGCGCGCCTGCTCTATGTGATGGATCCGATGTGTTCGTGGTGCTGGGGGTTTGCTCCGGTGGCCAAGGCATTGGTCGAGCAGGCGCACGCAGCCGGTGTGGAGTTGCATCTGGTGGTTGGCGGTTTGCGCACCGGCAGTGGCTCGGCGCTGGAACCGACCACGCGTCGCTACATTCTTGAGCATTGGCAAGCGGTCACTGAAGCCACCGGCCAGCCATTCAAGTTTGACGGCGCGTTGCCCGACGGTTTTGTCTACGACACCGAGCCTGCCTGCCGGGCGATTGTCACGGCGCGCAGTCTGGCGCCGGATTGCGCGTGGACATTGGTCGGGCTGATCCAGCAGGCGTTTTATGCTGAAGGTCGCGACGTTACCCAGGCCAGCGTTCTGGTCGAGTTGGCGGAGAAGGCTGGTGTGCCGCGTATCGAATTCGCGGCATTGTTCGATCATGCCGAGCAGCACAAAGCGACGCAGGCCGATTTCAGTTGGGTGCAGGATCTGGGCATCGCCGGTTTCCCGACCTTGCTGGCCGAGCGCAACGGTCAACTGGCGCTGCTGACCAACGGCTACCAACCGCTCAGTGAGCTGTCGCCATTGCTCGGCCGCTGGCTGGAGCGTGCGGCCTGTGTCTGATCGGGCCGATGACACGCCAGCCGTAAAGCGTGTCGACCGGCTGAGCTGGGCAGAAGTCCGGCGACTGGCACTTCATCACAAGAAATCCCTGTGGATCGCGAATGGCGTAGCCGTTCTGGCGACGCTGTGTAGCGTGCCGATTCCGTTGCTGCTGCCGTTGCTGGTGGACGAAGTCCTGCTCGGCCACGGCGACGCGGCATTGAACGTCATGAACCATGTGCTGCCGACGATGTGGCAGCAAGCGGCAGGTTATATCGGCTTGATGCTGGTAGTGACGCTGACCCTGCGTTGCAGCTCGCTGTGCTTCGGTGTGTTGCAGTCGCGGCTGTTCGCACGGCTGGCCAAAGACATCGTTTATCGCATTCGCGTGCGTCTGATCGAACGGCTCAAGCGCATTTCCCTCGGCGAATACGAAAGCCTGGGCAGCGGCACGGTGACCACGCACCTGGTCACGGACCTCGATACCCTCGACAAATTCGTTGGCGAAACCCTCAGCCGCTTTCTGGTGGCGATGCTCACGCTGGTCGGCACCGCGAGCATCCTGATGTGGATGCACTGGAAACTCGCGCTGCTGATTCTCCTGTTCAACCCGTTGGTGATCTACGCCACGGTGCAGTTGGGCAAACGCGTCAAACACCTGAAGAAACTCGAGAACGACAGCACGGCGCGCTTCACTCAGGCGTTGAGCGAAACCCTCGATGCGATTCAGGAAATACGCGCCGCTAATCGTCAGGGTTTCTTCCTCGGGCGACTCGGCTTGCGCGCGCAGGAAGTGCGTAATTACGCGGTCAACTCGCAGTGGAAAACCGACGCCTCCAACCGCGCCAGTGGTTTGCTCTTTCAGTTCGGCATCGACATTTTCCGTGCGGCAGCGATGCTCACGGTATTGTTTTCCGATCTGTCGATCGGCCAGATGCTCGCGGTGTTCAGTTACCTGTGGTTCATGATCGGCCCGGTCGAACAACTGCTCAATCTGCAATACGCCTACTACGCGGCGGGCGGGGCGCTGGCGCGGATCAACGAGCTGCTGGCGCGCGCCGATGAGCCGCAATATCCGGGCGGCATTGATCCGTTCAAGGGCCGTGACACCGTCGGCATTCAGGTTCAGGGCCTGAGCTTCGGCTATGGCGATGAACTGGTGCTGGATCAGCTGAATCTGTCGATTGCCCCTGGTGAAAAAGTCGCGATTGTCGGCGCCAGTGGTGGCGGCAAAAGCACCCTGGTGCAGTTACTGCTGGGGCTGTATACGCCGCTGTCCGGCACGATCCGTTTCGGCGGCTCGACTCAGCAGGAAATCGGCCTGGAAACAGTACGGGAAAACGTCGCGGTGGTGCTGCAACACCCGGCGCTGTTCAACGACACTGTGCGCGCCAACCTGACCATGGGCCGCACCCGCAGTGACGAAGCCTGCTGGCAAGCGCTGGAAATCGCTCAGTTGGATGCAACCATCCGCGCGTTGCCCAATGGCCTGGACAGTATTGTCGGGCGCTCCGGCGTGCGCTTGTCGGGCGGTCAGCGCCAACGACTGGCCATCGCGCGGATGATCCTCGCCGAGCCGAAAGTCGTCATCCTCGACGAAGCCACCTCGGCCCTCGACGCCGCCACCGAATACAACCTGCATCAGGCCATGGCGCGTTTCCTCAATGGCCGCACCACGCTGATCATTGCCCATCGACTGTCGGCAGTGAAGCAGGCTGATCGCGTGCTGGTGTTCGACGGTGGTCAGGTTGCCGAAGACGGTGATCATCAGCAATTGATTGCCGACGGTGGCCTGTATGCCAAGCTCTATGGTCACC
Organism: Pseudomonas sp. A34-9; assembly: GCF_029543085.1. NCBI lineage: Bacteria > Pseudomonadati > Pseudomonadota > Gammaproteobacteria > Pseudomonadales > Pseudomonadaceae > Pseudomonas > Pseudomonas sp. A34-9. The sequence goes on along the minus strand of NZ_CP119967.1, from coordinate 4,660,575 downwards.
TGCAGCAGATCCAGCGCCCTTGAGTTTCGGTTCGGTTTCTGCGCTTAGTGCTTGAATTGCATTGAGTAAAATCAACCGGAACGCTCAAGCAGACCCGCCATATGCACAATCGACCTAGAGGACGGCAGAGCTGTCCCTTTGACTTGTCGAAAATTAGCCTAGGCTGAGCTGTCAGGAGCGGGATTTTCCGGTGTTCATCTGGCAGTGCTTGCGCAAGGGATCTCATGAAGCAAAAGCGGACTCTCGGAACGCCACGGTTGTTGGGCATCGTCTGGCCATTTATTGCCGTCGTGTTGTTTCAAGCGTTACTGGGGGGCGTGAGTCTTTACGTGCTCTCGGCCGTTCGCGGTTATGTCGCTGGCGAAAGTCTCTGGTCCAAGGGCCAGAAAGACGCGATCTACTACCTTAATCTGTACGCCGACAGCCGCGACGAGGCGATTTTCCTCAAATACCGCAACGCGATTGCCGTGCCGCAAGGCGGGCATCAGTTGCGCCTGGCGCTGGATCATCAACCGCCGGATCTGGCCGCAGCGCGCGAAGGTATTCTCAAGGGCGGCAACCACCCGGACGACGTCTCCAGCCTGATCTGGCTGTACCTCAACTTCCGCCATTTCAGTTACCTGGAAACCGCGATTGACCGCTGGACGGTCGGCGATGCCTACCTGGTCGAACTGGATAACGTGGCGCAGGAGATGCACCGCAGCATTTCCGATAACACGGCCAGCAGCACCGATATCCAGCGCTGGAAGGCGCGGATTTTCGCCATCAACGATGGCGTGACCCCGGCGGCGAGAGCCTTCAGCGATGCCCTCGGCGAAGGCTCGCGGATGATTCTGCGGCTGCTGTTGTTAACCAATCTGGCCACGGCGCTGGGGCTGATCGTGCTGGCCTTGTGGCGCACGCACAAATTGCTCAAGCAGCGCCACGCGTTTGCCGAGGCGCTGCAACTGGAGAAGGATCGGGCGCACGTCACGCTGCATTCGATCGGCGATGGCGTCATCACCACCGATGTTAGCGGTGCCATCGATTACATGAACCCTGCCGCCGAGGCCATGACCCACTGGAAGGCCGAGCAGGCGGCCGGCCTGCCACTGGCCGCGCTGTTCAACTTGCTCGACGACAATGCCCAGGCCGAGGGCTTGACCCTGATCGAGCACATTCTCAGTGGCCAGCTAAGTGGCGGCAGCGAGCATTCAAAACTGATCCAGCGCCTGGACGGCACGACGTTGTCGGTGACGCTGGTCGGCGCGCCGATCCGCAATGCCGGCAAGGTCAGCGGCACGGTGCTGGTGCTGCATGACATGACTCAGGAACGGCAATACATCGCCAATCTTTCGTGGCAGGCGACCCATGATGCGCTGACCGGTCTGGCCAACCGTCGTGAGTTCGAGTATCGCCTGGAGCAAGCGCTGTACAACCTCACGCGGCAAGCCGGGCGGCATGCGCTGATGTTCCTCGACCTTGATCAATTCAAACTGGTCAACGACACCTGTGGTCACGCCGCCGGTGATGAGCTGTTGCGGCACATTTGCACATTGCTGCAATCGGGGCTGCGCGAGGGCGATACGCTGGCGCGACTCGGCGGTGACGAGTTCGGCATTTTGCTGGAGAACTGTGCACCGGAGGCGGCGGAAAAGATTGCCGAAGCACTGCGTCAGACGGTGCAGAATCTGCACTTTGTCTGGAAGGGGCGGCCGTTCCTGACCACCGTGAGCATTGGTCTGGTGCATATCGCACAGACCCCGACGACCCTCGAAGCCTCGTTGCGCGCCGCCGATATGGCCTGCTACATGGCCAAGGAAAAAGGCCGCAACCGGGTGCAGGTCTACCACGCCGATGACTCCGAGCTGTCGCTGCGCTTTGGTGAGATGGCCTGGGTGCAACGCCTGCACATGGCGCTGGAAGAAAACCGCTTTTGTCTGTACGCCCAGGAAATCGCCCCGCTCAAGCCGGGCGACAACCAGGGTGGGCACATCGAGATTCTGCTGCGTCTGCATGATGAAGCCGGGCGGATGATCCTGCCGGACAGTTTCATTCCCGCTGCAGAGCGCTACGGTTTGATGAGTCAACTGGACCGTTGGGTAGTTCAGAACGTATTCAAGGTTATTGCTCAATGTATTGCACAAGAACATCAAGAGCCTTTAGCGATGTGTGCGATTAATCTGTCAGGCATTACTATAGGAGATGACGCGTTTTTGCACTTTCTGCGAGAGCAGTTTGTTAACTATGCAATACCGCCTGAAATGATTTGTTTTGAAATTACAGAAACCAGTGCAATTGCAAATCTGGGCAGCGCAATTAGATTTATTAATGAACTCAAAGGCTTAGGTTGCTACTTTTCGTTAGATGACTTTTGCGCCGGAATGTCTTCATTCGCTTATCTGAAACATTTGCCTGTAGACTTCCTGAAGATCGACGGGAGTTTCGTAAAGGATATGCTGGACGACCCGATTAACCGCGCAATGGTCGAAGTGATCAATCACATCGGGCATGTCATGGGTAAGCAGACAATTGCCGAGTTTGTTGAAACAACCCAGATCGAGCAGGCATTGCTTGAAATTGGTGTGGATTACGCTCAGGGTTATGTTATAGAACGCCCACAGTTGTTTACCTGCGACAGTTTGCAAAGTCGGCCCGCCAGACCGCAACCGCTGTTATTCAAAGCGCCTGGCACGTTCCGTTGAAGTCTCTTGCCGATCCTTACAATCACAAATCAAAAGGAGCCGAACAGTGATCGACACATTCAACCGAACCGGACCACTCATGGAAGCTGCAAGTTATCCAGCCTGGGCGCAACAGCTCATACAGGATTGCAGCGAGAGCAAGCGCCGGGTTGTCGAACATGAACTTTACCTGCGCATGCGTGATAACAAACTCAGCGCCAGAACCATGCGCCAGTACCTGATCGGGGGCTGGCCGGTGGTTGAGCAGTTTGCGTTGTACATGGCGCAGAATCTCACCAAAACCAGGTTTGCCCGTCACCCGGGCGAAGACATGGCGCGGCGCTGGCTGATGCGCAATATCCGCGTTGAACTCAATCATGCGGATTACTGGGTGCATTGGAGCCGCGCACACGGTGTCAGTCTGGAAGACCTCCAGGCTCAACAGGTGCCGCCTGAGTTGCATGCCTTGAGTCATTGGTGCTGGCACACCAGTTCTGCCGATTCGCTGATCGTCGCCATTGCCGCCACCAACTATGCCATCGAAGGCGCGACCGGGGAGTGGTCGGCGCTGGTCTGCTCCACCGGCGTGTATGCCGCAGCGTTTCCCGAAGAGGATCGCAAGCGGGCGATGAAGTGGCTGAAGATGCATGCCCAGTACGACGATGCGCATCCTTGGGAGGCGCTGGAAATCATCTGCACGCTGGCGGGGATGAACCCGAGCAAGGCCTTGCAGGCCGAACTGCGTCAGGCGGTGTGCAAGAGCTATGACTACATGTATCTGTTTCTGGAGCGCTGCATGCAACTGGAGACGTCGGAACGCTTGCTGGTCAATCGAGAGCGCAGGGCGGTAGTCGAGAGCTGATTGACCGATTCACCGCGTAAAAATGTAGGAGTGAGCCTGCTCGCGATAGCGGACTGTCAGTCAACATCAGTGTTGAATGGCAGATCGTCATCGCGAGCAGGCTCACTCCTACAGTGGTTTTGGGGTGTCTGAAAGGCCTTAGCCCGCCATCGCCAACCGGTTACGACCCTCGCGCTTGGCCACATACAGCGCACTGTCGGCACGGCGCAGCAAGCTGTCGGCCGATTCGCCGGGCAGTAACGTCGAGCATCCCAGACTCACGGTCAGCTCGATCAACTGCCCATCGGCGTAGTACTCAGCCGTCTGTGTCGCATAACGCAGCCGTTCGCCAACCATTGCCGCTGCTTCGCGGCTGGTGTTGGACAGCAGAACCAGAAACTCTTCCCCGCCGTAACGGAACACCATGTCGACGTTGCGCAGCTGTGCCTTGATCGTCGCGGCGATGGCTTTGAGTACGTCATCGCCAGCGCTGTGTCCATGGCTGTCATTGACCCGCTTGAAGTGGTCGATATCGAGCATCAGCAGCGACAACGGTTGTTGATGCCGGCGGGACATATCGATCTCGCGCTGCAGGGTCTGCTCCATGGCGATGCGGTTGCCGGCGCCGGTCAGCGGATCGCGCAGCGCGCTCTGGGTCGCCTCACGGTAAAGCAGGGCGTTGCGCATCGGGTACAGCAAGGATGACAGCAGCGACTCCAACTGCCCTTGTTCCTTGTCGTTGAAGCGCTGATTGCGGCGGAACACCAGTTCGCCCATGTGCTCGCCTTCGTGGCTCAGGCTGTAGCTGACCGAGTGGTGGCCGCGGCTGCCGAACTCCAGGCGCAAATCGCTGCCTTGGTGCACGTAACTCAGTGCGTCCAGTGGCACAAGGCGCTGAACTTCGCGGAAAAACAGACCGAGGATGCGTTGCGGTTCGAGGCTGGTTTGCAGTTGCAGGCTCATTTGCTGGCGCAATTGCGCCAGGCTGGCCGGTCGCTCCAACAAGGGAGGTAGCTGACCAAAGCCCAGGCGTTGCAATTTGGCACTGTCAAAGTCAATTGCATTGGTCTGGGAGGGTGATTTCATATGGCGTGAGCCCCTAAGCAGTAAGTCTGTCTTACAGGCTGGGTGAGAGCGGCTATGGGCTGCGCGTCATACTGATCCATCAGTCCCGTAGGACATTTGGCGTAAGTTTAGTCTGCCGGATGACGATTAGTCAGCTATCGAAATCGGCCTTGCCCCATTGCCTTCACACGGCATGCTTTGAGGAAATTTAGAGCGAAAGTCATGCCATTCGGTTCGGTTTTATTTAAACCGTTCTAAATCAAATGGTTGGCAGATTGATGGCGAATGCCGTGCTGGAAAATTGACTGAATTGTGACGCTCATTAGCGGCAAATGCATGCCGCGACAGGAATCTGCCGCGGCAACAAATGCGACGTATGGCAGTTATTGCGCGTTGAATGCCTGGCCGTTGATGCCTGTACTGTCCGGGCCCATCAGGTACAGGTACACCGGCATGATGTCTTCCGGCGTCGGATTGTTCAGCGGATTTTCTCCCGGATAAGCTTGCGCACGCATGCTGGTGCGCGTACCGCCGGGGTTGATGCTGTTGGAGCGCACTGGCGCCACACCATCGACTTCATCGGCCAGGGTTTGCATCAGGCCTTCGGTGGCGAACTTCGAGACGCCATAGGCGCCCCAGTACGCCCGGCCCTTGCGCCCGACACTGCTGGAGGTGAACACTACCGACGCATCCTGCGACAGCTTGAGCAGTGGCAGCAGGGTGCTAGTCAGCATGAACATGGCGTTGACGTTGACCTGCATGACGCGCATGAAGTTTTCGCCGGACAACTGCTCGATCGGCGTGCGTGGGCCGATGATCGAGGCATTGTGCAGCAAGCCGTCGAGGTGGCCGAATTCGCTCTCGATCATCGCGGCCAACTCATCGTACTGATGGGGCAGGGCGGTTTCGAGGTTGAACGGAATCACCGCCGGTTGCGGGTGGCCTGCTGCCTCGATTTCGTCATAGACCTGCGTCAGGTTCGCTTCGGTCTTGCCCAGCAGCAACACGGTGGCGCCATGAGCGGCATAGGTTTTCGCCGCCGCCGCGCCGATGCCACGACCGGCACCGGTGACCAGAATGACCCGATCCTTGAGCAATTCGGGACGAGCGGAATAATCAAACATAAAAACCTCATCAAGAGTCAGATCGTTCCCACGCTCCGCGTGGGCATGCAGCCAGGGACGCTCTGCGTCAGGTCTCAGCAACTGCAAAGCGCGCTATCGAGCACCTTGCGCAGCTCCGACGGATGATCCACCACGACATCCGCACCCCAGTGGCGCGGATTGTCGTCCGGGTGAATGTAGCCAAACGTCACCGCAGCGGTTTTCGTCCCGGCATCGCGCCCCGATTCGATATCGCGCAGATCATCGCCTACAAACAGCACCGTCGACGGATCCAGATCAAGCATCTTGCACGCAAGGATCAACGGTTCCGGATCCGGCTTGCTGTTCTTCACGTGATCCGGGCAGATCAGCAGCGCCGAACGCTCGGCCAGTCCCAGCTGTTGCATGATCGGCTCGGCAAAGCGCAACGGCTTGTTGGTGACCACGCCCCAGACCAGGTTGGCCTTTTCGATGTCGGCCAAGAGTTCTTCCATGCCGTCGAATAGCTTGCTATGCACGGCGCAGCCAACCAGGTAGCGGCTGAGGAACTCCTGGCGCAGGTCTTCAAAGCCCGGCGATTCCGGGTCCATCGAAAAGGTCACCGCAACCATGGCCATCGCGCCGCCGGAAATCTCGTCGCGAATGTGCTTGTCGTTGATCGGCGGCAAGCCACGATCGGCGCGCATCGCCTGGCAGATAGCGATAAAGTCCGGCGCCGTGTCGAGCAGGGTGCCGTCCATGTCGAAGAGAACTGCTCTGATGGCCATCGGCTTACTCCTCGCGCAGGGTCTGGATCATGTAGTTGACATCAACGTCACTGGCCAGCTTGTAGTGCTTGGTCAGCGGGTTGTAGGTCAGGCCGATGATGTCCTTGACGGTCAGGCCGGCCATGCGGCTCCAGGCGCCAAGCTCGGACGGGCGAATGAATTTCTTGAAGTCGTGGGTGCCGCGCGGCAGCAGCTTCATGATGTATTCGGCGCCGACGATGGCGAACAGGTACGCCTTCGGGTTGCGGTTGATGGTCGAGAAGAACACCTGGCCACCCGGCTTGACCATGCGGAAGCAGGCGCGGATCACCGATGACGGGTCAGGCACGTGCTCAAGCATTTCCAGGCAAGTGACCACATCGAACTGCTCGGGCATTTCTTCGGCCAGGGCTTCGGCGGTGATCTGGCGGTATTCGACGCTGACGCCGGATTCCAGCTGATGCAGTTGCGCGACCGCCAGTGGCGCTTCGCCCATGTCGATGCCCATCACGGTGGCACCGCGTTGCGCCATGGCTTCGCTGAGGATGCCGCCGCCGCAACCGACGTCGAGGACTTTCTTGCCGGCCAGATTGACCCGCTCGTCAATCCAGTTGACCCGCAACGGGTTGATGTCGTGCAGCGGTTTGAATTCGCTTTCGCGGTCCCACCAGCGATGGGCCAGGGCTTCGAATTTGGCGATTTCGGCGTGGTCGACGTTGCTCATGTTCAATTCCTCTAAAACTTCAAAAGGGTTGTAGTCCCGGCGTGGGTGCCGGGGTGTTTACGATTCGGTGTGGCCGCTGATGCGCTGGCCCCAGGCCCGGGCGGTGGCGCCCAGTTGCGCTTCGTCCATGCGCGTCAGACGGCGGTCGTCGAGCAGTTGTTTGCCGGCGACCCACAGGTGTTTCACGCAATCGCGGCCGGTGGCATAAATAAGCTGCGAAACCGGGTCGTACACCGGTTGCTGCGCCAGGCCGGACAGGTCGAAAGCGACGATGTCCGCGGCTTTGCCAATCTCCAGCGAGCCGACTTGCGCTTCGATCCCCAATGCTCGCGCACCATTGAGGGTAGCCATGCGCAGTGCCCGATGGGCGTCCAGCGCCGTGGCCGAGCCGGCAACGGCTTTGGCCAGTAGCGCAGCGGTGCGGGTTTCGCCGAGCAGGTCGAGATCATTGTTGCTGGCCGCGCCATCGGTGCCGACGGCGACATTCACCCCGGCCTGCCACAAACGCTCGACCGGGCAGAAACCGCTGGCCAGTTTGAGGTTCGATTCCGGGCAATGGATCACGCTGGTGTTGCTTTCTACCAGCAACGCCAGGTCGTCATCGCTGATCTGGGTCATGTGCACAGCCTGGAAGCGCGGGCCGAGCAGACCAAGACGACCGAGGCGAGCGAGCGGGCGTTCGCCACGCTGCTCCAGTGCTTGCTGGACTTCGAACGCGGTTTCGTGGACGTGCATGTGGATCGATGCGTCCAGCTCCTCGGCAATCACGCGGATTTTCTCGAGATTCTCGTCGCCGACGGTGTACGGTGCATGAGGGCCGAACGTGATCTTGATGCGTTCGTGATGCTTCAGGTCGCCGAACAGCTCGACACCCTGACGAATGGCTTCATCGGCGCTGCTGGCGCCCGGGATCGGGAAATCAAGGATCGGAATGGCGATCTGCGCGCGAATGCCGCTGTTGTGCACGCGCTCGCTGGCGACTTTCGGAAAGAAATACATGTCCGAGAAGCAGGTGATGCCGCCCTTGATCTGCTCGGCGATGGCCAGGTCGGTGCCGTCCCGAACGAAATCTTCATCGACCCACTTGGCCTCGGCCGGCCAGATATGGTTTTCCAGCCAGGTCATCAGCGGCAGGTCATCGGCCAGGCCACGGAGCAGCGTCATCGCCGCATGGCCGTGGGCGTTGATCAGGCCGGGGGCGAGCAGCACGTCCGGCAGTTCGCGGGTTTCCGTGGCGTTACACTTCAATGCTTCGGCGCGCGGGCCGATAAACACGATGCGACCGTCGCGGATGCCCAGGCCGTGCTCCTTGAGCACAACGCCAGCGGGTTCGACGGGTACCAGCCAGGTCGGCAGCAATAATAAGTCGAGCGCAATGGCAGGTTTCGGCATCGAGGGTCGGTTCCAGTGCTTTTGTAAAGGATGGCGAAGTATACCCGAGCGTCTTCGCGGGGGGATCGCTATAATCGGCGGCTTTTGTTCATGAGTGCGGGGTGAGGGATGCGCGATCGACTGTTGGCTGCGGAGAAAGTAAAGGCCATCGATTGGCGAGATGGCGCGCTCCACCTGCTGGATCAGCGTATTTTGCCGTTCGAGGAAACCTGGATCGCCTACACCAGCGCCGCCGGCGTGGCCGAGGCGATTCGCTCAATGGTGGTGCGTGGCGCGCCGGCCATTGGCATCAGTGCGGCGTATGGCATCGTCCTCGCGGCTCGCGCGCGGATCGCCGACGGTGGCGATTGGTACGCGGCGCTGGAAGAGGATTTCGCCTTGCTGGCCGATTCCCGTCCGACGGCGGTCAACCTGTTTTGGGCGCTGGGTCGCATGCACGATCGCCTTGATCGCTTGAAAGAGAACGCCGATCCGCTGGCAGCGCTGGAAGCCGAAGCCGTCGCCATTCATGAAAGCGATCGCGAAGCCAACCTGACCATGGCGCAATTGGGCGTCGACCTGATCCGCAAGCATCAGGGTAATGCCCAGGCGATTCTGACTCACTGCAACACCGGCGCGCTGGCCACCGGCGGCTTCGGTACCGCGCTGGGGGTGATTCGTGCGGCGTATCTGGAAGGCATGGTCGAGCGTGTTTATGCCGACGAAACCCGTCCATGGCTGCAGGGCTCGCGCCTGACCGCGTGGGAGCTGGCCAACGAAGGCATCCCGGTGACGCTGAATGCCGACTCCGCCGCCGCGCACATCATGAAAACCAAGGGTGTGACCTGGGTGATCGTAGGTGCTGACCGCATCACGGCCAATGGTGACGTGGCCAACAAGATCGGCACCTATCAATTGGCGGTCAACGCCATGCACCACGGTGTGCGTTTCATGGTGGTGGCACCGAGTTCGACCATCGACATGAATCTGGCCAGTGGTGACGATATTCCGATCGAGGAGCGTGACGGTGCCGAGTTGCTGGAAGTCGGCGGCAAGCGTGTCGGTGCGGACGTTGAAGCGTTCAACCCGGTGTTTGACGTGACGCCGGCGGATCTCATCGATGCGATCGTCACCGAAAAAGGCATCGTCGAGCGCCCGGACACCGCGAAAATGGCCCAGTTGATGTGCCGCAAACGCCTGCATTAATGACGGCGTACTCAATGTAGGAGCTGCCGAAGGCTGCGATCTTTTGATCTTGCTTTTTAGAGGCCAGGATCAAAAGGTCGCAGCCTTCGGCGGCTCCAGCAGGTGTTTGTACCCCTAAAAGTCAATAAACATCGCAAAACCAAGCCCGATTTCAGCATTCAAATAAGCTCTGAGCCTCTCTCGTCCCCGTTAAGCCTGTCACCGGTCAACTAACTATGCTCCATGCGCATCTGGGGGATAGGTGCGTGGCGGCCTTTGTGATAACATCCGGCGTTTTCCGAGGCAGCTCCACGGAGCTGTCTTTACTGCGCAAATCCACGATCCAGTGTTGATTTGTCGTAAGTCGGCGCATGGCACTCGGCCTGCCCCGACGAGCTTCGTTGGTCCCATATGGATATGACGAAGTTTCACCAGAAAAAGGAATCAGGCTTCTCATGGGCGAACTGGCCAAAGAAATCCTCCCGGTCAATATCGAAGACGAGCTGAAACAGTCCTACCTCGACTACGCGATGAGCGTGATCGTCGGCCGTGCACTGCCGGATGCGCGCGATGGCCTCAAGCCCGTGCACCGTCGCGTACTGTTCGCGATGAGCGAGCTGGGCAACGACTTCAACAAGCCGTACAAGAAATCTGCCCGTGTTGTCGGCGACGTGATCGGTAAGTATCACCCGCACGGTGACACTGCCGTGTACGACACCATCGTTCGTATGGCTCAGCCTTTCTCCCTGCGCTACCTGCTGGTAGACGGTCAGGGCAACTTCGGTTCGGTCGACGGCGACAACGCTGCGGCGATGCGATACACCGAAGTGCGCATGACCAAGCTGGCGCACGAGTTGCTGGCTGACCTGCACAAAGAAACCGTGGACTGGGTGCCGAACTACGACGGCACCGAAATGATCCCGGCGGTCATGCCGACCCGGATCCCCAACCTGCTGGTCAACGGCTCCAGTGGTATCGCCGTGGGTATGGCGACCAACATCCCGCCGCACAACCTCGGTGAAGTCATCGACGGTTGCCTGGCACTCATCGACAACCCTGAGCTGACCGTCGACGAGCTGATGCAGTACATCCCCGGTCCGGACTTCCCGACCGCCGCGATCATCAATGGTCGCGCCGGCATCATCGAAGCCTACCGCACCGGTCGCGGGCGCATTTACATGCGTGCCCGCTCGATCATTGAAGACATCGACAAGGTCGGTGGCCGTCAGCAGATCGTCATCACCGAACTCCCTTACCAGCTGAACAAGGCGCGTCTGATCGAGAAGATCGCCGAGCTGGTCAAAGAGAAGAAGCTCGAAGGCATCACCGAACTGCGCGACGAGTCCGACAAGGACGGTATGCGCGTCGTGATCGAACTGCGTCGCGGCGAAGTGCCTGAGGTGATCCTCAACAACCTCTACGCCCAGACCCAGCTGCAATCGGTATTCGGCATCAACATCGTTGCGCTGATCGATGGCCGCCCACGCATCCTCAACCTCAAGGATCTGCTGGAAGCCTTCGTCCGTCACCGTCGCGAAGTGGTCACCCGCCGTACCGTGTTCGAACTGCGCAAGGCGCGTGAGCGTGGTCACATCCTCGAAGGTCAGGCCGTTGCCCTGTCGAACATCGACCCGGTTATCGCCCTGATCAAGGCCTCGCCAACCCCTTCGGAAGCAAAAGAAGCGCTGATCAGCACGCCGTGGGAATCCTCGGCCGTGGTCGCGATGGTTGAACGTGCCGGTGCCGATTCGTGCCGTCCGGAAAACCTCGATCCGCAATACGGTCTGCGCGAAGGCAAGTACTTCCTGTCGCCAGAACAGGCGCAAGCCATTCTGGAACTGCGTCTGCACCGTCTGACCGGTCTGGAACACGAGAAGCTGCTGGCCGAGTATCAAGAGATCCTCAACCAGATCGGCGAGCTGATCCGCATCCTCAACAGCGCTGTGCGCCTGATGGAAGTGATCCGCGAAGAGCTGGAAGTGATCCGCGCCGAATACGGCGACGTGCGCCGCACCGAAATTCTCGATGCCCGTCTCGACCTGACCCTGGGTGACATGATCCCGGAAGAAGAGCGCGTCGTGACCATTTCCCACGGTGGCTACGCCAAGACCCAGCCATTGGCTGCGTACCAGGCTCAGCGTCGTGGCGGTAAAGGCAAATCGGCCACTGGCGTCAAGGATGAGGACTACATCGCTCACCTGCTGGTTGCCAACAGCCACACTACGCTGCTGCTGTTCTCCAGCAAGGGCAAGGTGTACTGGCTCAAGACCTACGAGATTCCGGAAGCGTCCCGCGCCGCCCGTGGTCGTCCGCTGGTCAACCTCTTGCCGTTGAGCGAGGGTGAATACATCACCACCATGCTGCCGGTCGATCTCGAAGCCATGAAGCGTCAGGCTGATGAAGAAGAAGCCGAAGGCGCCGAGGCTGATGTAGAGGAAATTGAAAACAGCAACGAGACCGACGAAGAGCGTCGCGCCCGTATCAAGGCTGCCGACCGCAAGAAAGCGCCGTTCATCTTCATGTCGACCGCCAACGGTACCGTGAAGAAGACCCCGCTGGTGGCCTTCAGCCGTCAGCGCAGCGTTGGTCTGATCGCGCTGGAACTGGACGAAGGCGACATCCTGATCTCCGCCGCCATTACCGATGGCGAACAGGAAATCATGCTGTTCTCCGACGGCGGCAAAGTGACGCGCTTCAAGGAATCCGAAGTTCGCGCCATGGGCCGTACTGCCCGCGGTGTGCGTGGTATGCGTCTGCCGGAAGGGCAGAAGCTGATCTCCATGCTGATTCCGGAGGAAGGCAGTGAAATCCTCACCGCCTCCGAGCGCGGCTACGGCAAGCGCACGGCGATCACCGAGTTCCCTGAATACAAGCGTGGCGGTCAGGGCGTTATCGCCATGGTCAGCAACGAGCGTAACGGCCGACTGGTCGGCGCGGTTCAGGTGCAGGACGGTGAAGAGATCATGCTGATCTCGGATCAGGGCACCCTGGTACGTACCCGTGTCGACGAAGTGTCGAGCCTGGGTCGTAACACTCAAGGTGTGACGCTGATCAAGCTGGCCAAGGATGAAACCCTGGTCGGGCTGGAGCGGGTTCAGGAGCCTTCGGAAGTCGAAGGTGAAGAGCTTGAAGGTGAAGAGGGCGAGGAATTCGAAGGCACTGTCGTGATCGACGATGCCGGCGAAGACCAGCAACTCGACGCCGCAGCAGACGAAGAACCGCAAGAATAAGCGGGCAAACGAGGGGGCGGATGAGAATTCGCCCCCTTGTTATTTGTTCTGTTTGAAAATTTGCGACACTGCACAGGATCGTTCCCACGCTCTGCGTGGGAATGCCGCTCGGGACGCTCCGCGTCCCATGACGCAGAGCGTCATCGGATGCATTCCCACGCAGAGCGTGGGAACGATCATCCGCAGACCAATAGATTTAAGTGACCACCAAATCAGAGCGAGATTGGATGTGAGCAAGCGAGCCTATAACTTCTGCGCCGGTCCTGCGGCGCTTCCTGAAGCAGTCCTGCAGCGTGCCCAGGGTGAACTCCTTGATTGGCACGGCAAGGGGCTGTCGGTCATGGAAATGAGCCATCGCAGTGATGAGTTCGTGTCCATCGCCACCCAGGCCGAGCAGGATCTGCGTGACCTGCTGAATATCCCGTCGAACTACAAAGTGCTGTTTCTGCAAGGTGGCGCCAGCCAGCAATTCGCGCAGATCCCGCTGAACCTGCTGCCTGAAGGCGGCTCGGCCGACTATATCGACACCGGTATCTGGTCGCAGAAAGCCATTGAAGAAGCGTCGCGCTACGGCCACGTCAACGTTGCAGCCACGGCCAAGCCTTACGACTATTTCGCCATTCCGGGCCAGAACGAGTGGAACCTGTCGAAAGACGCCGCTTACGTTCACTACGCGCCAAACGAAACCATCGGTGGTCTGGAATTCCAGTGGATCCCGGAAACCGGTGATGTGCCGCTGGTGGCTGACATGTCTTCGGACATCCTTTCGCGTCCGGTCGATATCTCGCGTTTCGGCATGATCTACGCCGGTGCACAAAAGAACATCGGCCCGAGCGGTATCGTCGTCAACATCATCCGCGAAGACTTGCTCGGCAAGGCGCGCGCGCTGTGCCCGACCATGCTCGACTACAAGGTCGCAGCCGATAACGGCTCGATGTACAACACCCCGCCGACCCTGGCCTGGTACTTGTCCGGTCTGGTGTTCCAGTGGCTGAAAGAGCAGGGTGGCGTCGAAGCCATCGCCAAACTCAACGACGTCAAGCAGCGCACGCTGTACGACTTCATCGACGCCAGCGGCCTCTACAGCAACCCGATCAACAAATCGGATCGCTCGTGGATGAACGTGCCGTTCCGTCTGGCCGATGATCGTCTGGACAAGCCGTTCCTGGCCGGTGCCGATGAGCGCGGTCTGCTCAACCTCAAGGGCCACCGCTCTGTGGGCGGCATGCGCGCCTCCATCTACAACGCCGTCGACATCACCGCCGTCAATGCGCTGGTGGCGTACATGGCTGAATTCGAGAAGGAACACGGCTGATGTCCGAGCAAGAACTCAAGGCACTGCGCGTTCGCATTGACGCTCTGGACACCAAAGTCATGGAGCTGATCAGTGAGCGTGCGCGTTGCGCCCAGGAAGTCGCGCGAGTAAAGATGGCCTCGCTGGCCGAAGGCGAAGTGCCGGTGTTCTATCGTCCCGAGCGTGAAGCTCAGGTGCTCAAGCGTGTGATGGAGCGCAATCAGGGGCCGCTGGGCAACGAAGAAATGGCGCGGTTGTTTCGCGAAATCATGTCGTCGTGCCTGGCGCTGGAGCAGCCACTGAAAGTGGCTTATCTCGGTCCTGAGGGTACCTTCACCCAAGCAGCCGCGATGAAACACTTCGGCCACGCCGTGATCAGCAAGCCGATGGCGGCGATCGATGAAGTGTTCCGTGAAGTGGCGGCCGGTGCGGTGAATTTTGGCGTGGTGCCGGTGGAAAACTCCACCGAAGGCGCGGTCAACCACACGCTGGACAGCTTCCTTGAGCACGACATGGTGATCTGTGGTGAAGTCGAGCTGCGCATTCACCATCACCTGTTGGTCGGTGAAAACACCAAGACCGACAGCATCAGCCGCATCTACTCCCACGCCCAGTCGCTGGCCCAGTGCCGCAAGTGGCTGGACGCGCATTACCCGAATGTCGAGCGCGTGGCGGTGTCGAGCAATGCCGAAGCGGCCAAACGGGTTAAAGGTGAGTGGAATTCGGCGGCGATTGCCGGCGACATGGCGGCAGGCCTGTATGGCCTGACCCGTCTGGCCGAGAAGATTGAGGACCGTCCGGACAACTCGACGCGCTTCCTGATGATTGGCAACCAGGAAGTGCCGCCGACCGGCGACGACAAGACCTCGATCATCGTCTCGATGAGCAACAAGCCGGGTGCGCTGCACGAGCTGCTGGTGCCGTTCCACGACAACGGGATCGACCTGACTCGTATCGAAACCCGTCCGTCGCGCAGCGGCAAATGGACCTACGTGTTCTTCATCGACTTCGTCGGCCACCACCGTGATCCGTTGATCAAAGGTGTGCTGGAAAAGATCAGTCAGGAAGCAGTAGCACTCAAAGTGCTGGGTTCCTACCCGAAAGCAGTTCTCTAAGGGGCGGTAGCAAATGAGTGGCAACTTCCTCGCTTTGGCACAGCCGGGCGTGCAACAACTTTCGCCGTACGTTCCGGGCAAGCCTGTGGACGAACTGGCGCGAGAGCTGGATCTGGATCCGGCGAAAATCGTCAAGCTGGCGAGCAATGAAAACCCGCTGGGTGCCAGTCCGAAAGCCTTGGCGGCGATCCGCGAAGAGCTGGGCGAACTGACCCGTTATCCGGACGGCAACGGTTTCGCGCTGAAATCCCTGCTGGCCGAGCAATGCCGCGTCGAGCTGAGTCAGGTCACGCTGGGCAACGGTTCCAACGACATTCTTGAGCTGGTCGCGCGCGCCTATCTGGCGCCGGGCCTGAATGCGGTGTTCAGTGAGCACGCCTTTGCGGTGTACCCGATTGCCACTCAGGCTGTCGGCGCGCAAGCCAAAGTGGTGCCGGCCAAGGATTGGGGGCATGACTTGCCGGCAATGCTCGCGGCCATCGATGCCAACACCCGCGTGGTGTTCATCGCCAACCCGAACAACCCGACCGGTACCTGGTTCGGCGCTGAAGCGCTGGACGAGTTCCTGCAGGATGTTCCGGAGCATGTGCTGGTAGTGCTGGACGAGGCGTACATCGAGTACGCCGAAGGCAGCGATCTGCCAGACGGCCTGGATTTCCTCGCCGCTTACCCGAATCTGCTGGTGTCGCGCACGTTCTCCAAGGCCTATGGTCTGGCGGCATTGCGTGTTGGCTACGGCCTGTCGACTCCTGTGGTCGCGGATGTGCTGAACCGCGTTCGCCAGCCGTTCAACGTCAACAGTCTGGCCCTCGCGGCGGCCTGCGCAGCGTTGAAAGATGAGGAGTATCTGGCGCAAAGCCGTCAACTCAATGAGTCGGGTATGCAGCAGTTGCAGGCTGGTTTCCGTGAGCTGGGTCTGAACTGGATCGAATCCAAAGGCAATTTCATCTGCGTCGACCTCGGTCAAGTCGCGGCTCCGGTATTTCAGGGCTTGTTGCGCGAAGGCGTGATCGTACGTCCGGTGGCCAATTACGGCATGCCGAACCACCTGCGGGTGACTATCGGTCTGCCGGCGGAAAACAGCCGCTTCCTTGAAGCGCTGCGCAAGGTTCTGGCTCGTGGGTGATGTCACTGCACTGCAATCTGCTGCACCTATGATCGGGCGCCTTGTGGTGGTCGGTCTGGGATTGATCGGTGGTTCGTTTGCCAAAGGCTTGCGTGAAAGCGGCATATGCCGCGAAGTGGTCGGGGTCGATCTCGACCCGCAATCGCGCAGGCTGGCGGTCGAGTTGGGTGTGGTCGATCGTTGTGAGGATGACCTGGCGGCTGCATGCCAAGGCGCTGACGTGATTCAGTTGGCAGTGCCGATTCTGGCCATGGAAAAAGTGCTCGCGCGGTTGGCGAGCATGGATCTGGGCTCGGCAATTCTGACCGATGTCGGCAGCGCCAAAGGCAATGTGGTGCGCGCGGCGACCGAGGCGTTCGGCGGTATGCCTGCGCGCTTCGTGCCAGGGCATCCGATTGCCGGTTCCGAGCAGAGCGGGGTGGAAGCTTCCAATGCCGAGCTGTTCCGTCGCCACAAGGTTATCCTCACGCCACTTGAGCAGACCGATCCGGCTGCGCTGGCAGTGGTTGATCGTCTGTGGCGCGAATTGGGTGCCGACGTCGAGCACATGCAGGTCGAGCGCCACGATGAAGTGCTGGCTGCGACCAGCCATTTGCCGCATTTGCTGGCCTTCGGTCTGGTCGACTCGTTGGCCAAGCGCAATGAAAATCTTGAGATCTTCCGTTACGCTGCCGGTGGTTTTCGCGATTTCACAAGAATCGCCGGAAGCGACCCGGTGATGTGGCACGACATCTTTCTCGCCAACCGCGAGGCTGTCCTGCGCACACTCGATACATTTCGCAGCGACCTCGACGCCTTGCGCGACGCGGTCGATGCAGGGGATGGGCACCAATTGTTGGGCGTTTTCACTCGCGCCCGGGTTGCCCGCGAGCATTTCAGTAAAATCCTGGCCCGCAGGGCCTATGTGGACGCTATGAATTCCAACGATCTGATCTTCCTGGCTCAACCTGGTGGCCGCCTGTCCGGTCGGATTCGCGTACCGGGTGACAAATCGATTTCCCACCGCTCGATCATGCTCGGCTCGCTGGCCGAAGGCGTTACCGAAGTCGAAGGTTTCCTGGAGGGCGAAGACGCCCTGGCAACCTTGCAGGCATTCCGCGACATGGGCGTGGTCATCGAAGGCCCGCACCACGGCCGCGTGACCATCCATGGTGTCGGTCTGCACGGCCTGAAGCCGGCGCCGGGCCCGATCTATCTGGGCAACTCCGGTACTTCGATGCGTCTGCTGTCCGGTCTGTTGGCCGCGCAGAACTTCGACAGTACCCTGACGGGCGATGCGTCGCTGTCCAAGCGGCCGATGAATCGCGTGGCCAATCCACTGCGTGAAATGGGCGCCGTGATCGAAACCGCTGCTGAAGGTCGTCCACCGATGACCATTCGTGGCGGTCACACGCTCAAAGGTCTGACCTACACCATGCCGATGGCCAGTGCTCAGGTGAAATCCTGCCTGCTGCTCGCCGGTCTGTACGCTGAAGGCAAGACCACGGTTACCGAGCCGGCTCCGACTCGCGACCACACCGAACGTATGCTGCGCGGCTTCGGGTACCCGGTGAGCGTCGATGGCGCTACGGCGTCGGTTGAATCGGGCGGCAAACTGACCGCGACCCACATTGAAGTGCCGGGTGACATCTCGTCGTCGGCGTTCTTCCTGGTGGCGGCCTCGATCGCCGAAGGTTCGGAGCTGGTGCTTGAGCACGTCGGCATCAACCCGACCCGCACTGGCGTGATCGACATACTGCGCCTGATGGGCGCGGACATCACCCTGGAAAACCAGCGTGAAGTCGGCGGCGAGCCTGTGGCTGACCTGCGCGTGCGAGCAGCTAAACTCAAAGGTATCGAGATTCCTGAGGCGCTGGTTCCACTGGCGATCGACGAATTCCCGGTGTTGTTCGTCGCCGCTGCCTGCGCCGAAGGGCGCACCGTGCTGACCGGCGCCGAAGAGCTGCGGGTCAAGGAATCGGATCGCATTCAGGTTATGGCAGACGGTTTACTGGCGCTGGGCGTCAAATGCCAGCCGACCCCGGACGGCATCATCATCGACGGCGGTCAGATTGGCGGCGGCGAAGTGCATGGTCATGGCGATCACCGTATCGCGATGGCATTCAGTGTGGCGTCGCTGCGCGCTACTGCACCGATCCGCATCCATGATTGCGCCAACGTAGCGACGTCGTTCCCCAACTTCCTCGCACTGTGCGGGCAGGTCGGTATTCGTGTGGCACAAGAGGCTCAGTCGTGAAAAACATTGCACCGGTCATCACCATTGATGGGCCAAGCGGCTCGGGCAAAGGCACCGTAGCCGGGATTCTGGCCAAGCGTCTGGGCTGGAACCTGCTGGACTCCGGTGCGCTTTATCGCCTGCTGGCGTTTGCTGCGCACAACCATGGTGTCGACCTGACCAATGAAGAGTTGCTGAAAAAACTTGCCGCTCATCTGGATGTGCAGTTCATTGCGGCGACCGATGGTCAGTTGCAACGGATCATTCTGGAAGGCGACGAAGTCAGCGATGTCATTCGCACTGAAAGCGTCGGTTCCGGCGCTTCGCAAGTGGCGGCATTGCCGGCCGTACGCGAGGCGCTGCTGCAGCGTCAGCGTGCTTTTCAGGAAGCGCCGGGTCTGGTGGCCGACGGTCGCGACATGGGTACGGTGGTTTTTCCTGATGCGCCGCTGAAGATTTTCCTGACCGCCAGTGCCGAGGAGCGGGCGCGCCGTCGATATTTGCAGTTGAAGGGCAAAGTCGAGGGTGTTAGTCTGTCGAGTCTGCTAGATGAGATCCGTGCACGCGACGAGCGTGACACCCAGCGAGCGGTAGCCCCGCTTAAGCCGGCGGCTGACGCCATACAGCTGGATTCCACGGAGTTGTCCATCGATCAGGTGCTTGAACGCATCATGAGCGAGATCGCCATTCGCGATATCGCCGGGTGACCAAGAAGGCGGCAGGGGACCAGTCATAGTCCTGCAGCGCTTCTTTTATATGAAACTAACCCACACCGTCTGGGGTGTGGAGATGGGCGTATCCTTCGCCCTCATTTACAGGAATTAAAATGAGCGAAAGCTTTGCGGAACTCTTTGAAGAAAGCCTAAAAACCCTGAACCTTCAGGCAGGCTCCATCATCACCGGTGTTATCGTTGATATCGATTACCAAGCTCGCTGGGTAACCGTTCACGCTGGCCTGAAGTCTGAAGCACTCATCCCGCTTGAGCAGTTCTACAACGACGCTGGCGATCTGACTATCAATGTCGGTGACGAAGTTCACGTTGCTCTGGACTCGGTTGAAGACGGTTTCGGTGAAACCAAGCTGTCCCGTGAAAAAGCCAAGCGCGCTGAGTGCTGGATCGTTCTGGAAGCAGCCTTCGCAGCTGAGGAAGTGGTCAAGGGCGTTATCAACGGTAAGGTTAAAGGCGGCTTCACTGTCGACGTTAACGGCATCCGTGCGTTCCTGCCAGGTTCCCTGGTTGACGTCCGTCCAGTGCGCGACACCACGCACCTGGAAGGCAAAGAGCTGGAATTCAAGGTCATCAAGCTGGACCAGAAGCGCAACAACGTTGTCGTTTCCCGTCGCAGCGTCCTGGAAGCCGAGAACTCCGCCGAGCGTGAAGCTCTGCTGGAATCCCTGCAGGAAGGCCAGCAAGTCAAAGGTATCGTCAAAAACCTCACCGATTACGGCGCATTCGTCGATCTGGGTGGCGTGGACGGCCTGCTGCACATCACCGACATGGCCTGGAAGCGCATCAAGCACCCTTCCGAGATCGTCAACGTTGGTGACGAAATCGACGTCAAGGTTCTGAAATACGATCGCGAACGCAACCGTGTTTCCCTGGGCCTGAAGCAACTGGGCGAAGATCCATGGGTTGCTATCAAAGCCCGTTACCCAGAAAGCACTCGCGTTACCGCTCGTGTAACCAACCTGACCGACTACGGCTGCTTCGCTGAGCTGGAAGAAGGCGTTGAAGGTCTGGTACACGTTTCGGAAATGGACTGGACCAACAAGAACATCCACCCTTCGAAAGTCGTACAAGTCGGCGACGAAGTGGAAGTTATGGTTCTGGACATCGACGAAGAGCGTCGTCGTATCTCCCTGGGCATCAAGCAGTGCAAATCTAACCCATGGGAAGATTTCTCTGGCCAGTTCAACAAGGGCGATAAAATCTCCGGCACCATCAAGTCGATCACCGATTTCGGTATCTTCATTGGTCTGGACGGCGGCATCGACGGTCTGGTTCACCTGTCCGACATCTCCTGGAACGAAGTGGGCGAAGAAGCCGTACGTCGTTTCAAGAAGGGCGACGAGCTGGACACCGTTATCCTGTCGGTTGACCCAGAGCGCGAGCGTATCTCCCTGGGTATCAAGCAACTGGAAAGCGATCCGTTCTCCGAGTACGTCTCGGTTAACGACAAAGGCGCAATCGTTACTGGCACCGTGAAAGAAGTTGACGCCAAAGGCGCCATCATCGTTCTGGCCGACGATATCGAGGCGACTCTGAAAGCCTCCGAAATCAGCCGTGACCGCGTTGAAGACGCGCGCAACGTTCTGAAAGAAGGCCAGGAAGTTGAAGCCAAGATCATCAGCGTTGATCGCAAGAGCCGCGTAATTCAGTTGTCGATCAAATCGAAAGACGATGCTGAAGAGAAAGAAGCTATCCAGAGCCTGAAAGAAACCGCTCCGGAAGGCGCTGCTGCCGATACCACTATGGCTGCACTGCTGCGTCAAGCAATGGCCAAACAGAACTAAGTTCTGCTTGATCATGAAAAAGGGCGACTTCGGTCGCCCTTTTTTGTGCCTGCGATTTGCTGGAGTGTGAGACGGGTTCTGCAAATCGGCTGGTTTGTGAAACCAATCCATTTGCCGGGTGGTCTGTTTCTTTAATCGGATCAATCGTCTATTCGCGACTAAGCTTGGTCTTAAGCTTTAGACGTCGGGCGGGTGCCTGGCATAAGGAAGTGGATGAACAAGTTTATATTTCTGTTGGCTGCATTGGTTTTGGCGGGTTGCACCACCAGTGCCAAGACTCATGCGGTGCGTGGTGTCAGTGGCATAGAAGTCGACTGCTCTGGATTGGGGTCTGGCTGGGAAAAGTGTCAAAAGCGCGCAGCCAAGGAGTGCAAGGGGGCAGGCTACAAAGTGATAACCCGATCAGATGATGCCAAGGATGACGACGAGTTTCCGTTCGGCTTTAACCCGGCGGGCTACGTGACGCGAACCATGTTGGTGATATGTCGTTGAGCACGCGATGTTCTGTTTGTTGGTTTGATGCCCTGAAAATGGGCGTTTCGATGCGGAGGAAGATATGTCAATCCCTGGGCTGTTCAAAATCTTCCGGGCGTGCTAAAACCTTTCAAGCGCTGATCTAGCTGCTTGAAAAAGAAGGGAAAAATATGACGAAGTCGGAGTTGATCGAACGAATTGTCACCCATCAAGGGCTGCTCTCATCCAAGGATGTGGAGCTGGCCATCAAGACCATGCTTGAGCAAATGTCCCAATGCCTTGCCACCGGTGATCGCATCGAGATCCGTGGGTTCGGCAGTTTCTCCCTGCACTACCGTGCGCCGCGCGTTGGTCGTAATCCCAAGACTGGTCAGTCTGTCAGTCTGGACGGTAAGTTCGTACCGCATTTCAAGCCGGGTAAAGAGCTGCGCGATCGCGTGAATGAGGAAGAGGAGGAGGGGGTTTGACAGTCGCTATCTTTCAAGGGGGCGCTCATGCGTAACCTCAAGCGCATAATTCTTGGCGTTTTTATTCTTTTACTGATCCTGGTGGTTCTGGCGTTTGTGCTCGAGAACCAGCAATCGGTATCGTTATTGTTTCTAGGTTTGACCGGCCCGCAGTTGCCAATATCGCTGATCGTAGTCTTGGCGTTACTGATTGGTATGTTAATGGGGCCAGTGCTTGGTTGGTTTTTGGGGCGCTCCTCCAGAGCGGCGCGCAAACGCCTTGTCTGAAGGCGGCAGGTGCAGGGCGTCTGTCGAAATTGCGTCTCTCCCTGTTTATATCCATTAGTAAATCGTTCGTTAAGCTGTAAAATGCAACCCTTGTTCGACAATGCTTTATTGCGCGTCGATTCAGACTGACTTTGACGGAAGCCTGATGTTGGTGGCTTCTGCGTTCATGGATTAGACAGTGCTCGTTGGTGGCGCTGTCCGCAGCTCAAGGGTATGGTTTCGCGTGAAAATTCTAGTTACCGGCGGCGCCGGGTTTATCGGCTCGGCAGTCATCCGTCACATCATCTCCAACACCACTGATTCTGTCGTCAATGTCGATAAGCTGACTTACGCCGGTAACCTGGAGTCCCTGGCTGAAGTGAGTCAGGATCCGCGTTATACGTTTGAGCGCGTTGATATCTGTGATCGTGACCAGATCGATCGCGTTTTGCGTGAGCATCAACCTGATGCGATCATGCACCTGGCGGCGGAGTCCCATGTTGATCGCTCGATCTCCGGGCCATCCGAGTTTATTCAGACCAACATCATTGGCACTTACACGTTGCTTGAGTCTGCGCGCCAATATTGGTCCGCTCTGGACGATTCGCGTAAAGCCAACTTCCGCTTTCATCACATTTCGACCGATGAAGTCTACGGCGATCTGGAAGGGCCGGAAGACCTCTTCACTGAAACCACTCCATACCAGCCAAGCTCGCCATACTCGGCCAGCAAGGCCAGCTCCGACCACTTGGTTCGTGCCTGGGCCCGCACTTACGGCCTGCCTACTTTGGTGACCAACTGCTCGAACAACTACGGCCCATGCCATTTCCCTGAGAAACTGATCCCGTTGATCATTCTCAATGCGCTGGAAGGCAAGCCTCTGCCGGTTTATGGCAAAGGCAACCAGGTTCGTGACTGGCTGTATGTCGAAGATCACGCTCGGGCACTGTACAAGGTGGTCACCGAAGGTGTTATCGGTGAGACCTACAACATCGGTGGTCACAACGAGAAGCAAAACATCGAAGTGGTGCATACCCTGTGTGAGTTGCTCGATGAGTTACGCCCTGATTCTGCCCATCGTCCTCATGCCAGCCTGATTACCTATGTTCAGGATCGCCCTGGTCATGACGTGCGTTATGCAATCGATGCGAGCAAGATTCAGCGAGAGTTGGGTTGGACTCCGGAAGAAACCTTTGAGACCGGTATCCGCAAGACCGTTGAGTGGTATTTGGGTAATACTGCGTGGGTAGAGCACGTGAAGAGCGGCAGCTATCAACAGTGGATTGACCAGAATTACGCAGATCGATCGTCTAAAGCATGAGAGTTTTATTGCTGGGTATGAATGGCCAAGTGGGATGGGAGCTACAACGCGCCCTTGCGCCACTTGGAGAATTAATTGCCCTCGATCGCAATAGCGGTGGTGACCTATCTGATCTGGACGCCCTGCGCACGATGATTTGCAAGGTTGGACCTGACGTCATCGTCAATGCCGCAGCCTATACCGCTGTCGATAAGGCTGAGTCGGAAACCGAACTGTCAGACCGTGTGAACGCTCGGGCGAGTCAGGTCATGGCTGAAGAGGCTGCGTCCTTGGGTAGCTGGCTTGTTCATTACTCGACCGACTATGTGTTCAGCGGACAGGGAACGCAGCCGTGGCAAGAAGCTGATCCTGTCGCCCCGGTTAATCACTATGGCGCTAGTAAGCTGGCAGGTGAGCAAGCGATTATCGCGTCAGGTTGCAAGTACCTGATCTTCCGCACCAGTTGGGTTTACGGCGCGCGTGGCAACAATTTTGCCAAAACCATGCTGCGTTTAGCCAAGGATCGCGAAACGCTTAACGTTATTGCCGACCAGATCGGGGCTCCGACAGGTGCTGATCTGATTGCCGACGTGACGGTTTTGGCTATTCAGCAAGTGATACAGCGTCCTGAGCTGGCGGGTCTTTATCACCTGGCAGCGGGCGGTGAGGTTTCCTGGCACGGCTATGCCCGCCATGTCATAGAATTTGCTCAAAGCAATGGTGAGCAGCTTGCGGTTAAAACGGTAGATCCGATCAACACCAGCGCTTACCCAACACCTGCACGGCGTCCTCTGAATTCACGTTTGAATACGCAGAAACTCCGTGACAATTTTTCTCTGCACTTGCCGGATTGGCAAAGTGGTGTAACCCGAATGCTTAGGGAAGTTTTGAACAAATGACCACGACAAATCGTAAAGGCATCATCCTCGCCGGTGGTTCGGGAACGCGTCTGCATCCGCTGACGCTTGGCGTGTCCAAACAGATGCTGCCGATCTACGACAAGCCGATGATTTTTTATCCGCTGTCGGTGTTGATGCTTGCCGGTATGCGCGAGATTCTGATTATCTCTACCCCTGAAGACTTGCCTTGTTTCCGCAAGCTTCTGGGGGATGGAAGTCTGTATGGCATCAAATTGACTTATGCCGAACAGCCAAGTCCCGATGGCTTGGCGCAGGCCTTCATCATTGGCGAAGAGTTCATAGGCAACGATCCTTGCTGCCTGATATTGGGCGATAACATATTTTACGGTCAGCACTTCTCCGACAATCTGCGTTCGGCCACCAACCAACAGCAGGGTGCAACGGTATTCGGTTACCACGTATCCGATCCGGAGCGATTCGGTGTCGTCGAGTTCGATGCTTCCGGCCGCGCTCTTAGTATCGAAGAGAAACCGCTGAAGCCGAAATCCAGCTACGCCGTGACGGGTTTGTATTTCTATGACAATCAGGTCGTGCAGATTGCCAAGAACATCAAGCCTTCAGAGCGCGGGGAGCTAGAGATCACTGACGTCAATCGTGCCTACCTAGAGCAGAAGTCTCTGAATGTAGAAATGCTTGGTCGTGGTTTTGCGTGGCTGGATACCGGCACTCATGATTCTCTGCTCGAAGCGAGCCATTTCGTTCACACGATCGAACAGCGTCAGGGGCTGAAAGTCGCCTGCCTGGAAGAGATCGCATATCACAATGGCTGGATCACTGCCGAGCAACTGGCCGCTCAAGCTGATGCACTTAAAAAGACGGGCTACGGTCAATACTTGCAGAAACTGCTGGACACGCCTTCACGCTGATCAAAAAAACCTTTTCGAGCAGTAGTGTTTAATCAGTGCAATCAGGATTGGCATGCCAGTAGAACATCCTAAGGTTGCAGTGTTGCTGGCGGCCTTCAATGGCATGCGCTGGATCGAGGAACAGTTGGACTCGATCCTTGGCCAGTCAGCTGTCGATGTGACCGTCTATATCAGTATCGACCCTTCTTCTGACGGTACCGAAGCATGGTGCGCGGATTATGCCTCGCGCAATGTTCAAGTGATCGTACTGCCCGAAGCGGGCAGCTTCGGTGGTGCATCGCGTAATTTCTTCAGGCTGATTCGCGATGTGCCTGTGGATGAGTATGATTTCGTCGCCTTCGCTGACCAGGATGATATCTGGAATCTCGATAAGCTTGATCGCGCGACCCGGGCGATCAGATTGCGCCAGGTTGACGCCTACTCCAGCAATGTCACGGCTTTCTGGGCGGATGGGCGGGCTTGTCTGCTAGACAAAGGACAACCGCAAGTTGCCTGGGATTATTTGTTCGAGGCTGCGGGTCCGGGTTGTACCTACGTCATGACGCATCGACTGATGACACAGTTGAAGACGTCGATGCTCGCGGATTGGGAGGCGCTGCAGCAGGTCCGTCTGCATGACTGGTATTGCTACGCCTACGCTCGGAGTCATGGTTTTCGCTGGTTCATCGATCCATGGTCATCCATGCAATATCGTCAGCACGCGCAAAACCAAGTGGGGGCGAATACTGGTCTCGGTTCATTGATCGAGCGTTACAAGACGATTCACGATGGTTGGTGGTTCTCCCAGGTGCGATTGATCGCGAGGTTGGTGGGGGTCGCGGACAATGCGTTTGTGCGGCGCTGGCTGCCGTTAGGTCGCAGGCAGTTGTTGGGATTGTCCCTGAGCGCTCGGCATTGCCGGCGGCGAATGAGGGATAAAGTGTTTTTCTTCTGTATATGTTGGGCTGCTGCGATCGTTGGGAAAAAAGCCGAATGACAAAGTGCCGTGTATTGGTTACAGGTGCCACCGGTTTTGTCGGTGAGGCAGTGGTTTTCCGCATGCTGCTGGACAGGGCGTATGCGCCCGTCGCTGGGGTGCGAGGTAAAACCCGGTTAAGCGGCTTGTGTGATGTGGTGCCTTTTGATCTGAGCGAAAATGTTGAGCTGCCGGCATTCGTACAAGTCGATGTGGTGGTTCACTGTGCAGCTCGCGTCCACGTGATGAGTGATACCGCTGCCGACCCCTTGGCGAAATTCCGTGAGATTAACGTTCAGGGCACGGCGCGTTTGGCTCGAAAGGCGGCTGAGTCAGGTGTCAGGCGTTTCGTATTCATCAGTTCGATCAAGGTTAATGGTGAAGCGACATTGCCTGGTATGCCTTTCAAAGCTGACGATCAGCCTGCGCCGGCTGATCCATATGGTGTCTCCAAGTGTGAAGCGGAAGAGTGCCTGCGTGAAATCGGTCGTCAGACCGGCATGGAGATTGTCATCATTCGTCCGCCGCTGGTGTATGGCCCGGGTGTCAAAGCCAACTTCCTAAGCATGATGAACTGGCTGAACAAAGGCTTTCCGCTACCTCTGGGGGCCTTAAGAAACCAGCGCAGTCTGGTGGCGTTGGGTAATCTCGTTGATCTAATTGTTACCTGCATTGCGCATCCCGCTGCGGCGAATCAGACCTTTCTGGTAAGCGATGGCGAAGACTTGTCCACCTCCGGGTTGCTCCGGCGTATGGCGGCGGCCTTGGGTAGGCCCGCGTTATTATTGCCTATTCCGCAATTGCTGCTGCGCGGTGCTGCGCGTTTGATGGGGAGGGGGGAGATGGCGCAAAGGCTTTGCGGTTCATTGCAGGTCGACATCGATAAGACCCGCTCGTTGTTGCAGTGGTCTCCTCCCATAAGTGTCGACAAGGCCTTGAAGCGCACCGCGACGCATTACCTCAAGCGTTGATGAGCCGATGCGAGGTCAATTCGCATGCTTCTTTGCGTGGTCTGAAAGTTGTCGGACAGGCAGGTCGCCGATCTGCAAGTGAAAATTGGCAAAATGCCACCCCTTTTGCCAATGCAGGGCCCTTGGTACCCTACGCACCCCCTAACCATTGCAGCTTCGCCGGGTTGTTGAAGTTCGATCCAGGCGGATGGAGTTTCTATTTTCCGGTGTTAGCAATGCCCTAGCGTATTTCATACGGTGATATCACCGTGCTATTAAGTGGCTTTGACTCATTGTTATAATGGCAAATTTTGCGCAGTCGGAGCGGCCATGAGAAGAGCATGTAACGCTTGTCCTACTGAGAATGCGCATTTTGATGGCAGGCGGAACGACGCCGTCATAATTTTATCCTTAACGCAATGGAGTGCTCGGTGGTAGACCCTCTTCCACAAGCTGTTCAGACAGGTGCTATACCTTCCCGTGAAGCAGTCGATAGGCAGGATCAAGATTCGCACGTCTCGCGCGTCACGATCCTTATGTGTACTTACAACGGTGAGCGTTTTCTGTCTCAACAACTGGACTCTATCGCTCGTCAGAGTTTTCAAAACTGGGATGTTCTGGTATCGGACGATGGCTCAACCGATGCCACTCTGGATATCTTGCGCCAATACGCCGACGCGTGGGGCGATGGCAAGCTGACTGTCCGGCAGGGGCCTCAGCGAGGCTTTGCGGCGAATTTTCTGTCGGTGGCCTGCGTTGCATCTGGTCAATCCGAATTCTATGCATGGGCCGATCAGGATGATATCTGGCAGGAGCATAAACTTGAGGTTGCTCTCAAGTCGCTGCAGCACCTGCCAATGGACATTCCTGCATTGTATTGCGCGCGCACCGAATTGATTGACGATACGGGAACGGTTACCGGCCGTTCGCCGATGTTTCCACTACCGCCCTGTTTTGCCAATGCGTTGGTGCAGAGCATTGCCGGGGGCAACACCATGGTCTTCAACCGTTCGGCACAAGCGCTTTTTCAGGCAGCCGGGGCGCATCTGGATATAGTCTCCCATGACTGGTGGGCCTACCTGTTGGTGACAGGTACAGGTGGACAAGTTGTCTATGACCATACCCCGACCCTCCTTTACAGGCAGCACGACACCAATCTTATCGGTTCCGACATGGGCGCGCGCGCGCGGTTGGCGAGGTTGCGGATGATGTTCAGTGGGCGTTTCAAAGGGTGGAATCAGAGAAATATTGCTGCCCTGGAATCGGTTCGAACACGACTGAGCAAAGACAGTCAATTGACGCTGGATCTGTTTCAGAAAGCCCGAAGATCCTCAGTATTTACTCGATTTTTCTGGCTGAGACGTTCCGGCGTCTATCGACAGACTATGTGGGGTAGCCTGGGGCTGATACTGGCAGCGGCCATTAATAGACTATGAAGATGTTCGCGCCTGAAAGGACTTTTGCAGGTTTCCTGATGGCACGGTAGCAGTGTTTGAACGAGAGAATTTTGATGAGATTCATCTCCCTGAGTTTTTTTAGGTGTGTGCTTAATGCGTAATTTTTCGATTTCACCGAGGGAATTACTCGGCAGTTTGTGGCGCAATCGCAGCATGATCAGAGCTCTGGTGCAGCGCGAGGTTGTGGGGCGCTATCGCGGGTCTTTCATGGGGATTCTCTGGTCGTTCTTCAATCCGGTGTTCATGCTGGTCGTGTACACGTTTGTCTTCAGCGTCGTGTTCAAGGCTCGCTGGAGCGGGGGTAGCGATTCCAAGACAGAATTTGCACTCATCCTGTTCGCGGGACTGATCGTATTCAACCTGTTCGCCGAGTGTTTCAATCGCAGCCCGACGCTGATTCTTTCCAATGCGAATTACGTCAAGAAGGTAGTATTTCCGCTGGAGATCCTGCCATGGGTGACCGTCGGCTCCGCGCTGTTTCATATGGTGATCAGTCTGATCGTGTGGCTGCTTGCCTATACCTTTCTGTTTGGTACACCTCATCTGACGGTCTTGTTGTTTCCGCTGATCATATTGCCACTGGTGCTGTTGATCATGGGATTGACCTGGGCGCTGGCATCACTCGGTGTTTACTTGCGCGATGTTGCGCAATTCATCGGGATTCTGACCACGGTACTGATGTTCCTCTCACCCATTTTCTATCCGGCGAGCGCATTACCCGAAAAGTATCAGCACCTGCTGATGTTGAACCCGCTCACGCCCACCATTGAATATGCGCGTGAAGTGCTGTTCTGGGGGCGTATGCCTGATTTCACCGTCCTTGGCATTTATCTCGCAGGCTCAATAGTGGTCGCCTGGCTCGGCTTTGCCTGGTTCCAGAAAACTCGAAAAGGATTTGCTGATGTCATCTGAGATTGCTATCAAAGTTCAGAATCTCAGCAAATGCTATGAGATTTACGACAAGCCACGTGACCGCCTGCTGCAGATGCTCAGCCGCGGCAAGAAAAAATACTGCCGGGAGTTCTGGGCGCTGCACGATGTGTCGTTCGAGATCCGCAAGGGCGAGACCGTCGGGATTGTCGGCAAGAACGGCAGTGGCAAGTCCACGCTGTTGCAGATTTTGTGTGGGACCCTGAATCCTACTGGCGGTACTGTGGAAACCCACGGTCGGATCGCTGCGTTGCTGGAGTTGGGCTCGGGATTCAATCCTGAGTTCACCGGGCGTGAAAACGTCTATTTGAACGCAACCATCCTCGGTTTGAGCAAAGAGGAAATCGATGAAAAGTACGATGCGATCATCGAGTTTGCGGACATTGGCGAGTTTATCAATCAGCCGGTGAAAACCTACTCCAGCGGGATGCTCGTGCGTCTGGCGTTTTCCGTTCAGGCTCAAGTCGAACCGGACATTCTTATTGTTGATGAAGCATTGGCCGTTGGCGATGCCAAGTTCCAGGCACGCTGTTTTGATCGCTTGAAGAAGCTGAAGGAGAATGGCACCAGTATTCTCCTGGTAACGCATTCGAGTGAGCAGATCGTGACTCATTGCGACAAGGCATTTCTGTTGAATGACGGTGTGCAGTTAGAGCAGGGTGAGCCACGCCAGGTTGTCAATCGCTATCTGGATCTGCTGTTCGGCAAAACCCGGAATTCAGTAGTGACCGAGCTTGAGCCTGCCGTCGACGTGCTGGAAACCTACCACACGCCTGAAGGCGGAATGGACGTATTTGATACGCACCCCAACTACAATCCCAATGAGTATCGTTGGGGGGATCGGGCAGCGACCATCATCGACTTTCATCTGAGTGCCGATGGTCAGGAATATCCCGTAGCCGTTGATACCGGTTCCAAACTTAAGCTGGCTGTATTCGTCAGGTTTGATACCGATCTGATCTGCCCTATCCTCGGCATGACCATCAAAACCAAGGAAGGGGTAACCGTTTACGGCGTGAACAGTGAAACCCTTGATTCTCCGGATTTCCGCGCCTTTGGTCGCAAGGGTGAAATCGTCGAGGTCGAGTTGTCGATTGCCTGTGAATTGGCTCCGGGTGATTACTTCATTTCCCTTGGCGTTTCCACCAAAGACGGTGAAGAGGTGACGCCAAGGGATCGTCGTTACGATTCCGTGCACCTTCAGGTGCGGCCGACAGACAAGTTTTTTGGGCTGGTAAATCTAGATTCGAGCATTCGTGCCAAAAAGGTTACAAATTGAATACTTTATTGACGCAAGCGGGCTATCAACTTAACGAAGAACTCAAGATCTGGTCGCGGCCGGATTACGCGAGTATCAACTACAGTGACGGCGATACCACCGAACTACGCATCAAGTACTTGATTGAGAAGGCGCGTGATGTAAGTGTTTTTTCCGATGAGCTGCGTGGCTGGTGCACCGATTGGCCATCGCTGTATTACCTGTCCAGCACCCGGGCAAATTTGCTAAGGGTGTTTGATGCCGATCTTAAAGGTGACGTCCTCGAAATCGGCGCAGGCTGTGGCGCGATTACCCGCTATCTGGGTGAGCAGGGCGGTAACGTGCTTGCGCTGGAAGGCAGTGCGCGCCGTGCAAGCATTGCCCGGTCTCGTACCAGAGACTTGCCGAACGTGTCGGTATTGGCCGAAACATTCGAAAACTTCCAGGTTGACAAGAAATTCGATGTCATCACGCTGATTGGTGTTTTTGAGTACGCCAATCTGTTTGTCTCGGGTGAGAATCCGGGCGCGAACATGCTCAAGAAAGTTCGCTCGCTATTGAAGCCCGACGGCTTGTTGATCATTGCCATCGAGAACCAGCTGGGTCTCAAATATTTCGCAGGCGCACCGGAAGACCATGTTGTGACGCCGATGTTTGGTGTCGAGGGACGCTATAACAGCACTACGCCACAAACTTACGGCAAACAGGCGCTAGCCTCGCTGCTGTCTGGTGCCGGCTTTGCGTCCAACGAATTTTTTGCTCCATTTCCAGATTACAAACTGCCGGTTTCGATTGTCACGGAAGAAGGGTTTGTCGACCCTGATTTCGATGCTGGGGCTTTTGCTTGGCAAAGCGCCCAGCGCGATCCGCAACTGCCTGAGCTGTGTACGTTCTCGCTTGAACTGGCATGGCCGCAGATCTGCAAGAATGGTTTGGGCATGGACATGTCCAATTCCTTCCTCATCGGTGCTTCGCCGGTGGCACGCAAAACCCTCGACGACGGAACCCTGGCCGTTCATTTCAGCAGTGATCGTCGGGCGGAATTCTGCAAGAGTTCGTCGTTCAAAAAAGGCGCCGATAACTCAATTCGCGTTCACTACGAGAAGTTGACCAATATTGCTGCAGAGCCTGCCGCAGAAGCCATCGTCGACTTCAAGCTGACAGCGTCCGAGCCATACATCAAAGGGCATGTTCTCTCGACGAAGTTGATCGAAATCGTCAATGCGCAAGGCTGGACTTATGCTCAGGTCGGCGAGTTCCTGAAAGGCTATGTGGCCATATTGAAAAATATCTCCAGCGGCCAGTCGGGCGCTGATGATTTATTGCCGGGACAACTTTTCGATGCCGTACCACAGAATATTCTGATCGACCAGCAAGGCGCCCCCCACCTGATAGATAAAGAGTGGTCGTTGACCGTCGGTTTGCGGATCGAATTCCTGTTGTTCAGGGCACTGCGTCAATTGCTCGGTTCGGTGACACGTTTCAGCCCGAGCGCTGACTTCGCCACGGCAACGTACAAAGAATTCGTGTTTGCAGCGTCAGCGGCAGCTGGCTATGGGATCGGCGAAGAAGATGTTCGTCAATTTCTGTCATTAGAGGCGGCTGTGCAGAGCGCCATCAGTGGCCGCGAGCCAAGTGAATTTCACTCTTGGGAAGAGGATCGACAGGTTGTCGTTGACAACTTGTTGATGGCTTTTAACAAAACCCAGTCCGCCTTGGCGACACAAGCGCAAGCGTTGGAAGCCGCTGGGCGGGAAGTTGAAAGAGTTCAGGCTGATTCCCTGCGGGAAGTTGAAAGAGTTCAGGCTGATTCCCTGCGGGAAGTTGAAAGAGTTCAGGCTGATAATCAGCGGCTTCACTCCGAACTTCGATCCGAGCTAGAGAATCTGCAGTCGGAACGCTACCGCTTGTCTGTTCGTTTGACCGAGAGTCAGGCAGCCTACAATGATGTGATTCATTCGAACTCCTGGTTCATCACCAAGCCGATTCGATTTGTCGTTCGTTCACTGCGCAACGGCAAAAAGGCTTTGCGCAATAATGTCGAAAGCTGTAAACGCGCGGCCACCGTCTACCTGCGTAACCAGGAGGTCAAGGCTCCGGTTCCCGCAGGCAAGAGTTACATCGTCGAAGCGCCAATTGCCCGTATCCGCTCCGTGACGGTGATCTTGCCGGTCTATAAAGGCATCGAGATGACCAGGCGCTGCATCGAAGCTGCCATGCCGGGCATTCTCTCGATGTCGGGTGCAAAGATCATCGCGATCAATGACTGTAGTCCGGATGCCGGGATGCAGGACATGCTTCTTGAGCTCGAAGCACAATGGCCGGACGTGCTGACTGTTTTGGAGAATCCGAACAACCTGGGATTCGTCAAAACTGTTAATCGTGGGATGCGCCAGGCCGGAGAAGCCGACATCGTGTTCCTGAACAGCGATGTGATCGTCCCGCAAAACTGGCTGGAACGGCTGACCGCAGAAGCCTACATTGCGCCGAATATCGGTACGGTTACCCCGTTCTCGAATAACGCGACCATTTGCAGTTTTCCGGCCTTCCTGTACGAAAACGAACAGGCCTTCGGACTGGATGTCCATCAGATCGACAAAGTGTTCGCCGGGGCACGACTGCCAAATGTGAAAGCACCTACCGGTGTCGGGTTCTGCATGTACGTGCGCCGCGATTGCCTGGACGTCGTGGGCTTGTTGAATGAGGAAAAATTCGGTCGTGGTTACGGCGAAGAAAACGATTTGTGCCAGCGCGCGCTCAAGGCCGGCTGGTTCAACATCATTACACCGAACCTTTACGCATTCCATGAAGGCGGCGTCAGTTTTTCTTCGACCAAGCAGGCATTGATCGAAAACGCCTTCAAAGCGATTGTCGAACTGCATCCGGACTATCATCTGGATATTCAGACGTTCATTGCCGAGGATCCGGTCAAGCTGGTGCGTGTCAACCGTCTCGTACAGTTGCTTTCGACACTCAATCGTCCCAAGGTCCTGCAGGTTTCCCATGAGGCCGGGGGCGGAGTCAAACAGCATGTCGAAGAGCTGAGCGAAGCGCTTCAGGCAAATACCTACAACCTCATCCTCAAACCTCGTAAAGGTGCGGGCGCCGTCTCTCTGTACATGGGCACATTCCCCGGCGCAGACGAGCTGGTCTTCCATCTTCCGGAAGAGCTTCCGAAGCTGGTTGCCCTGCTCAAAGGCTGCGGTGTCGGATTCGTCCATTTCCATCACTCTCTTGGATTGAATCCGGCACTGTTCGATCTTCCGGCGCAGCTGGGTACTGAATACGCATTGACGGTTCACGACTTCTATTGGCTTGGCGGCAACCCGACATTGACCAACGAGGCGGGCGTTTATCCGGGCCAGTATTCCGATGATTTACTCAATCCTGCGTTCCCTCTGCCCGAGGGTGTCTCGGCTGTCGAATGGCGCGAACAATTGAGAGGGTTCCTCGAAAGCGCGAAAACAGTCGTGTTCCCATCTGAGTACACGTTGGCGCTTTACCAGCAGTACTATGCTTTGCAGCGTCCGATCGTAGCGTTGCATGTCGAGGACAAGCGACCGGCAATCTCTTCGGTGGCACCGATCATTCCAAAACCGCGTTATACCGTGGGCGTGTTGGGTGCGCTGGGCAAGGAAAAGGGCGCGGATTATCTCGAGCAACTGGCTGCGAAAGCGAAGGCCGCAAACGCCCCCTTCGACTTCAAGCTGCTTGGCTTCGCTTACCGGGAATTGAACGGGATTTTCACCAGCGGGCAATACGACGCAGCGGAGCTCGCGCGGTTGATCGCGGAGCATGATCTCGACTTGATCCTGTTTCCTGCGCAATGGCCGGAAACTTACAGCTACACACTCAGCTATGCGCTGGCGTCAGGGCTGCCGATCATCGCGCCGGATATCGGTGCGTTCCCCGAGCGCCTGGCCAGCCGTGAACATACCCTCGTGTACCCATTTGGCATCGAGCCTGTAGAGCTTCTGGAAGCAATGAGCACATTTGTGCAGTCATCGGTGGCGGGGGACTTGATCCAGGCACCTTCGCATGCGCAAAGTCTGTTGAATCCAGATTTCTATGAAGTCGATTATTTGCAACTGGTGAATAACGATGTTCCGCGTCAGCAACAGCCCGTTTTCCTCGAACTCCCTGCCACGGGCATTACTGCGGCCGAGTACGAAGTACCGTTGACTACCCGGGAAATTGTGCTGCTCGCTCTGTGGACGTTGTACCGCAAGCCTGGCATGCAGCGACTCAGTCGTTCGGTTCCGTATGGTGTACGTCAGAAAATCAAGAGAAAGTTGACCAAGCGTCCACTTCACGAAATAGTCGACCTGCACAAAAACTAAGCAACTTGTTCCCCTTGCCGCGAAGCTGGGGCTTCAGCGGAAGGGGACAGATGATTTTTGACGCAATGTCGAATTAGAGTTTTGCAAAGGAGCCGCTGGGCTTATGAGTAGCGTTTGGCTTGTGCCAGTGGTCTTTGCCAGTGCCTTCACTTTAACCGCGCTCTTGCGCCGTTATGCCTTGTCCAAAAGCCTTATCGATGTGCCTAACGATCGGAGCTCTCACACCATTCCAACGCCAAGGGGCGGAGGAGTGGCGATCGTCGTCACCTTTCTGGCTGCACTTTGTCTGTTGTTCATGGCGGGGATAATCCCGTCGGGGCTCTTCTTGTCGGCGTTGGGAGCGGGGGCAATGGTCGCGATCATTGGTTTTATGGATGATCATGGCCACATCGCCGCACGCTGGCGACTACTGGGGCACTTCGCCGCCGCTGCATGGGCTCTTTACTGGCTGGGAGGTCTCCCGCCGCTGCATGCGTTCGGTCAGGTGATCGATCTGGGATGGCCGGGGACGGCATTGGCGGCTTTTTTTCTCGTCTGGATGCTCAACCTCTACAACTTCATGGACGGTATCGACGGGATCGCCGGTGTCGAGGCGGTCACGGTGTGCCTTGGGGTATGCGTGTTGTCAGTGTTGGATAACGGCGCGCCGTTGATTGGTGCGCCGCTATTGCTGGCGGTCGCTGTGGCAGGCTTTCTGGTCTGGAACTTCCCGGCGGCACGGATCTTTATGGGCGATGCCGGCAGCGGGTTTCTCGGTCTGATTCTGGGCATTCTCGCGCTTGAGGCCAGCTGGCTCTCGTTTCAGCTGTTTTGGGGGTGGTTGATCCTGCTGGGGGTCTTCATCGTCGATGCGACGTTTACACTGCTGCGCCGCTTGCTGCGTGGCGAAAAGGTCTATGAGGCTCACCGCAGTCATGCCTATCAGTTTGCGTCACGTCGTTATGGCAAACATTGGCCTGTCACAATGGCAGTGGGTTTGATCAATCTGCTGTGGTTGTTGCCGATTGCAGTATGTGTCGCCCGATTCCAATTGGACGGGGCGACGGGACTCATCCTTGCGTATGCCCCTTTAGTTTTTCTTGCCTTCAAGTACCAGTCGGGCAGGGCGGAGCAGGCTTGAGTGACGAAATACAGGCTTCGTAATGGCAACATAATCTCGCCACACTTACGTGATAATATGCGCGCGCCGAATAAAAGGTGACAAAACGAGTTCGCGTAATGACCAATTTTAAAAAGCCAGCAACAACACTTGGCGACATGGTAAAGCTGCGTGCTAACAACTTTGACTTGCTCAGATTGTGCGCAGCCCTGATCGTCTTGATTACCCACAGTTTTGCGCTCACGGGGAAATCCTCTGCAACGTGGTATTCCCTGTTTATGGGCTATGAGCCTGGAAGCCTGGCAGTCAGTGCTTTTTTTGCGATCAGTGGTTTTCTGATTGCCGGTTCTCTGGAGCGCCGTACGTTCTCGGAATACTGGCAGGCGCGCGCTTTGCGCATTATTCCGGCACTGGCGGTCACTTCGTTCGTTTCCGCCTTGATATTGGGACCGATTTTCACAGCACTGCCGCTTGATGAGTATTTCCAGAGCTCTGGCACCTATCGTTATCTGACCAATTCGATTCCGTATCAGACCGTCTTCGTATTGCCTGGTGTCTTCTCGGATGTGACCTATCCGCAAACGGTGAATGGTTCGCTGTGGACAATCCCGATCGAAGCGTTTTGCTACGTGGCGCTGGCTGCGATCTTCTTCGTCGGGCGTCGAACTTTCTCGCTGGTTGTACCGGTAATGGCGTTGATTTCGGCGTTCTTTGTCTGGTTGTTTTTCCATGGCCCCATCGCGCCGATCACACTTTTCGGAACGACGGAGGTACTACCTGTTCTGCGCTTCGGCTTGATGTTCCTGGTCGGTACCTTCCTCTGGAAGTACAAGGATATCGTGCCATTCAAGGGCGGTATCGCGGCAATGTGTCTGGTCATCCTGTTGATCGGCTCACGATTCGGTTACACCAACCTGGCACTGTTCATTGCATTGCCGTACTTGCTGATGTATCTGGCTTATCGTCGTCCAGTCTTCGTTGATGGCATGCGCAAGCTTGGCGATCTGTCTTACGGCACCTATCTCTTTGCCTTCCCTATCCAGCAAGCGCTGGTGTCGATCTCCCACAAGTCGATCAACGGCTGGTGGTTGGCTATTGCCACCAGCGTGATCTCCATGGGGCTGGCGTGGTTCTCCTGGCGATACATCGAGAAGCCGGCGATGCAGTTTAAAAAGAAGTTCTCGGCACCGGTGGTGCTTGAACGAGCAGCCTGATCAACAGGTATAAAAAAACCCGGATTGCCGGGTTTTTTTATGCCTGTTGATCGTCAAGGACGCTTTCATTGGGCCGGGTTGCTTTTCACAAACACAAGTTTGCTTAACGCATAAGTTATCGGCAGCGTTAGTGCGATGGCTGCCAGTGGGGCCAGATACTCGGGAAGGGACAGCTTCTTGACCCACAGCCAGACAATCAGGACGCCCAAAGCGTACTGCGCAACGTACACGAACGGGAACAAAAGCGCGGATTTCAGCCCCTGATGCTCTTTGAATACGAAGAAACGACTGAGCATGAACGCCAGAAAGATCCCGCAGACATAACTGATTGAGTAGCTCCAGATGTAGGGTAGAAAACTCAATAGAACGAGATAGAGAACGTAAGTCAGTCCGGTGTTGAGCCCGCCGGTCAGGAGGAACCGGACAAACTTGATCTCCAGCAGTTTTTTCAGATTCATTCCTACGAAACTGCCTGCTGTTTTTTCTCGATCAGGAATTGATCATAGTCACGGATGTAGTCGTCGGCCATGTAGTGTTCCGAGGCGAATACCAGCAAGACGGCGTCTGCCGAATACTTATACTGAATTCCCCAGGTCATCGCTGGCAAGAACAGGCCCAGAGTATGGTTGTCCAGAACGAATTCTTGGCGGTGCTTTCCATTGTCGGCAACGACATGCACTGTGCCTTTGACCGCTACCAGAAACTGGTGACATTCCCGGTGAGCATGCTCGCCACGGGTTTCTGCCGTCGGAACGTTGGTCACCAGGAAGTAACGCTTCACTTCGAACGGCACATCCTTGCCGCATTCGCCAACGCTCAGACTTCCGCGCATGTCGACGGCTTCCATCATGCGGTGCAAAGTAACGCCACAAGGGTAGATATCCGATTTTCCGACTTTCACCGGGTTTTCTACCAGTGCCCCATCGGTAGGCTTGGCATCGACATAACCGATGATTTTGGCCGGGTTGCCGACCACGATGGCATTGGGCGGAACAGATTTGGTGACCACTGCGCCTGCACCAACCATCGCCGAAGTGCCAATGGTAATGCCGGGCAGAATCGTCGAGTTGGCGCCCAAGGAGGCACCTTTACGAATAATGGTTCGGGCGAATGCTTCCGGATAAATCTTGCTGCGTGGGAACTTGTCGTTGGTAAATGTGACATTGGGCCCGACGAAGACATCGTCCTCAATGGTGATGCCGTCCCAGACTTGCACGCCGCATTTCAGCGTCACACGGTCACCGATGATGACGTCGTTCTCGACAAAAACGTTGTCGCAGATATTGCACTCGGCACCGATCAGGGCGTTCGGCAGGACGTGGGCAAAAGCCCAGACTCGTGAGCCGGCGCCAATGGTAGACGATTCACAAATCGCACGGTCATGAACGAAAAAATCCCGTGGATCACTCATTTAATGGCTCCAAACTCAGTAACTTTCATAGGAATAGCCAGCGGGCGCCCTTTAGTATTTTCATACGTGCGCCAAGCGTAAGAACCGATGACGCCC
Source organism: Pseudomonas sp. A34-9 (assembly GCF_029543085.1). Classification (NCBI taxonomy): domain Bacteria; kingdom Pseudomonadati; phylum Pseudomonadota; class Gammaproteobacteria; order Pseudomonadales; family Pseudomonadaceae; genus Pseudomonas; species Pseudomonas sp. A34-9. The sequence goes on along the minus strand of NZ_CP119967.1, from coordinate 4,621,399 downwards.
AGGCCCAGCAGATTGAGGCTGCCCAACAACGTAATGGTAAACAGCGTCATGGCGTAGCCAGGCACGTCAATCAGGCCACCTAACCTAGCCAGAATGACACTGACGCCATAGAGTGCAGAAAGCGCCGACCCTACTGCGCCGATCCGGATCAATAATCGAATCGGCAGGTCGGTAAAAGAGAAAACGCTATCCATGAGGTAATTGACTTTCTTGCGCAGCGTCCACGCGGACTTTCCGTGCTCTCGGGCCACTCGGGAATAACGAACGACCTGACGACGGAAGCCTAGCCAGAAAATCTGGGCGATCAATGAGCTATGCCGCTCTTCAAGTTTCAGCAAATTGTCGCGAAACTCCAGATTGCAACCAAACATGTCAACGCCACCGGCCGGCATTTCCGGAACCACGTAGCGTTTATAGAGTCCCCAGAACGTTTTCGAAGCGAGCTTTGACAGGAAAGGGTCCTCACGGCTTTCCCGCACGCCGACGACAACATCGACTGGTTCAGTATTCAGGACTCGATTCATGGTCAGAACCAGACTCGGAGGTTCCTGCAGGTCGGCGGCCATGACGGCGAATGTCGTGCCCTTACCGTGCTGCAGGCCTGTTCTGATCGCCATGAAGGAGCCGAAGTTCTTCGACAATAGAATCAACTGCGACGCAAAATTTTGCAGTGGCAGGCTTTCCCGAAGAATTTCATACGAGCGATCCGGGCTTCCATCAACAACAAACACCACTTCCAGTGCCCCGCGAAGCTCGACATTCAAGTTGTCGACAGCCTTCAACAGTGAAGGGAGTGATTCTTCGTTGCGATAGACCGGAATGACGAGCGAAAGCACGTTAAGGCCTCTGTGTGAAGTAGTTTTTGACCACTTCAATGACGCGGTCTACCTGAGATTCTGTCAGCCCTGGGAAACAAGGCAGGGACACGAGGCGAGAGCACGCAGTCTCGGTAACCGGCAGGTCGAATTGCTCGGTCAGCGTGTAGGCCGTCTGCCAGTGATCGGGGACCGGGTAATGAACATCGGTGCTGACGCCATGCTCTTTCAGGTACTGGGTGAAGGACTCTCTTTCCGCTACACGCAAGACGAACAAGTGTGCGACAAAATCGCTTTCCAGGCTTACCGGAAATGTCAGCGGAAGGCCTTTGAGCCCTTCGGTATAACGGCGAGCGATATGCCGGCGTTGTTCATTCCATTGGTCCAGCAAAGGCAACTTGATGCGAAGAATCGCAGCCTGCATTTCATCGAGACGACTGTTGCGGCCAAGGGCTGTGGTGACGTGATATTTGGTCGACCAGCCGTACTGGCGCAGCGTACGTAATCGTTCGGCAATTTCGGCGGAGGACGTGACGATTGCTCCTCCATCGCCCAAAGCCCCGAGATTTTTTGTCGGATAAAAGCTGAAGCAGGCCAGATCGCCGAAGGAGCCACATTGGCCGCCGGATGATCTTGCACCATGAGATTGAGCGCAATCTTCCAACACCGCCGCACCTGCCGCCTTCGCCATTTTTACAAGCGTTTCGATTTCAGCCAGTTGACCATAAAGGTGGGTGACGATCACGACTTTGGCCGGCCGGGACAGCGCTTTTTCCAGAGAGGCAGGGCACATGGTCAGCGAATGTTCGTTTACATCGACATACACCGGCTCGGCGCCCACGGCGCGAATGGCCGTGCTGCTGTAGAAACCGGCGTTGGCCACGGTAACGACACGATCACCCGGGCCTACGCCAAGCGCAAGCAAAGCGATTTCCAATGCTTCGGAGCCATTCGCGACAGAGATGCAAGTCTCAACGCCTACGTAGTCGGAAAATTCGCGCTCAAAGGCTTTGACCTCCTCCCCCATGATGTACCAGTGTCGATTGACTACCCGCATCAAGGGTTCGGAGAAGTCGATGCCTGCGTTCGCCGCGGCTGCAGAAAACAACGGAATGGTTTGATTCACTTCCATGATTTATCCAGAAATATATGGCGGAGCACTTGATGATGGGCGAAATGTTACTACAGATGTGCCGCGCATGTCGGGCCAATCCACGCCGTTCGTAGGTGGTGTGCAATGATTCAAAGTGCCTGTTGTTCAACCTATGGAGATCCATATCTGTTGCACAGAATGGAGCTCCCAGGGAGCTCCACTCGCGAAGGACGTTGATCGCTTATTGGTATTGCGCGTGGGTCGGGTCAGGTTTTTCTGAAAGTTTGATCAGGTAGACACCGTTATCCAGGCGAACAGAGCCAGGCGCGGGCCAGACCGGCATATCCTTGAACTTCGGCGTCAGTGCTATCCGATCGATCGGCTGCAGAGGGAAAACATTACGGAATCCAACCAACTGCATATATTTGATCATTCGATTTCCATTGCCGTCATCCCAGTCAAAAAATGAAGCGCTCATCGTCGATGAGTCAGGAGACGGGTATCGACTGTTAAATGACAGTTTTCCAAATATATCGATGTGTGCTCGGGCATTTCGGTCGAATCGGGGGTTGGATTCGGCTATTTGTTTATAAATTTCTTCGGCTGTTAATCGATCATGGTTAGTTGCCAACAGGGTACTAGCTGTGTATTGCCCGTTAATCGTTACAATCTGGAACACCAGTGAGGCGCTTAAAACTAGACCAAGTGCTCGAATTCGGCCTTTATATTCGAGAACAACCATGACGCTAAACCAGCTTATGAAGGAAACTGCCAGCATCGAGCGCAATGGAAGGTTGTTCCCGCCCGTAACAAAGTGAAGCAGAAACGGCGAGAGGAGTAGAGCTGCAATAAACAGCATCATCCGTGCGGAGGCTTTCCATGTGTTCTGCGTGATCAGAAGTAAGGTTGCAAGGCAGAGCATGATTGCAGAGATAAAAAAATTGACGCCGAAAGTCTGTTCTGATCCGGTATAAATTTTAAACATTTCATAAACGGTCAGCTTGGTGATGAATAATGGGTTTTCCAGCAGTGCATCCAGTTTTAGGAAGCTGTCCAGGTAACCTGGATTTGCCGGGTAAAAATGTTTTGCAATTTTATTTATGAAAGCATAAAGAACCAGGCCGCAAAGGAATACCACTGCAATGAGGGCTATTCGCTTGAACAGCGGCCGCAGCGCATTTGGCAGCGGGGTCGTGTTGGCTTTGGCAGAAAATATGATAATGCCCATGCCAATAGCCAGATAGAACATCACTAGGGACTGATAAGCACCGATTGCCGCCGCCAGTAACAAGCTTGCACAAGCGAGCGCAAGAAGTTTTGTTTTGTTTGCCCCGGTAGATAAATCAATTCGAGAAACGATGTAAAGGCTAATGGAGAGACAGAGTACCCCTAGGCCGGTGGACGGTAGGTTGGAGTAAAACTCTGCAATGAACCACCAGACCGGGTGTGCAACAAACACGCAGTAAGTAAACGCCGTAAGCTTTGTGAACGTCAGATTGTGCGAACGTAAAATCAGCATGTAAGAAGCGGCTAAGCATACATAGAAGAACAGGTTAGGCACAAACGGCAGGACTGGCAGGGGGAATATAAATTTCTCTACAAGGAATGCGGTCCATCGTCCATCAGCGATCCAGACCGAGGGGTCGGTACGAAAGGCGCCAACTTCATCATCGACCGACAGGAAGAAATTGGTGATTGGGATTAGATTCAAAATTATCCCGATGCTCAAAAAAATAGTGAATTCAATAACTGAGAAGTTATCATTTTTCACCGCGGCTTTTAAATGTGTTCCCCAGCTACTGTCTCTCTGAAAGTACGCCATGATAATCGGATGCCAGACAATCCAGCCGATTGTCGCGAGAGAGAGCAGTGCCGCCAGCATGAAAGCGATATAGGCACGAACCTTTTCCAGGTGCGCGCTATTTATGTGGATGGTGATCTGAGGGTCTGTCGATCCAGGCGGAGCAGAAAAAAAATAAAGGTTGTTTCTGAAGGTCTTCTGCAGTTGGAAGGATGGATTGACGTCATCCATCGAAATATTCATGCGATACGCCAATAGACTGATGCTAACCGATTTCAAATCAAAGGCTTCGGCATTCTCGAGCGGATCCCACCGAAGTTCGTCATCATAAAACGGCAGTTGGAACTGAAAACGTGTCCTTGATGGATCGATTTTTTTAAAAACTGAGTTCTGCTCGCTGTAGGGTGTCAGCTTTTTATAATAAAGCTGCGATTTTTCAGCAGGGAAGTTTTCGACTTCGATGTTTAACTTGGGCATTAAAATCGGGCTTTTCAAGAGAACCCAAGTAAACACCAGAGTTAGCGCTGCGCCGAGGGCAGCCCATTTTAAAACGGTTTTTGCTTTTGTCTTGAACTCGGTGTGCATAACCGTTGCTCACTTCCCTATATTTTGATTTTTACGAGTGGCGGCTCGATGTTTGAGGAGCAGCGGCGTGCGATACACTACGTTGGTTGCAGTTACGCCTCGACATCCTGGGCCTGGAATGGCGTTGGCCAGTATAACGACTGATGTCGGCTGCCGCAGCAGAGCTCTCGGATCGGGTGCAGACTTTTTTGCGGATAAACGAGGAGGAGAGCAGCTCCGAATGGCTCAAACCTTGTGGTGTCGGATAATTTTAGTTTTCAACCCTATTCTTTTTTCTGTAACGTAGTTCCCTACCTCCGTACAATGTCAACCGCCGATTCAACCCAAGGGAGTAGGCCAGATTGGTACAGGGGAGTATGAACAGAATGCGCGAATTCTTGTTGGGATTGCCTCGTCGCCAGAAACGATTGATTCAAGTGTTGACTGACGTATGTCTCGTCTGGCTTGCGCTGTGGCTGGCGTTTATCGTTCGTCTGGGCATAGACGAGATGGTCAATCCGTTCAAGGTGCACTTGTGGCTGTTCATCTGTGCTCCCATTGTGGCCATTCCGCTGTTCATCCGGTTTGGCATGTACCGGGCGGTGATGCGCTATTTTGGCAACGACGCATTGGTGGTGATCATCAAGGCGGTCAGTTTGTCTTCATTGATTCTGGCGCTGGTCGTGTACTGGTACAGCAATCATGAAGCGGTCGTGCCGCGCTCTATCATATTCAATTACTGGTGGCTGAGTCTCGTGATCATCGGCGGCCTGCGTTTGTGCATGCGGCACTACTTTATGGGGGACTGGTTCACTGCGGCCCAGCATGTGCCGTTCACCAATCGCGACGACGGGCTGACCAAGGTAGCTGTTTATGGGGCAGGTGTTGCGGGTAATCAGTTGGTAGCGGCACTGCGCATGGGCAGGGTAATGCGCCCGGTGGCCTTTATCGATGATGATCCGGGCATCTCGGATCGTTCGATTTCCGGCCTTCAGGTCTACAAGCCCAAACACATCCAGCAAATGATCGACATGACCGGTGCGCAGGAAATTCTCCTCGCGTTGCCGTCTTCCACCCGTGCACGACGCCGGGAAATTCTCAATCTACTGGAAGGCTTCCCGCTTCACGTGCGCAGTGTTCCCAATTTCACCGACCTTGCCAGCGGGCGAGTGAGAGTCCAAGACATTCAGGAAGTCGATATTGCCGATTTGCTGGGACGCGATGCGGTGCCGGCTCAGCCTGATCTGCTGGAGCACTGCATCACAGGCAAGGTTGTCATGGTTACCGGGGCAGGTGGATCCATTGGTTCTGAACTGTGCCGACAGATTTTTTCCCTGCAACCAACCACGCTTCTATTGTTCGAGCACAGCGAATTCAATCTTTACAGTATTCTTTCAGAGCTGGAGCAGCGCGGCTGCCGTGAGTCGGTCCGGGTCAAGCTGTTGCCGATCCTCGGTTCAATCCGTCATCAGGACAAGCTGCTCGACGTGATGAAAACGTGGAAGGTCGATACGGTTTACCATGCTGCAGCTTATAAACATGTTCCAATGGTCGAGCACAATATTGCTGAAGGTGTCCTGAATAATGTTATCGGCACCCTCAATACGGCACAGGCGGCGTTGCAGTCTGGCGTATCGAACTTCGTATTGATTTCTACTGACAAGGCCGTGCGTCCAACCAATGTGATGGGCAGCACCAAACGTTTGGCCGAGTTGACCCTTCAGGCGCTCAGCCGTGAGATTGCACCGGTATTGTTTGGCGACAGTTCGAATATTTCCCGTGTCAACAAAACCCGCTTCACGATGGTGCGTTTCGGCAATGTGCTGGGTTCTTCTGGTTCGGTTATTCCGTTGTTCCATAGCCAGATCAAGTCCGGGGGGCCTCTGACTGTTACTCACCCGAAGATCACTCGCTACTTCATGACTATCCCTGAAGCGGCACAGTTGGTGATTCAGGCTGGATCAATGGGGCAGGGCGGTGATGTTTTCGTGCTGGATATGGGAGAGCCAGTCAAGATCGTCGAGCTGGCGGAAAAAATGATCCATCTTTCGGGATTGAGCATTCGATCTGAACGCAATCCACAGGGGGACATATCCATCGAGTTCACCGGATTGCGTCCAGGTGAGAAGCTCTACGAAGAATTACTGATCGGCGAAAACGTTGCGACCACGCCACATCCGATGATCATGATGGCCAATGAGGATCATCTATCTTGGGAGGTGTTGAAGGTTAGGTTAACCAATTTGTTGGCGGCAGTTGATGCGGATGACTACTCCCGCGTCCGCCAACTCCTGCGCGAAACCGTCTCCGGCTACACCCCCGACGGAGAAATCGTTGACTGGATCTACCAGCAGCGCCGTCTCGAACCCTGATTGTTTCACATCCTGTAACGCACGCATTTTTGACATCGCTCCACGATGACCTACGTTTGGAGAGCAGCTTCGGAAAAGCTGCTTTCTCAAATGATGATGGAGCGTCACTTATGCGTACCGGTTACTTTTACTCTCTGATTTTCGCTTTCCTCACCAGCGCCTCGATCGCTGCTATTGCTGCACCTGTTGCGCCGGTGGATTCGACCAAGGCGCCTTTGGTGATGGATACCGCGGCACCTTCCCAGAGTGCAAAAGTCGATCTCAACGATGCCGACGCGGCAACGCTGCAAAAGGAACTGGCGGGAGTCGGTGAGGCCAAGGCGAAAGCGATTATTACTTATCGTGAAACAAACGGGCCGTTTTCATCGGTAGATGAGTTGCTGGAAGTGAAGGGTATCGGCAAGGCGATCCTGGATCGCAACCGCGACAAGCTGGAAGTCAACTAAGCTGAGTGTTCAACGCCAAGGGGGCCGGTCATAGACCGGCCTTTTTCATTTGGCGCAGTGCTTGGCTGCGGATAGCAGTGGAGAGGGCACCCGTCGGACGATTTAAAATTACGACTATCATATTGCGTTTGGATTATGCCTATAATAATTTGCCGGTGCGACCAGCCAACGGGCCTCATCGGTAACTTCCTTCATCAAGCATTCCAGGAGCATTCACATGAATTCCGCACAATCCCAAGGTACTGCTTTGGTTACCGGCGCATCGTCCGGTATCGGTGCGATTTACGCTCAGCGCCTGGCGGCGCGTGGTTTTGATTTGCTGCTAGTCGCCCGTGACAAGGATCGTCTGGAAACTGCTGCGAGCCAGTTGCGTGATGCCCATGGCGTTCAGGTTGAAGTTCTCAAGGCAGATCTAACTCAGAAGGACGACGTACTCAAACTCGAGCAGCGCCTGCGCAGCGATTCGAACATCAGCCTGCTGGTCAATAACGCCGGTGTGGCTTCGAACGGGCTGCTGGCCAACGCCGATATGGACCAATTGGAGCAACTGATCCAGTTGAACATCACTGCCGTCACTCGCCTGGCATCGGCGGCGGCTGCCAGTTTCACCAAGGCAGGTCGTGGCACGATCATCAACATTGCCTCAGTGGTGGCGTTGTTTCCGGAGCGTTTCAACGCCACCTACAGCGCCAGCAAAGCTTACGTACTGAGCCTGACCCAATCGCTGAACACTGAACTAGAAGGCACCGGTGTGCAAATCCAGGCGGTGTTGCCGGGTGTGACCCGTACCGAAATCTGGGAACGCTCCGGTATCGATGCCAGTGGCATTCCGGCAGAAATGGTCATGGAAGCCGGCGAGATGGTCGATGCGGCGCTGGCCGGTCTGGATCAGGGCGAGTTGATCACCATTCCTTCGCTGCCTGACGCAGGCGAATGGCATGCCTTTGTAGCGGCTCGTCATGTCATGGCACCGAACCTTTCCCGCAGTGCTGCAGCCCAACGCTACAAGTCCGGCAATTGAATTGATCAGAGGTCACCACGGTATGGATTCGCGTCGAATAGTCGTTACGGGCATGGGCCTGGTTTCTCCCTTGGGCAGCGATGTCGAAGTCGTATGGCAGCGCTTGCTGGCCGGGCGTTCTGGTTTGCGTAACTTGCCTGAAGCAACGGTCGCTGATTTGCCCACGCGAGTCGGCGGCGCGGTGCCAACGCTGGAAGAGGACGCTGAAGCAGGATTTGATCCGGATCGCGCCACGCCACCCAAGGAACAGAAGAAAATGGACCGTTTCATTCTGTTCGCCATGGAGGCTGCCCGGCAGGCATTGGAACAGGCTGGCTGGCATCCGTCGGAGAGCAGAAGCCAGGAGCGTACAGCAACGATCATCGGCTCCGGCGTCGGTGGTTTTGGTGCGATTGCCGATGCCGTGCGCACAACGGACAGTCGTGGCCCGCGGCGCCTGTCGCCGTTCACCATTCCCTCCTTTCTGGTCAATCTCGCGGCAGGGCACGTGTCCATTCAGCATGGCCTCAAGGGCCCGTTGGGCGCACCGGTTACAGCTTGCGCTGCGGGTGTTCAGGCGATTGGCGATGCGGCGCGCCTGATCCGCGCCGGCGAAGCGGATATTGCGGTATGTGGCGGCGCGGAAGCCTGCATCGACCGCGTCAGTCTGGCCGGTTTCGCGGCAGCGCGGGCGCTATCGAGCGGTTACAACGACACCCCACAGCGCGCGTCCCGGCCGTTCGACAGCGGTCGCGACGGTTTCGTCATGGGCGAGGGCGCGGGGCTGTTGGTGATCGAGTCTCTGGAACATGCCTTGGCGCGTGGCGCGAAGCCGTTGGCGGAACTGGTCGGATATGGCACGAGTGCCGACGCCTATCATCTGACCGCCGGGCCTGAAGACGGCAGTGGTGCGCGACGGGCGATGACGCTGGCACTGGCGCAGGCGAGTATCGCGCCGGATCAGGTGCAGCACCTTAATGCCCACGCGACCTCGACCCCGGTGGGCGACCTCGGCGAGTTAGCGGCGATCAAAGCGTTGTTCGGTACACAGAATAAAATTGCCGTGACCTCGACCAAGTCCGCCACGGGGCATTTGCTCGGGGCTGCGGGCGGACTCGAGGCGATTTTCACGCTGCTGGCGATTCGTGATCAGGTGGTACCACCGACGCTCAATTTCGACAATCCGGATCCGGCGGCCGCCGGTGTAGACATTGTCCATGGTCAGGCGCGGGCAATGTCGATCGAATATGCGCTGTCCAACGGTTTCGGGTTCGGCGGGGTCAATGCCAGCGTGTTGTTCAAGCGCTGGCAGGCTTAGTCCCGGTTTTTGAGGTGATCGCGGGTGACATCGAGGATGCGTTGCGCAAGTTCGGCATCCGCGACGCTGCGTGACAGCAGCAGCGCGCCGACCAGTGTCGACATGATGACGATGGCGCGCTCAGCGCGGTGTTCGCCTTCGAGGCTGTTCTGGATCTGATCAAGGCGTGCGTTGAGTACCACGTCGCTGGTTGGACTCGGTTGCCCGCGCAGGCCCAGTTCGGAGGAAATGGTCGGTAGAGGGCAGCCTTCATGCGGCGTGGTTTGGTGCCATTCGGACAGATACGTTTCGATGAAAACATCGAGCGGATTGTCCTGTGAAAAAATGTCTGCACATAAGCCGTCGACCTGGTCACCGGCCTCCTGCAAGGCCTTCTCCACCAACTCGTCCTTGGACTTGAAATGTGAGTAGAAACCGCCATGGGTCAAGCCCAGTGCTTTCATCAAGGGTTGCAGGCCTGTAGCGCCGATTCCGTCTTTGCGAAAGCGTGCCGAGGCCTCCTTGATAATGCGCTGATGGGTCTGGGCTTTATGGTCCTGCGAGTAACGCATCTGGAACTCTCCGCAACAATGTCTCCATCTTAACCAAGGAAAATTAGATGGTGACTGTACTTCTACTTCTTAAAAGCGTGCAGATAGGTCCAATGGCTATAAAAAGCACAAACCCCGCCGATCAGGCGGGGTTGTGTTCAACGGTCTTGCGCGTCTTTGGCGTCCGCTTCGGCATTGCGTTGAGCAACGCGTCGACGTTCTTCATCGGTCAGATCGACCTTGTTGGCGGTGTCGCGCAACATCATTAATCCGCCGACGATCGAGCCGATTGCAATCACCAGAATCAACCAGGCATACCAGGGCATAACGGCTCTCCTTAATGGCAGGGCGACGGGCGAGGTTTTCGCCGTGCGACGCTGCATACCACGTTTGAGCGAAGTGACTTCGCAGTGGTTCCATTCTAGGCCCGATATCCCCGCCACACCTTAATTCCCTGTAGGAGTTGCCGAAGGCTGCGATCTGTTGACTTGGCTTTTTCAAAAACAAGATCAAAAGATCGCAGCCTTCGGCAGCTCCTGCATGATGGGGTTATTGGCCCGTCAGCATCGCATCGGCCGGTGCGTTGGCGCGCAGTTGCCCGGTGAGCAGGAAGTAGCCGAAACCGACCGCCATGAAGCCGAGGAAGATCAGCCCGATCAACGCGTTAAACCATGCCATCGCCACCAGGCACACCACTGCCAGTACCAGTGCAATCAGCGGAATCAACGGATAGCACGGCGCACGGAAAGTACGTTCCAGATTCGGCTCCGATTTACGCAGTTTGAACAGGCTGAGCATGCTCATGATGTACATCACGATCGCGCCGAACACCGCCATGGTGATCATTGCCGCAGTCAGGGTCATGCCGCCGAGGTTGATCAGACCGTCGCTGTAAATCGCGGCAATGCCGATGATGCCGCCGACAATGATCGCGCGGTGTGGTGTCTGGAAGCGTGAGAGTTTTGCCAGCGAGGCTGGAAGATAGCCGGCGCGGGCCAGAGCGAAGAACTGACGTGAATAGCCGAGGATGATTCCATGGAAACTGGCGACCAGTCCGAACAGGCCGATCCACACCAGCATGTGCAACCAGCCAGAGTTGTCGCCCACCACGGTTTTCATCGCCTGCGGCAGTGGGTCGTTGATGTTGGCCAGAGTGCGCCAGTCGCCAACGCCGCCGGCAAAGAACATCACGCCCATCGCCAGCAACACCAGGGTCAGGATGCCGCTGATGTAGGCTTTGGGAATCGTGCGTTTTGGATCCTTGGCTTCTTCGGCAGCCATGGCCGCGCCTTCGATGGCGAGGAAGAACCAGATGGCAAACGGAATCGCCGCGAACATCCCGGCAATCGCCGGTGCCCCGAACACATCTGAACCCGCCCAGCCATTGAGGGCGAAGTTGCTGAAGCTGAAGGCCGGGGCGACAACGCCCATGAACACCAGCAACTCGGCGACGGCCAGTACACAGACAATCAACTCGAAGGTAGCCGCCAGTTTCACACCGAGGATGTTCAACCCCATGAACACGATGTAGGCGCCGACCGCCGCGTGTTTCGGATCAAGTGCGGGGAATTGCACATTCAGGTAAGCACCGATGGCCAACGCGATAGCCGGCGGCGCGAAAACGAATTCGATCAGTGTTGCCAGCCCGGCAATCAATCCACCTTTTTCACCGAAGGCGCGGCGACTGTAAGCGAACGGCCCGCCCGCGTGAGGAATCGCCGTGGTCAGTTCGGTGAAGCTGAAAATGAAGCAGGTGTACATGGTCGCGACCATGAACGACGTCACCAGAAAGCCCAGTGTTCCGGCCACGCCCCAGCCATAACTCCAGCCGAAGTACTCTCCGGAAATCACCAGCCCTACCGCAATGCCCCACAGGTGCAACGTGCCCAGCGTGGGTTTGAGTTGTGTGTTCATGCGTTTGCTCCCTGAAGGTTTGGAAAGCTCGGGGAGGCTGTGTGCAGTGGGCGTGCCATTTCGGGAAATCAGGTCGTAATGCGCTGAAAGCTGTCGTATCGAGGATGTTCGCTACCTAACGAGCGCATTTCTGTGTGCCAGTTGGGTGCGATGTTGTCGGTTATGCCGTCTTCGCGAGCAGGCCCGCCCATACGGCGCAAAAATCACCTGTAACGAACGCATAAACCCACTCTTTACGCTTTCTTTATGCCCCGCAGCACCCCTCGCTCTCGTTCCTTTACAGCCTCCTTTCCGACAATGCCTCCACACGCGGCAATACGCCGTAACACGGAGATCTTCCATGAGCGTTCTGGACGGGGTGTCACTGCTGTTGGCAGTGGGGCTGTTCATTTATCTGTTGGTTGCGCTGTTGCGCGCGGATCGGAACTAGGAGCGGCTATGCACAGTTATGACTATTGGCTGATCCTCGCGTTTTTTGCGGTGGTCTTGCTGCCGGCGCCGCTGCTCGGGCGCTTCTACTACAAGGTGATGGAAGGTCAGCGTACCTGGCTGACGCCGGTTCTCGGCCCGGTCGAGCGCGGTTGCTATCGCATCGCCGGGGTCGATCCGCAGGCTGAGCAGAGCTGGCAGAAGTACACGCTGGCATTGCTGGCGTTCAACCTTGCCGGTTTCCTGCTGCTGTTCGCGATCCTGTTGTTTCAGGATCACTTGCCACTGAACCCGCAAAATCTGCCGGGCCAGGAGTGGACGCAGGCTTTCAATACCGCGGTCAGTTTCATGACCAACACCAACTGGCAGTCCTACAGTGGCGAAGCGACCCTCAGCTACCTGAGCCAGATGGTCGGCCTCACCGTGCAGAACTTCGTCAGCGCCGCCACCGGCCTCGCCGTGCTGGTTGCGCTGTGCCGTGGCATCGGTCGCAAATCGACGAAAACCCTCGGCAACTTCTGGGTCGACATGACCCGCGCCACCCTCTACGGCCTGTTGCCGTTGTGCTTGCTGCTGGCGTTGTATCTGGTCTGGCAGGGCGTGCCACAGACCTTCGCGCAGTATGTGAATGCGGTGACGATGCAGGGTGTTGATCAAGTGATCCCGCTCGGCCCGGCCGCCAGCCAGATTGCAATCAAACAACTGGGCACCAACGGTGGCGGCTTCTTCGGCGTCAACTCGGCGCATCCGTTCGAGAACCCGACCGCGTGGAGCAACTTGTTCGAAGTCGCTTCGATCATTCTGATCCCGGTGGCGCTGGTGTTCACCTTCGGCCACTACGTCAAGGACCTGCGCCAGAGCCGCGCGATCATCGCCTGCATGCTGGCGCTGTTCCTGATCGGCGGCGCGACCTCGCTGTGGGCCGAGTATCAGCCGAACCCGACCTTGAACAACGCAGCCGTGGAACAGACTGCGCCGCTGGAAGGCAAGGAAGCACGCTTCGGCACCACGGCTACGGTGCTGTGGTCGGTGACCACCACGGCCGCCTCGAACGGTTCGGTCAACGCCATGCACGACAGCCTCAACCCGCTCAGCGGCATGGTCGCGCTGGTCAACATGATGGTCGGCGAAGTGATCTTCGGTGGCGTCGGCGCGGGGCTCTACGGCATGTTGCTCAACGTGCTGATCGCGGTGTTCCTCGCCGGTCTGATGATCGGGAGAACCCCGGAATACCTCGGCAAGAAACTCCAGGCGCGCGAAGTGCAATTGCTGGTCGTGACCCTGCTGGTCATGCCGGTTGGCGTGTTGGTGCTCGGTGCGATTGCCGCTGTGCTGCCCGGCCCTGCGGCGACCATCAGCAACCCCGGCCCGCACGGTTTCAGCCAGTTGCTGTACGCCTACACCTCGGCCAGTGCCAACAACGGTTCGGCGTTTGGTGGCCTGAGCGCCAACACACCATTCCACAACCTGATGCTCGGTCTGGGCATGTTGATCGGTCGCTTCGGTTACATCCTGCCGGTGCTGGCACTGGCTGGCAGCCTGGCGATGAAGAAAACCGCACCGATCGGCCAGAACAGTTTCCCGACTCATGGCCCGCTGTTCGTGACCCTGTTGACCGTGACCATTTTGCTGGTGGGCGGCCTGACCTTCTTGCCGACTCTGGCGCTCGGCCCGATAGCCGAACACCTGAGCATGGGCTTCTAAGCCTTTCATTTTAGGAGCTGGATGATGAATATGCCCGCAATCAAACCCGTTGCCGTGAAAGCACCGGAACAAGCGAAAACCGCGATCTCGGCCCTGTGGCGGCCGGCGCTTGTGCAAGCGTTCGTCAAGCTCGACCCTCGGCAACTGAAGCGTTCGCCGGTGATGCTGGTGGTCGAGCTGACGGCGATCTTCACCACGGTGTTGTGCTTCATTCCCGATGCCGATGTGCCGACGTTCGTCGCTGCGCAAATCGCTGTGTGGCTGTGGTTTACCGTGCTGTTCGCCAACTTCGCCGAAGCCTTGGCTGAAGGTCGTGGCAAGGCTCGCGCCGACAGTCTCAAGGCTGGCAGCGAAGGCCTCAGCGCCCGCCGCAAACAGGCCAATGGCAGCTTTCAGGTGGTGCCGGCGGCGAGCCTGCGCAAAGGTGATGTGGTGCGCGTCGAGGCCGGGGAGATGATCCCCGGTGACGGCGAAGTGATCGAAGGCATCGCGGCGGTCAACGAAGCGGCGATCACCGGCGAATCGGCCCCCGTGATTCGTGAGTCCGGCGGCGACCGCTCGGCTGTCACCGGCAACACGCGACTGGTGTCTGACTGGTTGCTGGTGAAGATTACCGTCAACCCCGGTGAGTCGACTCTGGACCGCATGATCGCGCTGGTCGAAGGCGCAAAACGCCAGAAAACGCCCAACGAAGTGGCGCTGGACATCCTGCTGATCGGCCTGACCCTGATCTTCCTGTTGGTAGTCGTGACCCTGCAGCCGTTCGCCCATTTCGCCAACGGCAGCCTGCCACTGGTGTTTCTGGTGGCGCTGCTGGTCACGCTGATTCCGACCACCATTGGCGGTTTGCTATCGGCCATCGGTATCGCCGGGATGGATCGTCTGGTGCGCCTCAACGTGATCGCCAAGTCTGGTCGCGCGGTGGAAGCAGCGGGTGACGTGCATGTGCTGTTGCTAGACAAGACCGGCACCATCACTTTCGGCAACCGTCGCTGCAGTGCGGTGTATGCCGCGCCGGGTGTGACCGGGCGTGAGCTGGCCGAAGGTGCGCTGTTCGCATCGCTGGCCGATGAAACCGCTGAAGGTAAATCCATCGTCGAATACCTGCGTGGTCTGCACCCGCAGCCTGAGCCGGCGCTGGAAACCTTGACCGCCGTGCCGTTCAGCGCTGAAACCCGTTTGTCCGGCGTCGATTACCAGGGCCGCGTGTACCGCAAGGGTGCGGTCGACTCGCTGCTGAGTTTCCTTGGGCAAAAACGCGCGGATCTGGCCCCGGCGCTGTCGCGGGAAATTGACAAGATTGCGCAGAGCGGCGGCACCCCGCTGCTGGTCTGTGCCGACGGCAAATTGCTCGGCGCGATTCATCTCAAGGACGTGGTCAAACCGGGCATCCGCGAGCGTTTTGCCGAGTTGCGCAAACTCGGTATTCGTACCGTGATGGTCACCGGTGATAACCCGCTGACCGCCGCCGCCATCGCCGCTGAAGCGGGTGTCGATGACGTTCTCGCCGAGGCCACCCCGGAGAAAAAACTCGCGCGCATTCGTCATGAGCAAAACGACGGTCGTCTGGTCGCGATGTGCGGCGACGGCGCCAACGATGCCCCGGCGCTGGCCCAGGCTGACGTCGGCATGGCGATGAACGACGGCACCCAGGCAGCCCGCGAAGCGGCGAACATGGTCGACCTCGACAGTGACCCGACCAAGCTGCTCGACGTGGTGCAGATCGGCAAGGAATTGCTGGTGACTCGCGGAGCGCTGACGACCTTTTCCATCGCCAACGACGTGGCCAAATACTTCGCGATTTTGCCGGCGCTGTTTGCCTCGATCTACCCGCAGCTTGGTGTGCTGAACATCATGCAATTGACCAGCCCGCAGAGCGCGATCCTCTCGGCAATCGTCTTCAACGCCTTGATCATCGTCGTGCTGATTCCACTGGCGCTGCGCGGTGTGCGCGTGCAGGCGGCGAGTGCGGCGGCGCTGTTGCGACGCAATCTGTTGATCTATGGCTTGGGCGGGATTCTGGTGCCGTTCGTGGGGATCAAGGCGATCGACATGCTGCTCACGGCACTGCATCTGGTGTGAGCCTGAAAAGCGCCCCTCACCCTAACCCTCTCCCGGGGGGAGAGGGGACTGATTGAGGTGTTTGCCAGAGCTATACCGACTTGAAATACCGAGCCGAACTCAGGTTTTGAACAGCGCAGAAATAGGCTCCCTTTCCCACGCGTTCTTAAGGGAGAGGGGACTGATTGAAGTGTTTGTCAGAGCTATACCGACTTGAAATACCGAGCCGAACTCAGGTTTTGAACTGCACAAAGATCGGCTCCCTTTCCCCCTCGCCCCCTTGGGGGAGAGGGCTGGGGTGAGGGGGAAGAGATCCCCCTGACACACCGCAAAAGTTTGCCCAACGAATTCGAGGATTTTGAAATGTCCACAATGATACGTCCCGCCCTCAGCCTGCTGGTGCTGATGACTCTGGTCACCGGCGTCGCCTATCCACTGGTGGTAACCGGCGTTGCGCAAGTCGCATTTCCCGCTCAAGCCAACGGCAGCCTGGTGCACGATGCCGACGGCAAAGTCCGTGGCTCGTCACTGATTGCGCAGGATTTTGTCGGCGATGCGTGGTTCCATCCACGGCCATCGGCCGGTGCGTTTGCTACGGTTTCCAGCAGCGCGAGCAACCTGGCGCCGAGCAATCCGGCACTCGCCACGCGGGTGATCGACGATGCCAACAAACTGCAGGTTCCGGGGCAAGGCCCGGTGCCATTGGCCTTGCTGACCACCTCCGGCAGCGGCCTTGATCCACACTTGCCACCGGCAGCGATTGCCTATCAACTGGCGCGTGTCGCGCACGCGCGAAATCTGCCGGTGTCGACAGTGCAGCAACTGCTCGATGCGCACATCGAACAGCCGCTGGTGGGACCACCGGTGGTGAATGTGCTGGCGCTGAACATGGCGCTGGAAAAACTCTAGTAGATGCTCGTTCCCACGCTCTGCGTGGGCATGCATCAATAGACGCTCCGCGTCTGCTTTAGTGGGACGCAGAGCGTCCCGGGCTGGATTCCCACGCAGAGCGTGGGAACGATCAATCAGGAAGAGAGAGAGCATCAAGCATGAGCGACTCCGGCCGCGCCGACGCGCTGTTAGCAAACCTGCCCCGTGACGGCCGTGGCCGCCTGAAGGTTTTTCTCGGCGCCGCCCCTGGTGTCGGCAAGACGTACGCCATGCTGCAGGCTGCCCACACGCAATTGCGCCAGGGCGTGAAAGTCCTCGCCGGCGTCGTTGAAACCCACGGCCGCGCCGAAACCGAAGCGCTGCTCGGCGGCTTGCCGCAGCAACCGCTGGTGCGCTCGGAATACCGTGGTGTGATGCTCGAAGAAATGGACCTCGACGGCATTCTCGCCGCCAAGCCGAAGTTGGTGCTGGTCGATGAACTGGCCCACAGCAATGCGCCCGGCAGTCGTCACGCGAAACGCTGGCAAGACATTCAGGAACTGCTCGCCGCCGGCATTGACGTATTCACCACGGTCAACGTCCAGCACCTGGAAAGCCTCAACGATCAGGTGCGCGGCATCACCGGCGTGCAAGTGCGCGAAACCCTGCCGGACTGGGTGCTGCAAGAAGCCTACGAACTGCTGCTGATCGACCTGCCGCCGCGCGAATTGCTTGAGCGCCTGCGCGAAGGCAAGGTCTACGTGCCGGAGCAGGCGCGCGCGGCGATCGATGCGTTTTTCACCCAGACCAACCTCACCGCATTGCGCGAACTGGCGATGCAAACCGCTGCCGCGCAGGTCGATAACGATCTCGCCCAAGGCTATCGCCAGCTCGGTCAGGCCGCCCCGGCAGTGCGCGGGCGATTGCTGGTCGGCGTCGATGGCGACCAACAGGCCGAACGCCTGGTGCGCCACGCCAGTCGCGTCGCCCAGCGCCGGCATCTGCCGTGGAGTCTGGTGCACGTCGACAACGGCACCGTACGCGATGAGCAATCGCGATTGCGCCTGCAAAGTGCTCAGCAACTGGCCGAACGCCTGGGCGGCGAGGTGGTTTTACTGCGTGCCGGCGAAGTGGCGAAAACCCTGATCCAGCATGCCGCTGAACGCCGCGCGAGTCTGGTGCTGGTCGGCCAATCGCGACCGCGTCTGCGTCGTCGCTTGTTCGGTGGTGGCTTGGCTGCACGCTTGTTGCGTCAGGCTCATGGTCTGGAAATCAACGTCCTCGACAGTGATCAGGAGCAGCATCAACCACGCCCGCGCAACGCGTTGACACTGGTGTGGTTCGACTATGCGCTGGCGCTGGTCGCCACGGTGTTGGCCAGTGCCCTGGCGTGGGCGGTGTCGAGTGTGTTGCCGCTGCCGAACATCTCGCTGGTGTTCCTCGCTGCGGTGTTGCTGGTGGCGGTGCGCAGCAGTCTCGGCCCGGCGCTGGCCTGTGCGGCGCTGTCGTTTCTGACCTACGATTTTCTGTTCATTCCGCCGAATTTTTCCTTCAGCATTCAGCGCGAAGAAGACGTGCTGACCTTGTTGTTTTTCCTGCTGATGGCGGCGCTTACCGGCAATCTTGCGGCGCGTCAGCGTCGGCAATTGCAGGCCTTGCGCGACACCCAGGAAGAGACCAGCGAACTGCTCGACCTGTCGCGCAAACTCACCGCCGCCACCGACCGCCAGGCCGTGGTCAGCGCCGCCGCGCAGCATCTCAATGGCTGGAGCGATCTGCAACTGTGCCTGCTCAATCGCGACGGCCAGGGCAGCTGGAAAGTCGAGACCGGCGGGCCGCTGCAATTCACCGAGGCCGAACGGGCGGCGGCCGATTGGGCCTGGCAACACGATCAACCGGCGGGCATGGGCACCGGCACGTTGCCGTTCGGGCGTTGGTGGTGGTGGCCGCTGTCGGTCGAGGATGGGCCGCTGGCGCTGCTCGGGGTCTGCGCTAAAGAGGGCCAGACCTTGAGTGGCCAGCGCCGTCGTTTGCTCACCGCGTTGAGTCAGCCGTTGGCGCAAGCGCTGGCCCGCGCGCAATTGGCCGATGACCTCGAAGCCGCGCGCCTGCACGGTGAAACCGAACAGCTGCGCAGTGCCTTGCTGGCCTCCGTGTCCCACGATTTGCGCACGCCGCTGACCGCCATGCGCGGCAGCATCGACAGCCTGTTGGCCCTCGGCGAAGCGATCCCGCTGGAGGATCGTCGTGAACTGCTCGAAGGCACCCGTGATGAAGCCGAACGCCTCGACCGCTACATTCAGAACCTGCTCGACATGACACGCCTCGGCCACGGCGCGCTGAAACTGGCGCGGGACTGGGTGTCGCCTGCCGATATCGTCGGCAGCTCGCTCAATCGCCTGCGCGCGGTGCTCGCGCCGTTGCAGGTCAGCACCGATGTGCCGGGTGAGTTGCCGCTGCTGTTCGTGCATGCCGCGTTGATCGAGCAGGCATTGGTCAATGTGATGGAAAACGCAGCGCGTTTCTCACCCGTTCACGGTCGTTTGCAACTCAGCGCTGGCGCGAATGACGACGAGATTTTCTTCTCGGTCAGCGACGAGGGGCCGGGGATTCCCGAGGATGAACGGGCGAAGATTTTCGACATGTTCTATACCGCCGCCCGAGGTGATCGCGGTGGGCAGGGCACCGGCCTCGGCCTGGCAATCTGTCAGGGCATGGTCGGCGCGCACGGTGGTCGCATCAGTGTCGCCGACGGCATCGACGGACGCGGCACCTGCATCACCTTGCACTTGCCGTTGCAGGCGCAACCGGGGATGGACAATGAAGCCTGATCGCGACTGCGCTACTCTCTTGCCACTCTTTTGTGTTGATGTGAATTCATGAGCCAGACCGCGACCATTTTGGTCATCGACGACGAACCGCAGATCCGCAAGTTCCTGCGCATCAGCCTCGCTTCCCAAGGCTACAAAGTGCTTGAGGCCGGCACCGGTGCCGAAGGCCTGGCGCAGGCGGCGCTGAACAAACCGGACTTGCTGGTGCTCGACCTCGGCTTGCCGGACATGGATGGCCAGCAAGTGCTGCGCGAGTTTCGCGAGTGGGCCACGGCGCCGGTGCTGGTGTTGTCGGTGCGCGCCAGCGAAGGGCAGAAAGTCCAGGCGCTGGATGGCGGCGCCAATGACTACGTGACCAAGCCGTTCGGCATTCAGGAATTTCTCGCGCGGGTCCGCGCCTTGTTGCGTCAGGCACCGGCGGGAGAGGCGCAGCAGGCGGCACTGAGCTTCGGCCCGTTGACCGTCGACCTGGCTTATCGGCGGGTGTTGCTCGACGGTGTCGAAGTGGCGCTGACCCGCAAGGAATATGCGGTGCTGGCGCAATTGGCGCGGCATCCGGGGCGGGTGATTACCCAGCAGCAATTGCTCAAGGATATCTGGGGGCCGACGCACACCGAAGACAGCCACTATCTGCGGATTGTGGTGGGGCATTTGCGGCAGAAACTGGCGGATGATCCGACGCGACCGCGGTTTATCGTGACAGAAGCGGGGGTTGGATATCGGCTGCTGAGCGAGAACAGTCTTTAGTTTTTTATTGGCTGATCTGGCGCCTTCGCGAGCAGGCTAGCTCCTACAGGGGAATGCAGTCCAAATGTGGGAGCGAGCCTGCTCGCGAAAGCGGCCTTGAGGCAACGCAGAGCTTCAGGGCTCTCTGTTCTGCTCACTGTCATACCGATCCAGCGTATCCCGCGCAATCTCGCGCCCCAGCGCGATCAACTCCGGCGCCTTGTAGAACTCGAAAAACCGGCACACCCGCTTCGGTACGTTGATCAGGATATCCGGCGGATATCCGGCGATCTTGTACTGCGCCAGCGAGGTCTGCATCACCTCGAAACTCTGGTTGATCAAATCCAGCAGCGATGCCGGCCCGACATTATCGATGATGAACGATCCGGTCGCCGATTTCGGCGCGCCTTCACGCTCAGGCGCGGCCGCCGGTTGCTGGCTCTCCGGCTCGGCGCCTTCGAGCCAGGGATTGACGTCCGCCGCTTCGGCGCGCAGCGCTTCCTGCTCGAGCCGCAACAGTTGCTCGGCCTGTGTGCGGCGGAACGGCATCTTCGACCCCAGCGAACTGATCAGGCTGTCGAAGCGCGAGCGGAACGCGGCGGGGCGCTGAATCACCGGCAATTTGTAGTGACGCTGGTTGGTCGAGTTGAGATTGACCGCGATGATCAGATCACAGTGGCTCGACACCACCGGTACGATCGGCAACGGGTTGAGAATGCCGCCGTCGACCAGCATGCGATTGCCTTGCATCACCGGGGTGAACAGGCTGGGAATTGCCGCCGAGGCGCGCATGGCCTGATGCAGGCAGCCTTCCTGAAACCAGATTTCCTGTTGATTGGTGAGGTCCGCGGCGACGGCGGTATAGGGAATACGCAAGTCCTCAATGTTGATCTCGCCGACGATCTTGCGGATCTGACCGAAGACCTTTTCGCCGCGAATCGCGCCGAGGCGGAAACTCACGTCGACAAGGCGCAGCACATCCAGATAATCGAGACTTTCGATCCAGTTCTTGTAAACGTCGAGCTTGCCGGCGGCGTAGATCCCGCCGACCACCGCGCCCATCGAACAGCCGGCAATGCAGGCGATTTCGTAACCGCGTTTCTCGATCTCTTCAATGACCCCGATATGGGCATAGCCCCGGGCGCCACCGGAGCCCAGTACCAGCGCGACACGTTTTTTCATCCAGCGTCCTCCCGACAAGGCTCCACAATGCACCCATCGCCGGGCCGGCTCAATCGCCGTGGTCGTTGAGTGCGCCGGTGACGTCGTTTTTTCGATAGCGCATGACCCTTCAGCGCTATCCTTCTCAGTTGCGTGGTTTCACCGGCCGGCAAGGCACTTTTTCGCAGCCAGGCCGTCTTACTTGCACGACTGTTGACCTATTTGAGGTGTGATTGATGAAAGCCTGGATCTGTGTGCCGTTGATTGCGTTGGCATTGGCCGGTTGCGCCGGTAAAACCGCTTACCGCGACAGCTGCGGCAGCCAGCTCGACGCGGCCTGGCATGAGCTGGATCTGGCCAAGGCCGAAGGCTTTGCCGGCACCGTCAGCTACTCCAAAGCGTTGTCGCTGCTGACTGCGGCCAAGACCCAGCAGCAATTCGAGGGTTTCGAAGGCTGCAGCAAGAAAGCCGAAAAGGCGCGTTTCTACATTCGCGAATCCCGCGCCGGCCGATAAAAGCAGCGGCAAGATTTCAGCCACAAGCTACAAGTAGTAGGCGCTCACACAACTTGTAGCTTGCAGCTTGCAGCTTCTAACTGTTTACGGAGTAAACCCATGGTTGACCGGTTGGTGGCTCATGTCCTGAGTCTGGAAGTGCGTTTGTTAGCCTGTCAGGCACGGCTGATTGCACGCACCGACCCCGAGGCGCTGCATGATCTGCGTACCACGGTGCGGCGCTTGCGCAGCCTGTTGCGGCCATTGCGCGGTTTGCCGGGTGTCGAACAACTGGAAGATGCTGCTTCGGCGGTCGGCCAATTGACCACGCCATGGCGCGATCGCGAAGTGCTTGCAGCGTACCTGCTCGAGCATGATCAGCCTGAAGCCGCGCAACGCCGCATGGCGCAGATGGCCGAAGCTTATCCGGCGCTGGCGGCGAGTGCCGAGGTGGCTTCGCTGTTGATGATTCTCGACGCTTTTCCGCGGTTCCTGCGCGCCTCACAGCGTCAGGGCTTGCTCAAGGGCTTGGACAAACGCATCGAGAAACGCTTGGGCAAGCAATGGCAGAAATTGGACGAGGCGCTGCATGATCCCGCTCACGACCGTCATCGCTTGCGTTTGCTGATCAAACGCGTGCGCTACGGTATCGAAGCCTATCCTGAGCTGGACCGCTTGCCCGAGGCGGCGCTGGCGCGTCTCAAGTCCGCCCAAGGCGCGTTGGGTGACTGGCACGATTGCTGGCAGTGGCTGGCGAAGGCTGAGCTGGAGGCGGATCTTCAACCCTGTGTTGCGACGTGGCAGGCGACCATGATCAACGCTGAAAGCAAGGCTGATCGCGTGCTGGAAAAACTCAGTACTGCCTGCTTCAAATAACCTGAGCCTCGCGACATTCCCTGTAGGAGCTGCCGAAGGCTGCGATCTTTTGATGTTGTTGTTAAAAATCAAAATCAAAAGATCGCAGCCTTCGGCAGCTCCTACAGGGTTTTGTGTCTGAATTTGAAATACGGTAAGGCCTTTCTGTCAGCCTATTTGACCGGAATAGACGCTGCGGCGCTCTGCAGGTCTGGTTAAGATCCCTGCATTCCTTTCTCGCTTTCTGAGGTTGCCATGCGCTTTAGCGATCTGCTCGATGCGGTCCGCCGCCAACCGGAACTGACGATTCCTGCCGAATGGGGCCAGGGCCGTGCCAGTTTCGGTGGTCTGGTGGCGGCGCTGCAATACGAAGCCATGCGCGCGAAAGTGCCGGCGGATCGCCCGGTGCGTTCGCTGGCGATCACCTTTGTCGGCCCGGTCGAGCCTGAAGTCCCGGTGAGCTTTGAGGTGGAGATGCTGCGCGAAGGCAAAGCCGTCAGTCAGGTCATGGGCCGGGCAATGCAGAACGGCCAGGTGGTGACGATCGTTCAGGGCAGCTTCGGTGCATCGCGGCCTTCGGAAGTGGCAGTCGAAGCGTATCCGGCGCCGTCAATGAAACACTGGGACGAATGCCAGGAGTTGCCCTATATCAAAGGCGTGACCCCGGAGTTCATGCGTCATCTGGCAATGCGCTGGAGCGTCGGCGGCATGCCGTTCACTGGCAATCAATCGCGGCTGATGGGTGGCTGGGTGCGGTTGCGTGGCGATGTCAAAGAAGAACCGGTCAATGAGGCGCATCTGCTGGCCCTGGTGGACGCGTGGCCGCCCGCGCTGTTGCCGTACCTGAAGAAGCCCGCACCCGGCAGCACGCTGACCTGGACCATCGAATTCGTGCAGCCGCTACACGATTTGAGCACGCTGGACTGGTGCCAGTACCTCGCCGATATCGAGTACGCCGCCGACGGCTACGGCCATGTGGCCGCCAAATTGTGGAGCGCTGAAGGTGAACTGATTGCGATGAGTCGCCAGACGGTCACGATCTTCGCCTGACTCAATGCCGGCGGTGGCGCTCACGCCAGGCACGCCACCAGCCGCCACTGAGAAAAAACCGCGGAAAGGTCAGGAACTGCTCGACCAGTAAGCGCGACACGGCATCTTTACGATCACTGAACGGCTCGGAGGCTTGCGCTTCCAGGCTGTGGCCGTGGCGCTGCAAACCCAGCGCCGCAACGATACCGATCACGCCGATGGCGACGCTGGCCAGACTCAGGCTGAACACCCCGGATACGATCAGCAGAAACGCGACGATAAACAACGGCACGGCAATCAGGTGCAGCACCAGATTGGTCGGATGCTGATGATTACCCGGGTACGCGCGCCATTGCCATGCGGGAAGATTGGGGTGACGTTTGCCCATGTTGACTACTCCTCGATCCATGTTGAACACATGCTTGAAGAATAGGCCGGGGCAAGAAGGGCGGCGAATCAAGGTTGGCTATTGGCATCATAGTAATGATGGACAAAAAAGATCGCAGCCTTCGGCAGCTCCTACATTGAAATGCGTACACCTGTAGGAGCTGCCGAAGGCTGCGATCTTTTGATCTTCAGAGCTTCAACTGCCCGATTGCCCTGCTCAATTCCCCGGCCAACGTCGCCAACTCATTACTGGTGGTCGCCGAATCCACGGTTTGCTGCACAGTGTTCTCGGTCACATCGCGAATGCTCACCACCGCCCGATTCATCTCCTCGGCGACCTGGCTTTGCTGCTCCGCCGCCACGGCAATCTGCGTGTTGCTCTCACGCATCTGCGCCACCGCGCCGGTGATTTCCGCCAGCGCCGCGCCGGCCTCTTGCGCCTGCTGCACGCAATCGTCGGCTTTGTACGAACTCTCTTGCATGAAATCCACTGCGTCGCGGGTGCCGGCCTGCAACGCCGAAACCATCGTGGTGATCTCGTCGGTCGAGGTCTGCACGCGTTTGGCCAGATTACGTACTTCATCGGCGACCACGGCAAATCCCCGGCCCATTTCACCGGCGCGGGCGGCCTCGATGGCGGCGTTCAGGGCGAGCAGATTGGTCTGCTCGGCAATGCTGTGAATAACGCTGACCACACCGTTGATCTTCTGACTGTCCTCGGCCAGCCGTTGAATCATCTCGGCCGTCTGCTGCACACCGCTGGACAGCCCGGCAATCGAGTGCTGCACCCGGGCAACCACTTGCTGACCGCTGCCGGCGAGGCCATCGGCGGTCTGCGACAAGTCGCGGGTGGCGCCGGCGTGCTGGGCGATGTGATAAACCGTGGCGGTCATTTCGTTGATCGCGGTGGCGGCCTGATCGGTTTCGCTCTGCTGACCGAGCATGCCGTGGCGCACTTCGTTCATGCTCGATGCCAGTCGCGCCGCGCCCACATCCAGTTGCCGTGCGGTGTTGGCGACGGTCGTCACAACGCGCTGGTAACCGGCCTGCATCGCGTTAAACGCATTGGCCATCTGCCCGACTTCGTCTTTGCCGGCCAGCGGCACTCGGGCCGAGAGATCGCCGCTTTTCTCCACGTGAAGCATCACGTCCTTCAGCGTGTTGAGCTGGCTGAGCAGGAAGCGGATCAGCAACTGCGAGGCGCACAGCATGGCGAACATCAGAATGAACACGGCCACCGCATAGTTGGCAAAACGTTCGCTGAACACCTGGGTCAGGCTCGGGCCAAAGGCAATCACTGCGACTTGCTGGCCATCGGCGCGGCTGAACACTTCGGCGCCCAGCAACGGGTTGTCGCCGAACAGCGGCAGGTGATTGATTTCGTTCCAGCCGTTGTTGTCGGTGATTTCCAGCAGTGGTTGATCATTCAGGCGAGGCGCTTCGCCGCGTTTGAAGGTCAGCACCTGATCGGCTTTGGGCAATGGCTGCCCGACCGGCCAGGCCTTGAGCAATTGCGCCTGGGCTTGCGCCGAGGCCTGAGACGCCTGACTGCGCGCCTGCTGTTCGAGCTGCACGGCGTACAGTACCAGCAACAGGGTGGTGACGAAGGCGACTGCATTGACCGCCCAGAATTTGTATTTCAACGAGATATTGCTAAGCCAGGCACCCATGGAGGTCTTCTCTGATAGCGGAAACAGTTTTGGCAAGGTGCCAGTATTGTGCCGCTATGCAGAAGGCCCGATTTGATGTGGGTCAAGAGATCACAAGATCGCAGCCTTCGGCAGCTCCTGCATTGGGATGGCTTACACCCTGTAGGAGCTGTCGAAGGCTGCGATCTTTTGCGGCTTACGCCAATGTCGGAAGGTTGTAGAACGCGCGGGCACACGCGGTGGTGTGCGCCGCCAGATCTTCCTCGGTTTCGCCGCGATGCAACGCCACTTCACGCAGCACTTCAGTCAGATACGCCGGCTCATTGCGCCCGTTCTTCGGTTTCGGTCGCAGCGTGCGCGGCAGCAGATACGGCGCGTCGCTTTCCAGCATCAAGCGCCCGCGTTTGATCTCTTTCACCAGCGGATGCAAGTGCGTGCCGCGGCGCTCGTCGCAGATCCAGCCAGTGATACCGATGTGCAGATCCAGATCAAGGTAGCTGAACAACGCCTTTTGCTCGCCGGTGAAGCAATGCACCACAGCGGCGGGCAGTTGATCGCGGAAGACTTTGAGGATTTCCAACAGCCGCTGGCTGGCATCGCGCTCGTGCAGGAACACCGGTAATTGCAGTTCGACGGCCAACGCCAAATGCTCTTCGAGGACTTTTTCCTGCTGCGGGCGTGGCGAGAAATCACGGTTGAAATCCAGCCCGCATTCACCCACGGCGACGACGTTTTTTTCTTGCAACAGACTGCGCAAACGACGGGCGCTGTCAGCGTTCCAGTCACTGGCCGAATGCGGGTGAATACCGGCGGTGGCGAACAGCCGTTGACCGCTGTCATCCAGCTGTTGGCACAGCGCTAAAGCCTGTTCGCTGCCTTCGACGCTGGTGCCGGTCAGCACCAGTTGGCAGACCCCGGCCGCATAGGCACGGTCGAGCACGGCCTGGTGTTTGTCGGCGAAACTGGGGTTGGTCAGGTTGACGCCGATATCGATGAGTTGCATGGTTGCTACCTCGGGCCGAAGGCCGGAAAGCATACCAGAGCTGTAGATTCATAAGAAAAGCCAAGAACTACAACGACTTATAGCTGTCTGTTGATGCCGCGACGCAGACCGGTTTGGTAGAAGTGCCATTACTGTGCCAGTCTCTCGCACGTTGCCAGCGCTCATGGCGCTCTGTTTTCGTCGGTGATTTCGACCTTTTAAAGATGAAATCGCCCCGTATTCTTTCCGGAGAGTGGATGGTTCGTCCCTCGGTTTTGCTCCTGTTGTGTGGATCGCTGCTGCTGCCGATGACGGCGGTCGCGCGCCTGCCCGGGCCGCTGCAAGCCGTGCCAGCGGCCAAGGTGCGTGACCTGTCCGAGATTCGCAGCAGCCGCGTGTTGCGTGTGCTGGTCAATCAGAGCCGCAACAGCTCCGGCGAAGTCCAGGGTCAGGCCATCGGCGTCGAATACCATCGTCTGCGCGCCTTCGAGCAATACCTCAACGGCCATGCCCGCGATGGTCAGGAGATCACTCTCAAAATCATTCCCAAAGCCAAGGATCAACTGCTCGGCGCCTTGCAGCGGGGCGAGGGCGATCTGGTCGCGCCGGGTGAATTGCTTGAACTGCAACCGGGCTTTGCTGTTGCCAGCAGCGAACCGATCGCCAGCAACGTGCCGCTGGTGTTGGTCGGGATCAAGGGCGAGCGACGCTACACCAAGGTCGAACAGCTCTCCGGCAAAACCCTGGCTTTGCCAACGGGGAGTGCGGCGGGGGAGGCGGTCAGTCAGCTCAACCAGAAACTGGCGTTGCACAAACTGGCGCCGATCAAGATCGAATGGGTCGATCCGACCCTGGCGGTTGAAGATGTGTTGGAGATGGTTCAGGGCGGGATTTTCCACCTGACCATCGTCGAGCAACCTATTGCCGAGCGTTGGGGCAAGATCCTGCCGAAGCTGCGTTTTGACCGGCAACTGATGATCAGCGAGCCGGGCGAGGAATACTGGTTCGTGCGCCGCGATGCTTCGATGCTGCGCGCGAGCATCGATCGCTTTCTCGGCGGTTACAAAAAGCCCTCCAATGAAGATGCCGCGTTTCTGCGCATTTATCGCCGGCTCTATCAAGTCCACTATCCATTGGCCAAGGCCGACCGCCAGCGTCTGGAAAAACTGCGCCCGACCCTGCAAAAGCATGCTGACGCGCAGAACATGGATTGGTTGAATCTGGCCGCGCTGGCGTTCAAGGAATCGGCGCTGCAACCCAATGCCCGCAGCGGCAGCGGCCCGACCGGGCTGATGCAGATCACCCCGTCCGCCGCGCAACGGGTCGGCGTGAATAACATTCAGAATCTCGATGCGAATGTGCAGGCCGGTGCCAAGTACCTGGCGATGATCCGCCGCAAGTTCTTCAACAGTCCCAAGCTCAATGAGCGCGAGCGCATGGCCTTCACGCTGGCGGCCTACAACATCGGCCCCGAGCGCGTGCAGGGCATGCGCGCTGAGGCCCGGCGGCGCGGGTTGAACCCTAATCAGTGGTTCTTTCAGGTCGAGCGCATCGCCATGGAGCAGGTAGGAATGGGGCCGGTCAGCTATGTTAATAGCGTGAACAAGTATTACTTGGCGTTCGACCGGGAGCGGGAGTCGTTGGAGCCCGGGGCGCAAAAAGTCGTCTCACGGAAATGATCTAATAAACTGATTGTTATGGCGGAATATTTGCGCTTTTAACATGAAATTTACTGATTAATATAGCGGCCAACCAACACACATAACTTCTCGCAAAAACAAGGAATGCCCCATGAACTCTCTGATCAACAAAGTACTGTTCACCCGCGCCGGCTACGGTCTGACCATTCTGCGCATTGCTGTCGGCGTGATCTTCGCCGCTCACGGCTCGCAAAAACTCTTCGGCCTGTTCGGTGGGTATGGTCTGGCGGGCACCGCGCAGTACATGGACAGCCTCGGTCTGCACCCGGGCTACGTGATGGCGACGCTGGCGGGCGGTACTGAGTTCTTCGCGGGCCTGGCCTTGATCATCGGTCTGCTGGTACGTCCGGCAGCATTGGGTCTGACCTTCCTGTCGCTGGTGGCGATCTTCACCGTACACATCAGCAACGGTCTGTTTATGGCCAACAACGGTTACGAGTTCGCCCTGGCCCTGCTCGGTGGCAGCCTCGCCGTCCTGATCGAAGGCGCCGGCAAGCTCTCGGTGGACCGCGCCATCGCCGGTTAAACGCTCTGGCTCAAGGAAAAGGCCCGCATTGTGCGGGCCTTTTTTTGTTGCGGCTGATTCTTGACACTGATCGGTGACGTTCTCTAGGATGTTGCCCATGCGCCGATTTAAACAGCTACTTGCGGGGCGCCAGGTGACCTTCAACAGTTGCCGTCAGAAGCCGGAACAAGGCTTCGAAATACCGCTAAAGCGCTGGTTCGGTGTTGCCTCTCACCTGCCATGCAGACTTTTGAGGCAGAGACACGACACGATGAATGCACTACGCCCTCCAGCACGTCCCGCGCCGATCACGGCTCATATCACGCAGCGCAACCCGAAAATTCTCCTTGGCGGCAAACATCAGCCGACGCTGTTGCGTTATCTCGATGGCTGGCCACGTCGCAGCGGCGGTCCTGCCGCGTTCCTGATCCAGTTCGTTGAAGACGGCGAGTCGCTGGCGCGGTTTGCCAGTGACAGTTTTGATCTGGCGGTGATTCAGGCACCGTGTGCGCAAGATGCGCCGGAGATGATCAAGCAACTGACCCGCGTTGCACGACAGGGCCTGATCACTCGCCGCTGATACGCCTTAAAGGTATTCGATCGCCACGATATAGACGAATTGCTCGCCGGTTGGCGTCTGCACTCGCACTTCGGCATCCAGCGCCTTGCCGATCAAGGCGCGGGCCAATGGCGAGTCGATGCTGATCAGGCCCAGTTTCAGGTCAAGTTCATCCGGGCCGACGATGCGGTAGCGCGATTGCTTGCCGTCTTCGTCTTCGATGGTCACCCAGGCGCCGAAGTAGACCTTGTTCGGATCACTGGGCTTTTCACTGACGACTTTCAACGCTTCCAGACGTTTGGTGAGAAAGCGCACGCGACTGTCGATCTCGCGCAGCATCTTCTTGCCGTAGGTGTACTCGGCGTTTTCCGAGCGATCGCCCTGCGCCGCCGCCTCGCTGACCGATTGCGTCACCTGCGGGCGGCGCACATGCCACAACTCATGGAATTCAGCACGCATCCGCGCTTCACCTTCAGGGGTGATCAGCGCGGTGCCGGCGGTGCGGGGAGGGCGATAACGGCTCATGGCAACTTCTTGTGGTTAAGACCGCCTGAGTCTATCAACCCTCACGCAACACTGTCAGTGGACTTGCGTTGAGCGCCCGACGCGTACCGAACACGCCGGCCCCCCCAATCAGCGCCGCGCCAATCAATGGCAGTAGCAACAGCCACGGATGCGGGTGCCACGGCAGATCGAACGCGTAGCGATACAACACCAGGCTCACCACTTCCGAACCGATGGCTGCGAGCAAACCGCTGACCGCACCTAGCAGGCCGAACTCGATGCGTCGTGCCTTGACCAGCAACTTGCGCTCGGCCCCCAAGGCACGCAGCAGCGCACCCTGGCGAATGCGCTCATCCAGCGTTGCCTGCAATCCGGAAAACAGCACGGCCATTCCCGCCGCCAAAACAAACAACAACACATACTCTACGGCCAAAGTGACTTGGGCGAGGATGCTGCGCAGTTGTTCCAGCAGCGCTTCGACCTGAAGAATGGTCACCGCCGGGAAGGTCCGTGACAGTTCGACGATCTGCTGATCATGACCCGGGGCCAGATAGAAACTGGTCAAGTAGGTCGCGGGGAGATCCTTCAATGTGCCGGGCTGGAAGATCATGAAGAAGTTCGGCTGGAAGTTGTCCCAGTTGATCTCGCGCAGGCTGGTGACTTTCGCTTCGCGGTTGACGCCGCCGACGCTGAACACCATGTGATCGCCGAGTTTGAGCTTGAGGCTTTCGGCGACTTTGCCTTCCACCGAGACCCCGGGAACATCGTCGGTCGGCTGATCTTTCCACCATTCGCCGGCAGTGAGCTTGTTGCCCGCAGGCAAATCCGCCGCCCAGGTCAGGCTCAAGTCACGCTGCACAGCGCGGTCACCGGCCGAATCTTTGCTGACGATCTGCTGCACGGCTTCGTCGTTGATGCTGATCAGGCGCCCCGGCACTACCGGATACAGTGGCGCGGCTTGCGCAGACACTTTGATCAGGTGATCGGTGAACGCTTGTTTATCTGCCGGAAGAATGTTCAGGGCGAAGTAGTTCGGCGCGTTTTTCGGTAGCTGGTTTTGCCAGGTATCGAGCAGTTCGCCACGCAGCAGGGCGATCAAGGCCATCGACAACAGAATCAAGCCGAACGCCAGCGATTGACCAGCCGCTGCCAACGGATGGCGCAGCAACTGACCCAAGCCCAATCGCCATGGCAGCGAAGCACGGGCGAGCATCCGCCGCAGGCTTTGCAGGAGCAACAGCAGCAAGCCGCCCAATAGCAACGCGGCGACCACGCCACCGCCGAGCAGGGCGAAGGTCAGCAGCAGATCCAGACTCAGGCGCCACATGATCAGGCCGAGCGCACCCAAGGCTGCGCCGTAAATCATCCACGTACTCGACGGAATCGGCAGCATATCGCGGCG
This sequence comes from Pseudomonas sp. A34-9, assembly GCF_029543085.1. Taxonomy (NCBI): domain Bacteria; kingdom Pseudomonadati; phylum Pseudomonadota; class Gammaproteobacteria; order Pseudomonadales; family Pseudomonadaceae; genus Pseudomonas; species Pseudomonas sp. A34-9. The sequence goes on along the minus strand of NZ_CP119967.1, from coordinate 4,589,698 downwards.
CAGCACGCGCAGTGGCGGCACGCGACCTAGCGCAGCGAGTGGCGGCAAGGCGAAACCGGCCAACGCCACCAGCCCGGTGCCGATCCCGGCGATCGCTGGAAACAGCCCGCCCGGTGGCACGTCGCTTGGCAACAAATCATGCAGCAGCGCAAACAGGCCCAGTTGCGCCAACCAGCCGAGCAGGGCACCGCTAAGAGCAGCAAGCAAACCAAGCACGGTCAACTGCAAGCTGAACAGCACCATGGTTTCCCGGCGCGACAATCCAAGGCAGCGCAGCAAGGCACTGGCATCAAAACGGCGACTGGCAAAACGGTTAGCCGACAACGCCACCGCCACCCCGGCCAGCAGCACGGCGACCAGACTGGCCATGTTCAGATAACGCTCGGCCTTGCCCAGCGCCCCGCCAATCTGCCGGTTGCCATCGCGGGCATCCTGAATCCGCTGGTTCGCCGCGAGTCCGGGTTTGATCAATTGCCGATAGGTTTCCAGCGCCTGCGGTTCACCGCGCCACAGTTCGCGGTAGCTCACGCGGCTGCCGGGTTGCACGACACCGGTGGCGGCGAGGTCATCGAGGTTGATCATCACCCGTGGCGTGAGGCTGTAGAAGTTGCCGGCGCGATCCGGTTCGTAGGTCAGCACGCGGGTCAGTTTCAGTGTCTTCATGCCGACATCGATGCTGTCGCCGATCTTCAGATCCAGTGCGGTGAGCAGGCGTGCTTCGACCCAGGCTTCGCCGGGTTGCGGTTCGCCGCCGGATTCTTCGGCAGCGAATGGGGCGGGCGCACTCTTCAGTTCACCGCGCAACGGATAGGCGCGGTCGACGGCTTTGATACTCGACAACTGAATGCCGTTGTCCGTGGCGATGACGCTGGAGAACTCCACCACTTGCGCATGATTCAGGCGCAGCTCGGTGCCGCTTCGGATCTGCTCCTCGCGAGCCGGCGAACTGCCCTCCAGCACCAGATCGGCACCGAGAAATTCGGTGGCGCGCAGCATCATCGCGCCGTTGAGGCGGGCGCCAAAATAGCCGATGGCGGTGCTCGCCGCCACCGCCACGACCAATGCGAAGAACAACACCCGCAATTCCCCGGCGCGGGCGTCGCGCAGCAGTTGGCGAATGGCGAGGCTGAACAGACGCAACAGCGGCAAACGTGCCATCAAGGCTCCAGAGGGGCGACCAACAGCCCGGCTTCAAGTCGGATCAGGCGCCGGCAGCGATGGGCCAGGCGTTCGTCGTGGGTCACCAGCACCAGGGTGGTGCCGCGTTCCTTGTTCAATTCGAAGAGCAAGTCGCTGATGCGCTCACCGGTGTGGCTGTCGAGGTTGCCGGTGGGTTCGTCGGCGAACAGCACGTCCGGCTCGGCAGCGAAGGCGCGGGCAATGGCCACACGTTGTTGCTCACCACCGGAGAGTTGGCGCGGCGAGTGCGTCAGGCGCTGGCCAAGACCGACACGCTGGAGCAGTTCGGTCGCCCGCTCGCGGGCGTCTTTGCGGCCATCAAGTTCCAGCGGCAGCATGACGTTTTCCAGCGCATTGAGGCTGTCTAACAGTTGAAACGATTGAAAGACGAAACCGACATGCTCGGCACGAATGCGTGCACGCTGGTCTTCATCAAGATTGCTCAAGCCTTGCCCGGCGAGGATGACTTCGCCACTGCTCGGCAGGTCGAGGCCGGCGAGCAGGCCGAGGAGGGTGGATTTGCCCGAACCGGATGCGCCGACGATGGCCAGGCTGTCGCCCTTGTTCAGTTCCAGGCTGAGTTCGTGCAGGATAGTCAGTTCACCTTCCGCGCTGGGAACCACTTTGCTGAGGTTCTTCGCGGTGAGAATGCTTGCGCCCATGGAGAATCCGATGCGTGTGTGGTTTTTGAGTGCTGGCCTGGCCTTGATGTGCATGGCCCAGAACGCAGCGGCGGGTACTGTCCTGATCGTTGGCGATAGTATCAGCGCCGGTTTCGGACTGGATACCCGCTTGGGGTGGGTGTCGTTGCTCGAGCAACGGCTCAAACAGGAGGGTTTCGACGACAAAGTGGTCAATGCCTCGATCAGCGGCGACACCAGTGCCGGAGGCCAGGCGCGGCTGCCGGCGCTGCTTGCAGAGCATAAGCCGGAGCTGGTGATCCTCGAGCTGGGCGGCAACGATGGCTTGCGCGGAATGCCGCCAACTCAATTGCAACAAAATCTTGCCTCGATGATCGACAGCTCCCGCCAGAGCGGAGCCAAGGTGCTGCTGCTCGGCATGCAACTGCCGCCCAACTACGGCAAGCGTTACACCGATGCCTTCGCCGAGGTCTACGGCAAACTCGCCGACGATAAAAAGATCCCGCTGGTGCCGTTTTTCCTCGACGGCGTGGGCGGTCATCCGGACTTGATGCAGGCCGATGGTCTGCACCCGGCGGCCGGGGCTCAGGGCAAGTTGCTGGAAAATGTCTGGCCGACGCTAAAACCGCTGTTATGAGGCTTTTCTACGGGCAGGCTTTCGGCTAATGTGGCGCCCCCTTATTTGGAGCCCCCGATGTCGCGTTCTGCCTGGTCCCTGTTTGCCTACCAACTGATCGAGCCTGACGAGCAGCTGGATCTGTTCGCCTGCCAGGAAGTGCGGGTGCATCTGGTGACCCGTCAACTCGAACTCGGTGGTTCGGCCGATCGCACCCTCTGCGGCAGTCTGCTGCCGGCGCAACCGCGCTGGTCGAGCGTGGATCGCCGGGTGTTTCAGGATCAGCGCCTGTGCTCGCTGTGCCGGGCGATTCTGGAGTCGCAGAAGCGCGGCACCTCGCCGATCTGGCCGGAATTGCGGTTCGAGCTCTGAAGTCAAAAGATCGCAGCCTGCGGCAGCTCCAACATGAAGAGTTCTGTCTGCCTATCGGGCTGTCTCCCCGAACGCCCGGGGTGCGGTGTACAATCACGCTCTTATACCCTTGATGATCATGCGAAGGATTTTCCGGATGTTGCCGCGCTTTCCTGCCGTCACCCGCTGCCTGTCACTTGCCGCCCTGTGTGTGGCCGGTCCCGTTGCTGCATTGGAGTTTCCCCTGCCACCACCCGGTGAAGACATCATCGGTCAGGTGCAGGTGATCAAAGCCAAGTACGAAGACACCTTCGCCGATCTGGGCACGAAGTACGATCTGGGTTACTCGGAAATGGTTGCGGCCAACCCGGGCGTCGATGCCTGGTTGCCGGGCGCCGGCACCGAAATCGTCTTGCCGACCCGTTTCATTCTGCCGCCGGGCCCGCGTGAAGGCATCGTCATCAACCTTGCCGAATACCGCCTCTACTATTTCCCGAAAGGCCGCAACGTGGTGTACACGTTCCCGCTGGGTATCGGTCGTGAGGGCTGGGGTTCGCCGATTGCGCATACCTCGATCACCGCCAAGACGCCAAACCCGACCTGGACACCTCCGGCGTCGATCAAGGCTGAGCACGCTGCTGATGGCGACCCGCTGCCAAACGTCGTGCCGGCAGGCCCGGACAATCCGCTGGGTCCGTTCAAGTTCACCCTCGGCACGCCGGGTTACTTGATCCACGGTTCGAACAAGAAATTCGGTATCGGCATGCGCACCAGCCACGGCTGCTTCCGTATGTTCAACAACAACGTGCTGGAAATGGCCAGCATGGTCCCGGTAGGCACGTCGGTGCGCATCCTCAACGATGCCTACAAGTTCGGCAGCAGTGGCGGCAAGGTCTATCTGGAAGCGCACACGCCGATCGACGACAAGGGCAACCCGTCGGTGGTCGACAAGCACACGGCCGTGATCAATGCGATGCTCAAGCGTGAAGACGTCACCAGCAACCTGCGCGTGAACTGGGATGTGGTGCGTGATGTGGTCGCAGCTGAAGATGGTCTGCCAACTGAAATCGGCACGCCGAATACCTCGGCGCCGATGGTCTCGAACACACCGATCGACTTGCAGCAGTAAGTCGAGGTTAAACACCCGCCGATGCCTGTAGCGTCGGCGGGTTTTTTATTGCCCGGGAAAAGCACCGGGCACAAAAAAGCCGACCCGAAAAATCGGGTCGGCTTGATAACAATCCCGAGGGATTATTACTTGCGGCTAGCTTTGTCCAGCATGCGCAGAGCACGCTCGTTAGCTTCGTCAGCAGTCTGTTGTGCTTTTTGAGCAGCAGCCAGAGCTTCATCAGCTTTACGGTAAGCTTCGTCTGCACGAGCCTGGGAGCGAGCAGCTGCGTCTTCAGTAGCGGTCAGACGTGCTTCGGTTTCTTTCGATGCGCTGCTGCAACCGGTAGCCAGAACTGCGGCCAGAGCCAGAGCAGAGAATTTCAGAACGTTGTTCATCGTGTTCCCCTTCAAGGACTTTCAAATTAAGTGGCTGTCTCCTCACGATTGAGGAAATAGCCGGCGTACATACTACCCATTACTTGTAGTAAGTAAACTGACGTAAGGCAAGAAGCAAAAAAAATTGTAGGCGTTGATTCTTTTTCGAGCAACTTTTAACTGCGCTGTTTAAAAAATACCCAGCTGCAAGCCCCGAGCTGAGCGAGTTAATGAGAAAAAGTTCCCGTTGCCACGTGCTGTTTTTGCAGTCTTGGCTAAAGTCTGTCTAGATGAATTCGTCGACACTTTTGTTCCGATTTTGCGCGCTGCTTCGCTTATCTTTGTCCATGTTGAGGTGACTTTAAAAAAGGCTGCACGTCTTAAGTCTCAACATCCGGCAATGTTCAGGTGAGTGGCCCGGGAAGATCTTCTCCCCATTCACCTCTGCGTCCTTTGGAGCAACCCCCGTCAACCCGCTTGATGACGAGCGCACCTTGAGCATTTTTGCCAATGGTGCCTACTATTTATCAAGTGCCAGGTTGCGCGAGATCGGTGTGGCTCTTCTCGGTGTCCATCAGGCACGGGGTGGCGTAGATGTTCCTTCGCCGGAAAAACATCGGTAAGGTAGGGGTCAGAATTCAAGACCCGCGAGGAGTAGTGATGAGCGAGGCGTTGTCCATCCACCATGACCAGGCTGGTCATCAGTTCGAGACCAATGTGGACGGTCATCGTGCCTACCTGACCTATATGGATCTGGGGAAACAGACCCTGGATATCTATCGCACATTCGTGCCCAATGCCTTGCGCGGCCGGGGCATAGCGGCAGCGCTGACAGAAAGCGCTTTGCAGTACGCCGAAGAAATGGGCTACACGGTGATCCCGTCATGCTCCTACGTCGAGCGCTACATGGAACGTCATCAGCGCCGCGCCGCGAAAATCTGAATCCCACACACAAAAACGCCGGGCACTGCCCGGCGTTTTTTTATGCCTGCAAAACGCCGGTCAGGCGCGCTGGCGTTTCGGCAACACGTCCTTGAGCTTGGCGTGCATGCTGCGCAGGGTGTTCTCGGTGGCAGACCAGTCGATGCATGCATCGGTGATCGACACGCCGTATTGCAGGTCGGCGAGGTCTTTCGGAATGGCCTGGCAACCCCAGTTCAGGTGACTCTCGACCATCAGGCCGATGATCGACTGGTTGCCTTCGAGGATCTGGTTGGCGACGTTCTCCATCACCAGTGGTTGCAGGGCCGGGTCCTTGTTGGAGTTGGCGTGGCTGCAATCGACCATGATGTTCGGCTTGATCTTCGCCTTGTCCAGCGCCTGTTCGCACAGGGCCACGCTGACCGAATCGTAGTTCGGCTTGCCGTTACCGCCGCGCAGCACTACGTGACCGTAGGCGTTGCCTTTGGTGGTGACGATCGACACGCCACCTTCCTGGTTGATACCGAGGAAACGGTGCGGGCTGGACACCGACTGCAAGGCGTTGATCGCCACGGTCAGGCCACCGTCGGTGCCGTTCTTGAAGCCGACGGCCGAGGACAGGCCGGAAGCCATTTCCCGGTGAGTCTGCGATTCGGTGGTGCGCGCGCCGATGGCCGACCAGCTGATCAGGTCCTGCAGATACTGCGGGGAGATCGGGTCGAGGGCTTCGGTCGCGGTCGGCAGGCCTTTTTCGGCCAGATCCAGCAGCAACTGACGACCGATGTGCAGACCGTCCTGAATCTTGAACGAGTCGTCCAGGTACGGATCGTTGATCAGGCCTTTCCAGCCGACGGTGGTGCGTGGCTTCTCGAAATACACGCGCATGACCAGATACAGGGTGTCGGAGACTTCCTCCGCCAGCACCTTCAGGCGATCGGCGTATTCGTGGGCAGCCTTGATGTCGTGGATCGAGCACGGGCCGATCACTACGAACAGACGGTGGTCGGTGCCATCAAGAATGTTGCGAATGACTTCGCGGCCCTTGGTGACGGTGCGCAGGGCAGCGTCGCTCAGAGGGATATCACGCTTGAGCTGATCGGGAGTGATCAGGGTCTCGTTAGAGGCGACGTTTAGGTCGTTGATCGGTAAATCAGCCATCGTTTACTCGTCAGGTCACGGGTGCCGGCCGCCAGCGATCCCCGCGCGGCGGAGCACAGCAGATTTAAGCGCGTCGGGGAGCGGAACCTTAGCGCGTAAAGCGCCTGCTCGACAATGGGCATGTAACGGTTTGGAGAAGACGGTCAGTCCAGCACTGGCTGGGCGAAAGCCTTGCGCACGCTGTCATGAGAGAACTCGTCGGCGTGTTGCTCGACCCATTGCAGGGCCAGCGCCTGAATGTCCTGGAGGTCATCGTGGCTTTCGTTCATGCGGCAAAAGCGTTCGATCTGACACACCTGCTCACCCATTCGCGCGCTGAACAGCGTCTGCTCATCGGTAAACGCGATGCCCACCAGATAGCCTTTTTTGCGCCGCAGGCACCACGCCACATAGCCCGGGTAGCAGATGTCGGCATTGAGCGTCGGCATGCGTACCTGCAGAGCCGTGCCATGACGCCAGGCACGGTGGTAATTGCAAGCGATGCCGCCGAGGCTGATAGTGTGCAGCTGTTGCCTGGAAATACACTCAGGCTTGAGCAAGGTTAATTCAACCGGCACCTCGTCCGGATGAGGAATGAAACGTCCCATGAGCACAGACTCCCTGTGTCGGCCATTTGACATTGTTTCCCCCAGTATAGTGGTCGAATCCGAACTGACCGATTTCGACGCCGACCAACGGCTATTGGCGATGAGCGGCGTTTCGCTGGTGATTTTCACCAGCGTCGGCTGCGCCAGTTGCCGTTATGCCCGCGAAGTGTTGCCGGATCTGGCGCTGGGGATTGATCGCCTGTGCTGGATCGATGCCGGCGACAACGGCGGGCTGGTGGAGCGCTATCAGGTCTTTCATTTGCCGGCGCTGTTTGTGGTGCGCGACGGCGAGTTCTTTGGGGCATTGCACACGCGCCTGACGGTCGAAGCGTTGAACGCGGCGCTGGTGCAGGCACTGGGTCGAATTGCAGAGGAGTTGCCATAAATGGGGACAATCAACAAACCGGTCGTGGGGATTATCGGCACCGGTGCCATCGGCGGGTTTTACGGTCTGATGCTGGCGCGCGCCGGCTTCGATGTGTACTTTCTGTTGCGCAGCGAGTTTTCCGCGGTGGCCGAGCGCGGCTTGCAGGTGGACAGCGCGGTGCATGGCCTGCTGACGCTCAACCCGGTGCAGGCCTACTCTTCGGCTGAAGACATGCCCAAGTGCGACTGGCTGCTGGTGGGCGCCAAGACCACCAGCAATGCCAGCCTGGCTCCGTCGATCATTCAAGCGGCAAAACCCGATGCAAAAGTGCTGGTGCTGCAAAACGGCCTCGACGTCGAGGACAGCCTGCGTGAACGGCTGCCTGACTCGTTGCATCTGCTCGGCGGTCTGTGCCTGATCTGCGTGCATCGCGACGGCCCCGGGCAGGTGACCCATCAAGCACTTGGCGCGGTGAACGTCGGCTACCACAGCGGCCCGGCGGCCGATGACATTGCGCGTATGGCGCTTGTCGAGGAAGGTTCGGGACTGTTCCGCGCCGCCGGCATCGATTCCCAGGCGATGCCCAATCTGCATCAGGCACGCTGGCAGAAACTGATCTGGAACATTCCTTATAACGGTCTCTCGGTGCTGCTCGGTGCCAGTACCACGCCGCTGATGGCCGATGCCGACAGCCGCGCGTTGATTCAGGCGTTGATGGCCGAAGTGGTGCAGGGCGCCAAAGCGTGTGGTCTGGAAGTGCCATCCGGTTATGCCGATTTCCTGTTCACGATGACCGAGAAAATGGCCGACTACTGGCCGAGCATGTATCACGACTTTTTGCACAAGCGACCGCTGGAGCTGGAGGCGATCTACGCCCGACCACTGGCGGCAGCCAAGGCGGCGGGGTGTGAACTGCCGCGAATCGAGGCGCTGTATCGAACATTGAGCTTTATTGATCGACGCAACACTTGAGTTGTTTTTTTGCGGGTGCTGGGGGCAAACATGGCGAAGAACATTGATGACAAACTGGTGCTGGCGATCTCGTCGCGTGCCTTGTTCGACCTGAGCGAAAGCCACAAGGTTTACCTGTCGAGCGGCGTTGAAGCCTATCGGCAATACCAGATCGAGCACGAAGACGAGATCCTCGCGCCCGGCGATGCCTTCCCGCTGGTGGAAAAACTCCTGAGCCTGAACAGTCGCCTCGGCCGTGCACGGGTCGAGGTGATTCTGGTCTCGCGCAACAGCGCCGACACCGGGCTGCGCGTGTTCAACTCGATTCACCATTACGGTCTGGCGATTTCCCGCGCAGCATTTGTGGGCGGGCGCAGTCCTTATCCGTATCTCAAAGCCTTTGGTTGCGATCTGTTTCTCTCGACCCATGCCGAGGATGTGCGTGCGGCACTGGACGCCGGTTTCGCCGCCGCGACCATTCTGTCCGGAGGCGCCAGCCGCGCCGCCAGCGATGAATTACGCATCGCCTTCGACGGTGACGCAGTGATTTTTTCCGATGAGTCTGAGCGTATTTATCAGTCCGGCGGGCTGGAAGCGTTTCAGGCCAAGGAGCGCGAGGCGGCGCGCGAACCATTGCGCGGCGGGCCGTTCAAAGGCTTTCTGGCGGCGCTCAATCTGTTGCAGCGCGAGTTTCCTGATGATGACTGCCCGATCCGCACAGCGCTGGTGACTGCGCGTTCGGCGCCCGCGCATGAGCGGGTGATCCGCACCTTGCGCGAGTGGGACATTCGTCTCGACGAGTCACTGTTTCTCGGTGGCCTGACCAAGTCGGCGTTTCTCGAGGCGTTTGCCGCCGACGTGTTTTTCGACGATCAGGCCGGCCACTGCGAACTCGCCCGCGAAGTGGTCGCCACCGGCCACGTCCCCCACGGGATCAGCAACGAGCCGTCGATCTAAAGCCCCTGTGCTTCAAGACGTTGCGTCGCACGTCGTACTCGCCAAGGCACTGCTAAGCTGAATCAAATCTCCGCCATGTTGGCACGCGAGGAGGTCATATGATTCGTTCGATGCTGTATGCCACTGACCTCGGTCTGTACGCACCGTTAGTGATGCAGCATGCCCTGGCGTTGGCGCGAACGTTCAATGCCGATTTGTACGTGGTGCACGCGGTGGAGCCGATGGGGCTGTTTGCCGAATCGGTGTTGCAGAGCTATCTCGACGAGCAGGCATTGAACGAATTTCACAGCCAGGGTCTGAAAACAGTCATCGCCAATATCGAGCAGCGGGTGCTGGAAAGTTTTCGCGAAGAACTGGGGGATGAAGGCGAGCAGGACCTGCAACGCATTCGCGCGGTGCGCGTGGTGCAGGGCGATCCGTCGCAAGTGATTCTCGACCAGGTGCAGAAACTCTCTGTCGATCTGCTGATCGTCGGCAGTCACAGCCATGGGGTAGGCGCGGAAACGCCGTTGGGACGCACGGCAGCGCGGGTCCTGCAACTGGCCAAAGTGCCGGTTTATCTGGTGCCGTTGGTGGAGCGTCGGCGGCGGGAGGATCGCTAAGGCAGGAATAATGGCGCTTTGATAAAAAAGTTCTAGATTTATTATTCAAACCATTAATATAGTTATATACCGTCGCTGATGCCCGTGGCGTCTACCTGCTTTGAGGGATTCATATGAAGCTTCAACAATTGCGCTACATCTGGGAAGTGGCGCACCACGACCTCAACGTTTCCGCTACAGCCCAAAGCCTTTACACCTCGCAACCGGGCATCAGTAAACAAATCCGCCTGCTGGAAGACGAACTTGGCGTCGAAGTGTTTGCCCGCAGCGGCAAGCACCTGACCCGCGTGACCCCGGCCGGCGAGCGCATCATCACCACCGCTGGTGAGATTCTGCGCAAGGTCGAAAGCATCAAACAGATCGCTCAGGAATTTTCCAACGAGAAAAAAGGCACCCTGTCGATCGCCACCACGCACACCCAGGCCCGTTATGCGCTGCCACCGGTGATCAGCAATTTCATCAAGCAATACCCGGACGTGGCGCTGCACATGCACCAGGGCTCGCCGATGCAGATCGCCGAGATGGCCGCTGACGGTACCGTCGATTTCGCCATTGCCACCGAGGCTCTGGAGCTGTTCGGCGACCTGGTGATGATGCCGTGCTACCGCTGGAACCGTTGCGTGGTGGTGCCGCAGGGTCACCCGCTGACCAAGCTGCCGAAGTTGACTCTCGAAGCCTTGGCCGAATACCCGATCGTGACTTACGTGTTCGGTTTCACCGGTCGTTCGAAACTCGACGAAGCGTTCAGCCATCGCGGCCTGACGCCGAAAGTGGTGTTCACCGCTGCCGACGCCGACGTGATCAAAACTTACGTGCGCCTGGGCCTGGGTGTGGGCATCGTCGCCAAAATGGCCGTCGATACTAAACTCGACAACGATCTGGTGGTGCTGGATGCCAGCGAACTGTTCGAATCGAGCATCACCAAGATCGGTTTCCGTCGCGGCACCTTCCTGCGTGGTTTCATGTGCGACTTCATCGAGAAGTTTGCCCCGCACCTGACCCGCGAAGTGATGGCCAAAGCCATTCAGTGCCACAACAAGCAGGAACTGGAAGAGCTGTTCGACGGCGTCGAACTGCCGGTTCACTGATCCGTTGAATCAGAGCACCTCGGTGACGGCAAACTGTTGCCGGGTGCCCGCCACCAGTATCTCCACCTCATCGCCTTCGCATTTGCCCAGCAGACCTTTGCCCAGCGGCGAGCGCGGGGTGATGACGGTAATCGGCTGACCGACTACGTCGACTTTCAGGCCTGCCGCATCCGGTGCCAGAAACAGCCATTGCTCGCGACCCTTTTCGTCTTCCAGACCGAGCAGGGCGCCGACTTCGATTCCACGATTTTCATCGTAGGCACGCAGGCTCAGGTTCTGACACAGCGCCAGTGACTGACGAATTTCCTCGACACGTTTCGCCTGTCCGGCCGCCAGATACGACGCCTCAAGACCCAGCGTGTCGTACTTGTTTTCGGCGATGTTTTCTTCGTGGGTCGCGGTTTCGTAAGCGGTTTGTGCGGCGCGTTCGGCGGTGTCGAGGTCGATGCGCAGTTTGTCGAGAATCAGTTGGTGGACGATATGTTTGTTCATGATCAGTCGCAGAATTGCAAAACGTTGGCGCGGCTCTTTTCGCTCGGAGCCGTCTGATCCTGTTGCAGCCAGAACTGGCATTTCGGGTTCGACTGATTCCGCGAGCTGCTGCGCACTTGATCGAGTCGAGCCTGCTGTTCGTTCTTGCGCAGGTTTTCTTCGTACTGGTCGAACAGCGGGCTTTGCGGCGGAATATCCGGCTGCACCTGCACGGTGGGCGGATTAGCCAGTTGCTGCACCGCTTGAGCCACCGGTACCAGTTGTTCTTTGAACACAAAATGCGACAGCAGCCAGCAGGTCAGCGCAATGGCGAGAAAGCCCAGCCACATGCCCAGGGCAATGCTGCCGGCCAAATGCAGCGCACTTAGCTGAACAGGCAGAGGGCGACGCGGATTGGAGCGATAGGGCATGGCAGCCTCCTGGCGGATGATGACGGGCAAGTGGCGATTGTCGCACGAAGATTAATCGCCGTCGGCTCTTCTGCGTGAGGTCATTTATGCGGACAATCGCTGTTTTTGCCAACGGGAGCCTTGAATGCCGGAATTGAAACCCCGCTGGGATATTTTCTGCACCGTCGTCGACAACTTTGGCGACATCGGCGTGACCTGGCGTTTGGCCCGGCAATTGGTGGCCGAGCACAGTTTGCCGGTGCGTTTGTGGGTCGATGATTTGCGTGCGTTTGAACGTATCCGCCCCGAGATCGATATCCACCAGGCACAGCAATGGCAGCATGGCGTCGAAGTGCGACACTGGCCGGCCGAGTGGTCGCACACTGACGCCGCCGATGTCGTGATCGCCGCATTTGCCTGCCAGTTGCCCACTGACTACATGGACGCGATGGCTGCGCGCGAGCAGCCGCCACTGTGGATGAACCTCGACTATCTCAGCGCCGAAGACTGGGTGATCGGTTGCCATGGATTGCCGTCGGTCAAATACAAAACGGTGCAGAAATTCTTCTTCTTTCCGGGATTCCAGGCCGGAACGGGCGGTTTGTTGCGTGAAGGTGGTTTGCTGGAGCGGCGTAGGCAGTTTCAGCAAGACGCTCAAGCGCAGCGAACATTCCTGCAAGGTCTGGGGGTTAATCGCGCAGAGGGTGCGCAACTGATCTCGCTGTTTGCTTACGAAAACGCGGGGCTCGCCAGTTGGCTCGATGTGTTGTCGACTGACAGTCAGCCAACTCATCTGCTGGTGCCGGAAGGGCGCGTGCTAGGGGATGTCGCCCAGTGGCTGGCCGTCGAAACCCTGAGCGTCGGTGCGATTCACAGGCGTGAGGCGTTGACCGTACAGGTGCTGCCGTTCGTCCGACAGGATCAATATGATCACTTGCTCTGGTGCTGCGATTTCAACGCGGTGCGTGGCGAGGATTCGTTCGTGCGGGCGCAGTGGGCGGGGCGGCCGATGCTCTGGCACATCTATCAGCAGGACGAAGACATCCATCTGGACAAGCTCGATGCCTTCCTCGCGCTCTACGCAAAAGGCTTGTCGCCGGCCGCCGCTGAGGCGATGAACGGTCTGTGGCGGGCGTGGAGTGCCAGTCAACCGATCGGTGAACATTGGCTGGCAAGCCGCAAACACTGGCCGGAACTGCAGGAAAATGCTGAAAAATGGTGTCTGGAACAAGGCTTGCAGGCCGATCTTGCCGCAGCGCTGGTACAGTTTTACCTAAATTGGATATGATACGCGGCCTAGATTTTTGTAAATCCCATCCAAATTCGGATATTCGCAATGAAAACTGGTAAAGAACTGAAACCCGGTACCGTGATCCGTCTCGAGAACGATCCTTGGCTGGTTCAGAAAGCTGAATTCACCAAATCGGGCCGTAACAGCGCGATCATGAAGACCAAGCTGAAAAACCTGCTGACCGGTTACAAGACCGAGATCGTTTACAGCGCTGACGACAAACTGGACGACGTAATCCTCGACCGCAAAGAAGCGACGCTGTCCTTCATCAGCGGCGACACCTACACGTTCATGGACACCACTGACTACACCATGTACGAGCTGAACGCTGAAGACATCGAAGCCGTTCTGCCTTTCGTTGAAGAAGGCATGACCGATGTTTGCGAAGCGATCTTCTTCGAAGAGCGTCTGGTTTCCGTAGAGCTGCCGACCACTATCGTGCGCGTAGTTGACTACACCGAAGGTTCGGCTCGTGGCGACACTTCCGGCAAAGTCATGAAGCCAGCCAAGCTGGCCAACGGTACTGAGCTGCAAGTTGCTGACTTCATCGAAATCGGTGACAAGATCGAGATCGACACCCGCGAAGGCGGTTCCTACAAAGGCCGTGCCAAATAAGCACTGCTTTTTGCGGAAAGAAAAAGCCCGACCATTGAGTCGGGCTTTTTTGTGCCTGAAGGCAAGATCAAAAGATCGCAGCCTGCGGCAGCTCCTACATGATCGGTGCAGGAGCTGCCGCAGGCTGCGATCTTTTGCTTTGTTAGACGGTGACGTGCAGGCGTACATCAACATTGCCACGGGTGGCGTTCGAGTACGGGCAGACCTGGTGAGCGGCATCAACCAGTGACTGTGCGTCGGCTTGTTCCAGACCTGGCAGGCTGATGTGCAGGTCGATGTCCAGACCGAAGCCGCCAGGGATCTGGCCAATACCGACATGGGCGGTGATCGAGGCGTCGTCAGGGATTTTGCGTTTGGTCTGGCTGGCAACGAATTTCAGCGCACCGATAAAGCAGGCCGAATAGCCGGCAGCGAACAGTTGCTCAGGGTTGGTCGCTGCGCCACCGGCACCGCCGAGTTCTTTCGGGGTGGCGAGTTTGACGTCGAGAATGTTGTCGCTGGAGATCGCACGACCATCACGGCCGCCAGTGGAGGTTGCGATTGCGGTGTAGAGAGTTTGCATGGTGTGAGCCTCATTGAATGTGTCTGTCTGCGCTAATTGTTTGCGCGCTAAGTAAGTGCGAGGTGAATGTATCGCGCTAATGTTTAGCGCGCAAGATAAAATTTTGAAAAAAGATTCGTGTTGGTTCGTGATGAGTGCAGGAAGCGCCATAGAGAGTGGCTAAAACACTTGTAGGAGCTGCGGCACGCTGCGATCTTTTGATCTTGAAGAGCCAAGGTCAAAAGATCGCGGCGTGCCGCAGCTCCTACAGGGGGGAGGGTGGACTCAGGAGAGGCTGTCTTGCAGATGGCTACGCAGCGCTTGCAGTTCAGATTGCAGCTTCTGCAGGCGCTCCAGAGAAAAGCCGCTGGCGCCGAGGATGCAGGGCGGGACCGTCCGGGCTTTTTCTTTCAGCGCTCGGCCTTGCTCGGTCAGTTCAACAATCACCACCCGCTCATCTTCCCGACTGCGTGTGCGGCTGAGCAAACCTTCGCCTTCCAGGCGCTTGAGCAGTGGTGTCAGCGAACCCGGATCGGTCAGCAGCCGAGTGCTGATTTCTCCGACGGTCAAACCGTCCTTCTCCCACAACACCATCATCGCCAGGTACTGCGGATAGGTGAGGCCAAGCGCTTGTAGCAGCGGCTTGTAGACCTTGGTCATCATCAACGAAGTGGAATGCAGGGCGAAGCAGGCCTGGTTATCCAGTAGCAGGTCGTCACAGGTGTCGCGTTCGGAAGTCATGTCAAAGCCTTGATCGGTGATGGACATGAATCTAGCGCTCGAATCTTTAATGCGCCAGATAATTCTCCAAGGCTAATGCCTGCCCAGATCCCGCTGTAGGGCCAGATCCCACGGAGGCACCGGACTGAAACGGGTCTTGAGATATTCGAGGAGTAGACGGCTGCGCGAATGGGTTTGCTGTTCCATGCGCAAGGCGTAGATACCGGTGGATTCCGGTTTCGGCAGACCGTTGTCGCAGAACAGCGGGACCAGTTCCCCGCGTAGCAGATATTCGCTTGCCAGCCAGGTCGGCAAATGCGCAACACCTAACCCCGCCAAGGCACCACACACCAGTGCCTCAGCGTTATTGGCGCTCATGCGAATCCGCGCCGGACGGTGCAATTGCATCTGACCGTCCTGCTCGAACCGCCAGGCGAAGGGCGGGGCTAAGCCTTCCCAATCCAGACCGTCATGCTCGCTCAGTTGCGCCGGACTGCCGGGAATACCCCGGCGTTTGAGGTAGTCAGGACTGGCGCAGGCGATACGCACCATGCTCGCCAGTGGCGTGGCCACCAGGCGCGTATCGGCCATTTGCCCGGCGCGCAGCACCAGATCGACTTTGCCCAGGTTCGAGCCGCCCATGTCGACGAAGCTGTCGATCAGGTGCAGTTGCACATCGAGCCCCGGGTAGAGGACGAGAAAGTCAGCGATCACCGGCGCCAGATGCCGTCGCCCGAACGCGGCCGGGGCGTCGATGCGAATCAAACCTTCCGGCGCGCTGCTCAGGGACACGGCTTCGGCCCGCGCCAATTGCAACTCGGCGACAATGCGCCGGGCGCGTTCGGCAAACGCCAGGCCGGCGGGTGTTGCTCTTACGGCATGGGTACTACGAATAAACAACTGGCTGCCAACGGCGCTTTCCAGGCTGTCGATCCGTCGCGCGACGGCAGAAGGTGTCAGCGGGTGGCGACGTGAAGCGGCGGAAAAACTGCCGCTTTCCAGGACGTCGAGAAACAGCCCGAGTTGGTCGGTCAATTGATTGGGGTTCATGATCAGCTTAACGCCTGTGCGAAATCGGCACAGCCATTGTGCGTTGCTGTGCGTTTCCCCGCCAGCCACGACTGCGTAGGATGAGCCGCCTGACGCAAGAGGAATTCGGTTGTGATGGATGTTTTGTTGTACCTGCTGTTCGGCGCCGCCCTTGGCACGCTCGGCGGAATATTCGGTATCGGTGGCGGCTTGATTGCCATTCCGTTGCTCGGCGTGTGGTTTGGGCTGGATCAGCAGATCGCCCAAGGCACGGCGCTGGTTATGGTCGTGCCGAATGTCATGCTCGCACTGTGGCGTTATCACCAGCGCAATCGTATCGAACTGCGGCATGCGCTGCCCTTGGCGGTGATGGGCTTCTGCTTTGCCTGGCTCGGTTCGATCTGGGCGGTGGGCATCGATGCGCAAACCATGCGCATCGGCTTTGTCGTGTTCCTGGTGGTGCTCTCTGCGTTCAACCTGCTGAAGATGTTCGGCAAACAACCCGCTGCGACTTCCGAAATGCGTTATTCCTGGCCATGGCTTGGCGTGCTCGGCGCGGCGTCCGGGGCCATGGGCGGTTTGTTCGGTGTTGGCGGCGCGGTGGTGGCAACGCCCGTGCTGACCAGCTTGTTCGGCACCACACAGGTTGTTGCTCAAGGCTTGTCGCTGGCGCTGGCCTTGCCCAGTACGGGCGTCACTCTGGTGACCTATGCGGTCCACCACGAAGTGGACTGGATGATCGGTTTGCCCCTGGCCATCGGCGGTCTGGCGAGCATCAGTTGGGGCGTGAAAGTCGCCCACGCCATGCCGGAAAAACTCCTGCGTGGGCTGTTCTGCGGTTTCCTGGTGCTGTGTGCGGTGATGCTCGCGTTTAAAGTTTGAAGCCTTCGACGATGTGCTCGGCCAGGCACTCGGTGATCGGCGACGGATTGTTCAGGTTGCGGATCAGCATGATGCTGGCCTCGGGCAGCAGCGGCAGATCTTCGGCGGTGCCAAGAATGCGCATGTCCGGGGTGATCAGGCTTTCCAGCTGCGCGGTGATCGCCAGACCGGCGCTGACCACGGCCATCAACGCCGACAGGCTGGTGCTGTTGTAGGCGATGCGGTATTCGCGGCCCATCGCATCCAGCGCATTACATGCCCACAAGCGGCAGAAACAATCACTGTTGAACATCGCCAAGGGCAGCGGCGTCTGTTCGTGGGCGCTGAAATTCTGCGCCTCGGCCCAGACGAAACGCTCCTTGCGCAGCAACTGGCCGATCTCGTTGCCCGGCTCGCGGGTAACGATCGACAGGTCCAGATCGGTGCGTTGCAGCAGCTGCTTGGTCGATTCGCAGTGCACTTCGATCTGGATCAACGGATAGAACTGCGCAAACCGCGAGAGGATCCCCGGCAGAAAGCGCATCACGTAATCATCCGGCGTGCCGATGCGCACCGTGCCGACCATGTGTGGCTCACGCAATGTGTTGAACACTTCACTGTGCAGCTTGAGGATGCGCCGCGCGTAACCGAGCAGCACCTGGCCTTCGGCGGTCAGTCGCACCTGGCGCCCATCGCGCTCGAACAACTGACGCTGCAACACGTCTTCTTCCAGACGCTTCATCTGCATGCTCACCGCCGACTGTGTGCGGTTGACCATTTCGCCGGCGCGGGTGAAACCGCCCTGATCAGCGATGGCGACGAAGGTGCGCAGGACATCGGTATCAATACTGGGGTAGGCCGACAATTGATGAATCTCCGTGATGCATGCCATCAGAAACATTCGTTGGATTGATCTTAGCGCTGGCGCGAGACTTGAGCCATCCACAAAGGAGGCAACACGATGAAAGGTCAAAGAGAGTATGTAGACGACGCAAAATTTTCCGGCCACGGCCATATCGTTTCCGACCTGCTGCACAAGTTTAGCCGCTGGTATGAACTGCACCGTGAACGCGAGCTGCTCGCCAGTCTGAGCGACGAAGCGTTGAAAGACATCGGCGTCAGTCGTGCCGACGTCGAACACGAGTCGGTTCGCCCATTCTGGGATGATCCGATGCATAAATGATGAGGCCATTGCTACACAAAACCTTCTGGACTGAGGTAGGTTGCGAGCAGACAAGGAGATGCTCATGCCCGCGACTCTGGCCTTTTCCCTTAAACAGGCGCGACGACTGGCGCTGGCGGCCCAAGGCTTCAACGGGCGCCAGCCGCCGGCTGTCAACGCTGCCCACGTCAACCGGCTGATCGAACGGCTGGGCCTGCTGCAAATCGACTCCGTCAATGCCGTGGTGCGCTCGCACTACCTGCCGCTATTTTCCCGTCTGGGAACCTATTCTTCCGACTTGCTCGACCAGGCTGCCTGGAGTTCGGGGCGACGTCGTACGCTCTTTGAATACTGGGGACATGAAGCGTCGTTGCTGCCGCTGTCGATGTATCCGTTGATGGCGTGGCGCATGCAGCGAGCCAGGCGCGGCGAGGATATCTATCAGCAACTGGCGAAATTCGGACGCGAGCAGCAGGACGTCGTTCGCCGGGTGTTGAGTTCGGTTGAAGAGCAGGGCGCGTTGGGTGCCGGCAGCCTGTCGACTCGCGAAGACAAGGCCGGACCGTGGTGGGACTGGAGCGCGGAAAAGCATGCGCTGGAGTGGTTGTTTGCGGCCGGTGAAGTGACGGTGGCGGGGCGTCGTGGTTTTGAGCGTTTGTATGATTTGCCGGAGCGGGTGATTCCGTCTTCAATTCTGCAACAGGCATTGCCTGATGAGGCCGAGGCGCAGCGTGGTCTGTTGTTGCACGCGACGCAGGCCTTGGGCGTCGGTACTGAAAAAGACCTGCGGGATTACTTTCGTCTGAATCCTTCGGATGCGCGTCCGCGTCTGGCGGAACTGGTCGAGGCCGGGCAACTGCAGATGTGCGAAGTCGCCGGTTGGCGGCAGATCGCCTATTGCCTGCCGGAGCCGAAAGTCCCGCGCAAGGTCGTGGCCAGTGCGCTGTTGTCGCCGTTTGATTCATTGATTTGGGAGCGTAGCCGGACCGAACGGTTATTCGACTTCAGGTATCGCCTGGAGATTTATACGCCGCAGGACAAGCGGGTTTACGGCTACTACGTGTTGCCGTTCTTGCACAACGAACGGATTGCCGCGCGGGTGGATTTACGGGCTGAGCGGGCGGCGGGGCAGTTGGCGGTGCATGCGCTGCACGAGGAAGAGCCGGGGCTGGATGAGGAAGGGATGCTGGCGCTGGCGCTGAATTTGCGGCGGATGGCGGATTGGCTGGGGCTTGCGCGAGTGCAGCTCAATTGTCAGCGCGAGAGTGCGGGGCGGTTGCGGGTGGCATTGGCACAACTGGACTGATCCCTGTAGGAGCTGCCGAAGGCTGCGATCTTTTGATCCTGTTTTTTATAAGATCAACATCAAAAGATCGCAGCCTTCGGCAGCTCCTACAGGTTTGCGACTCGTTTAGCGCCGAACCTGTTTCAGGGTTTCAGCAATCAGGAATGCCAACTCCAGCGACTGATCAGCATTCATCCGCGGGTCACAATGCGTGTGATAGCGATCCGACAAGCCATCTTCTGTAATCGGCCGCGCACCACCGATGCACTCGGTGACGTTCTGCCCGGTCATTTCAATGTGAATGCCGCCGGCATAGCTGCCTTCCGCCTCGTGCACCTGGAAGAACTGTTTGACTTCACCGAGGATCTGCGCAAAGTCGCGGGTCTTGTAGCCGCTGCTGGCCTTGATGGTATTGCCGTGCATCGGGTCGGAGCTCCACAGCACCTGCTTGCCTTCACGCTGCACTGCGCGGATCAGCGCCGGCAGGTGATCACCCACCTTGTTCGCACCCATCCGCGCGATCAGGTTCAGGCGCCCCGGATCGTTGTCCGGGTTGAGCACATCAATCAGGCGGATCAGATCATCCGGATTCATGCTCGGGCCGACCTTCACGCCGATCGGGTTGTTCACGCCACGGAGGAATTCGACATGAGCGCCGCCGAGCTGGCGGGTGCGGTCACCGATCCACAGCATGTGCGCCGAGCAATCGTAGTAATCATTGGTCAGGCTGTCGCGACGCACGAACGCTTCTTCGTAGTTCAGCAGCAGCGCTTCGTGGGCGGTGAAGAAACTGGTTTCGCGCAGTTGCGGCGAGCTGTCCATGCCACAGGCGCGCATGAACGCCAGGGTTTCATCGATGCGGTCGGCCAAGTGGCTGTACTTCTCGGCCAGCGCCGAGTTGGCGATGAAGTCGAGGTTCCACTTGTGCACCTGATGCAGGTCGGCAAAACCGCCCTGAGCGAACGCGCGCAACAGGTTCAGCGTGGCAGTGGACTGGTGATAGGACTGCAGCAGACGCTCCGGATCCGGTACTCGGCTTTTCTCGTCGAAACCGATGCCGTTGACGATGTCGCCGCGATAAGCCGGCAGGGTCACGCCGTCGATGGTCTCGTCGTTGGCCGAACGCGGTTTGGCGAACTGACCGGCCATGCGCCCAACCTTGACCACCGGGCAACCGGCGGCGAAGGTCATGACAATCGCCATTTGCAGCAACACTTTAAAGGTGTCGCGAATCTTCGCTGCGGAGAACTCGGCAAAGCTTTCCGCACAATCACCGCCCTGCAACAGGAAGGCCCGGCCTTGAGTGACTTCGGCAAACTGACGGCGCAATTCGCGCGCTTCGCCGGCAAACACCAGCGGTGGATAACTGGCCAGGGTTTGCTCGACCTGGCGCAAGTGCGCGGCGTCGGGGTATTGGGGTTGTTGCTGGATCGGCAGGGCGCGCCAGCTGTCAGGGCTCCACGGTTGGCTCATCACGGTCTCTAGGGGTCTACGCACGGAAGGCCATGTTAGCAGCAATTAGTGCGTGACCTGCTCCCGCCCCATCGCCGACAATCGCCGCTTTGCCACGGCACCACAGCGGTGCCATCGCGTCACCGCGCCCGGTGACCATCAGGAGACGAAATGACTGAGGAGCGCGTCGAGCATCTGCTCGCCGAAGTACAGGATGAGTTCGGCGTGATTCGCGTGCTGGAAGTGGCCGATTACCGCTTTCTCGAGTTCGGCGATGCCATTGAGCAGAGCTGCGTGTTCACGGCTGATCCTAGCTGGCTGGAATACGACTACACCCGCGCGATGCTGATTGGTGCGTTGTGCCATGAGCAGCCGGAGAGTGCGCTGTTTCTCGGGCTCGGCGCCGGGACCCTGACTCAGGCCTGCCTCAAGTTTCTGCCGCTGGAGGATGTCGAGGCGATTGAACTGCGCCCTGACGTGCCGCGTCTGGCCATTGAATACCTTGGCCTCGATGATGATCCGCGGCTGTACATTCGCGTCGGCGACGCCCTTGAACTGCTGCCGACGGCTGAGCCGGCGGACCTGATTTTCGTCGACCTGTATACCGACGTCGGGCCGGGCGTCGGCCATCTGGCCTGGAGTTTTCTCGGCGACTGCCAGAAGCGCTTGAATCCGGGCGGCTGGCTGGTGATCAATCAGTGGGCGACCGATGACGGCAAGCCACTGGGTGCGGCGTTGTTGCGCGGGCTCTATCACCGGCACTATTGGGAATTGCCGGTGAAGGAGGGCAACGTGATTCTGATTGTCCCGGCGGATCTCGATCAGGCGCTGGACATGCAGGCGCTGACCGCTCGGGCCGAAGCGCTGGCGCCGCGGCTGGGGTATTCGTTGCAGTCGTTGATCAACGCCATTCGCCCGGCGACCTGACCGTCCACCCCTGTAGGAGCTGCCGAAGGCTGCGATCCTTTGATCTTGTTTTTGATGGGATCAAGGTCAAAAGATCGCAGCCTTCGGCAGCTCCTACAGGGCGGGTTAGATCCCTTTGAAGATCCCGGGTCGCCGCTCCACCAGCGACCGCACCCCCTCCTTGGCATCCTCACTGGCCAACAACTTCTTCACCAGCGCCGGCAACCCCTGCGCCGCCGCTGTCTCACCCTCATAACGCGCCTGGCGCGCCGACATCAACGTCGCCTGCACGCCCAGCGGCGCCTGCCGGGCAATCCGCTCAGCCAACTCAATCGCCCTCGGCAACAAATCTTCACTGGCCATCACTTCCTGCACCAACCCCAAATGCAATGCATCGTGCGCATCAAACTCATCCCCGGTCAGCAACCAGCGCATCGCATTGCCCCATCCGGCGATCTGCTGAAAACGTAAAGTCGCACCACCAAAAGGAAAGATCCCACGCTGCACTTCCATCTGCGCAAAACGGGTATTGCTCGCGCACAGGTTAATGTCGGCGGCCAGCATCAATTCGATACCAATGGTCAGGCAATAACCTTGCGCGGCAACAATCACCGGTTTGCTCACCCGTGGTCCGACGAAAACGCCCCACGGATCGCAACCGCCGGTCGGAACCCGCCAGCCCTGAGCGAGTGCGCCGCTGGCATTCACCAGATCCAGACCGGCGGTAAAGTGTTCGCCGTGTCCGAACACCACCGCTACCCGCGCCTCGCTGTCGGCCTCGAACTCGCCATAGGCCAGGCTCAGGTCGTTCAGCAGGTCGAGGTCGAAAGCATTGCGCTTGGCCGCTCGATCAAGGCCGATCAGGTGGATGTGACCACGGCGTTCACGGCTGACGCGGCCGGGGCAGGGCTGATTCATGGCTGGATCCTCGGGCAGGAAGGGCGGGTGCAGCGACCGAATGCCGCAGGTCGGTGAATCGTTTAAGCGTCATCGCCCGCAGGGCCGGGCCTTTGAAAAATAGACCTTGGCGCGATTATCCGCAAAACCCCGTTACACAGCGGTGACACAGGTATTTTGGCAATAAAAAAAGCTCCCTTTTTGGGCAAAATCCGGTATAGTGCGCGCCGGCCTTTAACCGGGCCGCGTTTAGGTAGCGCAATTTCCCGAAGTCAGCTTCGGCTGCACGTCCGCATTGCGGGCTCTTCCCGGACGATTCTTTTTTTCATTCATTCGTTTTCGCAAATCCCCGCCGACAAAGCTGCCAGGGCGACTCTTGAGTCTCAACACGGCATGCGCAGCTTTGGAGCATGGGTCTTTGCGGATGCACTTAGAGGCAGACCCATGACCCAGGAAACCGGCGGATTCGCCGCTTTTAATCTTAACCCGAATATTCTTGCAGCCGTCGCAGCGACTGGCTACGAAGAGCCTTCGGCGATTCAGCAGCAATCGATCCCGATCATCATGGCCGGCCAGGACATGATTGGCCAGGCGCAAACCGGTACCGGTAAAACCGCCGCGTTCGCACTGCCTATTCTGCACCGCATCGATCCTGCCAAGCGCGAACCGCAAGCCCTGATCCTGGCGCCAACTCGTGAGTTGGCGCTGCAAGTAGCAACCGCTTTCGAAACCTACGCCAAGCAAATGCCGGGCGTTACTGTTGTGGCCGTTTACGGCGGCGCGCCTATGGGCCCACAACTGAAAGCAATCCGTAATGGTGCACAGATCGTTGTCGCCACTCCGGGCCGTCTGTGCGACCACCTGCGTCGTGACGAAAAAGTGCTGTCGACCGTGAACCACCTGGTTCTCGACGAAGCTGACGAAATGTTGAAACTGGGCTTCATGGATGACCTGGAAGTCATCTTCAAGGCTCTGCCACCGACCCGTCAGACCGTATTGTTCTCGGCTACCCTGCCGCAGTCGATCCGCGCCATTGCCGAACGCCATCTGCGCGATCCGCAACACGTGAAGATCCAGACCAAGACCCAGACCGTTACCGCGATCGAACAGGCTCACCTGTTGGTTCACGCTGACCAGAAGACTTCGGCCGTTCTCAGCTTGCTGGAAGTGGAAGACTTCGACGCGCTGATCATGTTCGTGCGCACCAAGCAAGCGACCCTGGATCTGGCCAGCGCCCTCGACGCCAAAGGCTACAAAGCCGCGGCGCTGAACGGTGACATCGCCCAGAACCAGCGTGAGCGCGTCATCGACTCGCTGAAAGATGGCCGTCTGGACATCGTGGTGGCGACCGACGTTGCTGCTCGTGGTCTGGATGTTCCGCGCATCACTCACGTGTTCAACGTTGACATGCCATACGATCCGGAATCCTACGTTCACCGTATCGGCCGTACTGGCCGTGCCGGTCGCGAAGGTCGTGCACTGCTGCTGGTGACTCCACGTGAGCGCCGCATGCTGCAAGTGATCGAGCGTGTAACCGGTCAGAAAGTTGCCGAAGTACGCCTGCCGGACGCTCAAGCTGTTCTCGATGCACGCATCAAGAAACTGACCAACAGCCTGTCGCCGCTGGTTGCTGATGCCGAATCGACTCACGGTGAGCTGCTCGATCGTCTGACTGCGGACATCGGCTGCACCCCGCGTGCTCTGGCTGCTGCGCTGCTGCGCAAAGCCACCAACGGTCAAGCGCTGAACCTGGCTGCCATCGAGAAGGAACGTCCACTGGTGCCGAACAACGCACCGCGTGGCGACCGTCCTGAGCGCACCGGTGATCGTCCTGATCGTGGTGATCGCGAGCGTCGCGCGCCAATGCCTTTGGGCGAAGGCCGTGCTCGTTGCCGTACCGCGCTGGGCGCGCGTGATGGTATCGCTGCGAAAAACCTGCTGGGCGCCATCCTTAACGAAGGCGGTCTGGCCCGTGAAGCAATCGGTCGCATCCAGGTGCGTGACAGCTTCAGCCTCGTCGAGCTGCCGGAAGATGGTCTGGACAAACTCCTGACCAAACTGAAGGACACTCGCGTTGCCGGTAAGCAGCTGAAACTGCGTCGCTATCGCGAAGATTGATCCGCCCTTGGGCTGATTGATCGAACATAAAAAATCCCCGACTGGTTCGGGGATTTTTTTTGCCTGTTTTTCAAGATCAAAAGATCGCAGCCTTCGGCAGCTCCTACGGGGAAACGCGTTCCAGATGTAGGAGCTGCCGAAGGCTGCGATCTTTTGCTGTTAACCGAAACGATAAATATCCATGCCCAGCGCACCCATAGTGAATCCCTTGTGCGCCACGCTGAACTCACCGCCCGCACCCCGGGCAAAATACAGCGGCAACAAATGCTCATCACTCGGATGACTGCGCACCGCATGCGGTGCCTGTTGGCGATAGTCATGCAGCGCCGCCTCATCGTCAGCCGCCAGTTTCTCGATCACCCAGTCACGGAAATCCCGCGCCCACGGCTCGACACTTTCCGGGCCGGCGTGCCAGTCCAGTTCGCGCAGGTTGTGGGTGATGCTGCCGGAGCCGATCAGCAAAATGCCCTGATCGCGCAAGCTCGCCAGCGCTCGGCCAACCCGGGTTTGCAGCGCCGGGCCAGCGCGGCTCGGCAGCGAAACCTGCACCACGGGAATATCCGCCTGCGGGTACATCAGCGACAACGGTACCCAAACACCGTGATCGAACGGGCGCTGCGGGTCGAGGCGGGCGGGCAGGTTGTTGGCTGTCAACAAATCAGCCACCTCGGCAGCCAACTGCGGATTGCCCGACGCCGGGTACTGCACTTCAAACAATGCACGCGGAAAGCCGCCGAAGTCGTGCCAGGTTTCCGGTTGCGGATGACTGCTGACCAGCAACTCATGGCTTTCCCAATGCGCAGAAACAATCACGATGGCTTTGGGTTTCGGTAATTCGGCTGCGAGACGTGCCAGCGCCGGGCCACTGGCGCCGGGTTCCAGTGCCAGCATGGGTGAACCGTGGGAAATAAACAGGCTGGGAAACATGATGGGTTCCTGAGCGTTAAGATGGCCTCATCTTCAGTCAGATCATTGATCTAAATCTAATATAAGTTTTAACGCTTTTTGATCGAATTATTGGGAGTGATGCATGCAGCCTGAGTTTTGGCACAAGAAGTGGGCTTCCGGGCAGATCGGTTTTCATCTGCCCGAGGTAAACCCGTATTTGCAGCGGCACTGGGCGGTTCCGGAAACGGCGCGAGTGCTTGTGCCTTTATGTGGGAAAAGTCTGGATTTGGCGTGGCTGGCCGGACGCGGTCATCAGGTGCTCGGGATCGAACTGTCGGAAAAGGCGATCGAGGATTTTTTCAATGAGCATCAGTTGCAGCCGCAGATCAGCCAGAAAGGCGCGTTCAAGGTCTATCGCGGCGAAGCTGTCGAATTGTGGTGCGGTGACTTCTTTGCGCTGACGGCGAGCGATGTGACCGATTGCACGGCGTTGTACGACCGTGCCGCGCTGATTGCCTTGCCCGCGCCGATGCGTGAGCGTTATGCGGCGCATCTTCAGCACATTCTGCCGCAGGGTGTGCAGGGGTTGTTGATTACGCTGGATTACGATCAGGCGCAGATGCCGGGGCCGCCGTTTGCGGTGGGCGATGATGAAGTGCAGCGGTTGCTGGGGGATGTCTGGCAGGTTCAGATGCTGGAAGAGCAGGATGTGCTGGGGGAGAGTGGAAAGTTCTTGCAGGCGGGCGTGACGCGGTTGGAGGAGCGGGTCTACCGCGTTTCTTCCCGATAGTTTTTGGCGCCTTTACCGGCCCCTTCGCGAGCAAGCTCGCTCCCACAGTCATTTGTGCTGTGTCACAGATCATCTAAGCACCGCATAACCCTGTGGGAGCGAGCCTGCTCGCGAAGAGGCCGGCACTGTCGACGGATAATCCAGAGATATAAAAAAGGCCCGCATCACTGCGGGCCTTTTTCATGGTCACACCGGTCGAATCAACCGCGACGACGCAGCGCGTCGATACGCTCTTCCAGCGGCGGGTGGCTCATGAACATGCGGGCAAAGCCCTGTTTGATGCCACCGTTGATACCAAAGGCGTTCAGGGTGTCCGGCATGTGCACCGGCAGGCCCTGTTCGGCGCGCAGGCGTTGCAGTGCGCCAATCATTGCGCTGGTGCCGGCCAGACGTGCGCCGGCCTCGTCGGCACGGAATTCGCGCTTGCGCGAGAACCACATGACGATTGCACTGGCGAGAATGCCCAGTACCAGTTCGGCGAAGATGGTCGCCACGTAGTAGGCGATGCCCTGGCCTTCTTCGTTCTTGAAGATCACCTTGTCGACGAAATTGCCGATGATCCGCGCAAAGAACATCACGAAGGTGTTCACCACGCCTTGAATCAGTGCCAGCGTGACCATGTCGCCGTTGGCGACGTGGCCGATTTCATGGGCCAGCACGGCTTTCACTTCATCGGGCGAGAAACGCTCGAGCAGGCCCTGGCTGACCGCGACCAGCGCGTCGTTCTTGTTCCAGCCGGTGGCGAAGGCGTTTGCTTCGTAGGCCGGGAAAATACCGACTTCGGGCATCTTGATCCCGGCTTCGCGGGACAGTTGCTCGACGGTTTGCAGCAGCCATTGTTCATGCCGGGTACGTGGCTGGCTGATGATCTGGGTACCGGTGCTCATTTTCGCCATCCACTTGGAGATGAACAGCGAGAACAGCGAGCCGGCGAAACCAAAGACTGCACAGAAAACCAGCAGCTGACTAAGGTCGAGATCAACCCCGTTGGCCGCCATGAACCCGTTGAAGCCGAACAGGCTCAGGGTGATGCTGGCTATCAGCACGACCGCCAGGTTAGTGGCCAAAAACAGCAGGATGCGCATCATGGTTGTAGAAATCTCCTCAAGCTAAAGATGTAGCGTACTGCGGGGTATATAAGGTGCTGCACCGGGCTATTCAACTGAGTGACTATTTCAAACTGTGTCCTACAGCGGATTCTTCGGTGCTCGGCACATTTCCCACGACAGAAACTGATAGGGATGACGGCCAGCCGCGACCCGTCGCCATTACGCTGGACGCATTTGATCGGTACGAATCGCAAGTGTAGAAGGCGTGCGTGGACGTGGAACGCAGAAGTGTTGCTGAATCAGACAGTGCGCAACGTTTGCCCGTTGCGCACTGCTGGCCAGTTACTGGCGGTATGACTTGAGGAAGTTGCCGATGCGGCCGATGGCCATTTCCAGATCATCGACGCGCGGCAGGGTGACGACGCGGAAGTGATCCGGCCACGGCCAGTTGAACGCCGTGCCTTGCACCACCAGCAGCTTCTCGGAGAGCAGCAGGTCGAGAACGAATTTCTCGTCGTTGTGGATCGGGCAGACTTTCGGGTCGATTTTCGGGAACGCATACAGCGCGCCCATCGGTTTGACGCAACTGACGCCCGGTATGTCGTTAAGCAATTCCCAGGTGCGGTTGCGCTGTTCCAGCAGACGACCCTGCGGCAGCACCAGATCATTGATGCTCTGGTAGCCGCCCAGTGCGGTCTGGATCGCATGCTGGCTCGGCACGTTGGCGCACAGGCGCATGTTGGCCAGCATGTCGATGCCTTCGATGTAGCTCTGGGCGTTGTGCTTCGGCCCGGAAATGGCGATCCAGCCGGAGCGGAAACCGGCCACGCGGTACGACTTCGACAGGCCGTTGAAGGTCAGGCAGAGCAGATCCGGCGCCAGCGACGCGGTGCAGATGTGCACGGCATCGTCGTACAGGATCTTGTCGTAGATCTCGTCGGAGAACACCACGAGATTGTGCGCACGGGCGATTTCGAGCATGCCCAGCAACACTTCCTTTGAATACACCGCACCGGTCGGGTTGTTCGGGTTGATGATCACCATGGCTTTGGTGTTCGGGGTGATCTTGGCCTTGATGTCGGCCAGATCCGGGAACCAGTCGGCGCCTTCGTCGCACAGGTAATGCACGGCATTGCCACCCGCGAGGCTGACGGCGGCGGTCCACAGCGGATAGTCCGGGGCCGGCACCAGCACTTCGTCGCCATTGTTGAGTAGCGCCTGCAGCGACATCACGATCAGCTCGGACACGCCGTTGCCCAGGTAGATGTCCTCAATGCCGACACCTTCGACATTTTTTTGCTGGTAGTACTGCATCACTGCCTTGCGCGCGCTGAACAGGCCTTTGGAGTCGCTGTAACCTTGCGCGGTCGGCAGGTTGCGGATCACATCCTGCAGGATTTCGTCCGGCGCTTCGAACCCAAACGGCGCCGGGTTGCCGATGTTCAGCTTGAGGATGCGCTGGCCTTCCTCTTCCAGTCGTTTGGCGTGCTTGAGCACCGGGCCGCGAATGTCGTAGCAGACGTTGGCGAGCTTGTTCGATTTGCTGAACTGCATGGCGATGTGATCCCGAAAATGAACGATCCAGGCGGCGGATGGACAACCGTGCTGGGATTCCTGCGTCTTCACACAGGCGGACGTCTTGAGCCGTGGCTCCCATAATCCGTTTGAATGCGCCCGGTCTGGCTGCCAGACTGGTGCGTGACGAGGCGCAATCATACGTGCCGCCCGATCCGTGGAAAAGGTACAGATCGGGCTTTTTCAGCCGCTGAGGTGTGATGATGGAAAAGTTGGAAAAAACCCTGGAAGAATGGAAAGCCATGCTCGACCCGCAGCAGTACGAGGTTTGCCGCCTCAGTGCCACCGAGCGACCGTTCTCCGGCAAATACAACGCGACCAAAACCGACGGCATTTACCACTGTGTCTGCTGCAATGAGCCGCTGTTCGACTCCAAGACCAAATTCGACTCCGGCTGCGGCTGGCCGAGCTTCTACGCGCCAATCGGCGAAAGCGCGATGACTGAAATCCGTGACATCAGCCACGGCATGATCCGCACGGAAGTGAAGTGCGCGCGCTGTGATGCGCATCTGGGTCATGTATTCCCCGACGGCCCACCGCCGACCGGCTTGCGCTATTGCATCAATTCGGTGTGCCTGGATCTGGTACCCCGCGAGTAATGCGAGCCCCGTAGGAGCTGCCGAAGGCTGCGATCTTTGCTTTGGTTTTTTAAAGATCGCAGCCTTCGGCAGCTCCTACATTGATCGATTTCAAATATTAAATTGCACGCAATTTAATTGCTCGCTATGTTTGGCCTTTCCCGACTCTCTGCGGAGCCCGTCCCATGAGCGACAACCTGCTGAACATCCCGTGCACTACCATCAAGGGTGAGCAAAAGACCCTGGCCGATTTTGCTGGCAAAGCGGTATTGGTGGTCAACACCGCCAGCAAGTGCGGCTTTACCCCGCAATACAAAGGCCTTGAGGAGCTGTGGCAGACCTACAAGGATCAGGGCCTGGTGGTGCTGGGCTTCCCGTGCAATCAGTTCGGCAAGCAGGAGCCGGGTAACGAAGGCGCGATCAGCGAGTTCTGCGAGCTGAACTTCGGTGTCAGCTTCCCGCTGTTCAAGAAGATCGACGTTAACGGTGCTGACGCGCACCCGCTATTCGTGCAGCTGAAAAAACGCGCGCCGGGCCTGCTTGGCTCCCAGGGCATCAAGTGGAACTTCACCAAGTTCCTGATTGGCAAGGACGGAAAACTGGTCAAGCGTTTTGCTCCGACCACCAAGCCGCAGGAGCTGAGCGGCGAGATCGAAGCCCTGCTCAAATGAACAGCCTGCCGGTCGATTCGTTGAAGCTCGACAACCAGTTGTGCTTCAAGCTGTACGCTGCCTCCCGGGCGGTGATTCGTGCCTACAAGCCGATGCTCGATCAGCTCGGTCTGACCTACCCGCAATATCTGGCGATGCTGGTGTTGTGGGAATGGCAGGACGCAGCGCCGGAGCAACCGACCGTCAAGGCCTTGGGCGAGCGCCTGGCACTCGACTCCGGCACGCTGACGCCGTTGCTCAAGCGTCTGGAGCAGTTGCAATGGGTGCAGCGCCAGCGTTCGACGCGCGACGAACGGGAAGTCCACCTGAGCCTGACGCCCGCAGGGCAAGCCTTGCGCGAGCAGGTCGGGCCGCTCAAGGCCCGGCTGCTGTGCGACAGCGGGGTGGATCTGGACCGCCTCAATGACTTGCGTGACGGCCTCGATCACTTGTTGGGGCAGATCAAAGCGCTGTCGTAGTCGGTATCCACTGATCGAGCAGCGCCGCGAGCTCTTCACGGCGGAACGGCTTGGCCAGATAGTCGCTCATGCCGGCCGCGCGGCAGCGTTCGCGTTCCTCCGACATTGCGTTGGCGGTCAGAGCGACGATGGGCAGGCTCGGCCAGCGCCCACTCTGGCGAATCTGCCGGCTGGCTTCGTAGCCGTCCATGACGGGCATGTTGCAGTCCATCAGCACCAGATCGAATTCGTGATACTCCAGCTGATCCAGCGCTTCGGCACCATGGGCGGCGACGATGACCTCGCAGCCCAGTTTGCCGAGCATGCCTTTGGCCACCAGTTGATTGACCGGATTGTCTTCGACCAGCAACACCCGCCCGCGCCTTAGGGTAGGGGATGTTTCAAGTTGCGCATCATTGGTGGCGACGACGTCCGGTTGCAGCGTCCGTCGCAGGTTCTGATAGAGCGCGTTGCGCGCCAACGGCCGCGCCTGTTGTTGCAGGGGCGCGAGCGCGGCCGCTTCTTCGCTCGGCAGGAAACTGCCATAAGCGGTCACCAGCAGAATCGGCGCACCCAGCGTCGGACGCAGGCCGAACAGGCACTCCGGACAGTCGGTGATCACCACGTCCGGTGTCAGGCCAAGCAATGAGTCTTCGATGGTGCGCTGCTCATACGCAAGGCCCCAGACCGGCAGCAGACTTTGCAGCAGTTCCGCCAGACCACTGCTGGCCGCGGTGATGGCGAGCACTTTCCCGTGCAGAGGGGCCGGAACCAGCGCGCGGGTATGGCAGGGCAGTGGCAACTCGGCACAGAACTGACTGCCGAAACCGGTCTCGGAGCTGATGGTCAGGCGGCCCTGCATCGCTTCGCAGAGGTTGTAGGTCAGCGCCAGTCCCAGGCCGGTGCCGCCGTACTGACGAGTGATGCCAGCGCCTGCCTGAGTGAACGGCTGGAAAATTTTCAGCTGTGCGTCCTGGGCGATACCGATGCCGGTGTCGCAGACTTCGATGCGCACGCCATCCTTGTAGGTCGACAAGCGCACGTCCACCCGGCCGAAGCGGGTGAATTTCAGCGCGTTGGACAGCAGGTTGCTGACGATCTGCCGAACGCGAGTCGGATCGCCCAGCACCAGTGCCGGGAAGTGCGGATCGATCAGGCAGGTCAGTTCGACGCTCGGCGCGGCGTTCTGCGACAGCAGGTTGGCAGTGTCTTCGATCAGGGAGCCCAGGTCGAACGGGATATGCTCGAGCTCCAGTTGCCCGGCATCGAACTTCGACAGGTCGAGAATATCGTTGAGCAACTCGACCAGCACCTTGCCCGAATCGTGCGCGATCGATAGCTGTTGCTGCTGTTCGGCATTCAACGGGCCGTCGAGTGACAGCGCGATCATCCCCAGCAGACCGTTGAGTGGCGTGCGGATCTCATGGCTCATGTTGGCGAGGAACGCCGAGCGGGCTTCGGCCATTTCCAGGGCGGTGCTGCGGGCGACTTCGAGTTCCTGATTGGACTGGCTGAGCCGCGCGTTGATCGCCTTGAGTTCGGCGGTGCGCGCCGAGACGATGTTTTCCAGTTGCCCGAGGTAGTCGGTCAGGCGGTTTTCGGCGTTGCGCCGTTGTTGAATCTCGGTGGCAATGTTCTCGAATTGTTGATTGGCGACTTTGACCAGTACGCCGATTTCATCATTGCCGTGGCCGGACGGACATTCCAGCGTAGTCGGCTCGGCACTGCGCGGGTCGCGCCCACTGAGTTCGCGGATCACCCGCACCAGCGGTTTGGTCAGCATCACGTAGAACAGCGCCAACAGGATGCCGGTGAGAATCAGGCTGCGCGCGAACCCATTGAGCAGGGTGACCTCGGCCCGGCGCAGAAAACGGCTGCCGAAGGCATAGGTGTCGACCTCAAGGCTCAAGATCCCCAGCGATTCGTTGGGCAGGTGATCCAGATACAGACGGTCCTCGAACTGGCGCTTGGCGCCAAACAGGAAGTCGCTGATCACCCGATAGCCGCTTTGCAGTTCCGGGCGTTTGACGCTGGCCAGCACCGTATTGTTGTTGTCGATCAGTTGCGCCGAAATGATTGCCGGCGA
Source organism: Pseudomonas sp. A34-9 (assembly GCF_029543085.1). NCBI lineage: Bacteria > Pseudomonadati > Pseudomonadota > Gammaproteobacteria > Pseudomonadales > Pseudomonadaceae > Pseudomonas > Pseudomonas sp. A34-9. The sequence continues at coordinate 4,556,963 of NZ_CP119967.1, read as the reverse complement.
GCGCAACAGGCCCAAGGTCAGTTCCTGCGCCAGTTCGGCGTCGATGTTGTAGGCAATCCGTGAGGCCGGGTTATGGCTGATTTCCAGCAAAGACAGGATTTCACGGTTGATGGAGGCGTCTTCACTGGCATAATCGATGCCTATTTGCAGCAGGCTGAGCAGCGTGCCCAGAATGAACCCGACCAGCACAGTAAGCCTGGCTTGCTTGTAAGACAGCCGGTGGGTGAATTTGATATCCATGGGGTGTTGAACCACTTCCGTTTCCCTTCGCTGCTCAAGCATAGTCGATCATGTATGGATACCGAGGTTCCCGAATCGCCTTGTAACAAGGCTTGGTAGGGTGATTTTTATCTGTACGTCGTCACAGCAATCGCCATCATCACTGTGAACGTGCCCGAGGAGAAGACGTGGATTCCCGATTGAATGCTTTTCTTGAACGCGCCGAGTCGGTTCTGGCGCGGATCGAACCGTTATTGCCGGCACCACGGCCGGTAATCGACTGGGGCACTTGTCTGGCTGCACGCTGGCAGCGCGACGGGCGCAGCGGCTACCTGTTGCCGCTGGAAGTCAGCCTCGACATGCGCCTGTCCGACCTGATCGGTGTTGACCGTCAGCTCGAACAACTGGGGCGCAACACCCAGCAATTTCTCGATGGCATGCCGGCCAACCATGCGCTGCTGTGGGGCTCGCGCGGCACCGGCAAGTCGTCGCTGGTGCGAGCGTTGCTGGCGGAACACGCTGCCGCAGGCTTGCGCCTGATCGAGATCGAGCGCGACCATTTGGCGGATCTGCCACGCGTGGTCGAGCAGATCGGCAAACTGGCGCAACGTTTCGTGCTGTTTTGCGATGACTTGTCGTTCGAATCCGGTGAAGGCGATTATCGCGTCCTCAAAAGCGTGCTCGACGGCTCGCTTGAGCAGGCCCCGGACAACGTCTTGCTGTACGCCACTTCCAACCGCCGCCACCTGGTGCCGGAGAAGGAAAGCGACAACGAAAACTGGAAACGCGTCGACGGCGAACTGCACCCGAGCGAAGCCGTTGAAGACAAAATCGCGCTGTCGGACCGTTTTGGTCTGTGGCTGTCGTTCTACCCGTTTACCCAAGAACACTTCCTTGACGTCGTCGAGCACTGGATTGGCCAGTTGGCCGCCAAGGCCGGCTTGAGCTGGCAGCGCGACGAAGCGCTGGACATCCTTGCCGTACGCTGGGCCACCGGCCGCGGTAATCGCAACGGACGTTGCGCGTACCAATTCGCCCGTTACTGGGTGGGACTGAAATTGTTGGAGCACAAGGCATGATTGATTTGCAACAAAGCGGCCAGGGCCTCGAAGGCTATGGCATGTTGGCCGCACAACTGGAATCGCTGCTGGCGGACGAACGCGATTTCATCGCCAACGCCGCGCAGTTTTCGGCGTTCCTGTTCAACCAGCTCGATGACCTGAACTGGGCGGGTTTTTACCTCAACCGCAACGAAGAGCTGGTGCTCGGTCCGTTCCAGGGGCAGATCGCCTGCGTGCGCATTCCGTTTGGCCGTGGCGTGTGTGGCGCGGCGGCGGCCACGCGGCAAACCCAGCGCGTTGAAGACGTGCACGCGTTCCCGGGGCATATCGCCTGTGACAGCGCCTCCAACAGTGAGCTGGTCGTGCCGTTGGTCAAGGAGGGGCGCCTGATCGGTGTACTGGACCTCGACAGCCCGAAACTGGCGCGTTTTACCGCGCAGGATCAAGCCGGTATCGAGCAACTGGCGGCGATTTTCCTGCGTCTGACCGACTGCTGATCACGCGGTGAGGCCAGCCTTGTGCAACAGGCTGGCCGGATCGACGCTGTCGATCTGCGCGGGATCGAGAAAGCGTACGGCGTACTGCATGTACACGCCCTCGTTGATGAACAAACCAAACAGCTGTGCATCAATGTGCGCCTCGCGGCACATCGTCGCCATGATTGCCAACGCTTCATTCAGGGTTTTGGCTTTCTTGTACGGACGGTCGGCTGCGGTCAGCGCCTCGAAGATATCGGCAATCGCCATCATCCGCGCGGGCAGGCTCATGTCTTCACGCTTCAGGCGTTTCGGGTAACCGGTGCCGTCCATTTTTTCATGATGACCGCCAGCGATCTCGGCAATGCTATCGAGGTGGCCGGGGAAGGGCAGGTGGCTGAGCATCATGATCGTCTGCACCATGTGGTGATTGATCACGTAACGCTCTTCGCGGGTCAGGGTGCCGCGGCTGATACTCAGGTTGTACAGCTCGCCGCGATTGTATTTGTAGCGCGGCACATCCAGCTTGAAGCCCCACGGATTGTTTTCGGGAATCAACTCGTTCGGGTCGCGTTCGAGCAGGTGCTCGGGCTTGTCCGCCAAAAGCTTTTCACTGACCGGCAAGCTCGGTGCCGGCGTGCGCGACTGACGCCGATTCTCCTCCCAGGACACACCCAGCCGGTCATCAAGGGTACGCATCCAGGTGCGTCGGGCGAGACCATCAAGGCGATGCAGATCTGCTTCGGCCATCGCTTCACTGCCTAGATTGCAGCGCGCGACAAAGGCAAAGTCGTCGTCGAGCGCCGTCAGTGTGGCGTCGCGCAGTTCGGCCAGTGCTGTCTCATCGCCGCCCAGCGCGCGCGCCTGCCAATAGCTGATCCAGGCATCACGCTTGAGCACTTCGAAGCGTGTGCGGATCTCGTGGATGCGGTCGTTGATGGTTTCCAGTTTGGTGGCTTTGTCGACCACGTATTCCGGCGTGGTGACCTTGCCGCAGTCGTGCAACCACGCGGCAATGTGCAGGGCTTCCCACTCATCTTCGCCGGGTTGATAGGCGCTGAACGCCGGCGCCTGACTGGCTGCCGCGGCCTGGGCAAGCATCAGTGTCAGCTCCGGCACGCGCTGACAATGCCCGCCGGTATACGGACTCTTGGCGTCGATGGCGCCGGCGAGTAATTGAATAAAGGCGTCGAGAAGTTGCTTCTGACGGGCTTGCAGACGCTGGCTCTCGATGCTCACCGCCGCAGCACCGGACACCGCCTGCAAAAAAGCGATGCGATCGGGGCGCAGTTTTTCCAGGTCGGCGGCGGTGCCGCTGTCGTTCACCAACAGAATCAGCAAGCCGATGGTTTCGTCGTGGCGGTTGTGCAGGCGAATGCCGATCAGATGAACCCGTGGCGATTGCATCGCCAGCAGGACTTTCTGCAGGTCCCTGGCCTGATCGACGCCGAAGTTGCTCACCACGTTGTTGGCGTCGACCAATTGTTCAAACCACGCCGGACCTTTGTTCAGTTGCAGGTCGTGGCCCTGAATGTCGAACGCTTCCAATGCCTGAGGCGTGCCATCGATCACCAGTCCGTAGGGCTCCATGCGGCTGCTGTCGCTTTCACGCAGATAGATCAACCCTGCCTGCGCCTGGGCAATCTGCACCGTTTCGAACAGCACCCGCTGCAGCAGGGGGGCGAAGCGGGTTTCGGCGCCCAGGGTGTCGGTGATCCGGAAGAAACTCGCCAGGGTGTCTTTCATTCGTGCCATCGACACACTCAATTGGTCGACTTCAAGCACGGGCGAGCGGCGTGCCAAGGGAAAATTGAAATCGAAACTGCGGATGGCGTCTGCTTCCTTGACCAGCGCGTGCAACGGCTTGACCAGAATCCGCGAAATCACCCAGCCCAGCGGCAGGCATAGCAGCAGGATCGCCAGGGTGATCAGCGCGCCCTGCCAGCGCAAACGGTAGGCATCGACCAGTAACTCGTCTTCCGGCACCAGCAACGCCAATTGCAAACCTTTCGGGCCACCCTCTTGAATGCTGCTGCGGGCGACGATCCAGTGGCGACCATCGGCTTCCAGGCGATTGCCCGTGGCTGCGCCGGCCAACAGCGCATGCAAGCCCGGACTCAGGTCCGCCGCTTTGGCCAGAGAGGCCGTGCTGCCGTCGACAATCAGTCGCTGGCTGTCGGGGTAGGCCACGGCGTTGCCCTCGGCGTCGAACAGGGCAATCTCGGTGGAGGGTGTGACGACATGCTTGCTCAGCGCGGCGGACAGGGCGACCAGCGTCAGGTCGGCGCCGATGACGGCGTTCTCGCCGCTGCGCCGGGCCAGGGTCGTGCCGACGTTGTGGGTGGAAAAAAACACGTAGGGTTCGGTGGTGATTTGTTCGTCTTGTTGACGTGCCTGAGTGAACCACGCTCGGCTGCGCGGATCGTAGCTGTCGCCTGGGTTGTCCTGACGGCTTATCGGTGTCAGTGCCTGATCGAAAAACAGCGATTGCGAGTGCATCGCGCCCTGCGGGTCATGCTCGATGCTCCAGACCTGATACGCCGCCGCTTCAGGGGCGTTGAGCAGCGTTTTCAGTGCTGCGCTGCGCAGTGGACGCACCATGAAAAAGTCGCCATTGGCATAACCCAGGTACAGCGACGCCAGGTTGGGATTGTCGGTGAGCGACTGGCTGAAGGGGCGGAGCAGGGGCAAGCGTTGTTCAAGGCGCGTGGCCTGAGCGGCGGGGTTGTCCGCCAGCAAACTCAGCAGGTGGCGGATCGGCTGATAGGTGGCAGCCATGTCCAGGCGCACGTCCTGTTCGATCCGTTCGAACAGTTTTTCGCTGCTCGAGAGGATGATCTGCGTGGTCTGGTGGTAATTGAACAGCCCCAGCACGACACCGGTGAGCAGCAGCAAAAAGGTGAACATGACGCTGATGTGCACATGCAGCGGAAACCGGCGTTGCTCCGGGTGCAGTGGGCTGGGCATTTCTGGCTCTCCATGATGGTTAACTCACTGCTCAGCGCCAAGCATAGTTAAGGCAGGCTCATTGTGCTTTGATCCGACGCCGCCAATTGTTGCTGCAAGGCTTGCTCGAGATCGAGCATCGCCCGGTTGCTCGCTTCGCAACGGCGAACGATCTCGTCTGTCGACAAGGCCTCGGCGCAGGCTTGCTCAAGGGCGTCGCAGCACTCGATCACGCGTGATGCCTGAGCGATACGCGCGGCGCCCTTGATCTTGTGAGCGACCACCGCCAGCGCCCGGCGATCATGTTCAGGCGACAGCGCGAGCAGCTCCTGCCGATCGAGACGGCTGCTTTTGAGCAACTCGGCCAGCAGACGGCGAGCTTGGGCAGGGTTGCCACCGGTCAGCATGTTCATGTTTTGCAGGTTGAAGGCCGGTGGTGCAAACGTCGGCGTGATGCCATCGACCCACTGGCTGAGCAGGCTCAGGCTCAAGGGCTTGAACAGGCAATCGTTCATGCCGGCCTGTTTGCAACGCTGGATTTCCTCCGGCTGTGCGTTGGCCGTGAAGCCCAGCACGGTGCAGGGTGGGCAGCTGGCCTGGCGTTCATGCTGGCGAATGGCGCGGGTCAATTCGTAGCCATTCATCAACGGCATGTTGCAGTCGACGATCACCAGGTCGAAATGGCCAGCCCGCCACAGTGCCAGGCCGCTGCAGCCATTCTCGGCAATGCTGAAGTGATGGCCGAGAAACTCCAGTTGCTGACACATCAACAATCGATTCGCCGGATGGTCATCTACCACGAGCACACGCAGGGGCGTTTGCGATGTCTTGATCGCCGGTTCATTTTTCACCGTGCTCAGTTGGATCGGCAGGGTTTCCAGCGCGAGGGAGATGCATACCTGGGTGCCGATGCCCGGCTGACTGTTCAATTGCAGTTGCCCGCCCATCATTTCGCAGAGGTTGCGACTGATCACCAGTCCCAGGCCTGCACCCCTTCTGCCTTGTTGACTGCTGTTTTCCGCCTGGGCAAACGGTTCGAACAAGCGCTGCTGGTCCTCGGCACTGATACCGACGCCAGTGTCCTGTACGGTCAGTTGCATCAAGGCACGGGCGGGCACCTCGGTGTTCATGAGGTCGAGGGTAATCCGCACATGCCCCTGCCGGGTGAATTTGATGGCATTGCTCACCAGATTCGACAGCACCTGTTTGAAACGCAGGGGGTCCAGATGCACATCGACTGCCAGGTCCGGTGGATTGAAGATGACTTGCAGGGTGAGGTTTTTCTGCCGGGCGAGACCATCGAAGATTCTTGCCACAGACGCCACGGTATCGACCAGATTGACCCGTTCCGGGGAAAGACTGAGACGCCCGGATTCGATCCGTGCAATGTCGAGAATGTCGCCGATCAGACCCAGTAGATCGTTGGCCGAATGATAAGCCGTGTCGATTGATGAGCGATCCGGATGCTGTGGATCCATGCGTTTGAGCGTCAGTTCAAGCATGCCGATCACGGCATTCATTGGCGTGCGGATTTCGTGACTCATGGTCGCCAGAAACGTGCTTTTTGCCCGGTTGGCCTCATCTGCCTGCTCTTTGGCCGTACGCAATTCTTCGAACAACTGACGGCGTTCGCTGATGTCGATCCAACCGCCGATGATGCCTTTGACGTCGCCGCAGGAGTCACGGTACGGCAGTATCCAGTGATAGATCGTCAGGCGTCGGTTACCGATGTGCAAAGGCCGGTCGACGACCATCGGTGTGCCTTCGGCGACGACGCGCTGGTAATCGGCCTGAAAAGCCTGAGCCTCGAAGGCGTTGCTCAAGGTGCCCTCAATGACGCTTTTGCCGATGACGTCTTCGCGTTTGGCATTGAACGCTTCGAGGTAGCTTTCATTGCAGCTTTGCAGCAGGCCCTGGCGGTCGCGAACATAAATCGGATGCGGTGTGCCGTCGACCAGTGAACGCATGAATTCGAACTGGTCGTTCAGCGCGCGCTCGGCGGCCTGGCGTTGTTTGATCTGGTGACGCATATAGGCGTTCCAGGCCAGAAGCAGCAGCAGTAGCAGGCACGCGCCGACGATCACTTGGTAGAACAGGCGCTGGTAGTTATGCCAGATGTTCTGCGATGCCGTGGAGTAACCGCGCCAGCGGCCATTGATCACGCCCAGCTCATCGGGGGCGATGCTCAACAACGCTTTGTTGATGATCGACGTCAGTTCCGTGTTGTCCCGGGCGGTTGCCAGCGAAAACGCAGCCTGGCCGGTGCCGATGGTGGTGGTGATTTGTAATGCCTGATTAAAGATCCGCGAAGAAATGAAGTAGTTGGCAATCACCAGTGAGTTCACCGCGCCGTCGACATGCCCTTCAGCGAGCAGCGACACCGCGCTGAAGGTATCCGCGGTTTCGATCAACTGGATGCGCGGATACTCTCGGCGCAGGTATTCGACCATCGGATTGCCTTGGGCAATCGCCAGTTGTTTGCCTTTGAGCTGGCCCAGGTTGGTCGGGCCGTCGGCACTCTTGCGGGTCAGCAGAACGTAGGAATTTTCCAGATAGGGACGACTGAAGTTGAGAGTTTTTTCGCGCTCCGCTGTCGGCAACAATGCGGCGATCAGATCGGCTTGATGGTGGTCTATCTGCTGGATCATTTCCGCGTCGTTGCGGCTGCGCCGGATCTCGAAACGCAGGCCGGTGCGCAGGCGAATCAGTTCGAGCAGGTCGGCACTGATGCCGCGAAAATTGCCGTCGTTGTCAAAGAATGTCAGGGGCGCGAACGCTTCATTCACGACCACGCTGACCACCGGATGCTGTTTGAGCCACACTTCTTCGCGCTGGGTCAGTTGCATTTTTCGGTCAGTGAGCAACAGATCGCTGCCGGCGCTCCAGCGCTTGGCAATATTGTCGCGTTCGCTGGCCGGTACTGCCTTGAGCACGGTGTCGATGATGTCGAGCAATTGTGGGTTGTTGCGGCGCACGGCGAAGCTGAAACCCTGGGCTTCCTGCTTGCCGAAATTGGCCATGTGCACATTGTTCAGGTAACCCTTGTTGATCATGTAATGAGTCGACAGGGTATCGCCGAGAAACACATCGGCCTGGTCAAACGCGACGGCGTTGATCGCGTTCTGGTAGGAGGGGTAGCAGGTAATGAGCGCCTTGGGGTACAGCGCCTTGACTTCGGGTAACGGCAAATAGTGATAGACCATGCTCAGTCGCAGCCCGGCCAGGCCTTCGGTGAGTGAGCGGGTTTCGTCTTCGCGGGTGACCAGCACCGGCAGGTCAACGGCATAGGGTGTCGACAGCGCCAGATTGGCATTGCTCGCTTCGTACCCGTTCGCGGTACCCAGCAGATCGACCTGGCCATCGACCAGTGCCCGAATCGCCGCATCCCGGGAGGCAAAGCGCTGCACCCGGACAGGCAGACCGGTGGCCTGGCCAAGGAGTCCGGCATAGTCGGCTGTCAGCCCTTCGTAATCCTTGCCGCTGACCGTCATGTCAAACGGCGGGTAGTCAGGCGCCGAAGTGCCCAGCACCAGTTCGCTACGTGCAAGCATCCATTGCCGCTGGGACTTATCGAACGTGATCGATACCGGCTCGTTTGCCGACCTGCTGAGCAAGGCATAGTCCGGTGAACTGCCGGGCATGGCGAACACGTTGGCGCTCAGGTAAAGCCCTGCACTCAACGCAATTAAGTAGTCCTTCAAACGGCTGGGCATGCGGGCTCTCACACGAGTGCGTTTCGTTTGGCCATCTCGATAAGTTCTACAAGGGATTTGGCCTTGAGTTTCTGCATCAGGCGTTTTTTGTAAGTGCTGACGGTTTTATTACTTAGAAACATGCCCTTGGCGATTTCCTTGTTAGTGCGGCCTTGGGCGAATAATTGCAAAACCATCAACTCGCGATCATTGACGGATTTGAACAGTTCCAGTTCGGCAAAGCGGATATCGTCACTACGAACCGGATTCAATGCCTGGCTGGGGAAATAGTTGTAACCGGAAAGTACCGCCTTGATTGCACTGACCAGTTCGCTCAGGTCCTCCTGTTTGCAGACATAACCCGATGCGCCGGATTGCATGCAGCGAATGCCGAACAGTGTCGGACACTGCGCCGTCAGAATCAGGATTTTCAACGGGGAGCCCATGGCATTGAAGCGGGCCAACACTTCCAAGCCATCCAGCTTGGGAATGCTCACATCGAGAATGACCAGATCGGGCATGCACTCGCGCACCATTTGCATGGCATCGACTCCGTTATCGGTTTCACCGACGACCTTGTAACCTTCATGCTCCAGCAGCATTCGAACGGCGAGACGGATGACCGGGTGATCGTCGACAATAAAAACGGAGTTCATAATCAAATCCCATGCAAGCACGAATAAAGCGCGCACCTTAGCTCAGTTGAATGAGCACTCGCATGAAGTGACATGGCTCCAGTCACGTTATCGGATTAATCCTACAACTAACAAGGAAATGGCCTACGTTCAAACTAGGTTTGACGTAAGTAGGAGCAGAATTTGAAGAGGCTTATAGTTTGACTTGATTGATTTGCAAGTACTGGCTGTAAATGGCTTTTTATAGATGTTTAAACTTGCTGAATCGCCGCTTGGTCATTGTGGACTATCAACCCTGTCAGTCACTCATCAAAAATTCGCCGGTTGACAGTGGGGGGCTGCATGCGGGTAGCCAAAACCATGGGCGCCCGCATGCGGTGGGGTCAGTGGCTGGAGCGGCCGGTCATTTCCAGCGCCATGTCGCTGGCGTAGCTGTCGGTCATGCCGGCAATGAAATCGATCATGCGCAGAAACGACGTGTGTAACGAACCCTGAGGATACGGTGCGTTACTGCCCAGCAGATCGAGAATGCGCCGGCTTTTGAACGACGGCGTACGACCGTTGTGTTGTTCCAGCGCGGCACCACAGAACGAATTGAGCAAGATCTCCAGCGTTGTATAGGCGCCGATTTCATGCAGGGTTTTGCGCTTGTCCTGGAATATTTTTTTGCGGGCGATGTCCTTGGCGTTCAGGACGCAGCGCTTGGCCGGGCCGTGCATGTGCTCCACCAGATCGCCGTGCAGCGTGCCGGCGAGGAGTGCGTCCTGTTGCTCGACAAAGGCCCGCGCCGCGGCGTTGGTCAAATGCTCGATGGCCTTGCCGCGCAGGATCGCCAGTTTGCGTCGTCGCGAATCCTGCGGGCCGAGTTGACGATAGGTTTCCGGCAGATCATCACCCACCAGCCCGAGCAGCAGGGATTCGACTTCGGCGTATTCCAGCAGCTCCATCTCGAGTCCGTCTTCGAGATCGATCAGCGCGTAGCAGATGTCGTCGGCGGCCTCCATCAGATACACCAACGGGTGACGCGCCCAACGCTGGTCTTCGATTTGCGGCAGGCCCAGTTTGTGGGCGATCTGCTCGAGCAGCGGCAGTTCGCTCTGATAGCAGCCGAATTTGTGTTTCTTGTAACCCAGGGAGTCGGCGTGGCGTGCGGTCCACGGGTACTTCAGGTAGGTGCCGAGGGTGGCGTAGGTCAGCCGTGTACCGCCGTCGAACTGGTGGTACTCCAGCTGAGTCAGTACGCGAAAGCCCTGGGCGTTACCTTCGAAGTTGAGGAAGTCGCCGCGTTCGGCTTCACTCATGCCGTCGAGCCAGCCACGTCCGGCTGCCTGCTGGAACCAGTGGCGAATGGCATCTTCACCGGAATGGCCGAACGGCGGATTACCGATGTCGTGGGCCAGACACGCCGACTGCACGACCATGCCGAGGTCGGCCGGGTCGCACCATTCGGGCAAGGCACTGCGCAGGGTTTCGCCCACCCGCATGCCCAGTGAACGGCCGACGCAACTGACTTCCAGCGAATGGGTCAGGCGCGTGTGAATGTGGTCGTTGCTGGTGACCGGGTGCACTTGGGTCTTGCGTCCGAGGCGGCGGAAGGCGCCGGAGAAAATGATGCGGTCATGGTCTTTGTGGAAAGGGCTGCGGCCAAGTTCTTGCGGGCTGTGCAGCGGCTTGCCGAGGCGTTCGCGGTTGAGCAGGGTTTGCCAATCCAAGGCTGATTCTCTCCGTCAGGTGACTGGGGCGTTGGCCCCTAGCTTCCCGGTTCGCGCACGCCCCTGCAAGCGTAACTACAACCCTGCCGCATCGATGTCGATCAACAGCAAACGCTCACCGTTGTCGAAAAACTGCCCGGCGGTCAGGCAATACTGATTGCTGGTGGCATCGCGGTAGGTAGTGGAGAGCGTCAAACGCCGCTCCTCCCAACCTTCGGCGAGCAAATGATAGAAGTACGGGCGCCATGACCAGTTGTGCCCCAGATAGCGATTGTCGGCGACCCAGCCATGCTGCCGCCATTCGAGGTTGGGCGTCAGTTGGGTGCCGTGGCGATCGCATTGATAAAAACGCAGCAACCAGGGGAAGGCGTCCAGTTGTGGCAGCGCGCTCAATGGTGCATGCGCCTGAGCCCAGGCTTGCAGGATCGACATCAGTTCAGCGAGTTGCTGGCGCATTTGCATCAACCGCCCGCGCTCCGCGAGTTTCTGCCGAACATAGCGCTGGCGCAGTTCGGCGAAGTGCTGCACAAACGCGTCGGTGGGAAAGAACGCCTCCTGTGCCCGCGCGAACAAGAAACCCTGCACGTAGCGCGATCCGCATTCCAGCGCGAAATTCAGCTGTGCTTCGGTTTCGACGCCTTCGGCGATGATCCAGCAGCCGGTCTTTTCGGCCATCTGTGCGAGAGCCTTGACCACATCACTGCTCGGCCCGCCGAGGGCGGCGGCCTGAAACAAACGCATGTCGAGTTTGAGAATGTCCGGTTGCAGCGCCAGCACCCGATCCAGTTGCGAGTAACCGGCGCCAAAGTCGTCGATGGCGATTCTCGCTCCCGCCTCGCGATAACGCGTGACGACTTCGGCCAGGCGTTGACCATTGCCGCCCAGTTCGGTGATCTCGAAGACGATGCGTTGCGGATCGATGTTGTAGCGCGCCAATTGCTTGAGACTCGGCAGTGCCTGATCGGCGCGCAGGCGACTGATCCAGCGCGGTGACATGTTCAGGCTGAGAAACCAGTCTGCCGGCGCTTCATGCAAGCGGCTCAAGGCGTTGTCGCGAATTTGCCGGTCGAGGCGGCGCAGGGCAATGGCGGGTGTGCGCGGGTCGGCAAACAATGGCCCGACCGAGTTCAGTTGACCGTCGGGCTGACGCAGGCGCCCCAGCGCTTCGACGCCGGCAATGCGTCCCGTGGCTGTATCGATGAAAGGTTGAAAGCAGGCGAGCGGTTGCCCGTCGATCACGGGGCCTCCTTAGTCGTTCTTGTTCTGGTGAACCCCGTCGACCGGGTAGGCGCACGGGATTGAACCTCCGGATAAAGAGGTTCATCCCGCCGGTATTGCAAGAATGTAGCCAGATGTACCCGGTCAGCGTTTGGCCGAACTCTGCATGACCAGTTTGATCAGCGGCCCGAGGCTGGTGCCGAGCCGGACCAAACGGCTTAACCCACCGACGCCGCCGCTTTTCGTGCCTTTGCCAGTGATAAAGCCCAGTAGCGTAACGGCAGCCACGCCCCACAATGGCGCGTGTTTGATGCCGAAGCCACCTTGCAGATTTTGCGTCATGCCGCGCACGCGATGCAGCGGTTGCAGCACTTGCCCGGCTTCATGACGAATTTCCTGGCGATGCATTTCCATGCGCAGGCGGATCAACGCCTTGCGCATTTCCCGACGCGAGCTGTTGTGTGGCAGTTCAGGCAGGCTCATGGCAGCAGGCGCTCCCGGTCGTTGGCCAGCTCTTCGAGCGTGCCGTGGAAAGGCGAGGATTCATCGAAGATCGCCGCCTTGAGACGCAGCGCGCAGAAGATCGAGGCCAGGGTATAGAAAACGCACAGGCCGATGATCGCAGCCAGCCGGTAGGTATCCCAGAACACAATCATCACCAATGTCGATAAACCCACCAGCAACAACAGTGCAAAGACCAAGGCCAGACCGGCGAACAGCAGGAGGCTGACGGTACGTGATTTCTGCTCCTGCAATTCGATGCCGAATAATTCGACATGGCTGTGCAGCAGACCCAGAACGGCGGCGCCCAGGCGTCGCGTGGAAGAGGCGGTGCCCGCAGTCGGGCCGGCTTCACCGATCGACATAATCAGCGCCGAGTAGCCAGCAGGCCGATCAGGAAGCCGACACCGGCAGCGATGCCGACGGACTGCCAAGGGTTGGCCGACACGTAATCTTCAGTGGCGGTCACTGCAGCCTGACCGCGATCGCGCAGGGTCTCTTCGGTCAATTTCAGGGTTTCGCGGGCGCGCAGCAGGCTGTCGTGAATCTGCTCGCGCAATTCATCGGCCTGATCGCCGGCCAGGGTGGCGGTGTGCTCGAGCAAGCGTTCGGTGTCGGCGACCAAAGTCTGGAAGTCGTTCATCAGGATTTCTTGAGCAGTCTTTGCCTTGATGCTGGCCATGGGTGGATCTCCGTAAGTGACGTCTGAAGCGTTCGAGTATGAGCCTTGTGCGAAGGTTCAGTACAAATGACTGGTACAACTTTTGCTGTGTCGTGGTGCGTCGCCCGGCGGTTGTGCGCTATTGCCGGGCGAGCGCCTTGAGAAACCTTACCCCAAACAACCCCGGTTCGTGTCAGGACATCGACCTTGTGCGCCAAAGCAGTTCGCCGGACCGTCGGTTCCGTGACTGCGCGGTCGCAACTTGGTGCATGAAATGTGCGCATGAACCGCTTTGGTGCCTTTTCGCCTTTAGGTCTGCCTGCTTATGGAAAATCTGCAAAGCGCTGTGGACACGCTGGTTCACAGCTCCAATACCTTGTTCATTCTGATCGGTGCGGTAATGGTGCTGGCGATGCACGCCGGTTTCGCCTTCCTGGAAGTCGGTACGGTCCGCCAGAAAAACCAGGTCAATGCGCTGTCGAAGATTCTCAGCGATTTCGCTGTCTCGACCCTGGCCTATTTCTTTATAGGCTATTGGATCTCTTATGGCGTGACCTTCATGCAGCCGGCGGCGGTGCTGAGTGCCGATCACGGTTATGGACTGGTGAAGTTTTTCTTCCTGTTGACCTTCGCCGCCGCGATCCCGGCGATCATTTCCGGTGGCATCGCCGAACGCGCGCGTTTCGTGCCGCAGTTGTGTGCCACGGCGCTGATCGTCGCGTTCATCTATCCGTTTTTCGAAGGGATGATCTGGAACGGCAAATACGGTTTGCAAGCGTGGCTGACGGCGCAGTTTGGTGCCGCTTTCCACGATTTCGCCGGATCCGTCGTAGTGCACGCCATGGGCGGTTGGCTGGCGCTGGCGGCGGTGCTGTTGCTGGGGCCGCGTAATGGCCGTTACCGCGACGGTCGGCTGGTGGCGTTCGCACCGTCGAGCATTCCCTTTTTGGCATTGGGCTCGTGGATTCTGATTGTCGGCTGGTTCGGCTTCAACGTGATGAGTGCGCAAACACTGCAAGGCGTCAGCGGTCTGGTGGCGGTCAATTCGTTGATGGCGATGGTCGGCGGCACGATGGCGGCGCTGCTCGTCGGGCGCAATGACCCGGGCTTCCTGCACAACGGCCCATTGGCCGGGTTGGTGGCGATCTGTGCCGGGTCTGATCTGATGCATCCGGTCGGGGCGCTGGTGACCGGTGCGATTGCCGGTGCGCTGTTTGTCTGGTGCTTTACTGCCGCGCAGGTGAAATGGCGCATCGATGACGTATTGGGTGTTTGGCCATTGCACGGCCTGTGCGGTGTGTGGGGCGGGATTGCCTGCGGGATTTTCGGCCAGACGGCGCTCGGCGGTATTGGCGGCGTCAGCCTGATCAGCCAGTTGATCGGCACCGCACTCGGTGTCGCGGTGGCGTTGATCGGTGGCTTTGTCGTCTACGGCGTGATCAAGGCGCTGCACGGGCTGCGCCTGAGTCAGGAACAAGAGTATTACGGTGCCGACCTGTCGCTGCACAAGATCGGCGCAGTGAGTCAGGATTAAGTCTCGGCATCGTCGCTACCGGGATAAAAACCATGTAGCAGGCGATAACGGTCGATGCGCACCTGATCGACTTTTTCCTGCACCTGATGTGCCGGCAGACCGAGCATGATCAAGGCGTGAGAGGCGAGCATCAGGCTCGACTCCAACAGCTCCGGCACCACTTCGGTGGCGCCGGCGGCTTTCAATTCGGCCCACTGGCTGTCGTCGCGGGTGCGCACCAGGATCGGCACGTGGGCGTTGAGCCGACGCGCTTCCTTGAGGATGCGCAGGGCAATGTCGCTCTGATCCACGGCTATCACCAGCAGTCTGGCGCGCAGCAGGCCAACGGCGCTCAGCAGATCGCCGCGTGACGAGTCGCCATAATGCACGTCACTTTCTCCACTGGCGGCTTCCTGTACCCGCACCGGGTCATTGTCCAGCGCGATAAAAGGTTGCTTGGCATTGCGCAGGAAACGCCCGATGGATTGGCCGACGCGGCCGTAGCCGCAAATCACCACGTGCTGGTTGAGGTCGGCGTTGAGCGCGCTGATTTCTTCGATCTGTGCTTCCTGATTGGGCTTGCGGTGCAGGGCGGCAGCGATGCGGGGTGCTGCGCGCAGCAACAGTGGCGTCAGCAGCATCGAACAGAACGTCGCGGCGAGCAGAAGATCGCCCAGCGCTTCGGGCATCATGCTGTGCTGCTGCATCTGCGCCATCAGTGCAAAGCAGAACTCGCCCCCCTGAGCCAATGCCAGGCCGCTGCGCCACGCCGTTTCGCTGTCACTGCCGCGCCACTTCACCAACACGGCGACGACGACGCCCTTGATTACCATCAAACCGACGGTGAGCCCGAGGATCAGCAGGCTGTGACTGACGAACAGTTGCAAGTCGATGAGCATGCCGATGCTGACGAAGAACACGCCGAGCAGAATGTCTCTGAATGGCCGGATGTCGGCCTCGATCTGGTGCCGATAGTGGCTTTCACCGAGCAACATGCCGGCCAGAAATGCGCCGAGGGCAGGGGACAGGCCCAGCAGGTGAGTCAACCAGGCCGTCAACAGCACAATCACCAGCGCCAGCAGCACGAACAATTCTGCCGAGCGTGACGCGGCCACTTCATGAAACAGCCTCGGCAATAACCAGCGACTGGCCAGCAGCAGACCGACAAACAGCACCACGGTTTTTGCCAGCGTCAGGGGCAGCGCCCAGTACCAGGCCTGGTCGCTGCTCCCGGCAAACACAGGCACCAACGTCAGCAGCAATACGGCGACAACGTCCTGGAACAGCAAAACGCCAACGGCATTTTGCCCGTGGCTGCTGAACACCTCGCCGAGGCTGCCTAACTCTTTGGTCACAATTGCCGTCGATGACAGGGAAAGCCCGGCGCCGAGCAACAGTGCTGGAGCCATCGGCATGCCCAGCAGCATCAGCAACAAACCGAGCAGCGCGGAGCTGATCAGTACCTGCTGACTGCCGAGACGGAATACCACCTGGCGCAAGGCGATCATCTTCGACAGGGAAAATTCCAGGCCCAGTGAAAACAACAGAAACACCACGCCCAGTTCGGCTACGTCAGGCAGGTGTTCGCTTTCGTTGACCCAGTCGAAGGCACTCGGCCCGACCAGCAGTCCCACGCACAGATAACCCAGAACCGGCGGCAGCCGCAGGCGCCGAAACAGGGCAATCACCACGAGGGACGAGGCGAGGATGATCAACAAGTTGGCAAACACTGGACACTCCGATGTCAGATTCAGGCTTTTCAAGCGTAGAGGCAAAAAGACCGGGAGGATCGCGCAAATGGCTTTTCTCTGGACTGATTTGCGTCAGGGTTTTGCCGGTGAACCTTTGTCGCAAGACTGGAGCCTTTGGGCGGCGGTGGCTCGACGGGTTTTCAGGTGCGGCCTAGAATAGGTCCACTCATTTTCTGGTTGAGCGCTCATGCTTCCTGAATGTCAGTTGTTCGGCACCTTGGGGTGTCATCTTTGTGAAGTTGCTGAAGCCATGCTGATGGAGTTTGTCGAGCGCGGTTTGCTGGTGGAACTGGTCGATATCGCTGAAGACGAATCCTGGTTTGAGGCTTATAGCTTGCGGATTCCGGTGTTGCGTCGGGTCGACACCGGGGCTGAGCTGGGCTGGCCATTCAGCGCTGATGAAGTCGTCGCGTTTCTGCTTTGATCCGCTTTTCTGTTGCATCCGCCGGTCGCCGCTGCCATCCATTCCTTGGCATTCTACGGATTGTTCGGTTACTGTATGTTCATACAGTAAATGCGTCAGAGGGATGAACCGTGGTCAATGTCGAACAGTTGAAGAACAGCGTGAACCGGATGTCGGTTGACGTGGTGCGCGAGGCCGTTCTCGAACTGCGCCTGGACGGGCTGGTCACGGAAGGCAAGACGCCCTTCAACAAGCTGCATTTTAATACCTGCTTTGCCGAGATCGAGGCCTTGTTTCAACGTGCCGGTTATCACAAACAACTGGATGTGGTTGGTTATCAGGGCTTGCTCTACGCCTTGTACGACCCGGGCCGTTGGGAAGCGGTTGATGTGTTGCGCTGGCTCAAGGAATTCACCGACGCCGCGGCGCTCAAAACAATCCCGGCCTGAGCATTCTGCGCTAGGTTCGTTTCCCTCTGTGCTGGATAATGCCGCCCTGTATTGAGGGTTCGATTTTCGTATGTCCACATCTACATTCTCTGCTGCGCAGAATCAGGCGAGCACGCTCTATCTGCCACCGGGTCCCTGGCTGACAGTACTCGATTGCCTGTGCGAGCATTTTCGCGCGATTGATCGCGAGCAATGGCTGGACCGGATCGCTCGTGGGCGAGTGCTGGATGGTCATGGTCAGCCGATCTCGGTGGATTTGCCCTACAAGGAAGGCTTGCGAATTCATTATTTTCGCGAAGTGCCGGACGAAAAGCCGATCCCGGTGGTCGAGTCGATCCTGTATGCCGACGAGCATCTGGTGGTGGCTGACAAACCGCATTTCCTGCCCGTCACACCCGCCGGCGAGTACGTTGAGCAGACCTTGTTGCGCAGGCTGATTCGTCGCCTGGACAATCCCCATCTGGTGCCATTGCACCGCATCGACCGGCATACGGCGGGATTGGTTATTTTCTCGGCCAACCCGCAAACCCGTTCGGCTTATCAGTCGCTGTTCCCCACGCGGCAAATTGACAAGCGCTATGAGGCCATCGCCCCGGCGCTGCCTGATCTGAGTTTCCCTTTGGTGCACAAGAGCCGTCTGGTGGATGGCGAGCCGTTTTTTCGCATGCAGGAAGGCGCGGGGACCAGCAACACCGAAACGGCGGTGGAGGTTCGGGAAAAGAATGGCGATCTGTGGCGCTATGGTTTGTTTCCGGTGACCGGCAAGAAACATCAACTGCGCGTCCACATGACTGCGTTGGGGGCGAGCATCTGCAACGATCCGTTTTATCCGCAGGTGTTGAAAGACGTCGAGGATGACTACGCCAATCCGCTGAAGCTGTTGGCGCAGGGTCTACGGTTTATCGATCCGGTGATCGGTGAAGAGC
Source organism: Pseudomonas sp. A34-9 (assembly GCF_029543085.1). Lineage (NCBI taxonomy): Bacteria > Pseudomonadati > Pseudomonadota > Gammaproteobacteria > Pseudomonadales > Pseudomonadaceae > Pseudomonas > Pseudomonas sp. A34-9. The sequence continues at coordinate 4,538,800 of NZ_CP119967.1, read as the reverse complement.
GAGAATTCGAGAGCCGGATTACGCTGCAATGGTGAGGCCAAAGCCAGCTTTCGTGCGCCCATGAAAAAGCCCGCATTAATGCGGGCTTTTTTGTATCCGGTGTCAACCCAGAGCTTACAGCTCTTTAACGGTGCGAACCTGATCCTTGTTGATGCGGGTTTCTTTGCCGTCCAGCTGTTTGAACTCGTAGAAGCCCGAATCGTCATCGTATTTCGGGGTGTCGACGGCCTGGATTTCGCGACCGTCATTCAAGGTGATCACTGTAGGCGACGAGCAACCGGCGAGGGTAGCCAGGCCCAGTGCGAGCATGAAAGTGGCGAGGGTCCGTTGAGTCATGAGTGTGTCTCCGAATGGGAATACTTTTGGTTACTGAGCTTGAGACGTATACAAGGCGTGAGAGTTCCTTGAGTGCTGTCAGTCTGACACAGTGTTGTGGGAATTTAACAGTTCGGGGGTATTGAGGTTGGCCAGTCGCGGGTCATTGTCCGGGCATTGCAGGGCAGTGGCACCGAGCTTGCGCATGACCCGGCCGGGGCTGCGCTCACCGGCGTTCCAGGCCTCTTCGAAGGCGGGTCGAAGGGCTGTCGGAATCACACATAACAAGGGTTCCCAGTGCTCGTCATGGCGCAACATTAAAGGTTTTTCAGGATTCTGACTGGCCGTCTCGCGCATGCTTTGCAGTAACGCTGCGTCAATGCGCGGGACATCACACGGCAAGACCAGCAGGTGCGAATGGCGCGCAGCTCTCAGGCCCGCACGAATGCCGGCCAATGGCCCCGGAAAATCGCCTTCGTCATCGACCACCAATTGATCAGCGAATGGCGCGTAACGCTCGCGATTACGGTTGCAGGAGATGATCAGATCATCGGTCAGCCCACGGACCTTGCGCTGCAAATGCGCAATCAACGGCTCGCCCAGCCACTCGACCAAGCCTTTGTCCTGACCGCCCATGCGTTGGCCGCGTCCGCCTGCCAGGAGCAGAATGGAGCAGGGGGGCAGTTGCGTATCGAGGGTCATGGCAGCTCTCCAGAGGGGCGGCGAACAAATGAGGCGCTGTGATATAACACCGGGCTGTTTCTCCTACAACTGGACGAGCCTATGAAAGCCAAGGCTGATGTACCTTTCGTGCCGCTCAATATTGCGGTGCTGACTGTCAGTGACACCCGAACACTGGAAACCGACACCTCAGGTCAGGTCTTCGTCGACCGTTTGACGGCGGCAGGCCACCGTCTGGCGGAGCGGGTGTTGCTCAAAGATGACCTCTACAAAATTCGCGCGCAAGTTGCTACTTGGATTGCCGACGATGTTGTGCAGGTTGTGTTGATCACCGGCGGTACCGGTTTCACTGGCCGCGACAGCACACCTGAAGCCGTTGCCTGTCTGCTCGACAAGCAGGTCGACGGGTTTGGTGAGCTGTTCCGGCAGATCTCGGTGGCGGATATCGGCACTTCAACGGTGCAGTCCCGTGCGTTGGCTGGTCTGGCCAATGGCACCCTGGTTTGCTGCTTGCCGGGTTCGACCAACGCTGTACGCACGGGTTGGGATGGCATCCTGGGCGAGCAGTTGGACGCCCGTCACCGCCCGTGCAATTTCGTGACTCATTTGAAGCAGGCGGCGCCTTGTGAATCCCGTGGGTAAGCCGGGCAAGACCGGGGCATTGATGCCGGTTGAGGTGGCGCTGGCGCGTCTGCTCGAAATGGCTGAAGCCTCGCCCATTGTCGAGCATGAATACTTATCGCTGGCCCAGGTGCAAGGGCGTGTGCTGAGCGACGATCTGATTTCAACGCTGGATCTGCCGCCTTGGCCGAACAGTGCCATGGATGGTTATGCATTGAACCTGGCGGATTGGAATGGCCAGCCGATGCCGGTCAGTCAGAAGGTGTTCGCCGGACAATCCCCCGAACCGCTGAAGCCGGGCACCTGCGCTCGGATTTTTACTGGGGCTCCGGTGCCGGCGGGTGCTGATTGCGTTGAAATGCAGGAAAACGCTGAGGTTCAAGCCGATGAAAAGGTGCGCTTCCTCGAGCCGATGAAGGCCGGGCAGAACATCCGTGCGCAAGGCCAGGAAACCACCGTCGGTGAGTTGATCCTGCCCGCCGGGACTCGCTTGGGCCCCATAGAGCAGGGGCTGGCTGCGTCGTTGGGGTGTGCCGGGTTGAAGGTCGTGCGCAAAGTTCGCGTCGCGGTAATCTCCACGGGGGATGAATTGGTCGAGCCGGGCCAGGCATTGGGGCCGGGTCAGATTTACAACAGCAATCGGGTGTTGCTATGCAGTTGGCTGCAACGTCTGGGCTGTGAGGTGATCGATGCCGGTATTCTTCCGGATAATCTGGCCACTACCCGTGCACGTCTGGGGGAGTTGCAGGATGTTGATCTGATCCTTTCCACGGGGGGCGTGTCGGTAGGTGAGGCGGATTTTCTGGGTGTCGCCTTGCGAGAGGAGGGCGAGCTTGCCCTTTGGAAGCTGGCGATCAAACCTGGAAAACCGCTGACGTTTGGTCATTTCCGCAATGTGCCGGTCATTGGCTTGCCAGGAAATCCGGCATCGACGCTGGTGACCTTTGCGCTACTCGCTCGGCCATATCTGTTACGCCGTCAGGGTGTGCAGGACGTCGAGCCGCTGAAGTTCACCGTGCCAGCGGGTTTTGACTGGCCGGTGGCAGGCAATCGGCGTGAGTACCTGAGAGGCCGTCTGGAGCAAGGGCGGGCCACTGTTTACCGCAACCAGAGCTCAGGCGTTCTGCGTAGCGCCGCGTGGGCAGATGGATTGGTCGAAGTGCTGGAGGGCCGCACACTGAGCGCCGGCGACGAAGTGGTCTTCATTCCGCTGAGTGATCTGCTGGACTGACCGCTCGCAAATGCAGGCGTCGGCTGGCGGCGCCTGCAATGACTCATTCAATTAATGGCTGATCAGTGTCACAAGCTGGTCGAATCGGCTATTTGCCACCCAACCCAGCAGACCCAGCACTACCGCTGTCGCACCCGCCGAGTAGGCAAGTCGATGTTTGATTGTTCTGACATCACCGCGGACTTCGTCCATGTCCCGCCGAAGGTACTTGAGATGGGTTTCCAGTTCGGTAACACGGGGTTCCATATCAACTTCTCCAGTGGTTGTGGCGCTTTTTTTGAATTCGGACTTTTGATTTGTGCGACTTTCGACGAGAGGGCCAACCGGGCTCAATGGCATCCTGGCTTCATGACTGGGCATGGAAGCATCCACCGGTTGTTTCAACTGTTCGCTTGCAAACTTTTTCAGCTCTCGAACTGGCGAGAGCCCTGGGGGTGTATCCACTCATTACATGCACATCCTTGTGTGTTGGATTGAAGATTGCTACCGCCGGCACACGGTGACCCAATGTCGGAGCAGGGTCAATTAAGCCGATTCCGCATGTTTTGTAAGAAAAAATACCGCTGTGTAGGACGTCGAGGCCAGAAGGCCGAATTAATTACGGGTCTGACGGCTTTTTTGCGGTCTGCGGTGGTCAAGATGTCTCGAACCGATTCGTTAGGGAGTGATGTGATGAGTGAACGCCGGGCGCTGTTGGTTCTGCATGGCAAGCAGGCACTCAACGAGGCGGTACGCACCGCCGTCGAGGACAAGCGCAAACAAGGCTGGGAGCTGGCCGTGCGTTTGACCTGGGAGGCAGGGGACGCTCAACGTTGGGTGGAGCAAGCCTTGGCGGACGGCTACACAAAGATTATCGCCGGGGGTGGAGATGGCACGTTGCGCGACATCGCCGAAGCGCTCGCGGCACATCCGGGCAAAGCCAGTCTCGTCCTTTTGCCATTGGGCACCGCCAATGATTTTTGCCGCGCAGCCGGCGTACCACTGGAGCCTGCCGAAGCCCTTGAGTTGCTCGATGTGCCACCGCGCGATATCGATCTGGGCGAAGTGGGCGGGCAGATTTTCCTCAATATGGCCACCGGTGGTTTCGGCAGTCAGGTCACGGCCAATACGTCCGAGGACTTGAAAAAAGTACTCGGCGGTGCGGCCTATCTGTTCACCGGTCTGTCACGATTCAGCGAGCTGCATGCTGCTTATGGCGAACTTCAGGGACCGGATTTTCATTGGCGTGGCGAGTTGTTGGCACTGGGTATCGGCAATGGTCGTCAGGCCGGCGGTGGACATGAACTGTGCCCGCAGGCACTGGCTGATGACGGGTTGCTTGATATCAGCATCCTGCCGGCGCCACAGGAGCTGGTGGGCACGTTGAAAACGCTGCTCAGTGATGGTTTCGGGATCGATAACATGTTTGTTCGAACCCGTTTGCCATGGGTCGAAATCAAGGTGGCCGAAGGGCTTTGCATCAATCTTGATGGCGAGCCGCTGGAAGGCGACAGCATGCGCTTTGAAGCGCGTCCGGCGGCGTTGCGTGTGCACTTGCCGGAGCATTCTCCATTGTTGGGCGGCGCCCGTTCGGTCAGTCGTCCAGGCTGATGATCTGTTCGCGCACGGCGAAAAGCACCAGGCCCGCTACGTCGTAGATTTGCAGACGCTTCATGATCTGTGAGCGGTGGGTCTCGACCGTCTTGATGCTCAGCCCCAGGCCGTTGGCGATTTCCCGGGTGGATTTCCCCCGCACGATCAAACGCAGGATTTCCAGCTGGCGCGCGGTCAGATTGTGCGAGTCGGCGGTCTCCGGCTGCTGTTTCTGATTACGGGTCAGGGCCTGATTGATCACGGTGTGTGCGATGGCGGGGCTCAGGTAGCGCTCGTTGTTGCGCAAGGCTTCCAGTGCATGTTCAAGCTCGGTAGCCGTCGTATCCTTGAGCAGGTAGCCGTGGGCGCCGGACTCGAGCGCCTGCATGATCAGCGCCGGATCGGTGTGCATCGACAAGATCAGCACCTTGCTCTGCGGGCGCACTCGCTTGAGCCGTTGCAAGGCTTCGAGGCCACCGGTTTCTTTCATGGAGATATCCAGCAACACGATATCCGGACGCAGTTGCTCGACCATTTCGAGCAATTGCGAACCGTCATTGGCCTCGCCAATCACCGCGTAACCGGGAATATCCAGCACCAGAGCGCGCACGCCGGCCCTGATCAGCGAGTGGTCATCCACCAGAAGTAAGTTGCAAGTCAACGCATAACCTTATTCGTACTGGCCCGCTCGAGTGCGCGAGGCGCCCAGGGGAAGAGTGCTTCGATTTGAGTGCCTTTGCCCGGTTCGCTGATGACGTTCAGGGTGCCACCCAGTTGCTCGATTCGTTCGGCCATCCCGGCCATGCCTCGTTGTCCTTCTCGACCTGGATTGGCCGACGGGGCGAATCCCAGACCGTCATCGCTGATCAGCAGCGTCAGCCCTTTGGGCAAACGTTGCACGCGTATCACCAGGTTTTTTGCCTGGGCGTGACGCAGGATATTGGTAACAGCCTCCTGGGTGATGCGGAAGGCGGCGACCGCCATTTCTTCCGGAATACCGTTAAGGCGCTGCTGGCAATCGAGGCTCCAGTGCACGCTGGTGTTGGTCAATGTCTTGAGCAGATGTGCACGCAGACTGGCTTCAAGCCCCAGGCTGGTCAACTGCCGTGGATTGAGAATGGCTGAAACGTCGCGCACTTTGTCGAGGGTTTCTTCCAGGGTGGCGCACAGCACCGTGCACTGCTCCTGCAAGTCAGCCGGCAGGCGTCGCTTGAGCCACTCGCTCTGCAGTTTGGCGGCTGTCAGCAACTGGCCGATATCGTCATGCAATTCGCGGCTGAGGCGATGGCGCTCGTTTTCCTGGACTTCCAGCAAGCGGTCGGCGAGCTCCTGCGGCTGAAATTTGATCGATTTGCGTGACAGTCGATATTGCACCCAGACACACGCGGTAGCGGCGATGTCGAGCAGTAGCAGGCCCAGGCAAAGGGGAGTCGAAAGACCATAGGTCAGCAGGCTGCCGAGGGTGGCCGCAACACACAGTATGAGTGTGAACCGGCGTGCATTTTCCCGGGAGGGTGGCCATGTAGTGATTGACTTGAGGCTGGCGTACATAACGGATGGAGCCAATGGATGTTCGCTGCGGGCAGACCGGCCTGAGGCTGGCGGGTCTCTGTCTGAAAATGCTGTCAATTATGTTATTGGTTTCAACACGGTCCAGTGAATGTATTGACCGCCAACTTCAGTGGATAGCTGTCGCTGAAATCACTGTGCCATTAATTTGCAAGCAACTAATGGGCGGCATAATACCACTTAAGATACCGTTGGTCGCGCTCGCTATATATGTCCATTGAGTCAGGAAATACGTGTTTTGGACGCAAGTTCCATAATGGAAAAAGTCGATTTATTGAGTGCGATAGATGTAGGTGTTACCTGAAGTTGTGCTTCTTAACACACAGGCAAACCCTGAGGTCGGCAGAAAACATGGGGGTCTGTCGTCGGTGATTATTTAATTCGATTTGTCGCTGGCAGGTATGAACTATTCAATTACGACATTCAACGTTTGCGTTCCAAGGGCCTGCGCGGATACAGCGTGCTGATCAGGCTTGTCCCGAGTAGGGCAATTGGGGCAAACGTTTGCCCGTCAGTGGCGGCTTAAGCTGGCTTTGGCCGACCTGGAAGGCGAAAGCTTCGATCAGCGAGGTCTGTTCACTTTCATCCAGACTCAGTTGTCCGGTCTGCTGATCGACCAGTTCAAGCTGCCAGGCCATCAATGTGAAGCAGTCCTGCAACGCAACCAGGGCCTGTTCGTGAAGGTCGACGCGATCCTGGCTCAGGTTGAGCAGACTGTAGATATGCAGAGAGAACTCGGAAATTGCCTCCAGCGCCAGGGCTTCAGCCCTGCGTGCGAGTTTGAGGAGGGTATTGAGCATGCACTCGATGGCGTCCTTGTCATTGCTGATCAGTTGCAGATGGCTGAGGCATTCTTCGGACTTGGCCAGCAGTTGTTCGGCCTCGACAAGGAATTCGGGAAAGCGCTGTACCCACTCTTTGCGGTCCATTGGCATGCTTATCTCCACCACGTCATGTCTGATGAGGGAATGCCGTGTGTGACGACGATCATGAATCGTCGGGAGATCGCGCCCAGACGTGCAAGTGCACAGGCTGAGGGGTTCCAGAGGGGGTGTTTCCACTGAACTGCGATCGCACACAATAGCCTGACTCCGTTCATGCAATGAGAATGGCGTCACATTAATGGCTATTGGATATTGCGAATATCAGGTTGGGCCTGATTGTTACTAGGGGAATCCCTTAGACACGGGAACCTACCGTGCAAACCGAGGTCGCGCCGCAGAGAATGTAGCAGATGAAAATCACCGGGCCAGTAAAGCATGATGTTAATGTGACATCAATGCCTGATCATGGCATTTTTGACGGGTTCGGCTCTGGCAATCAAGAACTGCTATTTGCCGCCGATAACCTCACATAGTGAATTCATCAGAACAAGCCCAGGAGTCATTGATGGCCGGCATTCTCGACACGGTAGACCAACGCACGCAACTGGTGGGTGAGAATCGCCTGGAAATTCTCATGTTTCGCCTGGCCGGACGTCAGTTGTTCGCGATCAACGTGTTCAAGGTCCAGGAAGTACTGCAACTGCCGAAACTGACTTTGATGCCGCAGCGTCACCCGTTTGTCTGCGGGGTGGTCAATTTGCGCGGTCAGACCTTGCCGGTGATCGATCTGTCGCAGGCCATCGGCATGCGTCCCTTGGTGCCAGGCCCGAACAGCACCATCATCGTCACCGAGTACAACCGTTCGGTGCAGGCATTCCTTGTGGGCGGTGTGGACCGCATCGTCAACATGAACTGGGAAGCCATTCTGCCGCCGCCGACCAGTGCCGGGCGTCAGCACTATCTGACCGCGATCAGCAAGGTCGACGATCAACTGGTGGAGATTATCGACGTCGAGAAAGTCCTCGCGGAAATCGTTCCGTACAACGCCAAGGTCTCGCGTGACAAGCTCGATGATCCGGTGCTGGAACGCGCCCGTGGCCGTGAAGTGTTGCTGGTGGACGACTCCAACGTGGCACTCTCGCAATTGCGCGACACCCTCGGCCAGCTCGGCGTGAAGATGCACATTGCCAGCGATGGTTTGAAAGCCCTGAACATGCTCAAGGCCTGGGCCGATACTGGCGTGAACATGACCGACAAGCTGCTGATGATCTTCACCGATGCGGAAATGCCGGAAATGGACGGTTATCGCCTGACTACCGAAATTCGCAATGACCCCCGGCTGCGTGGCTTGTACGTGGTGTTGCATACGTCGCTTTCCGGCAGTTTCAACGACTCGATGGTGAAGAAGGTCGGCTGCGACAACTTCCTCTCCAAGTTCCAGCCGGACAAGCTGGTCGACGTGGTGCGCCAGCGTCTGATGCTCGACGAAGTCCCGGCCTGACCATCACCCCCCACAGGGAATTTACCTTGCACAAAACGCTGGCTTTGATTCGCGGATAAAGCTCGTATAGGGTGGCGGTTTTATCCTCCAGGGAGTTGGCCATGCTGCGTCTGAGCGCGCTTTATCGTTACCCGTTGAAATCCGGCAGAGTCGATGTGCTGCAGCGCGTCGACCTCGACAAGCTGGGGCTCGATGGCGACCGACGCTGGATGCTCGTGGACGAAGCCAGTGGCCGCTTCCTGACCCAGCGCGCCGAAGCCAAGATGAGTCAGTTGTCGGCCCTGTGGAATGCGCAGGGCGGTCTGACCCTGAGTGCGCCGCAACGGTCTTCCCTCGATGTTGCCGTGCCGGGCAACGACGCCGAACTGCGCGGCGTGACGATCTGGCGTGACACCTTGCGCGTGCCGGATGCCGGTGATGAGGCGGCGCGCTGGGTCAGTGATTTCATCGGTAAACCCACCCGTCTGGTGCAGGTACCGCTGGATCGCGCTCGCACCACCCAGGCGGGCTATGGCAAAGATGATGATCAGGTCGCGTTCGCCGATGGATTTCCGCTGCTATTGATTGGTGAGGCATCCCTGCAGGATCTGGCGCAAAAGGTCGGGCGACCGTTGGAGATGCTGCGTTTTCGGCCGAACCTGGTGATCGAAGGCAGCGAGGCCTATGCCGAAGATGGCTGGAAGCGCATTCGCATTGGCGACGTCGAGTTCCGCGTGGTCAAGTCGTGCTCGCGCTGCATTCTCACCACCATCGACCCGCAAACCGGTGAGCGCAGTGCCGATCGCGAGCCGCTGGCCACCTTGCAGAAGTATCGCGCCGAAGCCGATGGCGCGATGTTCGGGCAGAATCTGGTCAACGACAGCAATGGTCGACTCGAAGTCGGCATGCCGGTGGAAGTGCTCGAGTAATCGGTCACTGAAACGAAAATGCCCGTGTCCTTGGACACGGGCATTTTTATGGGTGCAGTACTGCTATTTTTGCTGCGAGCCCTAGGTTCAGCCGCGGTATTCGCACAGATAAGCGGTGTCGACCGCCACCTTCAGCTGGAACTTGCTGTTGGCCGGAACGTTGAACTGGCTGCCGGCGGCGAAGGTTTCCCAGTCGCTGCTGTCTGGCAGTTTGACGGTCAGCGCACCGGATACGACGTGCATGATTTCACGCTGGCTGGTGCCGAATTCGTATTCGCCCGGGGCCATGACGCCGATGGTCGCCGGACCTTCAGCGGTGCCAAAGGCGATCGACTTGACGGTGCCGTCGAAGTACTCGTTGACTTTAAACATGGGCGATTCCTCGAAAAGGGTTAAAAAATGGAGGCGGCCAGTATGCACAACGCTTTTCGCGCCGTCACCTGCCCGGCTTTAAGGCGACAACTCGGTGTGGAAACTAATTGAGAACGCCCCCTAGAGTGGCAAGACCAGTGGCAACAACCGCGCGGTGTTGCGCGCATCCTCAAGCGCCCGATGCTGCTGACCACTGAACTGCATGCCAGCCAGTTGCAGCGCACCGTTGAGGCCCAATGGCCGCTCCAGGCGGCGAGCCTTGGCGAAGCGTTGTTTGAGGTTCATGTGCGGCACTTTGCTTAAGCCGCTGTCGATTTGCAGACGCTGCCATTCCTGCAACAACTGTTTGCGGTCATAGTCGCCCCAACTGGCCCAGCCTTCGAGGCGCGTCTGATGCTGCGCGAGCCAGCGTTCGAACGCCGGCCAGACATCGTTCAGCGGCTGGGCCGAGTCGATGTTGGCTTGGGTGATGTGCGTGAGTTCACGACAAAATGGCGTCAGCAACGGCCGCCGCGTCGGTTTGACGAAGCGCTGGAAATGATCCTGCTCGCGCCCGGCGCGATCGACCAGGGTGGCGCCGATCTCGATAATTTCCATTTCGGTGACCGGCCAGCCACCCTCATCGGTAGTGGCTTCCAGATCTATGACCAGCCAGTGAGGCATCGCAGGGTTCCTGATTTCCGCGTTCTGATAACTCAGAGCGTAGTCAAAACCCGCATGCGTGTGTGGGCGACTACTCGACCTGCAACAGAACCTGACGATTTTTTACCTGATCGCCGACTTTGACCTGCACCCGCTTGAGCACGCCGTCGATGCCAGCCTTGAGCGGGTGCTCCATTTTCATTGCCTCCAGTACCACCAGCAGCTGACCTTTGCTGACCGGGCTGCCTTCGCTGACCAATACGTCGACGATGGCGCCATCCATCGGTGCTTTCAAGGTGCCGGAGCTGACGCTGGTCTGACTGTCGATCACGGCGTGAGTTCGATCCTCCAGACGCAGGCTGCCGGGATGGGTAAACAGCCAGAGTTGTGCGGCCTCCAGGCGATAGGCATGGCACCGGCGCAGACCGTCGGCTTCCAGCGTCACCGACTGCGTATCGTGGGCGATGAGTTTCAATTCAAGCGTGCGTTCGGCCACCTGCACGGTGAACGCGCCTTGCGCCTGCGGGAGAAGTTGCACCGTCCAGTTTTGATCGTCGAGGCCGAGGCGATAATGCAGCGGCACACTGGCGTTGTTGCGCCAGCCGGTGAGCGCAGCGCGGTGGGAGAGGGCGCTGGTTTGATAGAACAGCACCGTTGCAATCGCCAGTTGCTCGGCATCGGGAACGTAGCGGTGTAAGCAGGGGTGATCGCTGAAGTGCTGCGCAATGAAGGCGGTACTGAATTCACCGCTGATGAACTGCGGGTGTTGCAACAGGCTGGCGAGCAGGCGCTGATTGCTTTGCACCCCGAGCAGCACCGTGTCCTGCACCGCGCGCAACAGTTTGCGCCGGGCCTCTTCGCGGGTGGCGCCGTGGGCGATCAGTTTGCCGAGCATCGGGTCGTAGAACGGGCTGACCGATTGCCCTTCAAGCAAGCCATGATCGATTCGCGCACCGTGCTGCAGCGCCGGTTCCCAGGCTTGCACCCGGCCGGTTTGTGGCAAGAAATCTTGCGCGGGATCTTCGGCGTAAAGCCGCACCTCCAGGGCATGCCCATTGAGCTGAACCTGGTCCTGCGTCAGCGGCAATGGCTGACCCTCGGCGACCAGCAATTGCCACGCGACCAGATCCAGCCCGGTAATCAGTTCGGTCACTGGGTGCTCGACTTGCAGACGCGTGTTCATCTCGAGAAAGTAGAACCGCCCCTGTGCATCGAGCAGAAATTCCACGGTGCCTGCGCCGACGTAGTTGACTGCGCGCCCAGCCTTCAATGCTGCTTCACCCATGGCCTGACGCAACTCGGCCGTCATCACCGGGCATGGCGCTTCCTCGATGACTTTCTGGTGGCGACGCTGGATCGAACAGTCGCGTTCGCCGAGGTAGATCAAGTTACCGTGTTGATCGCCGAACAACTGCACTTCGACATGCCGTGGTTCGATCAGCGCCTGTTCGAGGATCAGTTCGTCACTGCCGAAACCGTTCAGTGCTTCGGAGCGCGCGGTGCGCAGTTGCGCGGGTAAATCAGCGCCGTTGTGCAGCAGACGCATGCCGCGTCCACCGCCGCCAGCGCTGGCCTTGATCATCAACGGGTAGCCAATGCACTCGGCTTCACGCATCAGGGTGGCGTCGTCCTGTTCGGCGCCTTGATAGCCGCCGATGCACGGCACGCCGGCTTCGAGCATGGCGATTTTTGAGCGGCGTTTGCTGCCCATCAATTCAATGGCTTCGGCGCTGGGGCCGATGAAGATCAGGCCGGCCTGTTTGCAGGCGCGGGCAAATTCGGCGTTCTCCGAGAGAAAGCCGTAGCCGGGGTGAATGGCATTGGCGCCGCTGCGGTGCGCGGCGTCGAGGATGGCCGGGATGTTCAGGTAGGACTGCTGCACCGGCGGCGGGCCAATACGCACCGCTTGATCGGCCATTTTTACGTGCAGGGCATCGACGTCGGCGTCGCTGAAAACGGCGACGGTGCGGTAGCCGAGTGCTTGCGCGGTGCGCTGAATGCGACAGGCGATTTCACCGCGGTTGGCGATCAGGATTTTGTGGATGGCGGGCATGGGCTATTTCCTCGGAATTTGCGTTGCTTGTGCTCGCGAAGCTTTTTTCAGGCCCAGCGCGGTTTGCGTTTTTGCACAAAAGCCATGGTGCCCTCGATCCCTTCTTCGCCCGTCACTGCTTCGCTGAACCACTGCGCGGCCTCATCGAGCAATTCACTCGAAGGCTGCCCGGCACTCGCCAACAACAATTTCTTGGTCATCGCATTCGCCTCCGGCGCACAACACAGCACATGCTGCAGCACCTCATCCAGGCGCTCGGCGAGTGCCTGCGGATCCTGCTCGACAAAATGCACCAGCCCCAGACGCCGTGCCTGATGCCCGTCAAAACGCGCAGCGGTGAGCGCCAGTCGTCGCGCCTCGGTGAGGCCAATGCGCTGCACCACAAACGGCGCAATCTGCGCTGGCAGCAAGCCGAGGCTGGTTTCCGGCAAGCCGAATTGCGCCTGATGATCGGCAATGGCGATATCGCTGACACACGCCAAACCGAAGCCACCGCCGAGCACCGCACCTTGCAGCATCGTGATCAACACTTGTGGCGTGTGTTGCGCTTGTTCCAGCAAGGCGCCGAACGCACGATTCAAATCGCGGTAAGCCTCGGTGCCCTGAGCGCGAGCATTGGCCATGTCCTTGATGTCCCCGCCGGCACAGAAATGTCCGCCGGCACCGCTGAGCACCAGAGCTCGCACAGTGCGGTCATCGTGTACAGACGCCAGCACCGAGCGTAATTCGCTCACCATCTGCAGACTCATTGCATTACGACTGTCCGGCCGATTGAGGGTGATGTGCAGCACGCCGCCATGCTGCTCCAGCAACAGCGTCTGGCAATCTGGCAGGCTGCTCATTTGTTTTTCCCCGGCAGGGTGCCCATCAGTTTGCAGATGATCCCCAGCATGATTTCGTCGGCGCCACCGCCAATCGACACTAGCCGCACATCGCGATAGGCGCGGGCCACCGGGTTGTCCCACATGAAACCCATGCCGCCCCAATATTGCAGGCAGCTGTCGCTGACTTCGCGGCCGAGGCGCCCGGCCTTGAGCTTGGCCATCGATGCCAGCCGCGTAACGTCCTGGCCCTTCACGTACTGCTCGGTCGCCTGATAAACCAGCGCGCGCAGGCATTCGATTTCGGTCTGCAATTCGGCGAGGCGGAAGTGGATGACCTGATTGTCGATCAGCGCATTGCCGAAGGTCTTGCGCTCCTTGCAGTACTCGATAGTGCTGTCGACGCAATATTCCAGGCCCTTGATCATGTTCGCGGCGCCGAACAGGCGTTCCTCCTGAAACTGCAGCATCTGCATCATGAACCCGGCACCCTCGTGGCCGACGCGATTGCGCTGGGGCACACGTACGTTGTCGAAAAACACCTGTGCGGTTTCCGAACTGCGCATGCCGAGTTTGTCGAGGTGCGAACTGAGGCTGATCCCCGGCGTGTTCATCGGCACCATGATCAGTGACTTGTTGATGTGCGGTTTGTCGTCCGAGGTGTTGGCCAGCAGGCAGATGAAATCGGCGCTCGGCGAGTTGGTGATCCACATCTTGCTGCCGTTGATTACGTAGTCGTCGCCGTCCTTGCGCGCGGTGGTTTTCAGCCCGGCGACGTCGGAGCCGGCGCCGACTTCAGAGACGCCGATGCAGCCGACCTGCTCACCAGTGATCGCCGGACGCAGGAACTCTTCGCGCAGTTCATCGGAGCCGAAGCGGGCCAGCGCCGGGGTGCACATGTCGGTCTGCACGCCGATCGACATCGGAATGCCGCCGCAGTGAATGGTGCCGAACTCTTCGGCAGCGACAATCGAATAGCTGTAGTCGAGGCCCATGCCGCCGAACTTTTCCGGCTTGGAAATACCCAGCAAACCGAGGTCGCCGGCCTGGCTGAAAATCTCGTGGATCGGAAAGCGTCCGGCCTTTTCCCATTCATCGACGTGCGGGTTGATCGCGTGCTCGACGAACTGGCGGACGGTACGGCGCAGGGCTTCGTGTTCCGGGGTGAAGATCATTGTTATTGTTCTCCGTAGGGTCCGTGGCGGTCAGAACCGGCTGACGCCGAAGCTGTTGGGTTGCAGCGTGCGAATGTCGGCTTCGTGACAGATGTCCAGCAAGTAGCCGAGCAGGGTGCGCGTGTCGCGTGGGTCGATCAGCCCGTCATCCCACAGATTGGCGCTGCCGTAGAGCGCGGTGGACTGGCTGTCGAGTTTCTGCGCGGTGACCTGTTCGAGCATGTCGAGCATCTTCGGGTCCGGCGTCAGGCCGTCCTTGAGCTGTTTGGCTTCGGTGACGATGCGCAACACCTTGCCGGCCTGCGCGCCGCCCATCACGGCGGTGCGGCTGTTCGGCCAGGCGAAGATGAAGCGTGGGTCGAGGCCGCGCCCGCACATCGCGTAGTTGCCGGCGCCGTAGGAGCCGCCGACGACAAGGGTCAGTTTAGGCACCCGCGCATTGGCCACCGCTTGAATCAGTTTTGAGCCGTGTTTGATCACGCCTTGCTGCTCGGATTCGGTGCCGACCATGAAACCGGTGGTGTTATGGAAGAACAGCAGCGGTGTCTGGCTCTGATCGCATAACTGGATGAACTGCGCCGCTTTGCTCGCGCCGTTGGGTGTGATCGGGCCGTTGTTGCCGATGAAACCGCAGGCGCGACCTTGAATCTTCAATTGGCCGCAGATGGTTTGCTGATCGAACTCGCCCTTGAATTCGAGAAAGCACGATTCGTCGGCAATGCGCGCGATGATTTCGCGCACGTCGTAAGGCTTTTTCGGATCGTCCGGGATCAACCCGAGCAGTTCTTCGATGGGGTAGAGCGGCTCTTTGTATTGCGGCTCCGGCAACCACGGCAGTTGTTCGTTCCACGGCAGCATGCGCAATATTTCACGCACCTGACGCACGCCATCGGCATCGTTCTCAGCCAGGTATTCAGCCGTCCCGGCGACCTGCGCGTGCATCTCGGCGCCACCGAGTTCTTCATCGGTGGCGACTTCGCCAGTGGCCGCTTTCAGCAGCGGTGGACCGGCCAGAAACAGCTTGGCCTTGCCGCGTACCACCACCACGTAATCCGACAGCCCCGGCTGATAAGCGCCACCGGCCGTGGCCGAGCCGTGCACCACAGTGATCTGCGGCAAGCCCATTGCCGACATCCGCGCCTGATTGGCAAAACTGCGCGCGCCTTCGACAAAAATCTCGGCGGCGTAATTGAGGTTGGCGCCGCCGCTTTCGGCGAGGGTGATCACCGGCAGTTTGTTTTCCTGAGCGATCTGTTGCAGGCGCAGGGATTTTTTCAGGCCGCTGGGCGAGATTGTCCCGCCCTTGATTGCGCTATTGTTCGCCACGACCATCGCGCGGATCCCGCAGACATAACCGATGCCAGCGATCAGTCCGCCACCGGCGGAGCTGCCGTCCTTGTCGTCGTGCAGTTTGTAACCGGCAAGGCTGGCCAGTTCGAGAAATGGCGCGCCGGGATCGAGCAACAGATTCAAGCGCTCACGGGGCAGCAGTTGCCCGCGCTGGGCAAATTTGGCTTTGGCTTCCGCGGCTTTGTTCAGCAGGTTTTTTTCGAGCTGCTGCACGTGTTCGATCGCTGCGAGCATGGCCGCCCGGTTGCGGGCGAACTCCTCGCTGCGTGGGTCGAGC
This sequence comes from Pseudomonas sp. A34-9, assembly GCF_029543085.1. Lineage (NCBI taxonomy): Bacteria > Pseudomonadati > Pseudomonadota > Gammaproteobacteria > Pseudomonadales > Pseudomonadaceae > Pseudomonas > Pseudomonas sp. A34-9. The sequence goes on along the minus strand of NZ_CP119967.1, from coordinate 4,522,888 downwards.
TGGGACTGGATCTGCGGCATGGCTTACTCCTTGTCCTTCAGCACTTCGGGTAAATACGCGCGGTGGAAACCGTTGAACGACTCGCTGTGGGTCGCTTTGTGCAACGGCCATGCGCGGCTGCCGAGGCTGGCCGCACCATCGATTTTCAAGGTGCTGCCGCTGATAAACGCGGCGGCGGGGCTAAGCAAAAACACAATCGCGGCGCTGACTTCCGATTCGGTGCCGATGCGCTTGAGTGGCACGTGTTCGCGCAGGGTCGGAATCACCGCTTTGAACGCGCCTTCATACGTGTCCATACCGCTGGAGGCAATCCAGCCCGGCGCCACCGCGTTGACCCGCACGCCGGCATAACCCCACTCGAACGCGGCAGTCTTGGTGAAGTTGTCCATGCCCGAGCGCGCCGCGCCCGAGTGGCCCATGCCGGGCATGCCACCCCACATGTCAGCGAGCATGTTGACGATGTTGCCGCCGTGTTTGCTCATCGACTGATTGAATACTTCGCGAGCCATCAGGAAACCGCCGACCAGATTGGTGCGCAACACGGTTTCGAAGCCTTTCTGATTGATCGAAGCCAAAGGCGACGGGTACTGGCCGCCGGCATTGTTGACCAGGCCGTGGATCGGCCCATGTTCAGCAATCAGTTCGCTGACCAGTTGTTTCACTGCTTCTTCATCGCGGATATCGCAAGCCTTCCAGTGCGCACGGCCACCGTCCTCGGCGATTTCGGCGGCGACCTTTTGCAGCTTCTCCGGCTTGCGCCCGACCAGCAGCACATTGGCGCCGAGGGCTGCCAGTTCATGGGCGGTGCAGCGCCCGATGCCACTGCCGCCCCCGGTGACGATGAGGGTCTGGCCGCTGAACAGACCGGCGTGGAAAATCGACGCGTAAGCCATGCAAACCATCCTCTAGTCGAGCTGTTCGGCGATGCTCTGTGGCACCGGGATCTGGATTTCCAACAGTTGCTGGGCGAAGGCTTTGCCTTGCGGATCGATACGCAGACTGGCCACACCACCACCGCCAAGCGCGTTTTCCAAAAGAAAATTCAGGCTGTGGGTGCCGGGCAGATACCAGCGCTCGACCCGGCCGTGGATCGGGTCGAGCACGTGGCTCATCCAGTCGACCATGACGGCCGGCGTCAGCGCTTCGGCGATCCATGGCAGGTATTCGGGTTTGCGCGGCATGACGCCGATGTTGCTGTGATTACCCTTGTCTCCGGAGCGCGCCACGGCCAGTTTCACCAGTGCCACGCTGGCATCGGCGCGGCCCTGTGGCTTGGGCGGCTGATGGGGCAGGGGCAAATCCTCGCTGGCGAGCGCGCCGAGCGACGGTGGGGTGCACGGATAACGTTCACCGGCCATCTCGATATGCAGCGAGCAAGCGCTTTTATCGATCAGAAGAGAGAACAGGCGGATCAGCGGATACACCGTGGGGCGCCCACCGACGATACCGGTCAGGCCCGGTGCCATGCCGGTGGCGGCCTGGGCGATTTCTCGGGAGAACAGCACCAGCGCCTGTTTATTCGGATGACGCACAGCGAGTTTGATCACCACTTCACGGCTGTCGTGGCGTTGGCCGTGGGGGCCGTAGGTCGCTTCGCTGCCGAGCAGTTCGATATCGGTTGCGCTGTAGGGCGCCCAGCCGCGTTGGCTGAACATCTCGGCAGTCTTGGCGATGATCGCCTGACTGACGCGCTGTGCCTTATCCACCGCATCGATGCCGGCGATCAGGCAACTGGCGGTGCAGCGAAAGCCGTCCGGATAAGTGGCGCTGACCTTATACTTGTTGCTGGGTGGCAAGCCTTTGGCGCCGTGCACGTGTACCGCGTTTTTGCCTTGTTGCTGAAGTTTGACCTGAGTGAAGTCGCAAACCACGTCGGGCAGCAGGTACGCCTGTGGATCGCCGATTTCATACAGCATCTGTTCGCCAACGGTCAGTGGTGTGACCAGTCCGCCAGTGCCTTCAGGCTTGCTGACGATGAATTGGCTGTCGGCGCTGACTTCAACAATCGGAAAGCCGATGTGCTCGTAATCCGGCACCTCGCGCCAATCGGTGAAATTGCCGCCGGTGCATTGCGCGCCGCACTCGATGATGTGCCCGGCCAGTGCGGCCTGGGCGAGTTTGTCGTAGTCGTGCCACGACCAGCCGAATTCATGCACCAGCGCGGCGCTGACCACGGCGCTGTCGACCACGCGCCCGGTGATGACGACGTCGGCGCCCAGTCGCAAGGCTTCGACAATGCCCGGCGCGCCAAGGTAGGCGTTGGTCGACACGCACATCGGCGGCAGCGGGGCGCCGCTGAACATCTCGGTGATGCCGCGCAGGTGTTTTAGCTGTGGTTGCAGGTCGTCGCCGAGCAGTACGGCGATTCTCAGGTCGATGCCGGCCTTGTCACAGGCCGCTTGCAAGGCGTTGGCGCAGGCCTGCGGATTGACCCCGCCGGCATTGCTGATCACGCGGATGTTCTGCTCGGCCAACTGCGGCAGCAGGGGGGTAAGGACTTCGATGAAGTCGCCGGCGAACCCCGCCTGCGGGTCCTTCATGCGCGCGCCGGCCATGATCGACATCGTGATCTCGGCGAGGTAGTCGAACACCAGATAGTCCAGCTTGCCGCCCTCCACCAGTTGCGCGGCGGCGGTGGACGTATCTCCCCAGAATGCACTGGCGCATCCGATGCGAACGGTGGTGGGCATTTTTATCTCCGACTCAGCAACCTGCGACAGAAGTGTCTGGAGGCTACCAAGCAAGCGCTTGGTTTGTAAACAGTTGAAACTATCTTCTGCCCAAGCGCTTGCTTGGTTGCCGCTGGCGGCTTAAATTGCGCGCAACCCTGCGGTTTCAGGGGGCAACAGACTGATCGACTGTAGGAGAGAACGGGTGGACGAGCAAAAAGCCCTGAGGGTCATGCGTGATTTGGTCGACGAGGGCCAATTGACCGACCCCGACAGCGCCCGCGGCAAATTGCTGCAAGTGGCCGCTCACCTGTTCCGTAACAAAGGCTATGAACGCACCACGGTGCGTGATCTGGCCGGTGCCGTGGGCATCCAGTCGGGAAGCATTTTTCATCACTTCAAAAGCAAGGATGAAATCCTCCGCGCGGTGATGGAAGAAACCATCCGTTACAACACCGCGTTGATGCGAGCTGCGCTGGCCGACGCGGCAGATGTGCGCGAGCGCGTGCTGGCGCTGATCCGCTGCGAATTACAGTCGATCATGGGCGGCAGCGGTGAAGCCATGGCGGTGCTGGTCTACGAGTGGCGCTCGCTCTCCGAAGAAGGCCAGGCCAAGGTGCTGGCGCTGCGCGATGTCTACGAAGACATCTGGCTGCAAGTGCTGGGCGAAGCCAAAAACGCCGGATTTATTCGTGGCGATGTATTTATTACCCGACGTTTCCTCACCGGCGCACTGTCGTGGACGACCACATGGTTCCGTGCCGGCGGCAGTTTGAGCCTCGATCAGTTGGCCGATGAGGCGCTGATTCTGGTCCTGGAAGAGCGTTGAAGCGCTTCCTATCGGTTCGGGAAACTGGCTAACTGGGCGAAACCGCCTAGCTTGAATGCATTGATCGGTATTTTTTCGGGGAGTGGGGTGTTTTGAAGTCTTTGCCAATTCGGACGGCCGCGGGGTTAATGCTCGCCGTGCTGGCTGCGATATGGGTATTGCCCGCTCAGGCAGCGCAATTGGTTCGGGTCGGTGCGGCGCATTTTCCGCCCTACACCGTACGCCCGGAAAACGGTGCCGATACGGGGCTGTTGCCACAATTGGTCGAGGCCTTGAACCGCCTGCAAAGCGACTACCAGTTCGTGCTTGTGCCGACCTCGATTCCCCGGCGTTTCGGTGATTTCAAGCAGGGTCGGATCGACATGGCGATCTTCGAAAACCCCGATTGGGGCTGGAAGGAGATTCCCCACACGGATGTCGACATGGGTCTTGAAGACGCAGAGATTTTCGTCGCGCAACGCGAAGACGGTCGTCAGCAGAGCTACTTTGCCGACCTCACCGGCAAGCGCCTCGCGCTGTTCAGCGGTTATCACTACGAGTTCGCCAATTTCAACGCCGATCCCAAATTTCTTGCACAGAATTTCAACGCCACGCTGACTTATTCCCACGACAGCAACCTGCTGATGGTGCTGCGCGGTCGCGCCGATATTGCCTTGGTGACCCGTTCCTATCTCTTCGATTACCTGCTGCGTAACGAGAAGGTGCGCAACGAGTTGCTGGTCTCGCAGCGCATCGATCAGGTCTATCACCATTACGCGATTCTTCGCCCGACGGCGCCGATTACCGGTGCGGCGTTTGGCAAGTTGCTTAAGGGGCTGCGCGATAACGGCGAAATGCTGAAGATTTTCGATCCGTACAAGATTGCGGTGGTGCCGGTGCCGAAGTAGCCGCGTGTCATGCCCCACCGCTGGTCGGATACTTGGGCGACCCTGTCAGATCTGACAGTAGACGCCGTATTGGCTTCAGGTTTTGATTCCTTTCCACACTCGCTCTTTGTGAGCGGCTTGAGAAAAAGGAATTTGCCATGTCCAATCCATCCCCGATTTCCCTGCGTTGTGTGCCTGCTCCATTCGTAGAGCAAGCCAGCGAGAATGTCCTCACCTTGAACAAACCCGATGGCTCGACCGGCATTACAGTCGAAGTGTCGAGGTGGCCCTTCATGGCGCTCGGGCAACCGACGACGCTGCATGCCTGTGGTCAGACGAGCGATGGTTCCCCAATCATGTTGCGCATCGCCGATGGTGAACCATTGACGCAGCAGGAATTTGAGGCGGGCTGGCGCAGAACGATTGCGTGGGATGACCTGCAGGATCTGAAACACAACAGTCAACTGATGCTTGTTTTTCAGGTGGCCCTGAATAACGCGGCTTGTGATTGCCCACTGCTATTTCCTCCGATCAGCCTCAAAGTGCGAGTTCCCTTCGAGGATCTGACGACCTTCTCCGAGGCTGAAGAAGAGCCCTGGAACGGCTGGAAAAAAGGCCCGGCTGCACTGGATTCCAGAGATCTGGTTGTCGGCAAGGACGGGGACATCTACGTTCTCAACAACCGCACGTACACCAACGCATCGGCTGGCATCATTCTGGAAAAAAACTTCGCGAACCTTGAAGTCGGCAGGAGTTATGTATTCGGCCTACAGGTTCGTCGAACCAACATCAGCTCCAGTGTGCCGAGTCTGTCGCTTGCAGCAGGCACCCAGAACATCACTGAAGCCAAGGATTTTCCAGTCATGACTTGGGAATCACTGGAGGGCACGTTTACCGCGGATTCTTCGCAGTACACGTTGGCAATCTTCAGTCATACGGCGAGTGGCTACGGAAACGATTACGCAATCAGCAAGATCTGGGTCAAGTCTGTTTAGTTTGAGAGCCGCGGGTTTGTCAGCCTCATAGAGCCCCGCCAGCAAACAGCATCGTTAGATAGTTGGTGGGGATCTCTAAATTTTCCGGGCGCGATCACGTTCCAGCATTTAACTGTCGACGATTATCGTGAGCCCGACCCATGTCCAATCTGAATGACCTGACTGCCCTGGCCTTGCCATCGGGCAGTCAACTGATCGCTGATGCCACCGAAAGCCGTCTGAGCCTGAGCCTGGGCGGGCAACCGCTGATCCGCCTGCGCCTTGATCGAGAGGCCAAGGGATCGATCCAGCTCGACGAGCGCTTTGCGCTGCCGCTCGGGCAGGCACTGTGGGCAGCCTGTTACTGGCTGTTCGCGCGGGATCCGGCGTGCCAGCAACTGACTTGGCAGCTGGACCAACCACCGACCGAAGCCCTGCTCAGCGGTTTACTGGTGAGCACCGACGTGGCCGGTGAGTATCGCTGTGAACGCACGCTGTTCTGGCAACTGCCGCAACCGTGGCTCGGCACTTCACTGACGGGCAGCTATCCGCAGCAAATGGTCATCAGCCAGGGCAAGCGTCATCCTTTGCGGCCGGTCAAACCGCGCGGTGAAGTATACCGGCGTTTCGATGCCCGTCTGGGGGCGTGGATTTCCCTGCGCACTGTAGAAATCGAAGAAGACCTGCCGCGTTTCAACCGCTGGCAAAACAGCCCGCGCGTCGCGAGTTTCTGGCAGGAAGAGGGCAGTCTCGAAAAGCACCGCGAATACCTGAACAAACTCGATGCCGACCCGCACACGTTGACGTTGATTGGCTGTTTCGATGATCAGCCGTTTGCCTATTTTGAAGCTTATTGGGCCAAGGAAGATCGCATCGCGCCGTTCTACGATGCCGACAATTACGATCGTGGCATTCACATGCTGGTGGGCGAGGAGGATCACCGTGGCCCGCACAAAGTGGCGAGCTGGCTATCGGCGCTGGTGCATTACCTGTTTCTCGATGATCCGCGCACGCAAAGGGTGGTCGCAGAACCAAGGGCTGATAACGCGAAGATGATCGGCCATATGCAGAATCAGTGCTTCCACTGCGAGAAGGAATTCGACTTCCCGCACAAGCGCGCGGCACTGATGATTCTGGGGCGTGAGCGGTTTTTTGATCGGTGCAAACTGGCCTGAGGCAGTCGGGCTTGAGATTCATTGCGGTCTCAAGTCCGCCTTCGTGAGCAAGCTCGCTCTCACATCAGGACGGTGTAAGCCGAATCAATGTGGGGGCGAGCTCGCTCGCGAATGGCTTGACGCCGAATTCAGCTCTTAACGACGACCGGCAATCACCGCATCCTGACGACTGCCCGAGACCTTGCGGCAGTGCACCAGCGCATCACGAATCATGAAGTTGACCAGGGTTGGCGAAACGCCAAGTTCCTTGGCGATGTCCTTTTGCGGCACGCCGTGCAGGCGGTACATCTCGAATGCATAGCGAGTGCGGCTGGGCAGTTCGGTCAGCGCGTCGGCGATGTTCTCCAGGGTGGAGAAGTTGATGTGCGAAGTTTCCGGCGAAGCACCTTGGATAACCACGTTCAGCCCTTCCTCTTCAGGGCCGGAGTACTTCTGCTCAAGCGCCTGCTTGCGGTAGTGATCGATGGCGAGGTTGCGCACGATCTGGAACAGATAGCTCAGTTGCGCCTTGATCGACGAGGTGATCGGGGGCGCCGATTGCAGGCGGAAAAATGCATCCTGCACCACATCTTCGGCGCGCGACCGGCACCCGGTGATACGGGCTGCAATCTTGACCAGAATCAGTCGATTGTCGACGAATGCCTGAAGTAGCGGTGAATCGCACTTGCTTGTGGATACTTGTTCCGTCATGGAAATCACCTTGCTGCCAAATAGGTTAGTGGGACGCCTGGGGACGGGGCCGTCCTACACATCGAGCGACAAATTATGTTGAATGATAATGATTGTCAATTGAGAAAGAGAACTAATGATCCAAATCGGTACGATGTGAGAACTGCGACACGCCGCCACACCCCGGCCCCATTGGCGATCCAGCCTGCCGACTAATTATTTCAAGACGTCATCCGTTCTCATTGGTGAATGGTTCCGGGTGCACGACCCCGGCCAGACAGCATTCCAGCGCCTTGCGCGGTCGGCACAGACCGCGCCCAGCAGGCCCTTCGCGGGGCGTGACGCAGTAACCCGATTCCATTAGCAAGCCGAATTCAGGCAGGAAACCTCATGACCGACGCGTTCGAACTCCCCAGCACCCTGGTCCAAGCCCTCCAGCGCCGCGCGGCCCTGACGCCGGATCAACTGGCCTTGCGTTTTCTCGCTGAAAACGAAGAGCAGGCTGTGGTACTCAGTTATCGCGAGCTGGATGAACGCGCGCGCACCATTGCGGCCGCGTTGCAGGCCCAGGCGGAATTCGGCGATCGTGCGGTGCTGCTGTTCCCTAGTGGCCCGGATTACGTCGCGGCGTTTTTTGGTTGCCTGTACGCCGGTGTGATCGCGGTGCCGGCCTATCCGCCGGAGTCCGCGCGTCGTCATCATCAAGAGCGTTTGCTGTCGATCATTGCCGACGCCGAACCGCGTCTGCTGTTGATCAGCGCCGACCTGCGCGACGCCTTGCAGCAGATCGAAGGCGCGCCGCCGTTGCTGTGTGTCGATACCCTCGACCGAACGCTGGCAGAAAACTGGGTTGAACCTGGCCTGCCGCAAGACCATATCGCTTTCCTGCAATACACCTCCGGCTCCACCGCGTTGCCTAAAGGCGTGCAGGTCAGTCACGGCAATCTGGTCGCCAACGAACTGCTGATCCGGCATGGTTTCGGTATCGATGTAAACCCGGACGACGTGATCGTCAGCTGGTTGCCGCTGTATCACGACATGGGTCTGATCGGCGGTCTGTTGCAGCCGATCTTCAGCGGCGTACCGTGCATCCTGATGTCGCCGGCGTATTTCCTCGGCCGCCCATTGCGCTGGCTCGAAGCGATCAGCCAATACGGCGGGACCATCAGCGGCGGGCCGGATTTTGCCTATCGCCTGTGCAGCGAGCGCGTCAGCGAGTCGGCACTTGAACGCCTCGACCTGAGCCGCTGGCGCGTGGCCTATTCCGGCTCTGAGCCGATCCGTCTCGACACCCTCGATCGCTTCGCCGAGAAGTTCACCGCGTGTGGTTTTAGCGCCGACAATTTCATGGCTTCGTACGGTCTGGCCGAGGCGACGCTATTCGTCGCCGGCACCCCGCGCGGCACCGGCATTCCGGCACTGCGCGTGGATGATCAGGCGCTGGCGCAAAACCGCGCCGAACCGGGCGAGGGCAGCCCGATCATGAGTTGCGGCATCAGCCAGCCGGAGCACGCGGTGCTCATCGTCGAGCCGAACACGCTCGTTGAACTGGCCGACAGCGCTGTCGGCGAAGTCTGGGCCACCGGACCGAGTATCGCCCTCGGCTACTGGCGCAATCCGCAAGCGAGCGCCAAGACCTTCGTCCAGCACGCCGGCCGCACCTGGCTGCGCACCGGTGACTTGGGCTTTATGCGTGACGGCGAACTGTTCGTCACCGGTCGCCTGAAAGACATGCTGATCGTGCGCGGCCACAACCTCTATCCGCAGGACATCGAGAAGACCGTCGAGAACGAAGTGGAAGTGGTGCGCAAGGGCCGCGTCGCTGCCTTCGCGATCAATCAGAACGGCGAAGAAGGCATCGGCATCGCGGCGGAAATCAGCCGCAGCGTACAGAAAATCCTGCCGCCGGAAGCACTGATCAAAGCGATCCGCCAAGCCGTGGCCGAGGCTTATCAGGAGGCGCCGAGCGTCGTCGTACTGCTCAATCCTGGCGCCTTGCCGAAAACCTCCAGCGGCAAGTTGCAGCGCTCGGCGTGCCGCAATCGTCTGGCCGATGGCAGCCTCGACAGCTACGCGGTGTTCCCGTCGACCACGCCCGACACTCAGGAAGCGACCACCAGCGCTTCGGAACTCGAAGCCTTGATCGGCAAGATCTGGGCCGAGCAACTTAACCTCAAACAGGTCAGCGCCGACGATCACTTCTTTCTGCTCGGCGGCAACTCGATTGCCGCCACGCAAGTGATCGCCCGAGTACGCGAAGAACTCAGCCTTGAGCTGAACTTGCGCCTGCTCTTCGAAGCACCAACGTTGTCCGCATTCGCCGCTGCTGTGGCGCAACAGCAACAGGACGGCGGCAGCGCCCAGGGTGCAATCACCGCGTTGTCGCGCAGCGAGCCGATGCCGCAATCGCTGGCGCAAAACCGTCTGTGGATCACTTGGCAACTCGACCCGCAGAGCAGCGCCTACAACATTCCCGGTGCCCTGCGTTTGCGTGGCGAACTGGACGAAGACGCCTTGCGCGCCAGCTTCCAGCAACTGATCGAGCGCCACGAATCGCTGCGCACACGCTTCTTCGAGCGCGACGGCGTAGCCCTGCAGCAAGTCGATGTCGCCGCCGCATTCAATCTGCGACTGATCGACATCAGCGACCTGCCGGCGCATGAACGAGAAGCCCGCGCTCAGCACATCCGCGAGGACGAAGCGCGCACCGCGTTCGACCTGGAAAAAGGCCCGCTGCTGTGGGTGACGCTGGTGCGTCTCGACGACGAAGATCACCAACTGCTGGTGACCCTGCACCACATCATCGCCGACGGTTGGTCACTGAACGTATTGATCGATGAATTCTCGCGCCTTTACGCCGCCGCCTCGCAAGGGACGACCGCCCACCTCGCGCCTCTGCCAACCCAGTACGCCGACTACGGCAGCTGGCAGCGCCAATGGCTGGCGCAAGGCGAGGGTGAGCGGCAACTGGCCTGGTGGAAAGCGCAGTTGGGCGACGAGCACCCGAGCCTGGAGCTGGCCACTGATCATCCGCGTTCAGCGCAGCATGTTCACAGTGCCGCGCGCCACACTGTCCGACTCGGTGCCAGCCTCAGCGATGCAATCCGCAACACGGCTCAGTCGCACCAGGCAACACCGTTCATGCTGCTGCTCTCGGCATTCCAGAGCCTGCTGCACCGTTACAGCGGTCAGCGCGATATCCGCATCGGCGTGCCCAATGCCAACCGTCCGCGCCTGGAAACCCAGGGCTTGATCGGTTTCTTCATCAACACTCAAGTGCTGCGTGCGCAAATCGATTCGCGCCTGTCATTCGTCGAACTGCTGGGCCAGACCCGTCAAGCCGCACTCGGTGCGCAAGCGAATCAGGATCTGCCGTTCGAACAATTGCTCGAAGCCTTTCCGCAGGCACGTGAACAGGGCCTGTTCCAGGTCATGTTCAACCACCAGCAACGAGATTTGAGTGCGCTCAAGCGTCTACCCGGTCTGCTCGCCGAAGAGTTGCCGTGGCACAGCCGCGAAGCCAAGTTCGACCTGCAACTGCACAGTGAAGAAGACCGTAACGGTCGCCTGACGCTGTCGTTCGACTACGCCAGCGAACTGTTCGATGCCACGACCATTGCGCGTCTGGCCGAGCACTTCAGCAACCTGTTGCGCGACGTTTGCGAACGCCCGGAGCAAGCCATTGGCGACCTGCAGCTGCTCACCGTCGGCGAACACGACCAGCAACAAAACTGGAGCGTCGCACCGTGCATCCCGGCGCAGCAATGGCTGCCGGAACTGCTCAACGAACAGCTGCGGCAAACCCCGGAACGCACTGCGCTGGTGTGGGACGGTGGCAGCCTCGATTTCGCTGAACTGCACACTCAGGCCAACCGTCTCGCGCACTATTTGCGCGACAAAGGCGTCGGCCCGGACGTTTGCGTGGCTATCGCCGCCGAGCGTTCGCCACAACTGTTGATCGGTCTGCTGGCGATCATCAAGGCCGGCGGCGCCTATGTGCCGCTGGACCCGGAATACCCGGCCGATCGTCTGGCCTACATGCTCAGCGACAGCGGCGTCGAACTGCTGCTGACCCAGACCGAATTGCTCGACCGTTTGCCGGCCAGCGACGGCGTCAGCGTGATCGCCATGGACGCGCTGCACCTGGAAAACTGGCCGAGCCAGGCACCGGGTCTGCACCTGCACGGCGACAACCTCGCCTACGTGATTTACACCTCCGGCTCCACCGGCCAGCCGAAAGGCGTCGGCAACACTCACGCGGCACTGGCTGAACGTCTGCAATGGATGCAGAGTGCTTATGCGCTCAATGAAACGGATGTGCTGATGCAAAAAGCGCCGATCAGTTTCGACGTGTCGGTGTGGGAGTGTTTTTGGCCACTGATCACTGGCGCGCGTCTGCTGATCGCAGGTCTTGGAGAACACCGCGATCCGCACCGCATCGCCCAATTGGTTCAGCAGTATGGCGTGACCACGCTGCACTTTGTGCCGCCGCTGCTGGCGCTGTTCATCGACGAACCGCTGAGTGCCGAATGCACCAGCCTGCGCCGGGTATTCTCCGGCGGTGAAGCGCTGCCGGCTGAACTGCGCAACCGCGTTCTCGCGCAACTGCCGGCGGTGCAACTGCACAACCGTTATGGCCCGACCGAAACTGCGATCAACGTTACCCACTGGCATTGCACCGCTGCTGATGGCGAACGTTCGCCGATCGGTCGTCCGTTGGGCAATGTGATTTGCCGCGTGCTCGACGCCGATCTCAATCCGGTGCCGGCCGGCGTGCCGGGTGAGCTGTGCATCAGCGGTATCGGCCTGGCTCGCGGTTACCTTGGCCGTCCATCGTTGACCGCGGAACGTTTTGTGGTCGATCCGCTGGGCGAGCAGGGCGCCCGTTTGTACCGGACCGGTGACCGTGCGCGCTGGACCTGCGATGGCGTGATCGAATACCTCGGCCGTCTCGATCAGCAAGTCAAACTGCGTGGTTTCCGCGTCGAACCGGAAGAAATCGAAGCGCGTCTGCTCGCCCAGAACGGCGTCGCCCAAGCCGTGGTGCTGGTGCGCGAAACCGCTGCCGGCGCGCAACTGATCGGCTACTTCACCGCCACCGATGCGAGCGCAGTTGCCGACGAGCAAATCACCCGCCTGAAAACCGCGCTGGCCGCCGAGCTGCCGGAATACATGGTCCCGGCGCAACTGATGCGTCTGGACGCAATGCCCCTGAGCCCGAGCGGCAAACTCGACCGCCGTGCCTTGCCCGAACCGCAATGGCAAGTGCGTGAACACGTCGAACCGGTTACCGAACTGGAACAACAGATCGCCGCGATCTGGCGCGAAGTGCTGGGCCTGGCGCAAGTTGGCCTGCGCGACGACTTCTTCGCCCTCGGCGGTCATTCGCTGCTGGCCACGCAAATCATCTCGCGCAGCCGTCAGGCCTGCGACGTCGAGCTGCCGCTGCGCGCGTTGTTCGAGCACAGCGAACTGGGTGCTTTTGCCGAGCAGATCCGCCGGATCCAGGCCAGCGGCCGCACCAACAAACAGCCGCCGATCGACAAGGCTGATCGCAGCAAACCGGTGCCGTTGTCGTACTCGCAACAGCGCATGTGGTTCCTTTGGCAGATGGAGCCGGACAGCCCGGCGTACAACGTTGGCGGCATGGCGCGCCTGCGTGGCGTATTGCATGTCGAGCGTTTCGAATCGGCGTTGCAAGCGCTGATCCTGCGCCACGAAACCCTGCGCACGACGTTCCCGAGTGTCGACGGCGTTGCGCGTCAGCAGGTGCATGCCGAAACCGGCGTGCGCATGGGCTGGAAGGATTTCTCGAAACTTGCCGCCGATCTGCGTGAGCAAAAAGTTCAGCAATTCGCCGACGAAGAGGCGCATCTGCCGTTCGATCTGGAAAGCGGTCCGCTGCTGCGCGCCTGTCTGGTGAAGACTGCCGAGCACGAGCATTACTTCGTCCTGACCCTGCACCACATCGTTACCGAAGGCTGGGCGATGGATATCTTCGCCCGCGAACTCAGCGCGTTGTACGAAGCGTTTGTCGATGACCGCGATTCGCCGCTGGAACCGCTGCCGGTGCAGTACCTCGACTACAGCGTCTGGCAGCGCAACTGGCTGGAATCCGGCGAGCGTCAGCGCCAACTCGATTACTGGACCGCACAACTCGGTCGTGAACATCCATTGCTGGAGTTGCCGGGTGACCGCCCGCGTCCGCCGGTGCAAAGCCATCAGGGCGAACTGTTCCGTTTCGATCTCAGCGACGATCTTGCCGCGCGAGTTCGTGCGTTCAACGCGCAAAACGGTCTGACCCTGTTCATGACCATGACCGCCGCGCTCGCCACGCTGCTTTACCGCTACAGCGGCCAGACCGATCTGCGCATTGGCGCGCCGGTGGCCAACCGCATCCGGCCGGAAAGCGAAGGGCTGATCGGTGCGTTCCTCAACACCCAGGTACTGCGTTGCCAGCTCGACGGCATGATGTCGGTCGGCGAACTGTTCGAGCAGGTGCGCCACACCGTGATCGAAGGTCAGTCGCACCAGGACCTGCCGTTCGATCATTTGGTTGAAGCCTTGCAGCCGCCGCGCAGTGCCGCCTACAACCCGCTGTTCCAGGTGATGTGCAACGTGCAGCGCTGGGAATTCCAACAGAGCCGCATGCTCGCCGGCATGACCGTCGAGTACCTGGCCAACGATGCGCGGGCGACCAAGTTCGACCTCAACCTGGAAGTCACTGACCTCGACCATCGCCTCGGTTGCTGCCTGACCTACAGCACCGATTTGTTCGATGAACCGACCATCGCGCGCATGGCCAAACATTGGCGCAACCTGCTCGAAGCGCTGATCGCCGATCCGCAACAGCGCCTCAGCGAATTGACGCTGCTCGACGCTGCGGAGCAACAACACCTGCTCGACAGCCTTGGCGTCGAGCCGGGCGAGCATCGTCTCGACCAGTGCATCCATCATCTGTTCGCCGAACAAGCGCTGGCGCGCCAAGACGCACCTGCGCTGACCTTTGCCGGGCAGACCCTGAGCTACGCCGAACTCGACGCCCGCGCCAATCGTCTGGCCTGGGCCTTGCGTGAACGTGGCGTCGGCCCGCAAGTGCGCGTTGGCCTGGCGCTGGAGCGTTCGCTGGAAATGGTCATCGGCCTGCTGGCGATTCTCAAGGCCGGCGGTGCGTACGTGCCGCTAGACCCGGAATACCCGCTCGACCGCTTGCATTACATGATCGAAGACAGCCGCATCGGCTTGCTGCTCAGTGATCGCGCCATGTTCACAGCCCTCGGCGATCTGCCGCCAGGCGTGGCGCGCTGGTGCCTGGAAGAAGACAGCGCAGCACTCGCCGCGTATCCGCCCAGCGAGTTGCCGTTTATCAGCCTGCCGCAACATCAGGCCTACCTGATTTACACCTCGGGTTCGACTGGCAAGCCGAAAGGCGTGGTGGTCTCTCACGGCGAAATCGCCATGCACTGCCAAGCCGTGATCGAGCGGTTTGGCATGCGCCCGGATGACTGCGAACTGCACTTCTATTCGATCAACTTCGATGCGGCGACCGAGCGTCTGTTGGTGCCGCTGCTCAGCGGTGCGCAGGTGGTGCTGCGTGCACAAGGTCAGTGGGACGCGGAAGAAATCTGCGGCTTGATCCGCACGCATAAAATCAACGTGCTCGGCTTTACCCCGAGCTACGGCAGCCAGTTGGCGCAGTTCCTTGCGACGCAAAATGAAATTCTGCCGGTGCGGATGATCATCACTGGCGGCGAAGCGCTGACCGGCGAACATCTGCAACGGATTCGTGCAGCCTTCAAACCGAGCCTGTTCTTCAACGCCTACGGCCCGACCGAAACCGTGGTCATGCCACTGGCCAGTCTGGCCCCGGAAGTGCTGGAAGAGGGAGCCGGCAGTGTGCCGATCGGCAGTGTGATCGGCGACCGCGTGGCGTACATTCTCGACGCCGATCTGGCGCTGGTGCCGCAAGGCGCGACCGGTGAATTGTTCGTCGGTGGCGCCGGGCTGGCGCAGGCCTACCACGATCGTCCGGGCATCACGTCCGAACGCTTTGTCGCTGACCCGTTCGCCACTGATGGCGGGCGCATGTACCGCACTGGCGACCTGGTGCGCCAGCGCGCCGATGGTTTGGTGGAGTATCTGGGGCGAATCGACCATCAGGTGAAGATCCGTGGTTTCCGTATCGAGTTGGGCGAAATCGAAACCCGTCTGCTCGATCACGATTCGATCCGCGAAGCTGTAGTGCTGGCGCTGGATGCGCCGAGCGGCAAGCAATTGGTTGGCTACCTCGTCACCGAGATCGCCGAACAAGACGAAGCCAGACAAGCCGAACTGCGCGAAGCGCTGAAGTCGCATCTCAAGAGCCAACTGCCGGATTACATGGTGCCGACGCATCTGATCCTGCTGGCAAGCATGCCGCTGACCGCCAACGGCAAACTCGACCGCCGCGCGTTGCCGGCGCCGGATCCGGAACTGAATCGTCAGGACTACGTTGCTCCAAGTAACGAGCTGGAGCAGTCCCTGGCGCAGATCTGGTGCGAGGTGCTCAACGTCGAACAGGTCGGCCTCAACGACAACTTCTTCGAACTGGGTGGCGACTCGATTCTGTCGATTCAAGTGGTCAGCCGCGCGCGCCAGCAGGGCATTCATTTCAGCCCGCGTGATCTGTTCCAGCATCAGACGGTGCAGACCCTCGCCGCCGTGGCCAGCCGCACCGAGCAGGTGACTGCCGAGCAAGGACTGGTGGCCGGCGAGTCGCGTCTGACGCCGATTCAGCACTGGTTCTTCGACACTGCAATCCCCGAGCGTCAGCACTGGAACCAGGCGTTGTTGCTGGAGCCGACTGTGACCCTCGAACCACATCGTCTGGAGCAAGCGTTGCTGGCGGTGATCGAGCAGCATGATGCCTTGCGTCTGCGCTTCAGCGAGGTCGGCGGAGCATGGCAAGCGACGCATCAACCGGTGTCCGATGCGCCCGTGTTGTGGCAAGTGCGCGTGACCTCGATGGACAAGTGCGAAGCGCTGTTTGCCGATGCCCAGCGCAGTCTTGACCTGGAAAACGGTCCGCTGTTGCGGGCCTTGCTGGTCGATGGGCCGCAAGGTCAGCAACGTCTGTTCATCGCCATCCATCACTTGGTAGTCGACGGTGTTTCGTGGCGCGTGTTGCTCGACGACCTGCAATCCGTGTATCGCCAACTCGACGCCGAACAAGCGGTAAAACTGCCGGCGAAAACCAGTGCCTTCAAGGAGTGGGCCGCGCGTTTGCAGGCTTATGCCGGCAGCGAATCGTTGCGCGAAGAACTCAACTGGTGGCAGACCCAACTGGCCGGTCCGAACGCCGATCTGCCTTGTGAAAATCCGCAGGGTGGTCAGCAGAATCGTCATGCGCAAACCGTCAGCGTGCGGCTCGATGCCGAGCACACCCGACAACTGCTGCAACAGGCGCCGAGCGCTTATCGCACCCAGGTCAACGATCTGTTGCTGACGGCACTGGCCCGCGTGTTGTGCCGCTGGAGCGGTCAACCATCGGCGCTGATTCAACTGGAAGGCCACGGTCGCGAAACCCTGTTCGACGAGATCGACCTGACCCGCACCGTCGGTTGGTTTACCAGCGCTTACCCACTGCGCCTGACCCCGCACAACATCGAAGAGGCTGCGGGGCAGGGTGCTTCGATCAAGGCGATCAAGGAACAATTGCGTGCGGTGCCGCACAAAGGTCTGGGTTACGGCGTACTGCGTTATCTCGCCGACGACCTCAGCCAGCGCAGCATGGCCGCGCTGCCGCATGCGCCGGTCACCTTCAACTACCTCGGCCAGTTCGACCAGAGCTTTGGCAGCGATGCGCTGTTCCGTCCGCTCGATGAAGCGGTCGGTGCTGCCCACGATCCGCAGGCACCATTGCCGAACGAACTGAGTGTCGACAGCCAGGTTTACGGCGGTGAATTGCTCCTGCGCTGGACCTTCAGCGCCGAGCGTTACGACACGCAGACCATCAACGATCTGGCCGACGCTTACCTCGGTGAGCTGCAAAGCCTGATTGCCCATTGCCTGCAAGACGAGGCCGGTGGCCTGACGCCGTCGGACTTCCCGTTGGCGAAACTGACTCAGGCGCAACTCGATGCCTTGCCGGTGCCAGCCGCGCACATCGAAGACGTCTATCCGCTGACGCCGATGCAGGAAGGCATGCTGCTGCACACCTTGCTCGAACCGGGCACCGGTCTGTACTACATGCAGGATCGCTACCGCATCAACAGCGAACTCGACGCCGAGCGTTTCGCTCAGGCCTGGCAAGCAGTGATCGCCCGCCATGAAGCGCTGCGTGCCTCGTTCTGCTGGAACGTCGGTGAAGACATGCTGCAAGTGATCCACACCCCGAGCCGCACGCCGATCGAGTATCTGGACTGGAGTGCCATCGCCGAAACCGAGCAAGAACCGAAGCTGCAAGCGCTGCTGAAAAGCGAGCGCGAGGCCGGTTTCGATCTGCTCAATCAGGCGCCGTTCCACCTGCGCCTGATCAAGGTCGGCGCGGCGCGTTACTGGTTCATGATGAGCAACCACCACATCCTCATCGATGCGTGGTGCCGCTCGTTGCTGATGAACGACTTCTTCGAGATCTACACCGCGTTGGGTGAGGGGCGTGAAGCGCAACTCGCCGTGCCGCCGCGTTATCGCGATTACATCGGCTGGCTGCAACGTCAGAGCCTGGCCGAAGCGCGGCAGTGGTGGCAGCAGAACCTGCGAGGCTTTGAGCGCACCACGCCGATTCCAAGCGACCGTCCGTTCCTGCGTGAGCACGCCGGTGAAAGCGGCGGCATGGTCGTCGGCGACCGCTACACCCGCCTCAATGTCGAGGACGGTGCGCGCCTGCGGGAACTGGCGCAGGCCCATCAACTGACCATCAACACGTTCGCCCAAGCGGCGTGGGCCTTGGTGCTGCGCCGCATGAGTGGTGATCGTGACGTGCTCTTCGGCGTGACCGTGGCCGGGCGTCCGGTGGAAATGCCGGAAATGCAGCGCACCGTCGGCCTGTTCATCAACAGTATTGCACTGCGGGTGCAGATGCCGGCTGACGATGAACGCAGCAGCGTGCGTCAGTGGCTCAGCGCTTTGCTCGACAGCAACATGCAACTGCGCGAGTACGAATACCTGCCGCTGGTTAACATTCAGGAACAGAGCGAATTGCCCAAAGGCCAGCCGCTGTTCGACAGCCTGTTCGTCTTCGAAAACGCCCCGGTGGAAGTGTCGGTTCTGGACCGCGCGCAGAGTCTCAACGCGACCTCGGACTCCGGGCGAACCCACACCAACTTCCCGCTGACGGCGGTGTGCTATCCGGGCGATGACCTTGGTCTGCATCTGTCGTATGACCAGCGCTACTTCGACGAATCGACCATCGAGCGCATGCTTGGCGAGTTCAAGCGTCTGCTGCTGGCGCTGGTCGATGGTTTCCATGGCGACATGGCCGATCTGCCGCTGTTGGGCAGTGAAGAGCAGGACTTCTTGCTCCACGGTTGCAACCAGAGTGAGCACGAATATCCGCTGGAGCAGAGCTACGTTGCGCTGTTCGAAGCGCAGGTTGCCGCGCATCCGCAGCGCATCGCCGCTACGTGCCTTGATCAGCAGCAGAGCTACGCCGAGCTGAACCACAACGCCAACCGCCTCGGCCATGCACTGCTCGCGGCCGGGGTGCAGATGGATCAACCGGTGGCGTTGCTGGCCGAGCGTAATCTCGACCTGCTCGGCATGATCATTGGTAGCTTCAAGGCCGGTGCCGGTTATCTGCCGCTGGATCCGGGCCTGCCGAGTCAGCGCCTGCAACGGATCATCGAGCTGAGCCGCACGCCGGTGCTGGTCTGCAGCGAAGCGTGCCGTGCACAGGCGCAGACGTTGCTGGATGAATTCAGCTGCGCCAATCGTCCACGCCTGCTGGTGTGGGAAGAGGTTCAGGCAGCGGCGACATCGGCGCAGAACCTGGGCATTTACAGCGGCCCGGACAACCTTGCCTACGTGATCTACACCTCGGGCTCGACCGGCCTGCCTAAAGGCGTGATGGTCGAGCAGCGCGGCATGCTCAATAACCAGTTGAGCAAGGTGCCGTACCTGAACCTGAGCGACGCCGACGTGATCGCGCAGACCGCTTCGCAAAGCTTCGATATTTCGGTCTGGCAGTTCCTCGCTGCACCGTTGTTTGGCGCACGGGTCGACATCGTGCCGAACACCATCGCCCACGATCCGCAAGGTCTGCTGCTGCATGTGCAGGACCAAGGCATCACCGTGCTGGAAAGCGTGCCGTCGCTGATTCAGGGCATGCTGGCCTCGGATCGCCTGAGCCTCGATGGCTTGCGCTGGATGTTGCCGACCGGTGAAGCGATGCCGCCGGAGCTGGCGCACCAATGGCTGCTGCGTTACCCGGACATCGGTCTGGTCAACGCTTACGGCCCGGCGGAATGCTCGGATGACGTGGCGTTCTTCCGTGTCGACATGGCGTCGACGCGCGGCAGTTATCTGCCGATCGGCACGCCGACCGACAACAACTTGCTGTACCTGGTCGATGGCGCGCTGGAACTGGTGCCGTTGGGCGCGGTGGGTGAGTTGTGCGTGGCGGGCACGGGCGTCGGTCGTGGTTATGTCAGCGATCCGCTGCGCACTGCGCCAGTGTTTGTGCCGAACCCGTTCGGCGCCCCGGGCGAGCGTCTGTATCGAACCGGTGACCTGGCGCGGCGGCGCAGCGACGGTGTGCTGGAATACGTTGGCCGGATTGACCATCAGGTGAAGATTCGCGGTTACCGCATCGAGCTGGGTGAGATCGAAGCGCGCCTGCATGAACAGCCAGAAGTGCGCGATGGCGCGGTCGGGGTGCAGGAAGGTGTCAATGGCAAACACTTGGTCGGCTATCTGGTCGCAGCTGATTGCGCGCTGAATCCTGGCGAACGCCTGGAGCGGATCAAGCAGCGCCTGCGCGCCGAGCTGCCGGAATACATGGTGCCACTGCACTGGTTGTGGCTTGAGCAGATGCCGCTCAATGCCAATGGCAAACTCGATCGCAAAGCGCTGCCGGCGCTGGAGATCGGCCAGTTGCAAAGTCAGGATTATCTGGCCCCGCGCAATGAGCTGGAGCAGACCTTGGCGGATATTTGGGCTGAGGTTCTGAAGGCCGAGCAGGTTGGTGTGCGTGACAATTTCTTCGAATTGGGCGGGCATTCGTTGCTGGCGACACAGATCGCCTCGCGTGTGCAGAAAACCCTGCAACGCGATGTGCCGCTGCGGGCGATGTTCGAGTGCAGCACGGTGGAGGAATTGGCCGAGTACATCGATGGACTGGCGGCGAGTGATATCACCGAGGAGAAGGTTGATCGGTTGAATGATCTGATGGCGGAGCTGGAGGGCTTCTAGTTCTTTAGCGCCTGCAATGGCCTCATCGCGAGCAGGCTCACTCCTACAGGGGAACGCATTCCAAAATGTAGGAGTGAGCCTGCTCGCGATGAGGCCGGTACATTCATGTACATTTCCAAGGTTGACGATAAAGAACCGGCAGCTCAGTCTGCCGGTTCTCTTTTTTGTCGCGGGGGTGGTCGATGCCTTTTTTCACGGTGGACGGACAAGCGCTGCACTACATTGATCAAGGCACAGGCCCGGCGGTATTGCTGGCTGGCAGCTACTTGTGGGATCAGGCCATGTGGGCGCCGCAGATCGCCGCGTTATCGCCGCACTATCGGGTGATTGCGCTGGATCTGTGGGGCCACGGTGAGTCGGGACGGTTGCCTGAAGGCACGACATCGCTGGACGACATCGCCAGTCAGGCGCAGGCCCTGCTCGACCATCTGGACATCGACCGGGTCACGCTGGTTGGCCTGTCGGTCGGCGGCATGTGGGGCGCGCGTCTGGCGTTGTCGGCACCGCAGCGGATCAACGGTCTGGTGCTGATGGACACTTACGTTGGCGTCGAACCCGAGCCTACCCGTCAATACTACTTCTCGCTGTTCAAGCAAATCGAAGAAAGCGGCGAAATCTCCGAGCAGTTGCTCGACATCGTCGTACCGATCTTCTTTCGGCCCGGCATCGACCCGCAGTCGGCGCTGTATCAGGATTTTCGCGCGAAACTGGCGGCGTACTCTTCGGATCGCCTGCGCGAAAGCATTGTGCCGATGGGGCGTATCACCTTTGGCCGTGATGACTTGTTGCCACGGCTGGGCGAATTGAATGCCGCGACCACGCTGGTGCTGTGTGGCGATCAGGACAAACCGCGACCACCGTCGGAAACGCAGGAAATGGCCGAGCTGATCGGTTGTCCGTGGGCGTTGGTACCGGAGGCGGGGCATATCTCCAATCTGGAGAATCCTGAGTTTGTCACCGAGGCGTTGCTCGCCTTCCTGGCTGAGCGCCATTGAAAAGATCGCAGCCCGCGGCAGCTCCTACAGAAAACGCGTTCCCATGTGGAGCTGCCGCAGGCTGCGATCTTTTGATCTTGCTTATTTAGGCCCGAGAATCTTCGCCAACTTGTCCGGCGACGGCGCGCCTTGCTGCTGTTGCAGCTCGCCCTTGTCATCCATATAGAAGATTGCCGGCGTCGCCTGCAAATCGAGGTCTTCCATCAACTGCATGTTCGCTGCCAATTTGCTCTGCACGGCCGCTGGAATATCCTTAAGCGCTTTTAGCGAACTGCCCTTGCCAGCCTTTTCGTGATCTTCCAGGGCCTTGGCCGGATCTTTCGCTGCCAGCAGCGCCGCCGATTTACCCGGGCTGTCCTCGCGGATGATGCCG
Source organism: Pseudomonas sp. A34-9 (assembly GCF_029543085.1). Taxonomy (NCBI): domain Bacteria; kingdom Pseudomonadati; phylum Pseudomonadota; class Gammaproteobacteria; order Pseudomonadales; family Pseudomonadaceae; genus Pseudomonas; species Pseudomonas sp. A34-9. The sequence continues at coordinate 4,500,949 of NZ_CP119967.1, read as the reverse complement.
ACCATGATGTGACGTAATTGCACCTTGCCGGCCTTGACCCATGGTCGCGCCTGTTCCCAGAACATGTTGCAGTACGGGCAGTTCGGATCGCTGAACAGGTACACCGTGCGCGGCGCATCCTTGTTGCCGTCCTGAATCCAGTTGCTGGTCTCGAACTTGGCCCAGACTTCCTTGGCCATCGGCGCGTAAACCAGTTTTTGCAGCGGCTCGCTGCTCAGGTCCTTGCCGTCGGCGTCGTACAGATTGCCCAGCAACACGTGTTTGCCATCCGGGGTCAGGTACAGCGCCATGCCACGATTCTGATACTGCGCCGCGTAACCGCGCAGACCATCGGGGGCATCGAACTGGCCGACGATTTTCGCGCCTTTGGCTTCGATCTGCTTGATCGCCGCGGGCAATTCTTCAGCGGCCTGCACCGACGGCAGGTGCAGCAGGGCGCTGCCCAGAGTCAGCGTCAGCAGGTGGCGGAGGCGGGGCATGGCAGTTTCCTTACAGAGGTGGCCGGTGCGGTGGCCGGGTTCGAATTCGGGTTCGGGGTGTCAAAGTTTTCCAGCGCGCGAGCCAGGCTGGCGTTGGATAACTCGCCCAGGTGGCTGCTCAGCAGTCGACCGTCAGGGCTATAGAACAGCGTAGTCGGCAATGCCATGGAACCGACGGCTTGACCCAGCCGGCCACTGCGGTCGAACAGCACGTTATTGAGGCTCAGGCCCTGGGTTTCGAGAAACGTCGCCACGCTCTGCATGCTTTCGGCCTGATTGACGAACAGGAAGGTCAGGTCCGGGCGTTGTTGCTGGGCATTCTCCAGCACCGGCATCTCGCGACGGCAGGGTGGGCACCAGGTCGCCCACAGATTGATCACCAGCGGACCGCCCTGATAGTCGCTGAGCTGGATCTTTTCCCCGGCAGCGTTGCGCAGGTCGATGTTCGGCAGCCGGGTGCCTTGTTCGTAGATGTTCAACGACAGTGTCGCCAGCAACCAGAACGCCACACCGCTGGCCACGCCAAAGCCCAATGGGCGACGCAGACCCGGGCGACGCCAGCCGCGATACAGCGCCGCCAGCAACAGCACAATCACACCCGGCCAGGCGAGGAAACCACCGTCACGCAAATCGACGATTTGCCATGGATCATTGCGATAGTGCGACCAGTACAGCAGCACAAAGGCCACCCGCGCTGCGAGCATGCCCAGTAAAAACAGGCTGAACAGTGCCGACTCGGGATTATCGCCGCCACGCTTGGCCACCCGCCAGCCGACAAAGGTTGCCAGTGCCAGGGCACTGATCAGCAGCAGGTGGTTAAGCGCGATGGCAAAGGTGCCGAGGGTCAGGGTCAGCATTAATTGGCGTCCCGGGTGGTGGTCCAGCGTTGCAGAAACGTCTCGGCATCGACTTCGCCGGTAATGCGCTGGCTGCGGCGTTCTTCGCCATCGGTGCCGATCCAGACGAAGCTCGGTGGCCCTGGCACCTTGTAGCGGCTGAGCAATTCACGGCTGGCGGCGTTGTCGGCGGTAACATCCAGCCTGAGCAGACGCACATCACTCAGCGCTTGCATCACGTTGTCCTTGCCGAATACCTGCTTTTCCATGACTTTGCACGACACACACCAGTCGGCGTAGTAATCGAGCAGCACCCACTGACCCTGAGCCTTGGCGGCATCGAGTTCGCGTTGCAGCGCCGCCAGCTCCTTGATCGTGGTGAACGCATCATGACCCGATGGCAGCGCTGCGTTGACGCGGCCGGCACTGTACACCTGCAACGGCTGATACGGATCATCGCTGCCGCCCGCCGCACCAATCACCAGCAAACTGCCCCACAGCCCGAGCAACAGCGAACTGGCGCCGAACATCTGCGCAACGCGGCCAAAACCCTCGGACTGTTTCCAGGCACAGAACGCCGCGATCAACAGCAATGCACCGCACAGGCCCAACCACAACGATGCATCCAGGACTGGTCGCAACATCAACAGCGCCGTGGCGAGGAAGAGGAAACCGAACACGCCTTTGAGCAGGTTCATCCAGGCACCGGGTTTGGGCAGGAAGCGATTGCCCACGGTCACCAGCAACAACAAAGGCACACCGATGCCGATGCCCAGCGAGAACAGAATCAAACCACCGTGCAATGCATTGCCGCTCTGCGCGATGTACAACAACGCACCTGCCAGCGGCGCGGTCATGCACGGGCCGACCAGCAGACCGGACAAGGCACCGAGGACCCCGGCGCCAATCAGGCTGCCACCGCTGCGACTGCGCGAGGCGTGTTCAAGACGATCGCGCAGGGCAACCGGCAATTGCAGTTCGAAGAAACCGAACATCGGCAAAGCCAGCACCACAAAAATCGCCGCGAACGTGCCGAGCAGCCACGGATTCTGTAACCACGCCTGCAGGTTGGCCCCGAGCAGCGCGGCGATCACGCCCATCGCGGCATACACCAGGGCCATGCAGATCACATAACTGCCGGCCAGCGCGAAACCTCGACGCGGGGTAGCACCACTGCCGACCACCATGCCGGCCAGAATCGGCAGCATTGGCAATGTGCAAGGCGTGAATGCCAGCAACAGACCGAGGCCGAAAAACACCAGCAAGCTCCAGCCCAGCGCCCGTTGCTGCAGGCTACTGGCCAAGGCCTGATCGGGAGCTTCAGCGTTTGCGGCCACTGCCGCTTTGCCCCCCAGGTCGATGACTCGGGTTTGCGGCGGATAGCACAGGCCGGCATCGGCACAGCCCTGATAGCTGACCTTGATCTGCCCCGTGGCTGCCGCCGGGATTTTCACTTCCAGCCCTTGGCGATAGACCGGTTGTTCACCGAAAAACTCGTCGCTGTGGGATTCGCCTTCGGGGAGCGTCGGTTGCTGTGCTGCATTCAGTCCGTCGAATTTCAGGCGTTTCTGATACAGGTAATAACCGTCGGTGATTTGCCAGAACAACTGCGTTTCACCGGATTCCAGGCGTTCGGACGTGAGCACGAATGCCTGGTCGACCGGCAGAAACTCCGGTTTTGTCTCAAATGGATTGTTTCCAGCCTGGGCCAGGCTGGACATCAGCAGAGCAAATAATAGAAAAAAACGACGCATGGAGGAGCCTTGTCCCTGTGCAAGTGAGGCGCAGAATGGGCGGCGGCGATTAACCGATAATTAACCCTATCCTACAAGGCCCTCCGGCTTCGGCCAATCAGCCCCGCAACAGTCCGGGCCAGTTCTCGTCATTGATGGTTTGCGGGCCGGAGACCAGACGGTCGGACTGAATGTTGTAAGTCAGATATTGGTTGTCCGTCAGGAAGATGTACCAGTAACTGTCGGTCAAAGTCCGGTCATTTTGCGCTGCCGTGATGATGCGGTCCTTGTACGGTTTCAGCGCGCCAAGTTGATAATCCCCGAAGCGTTTGTAAGTCAGGGTCTTTGCCTTGTAGTTAAACGATAGATAGTGTCCGTCGTTCAGAATGAACCTGAACAGAAACGGATGACCGGTCAGTTGGAACCAAGTGCCGGCGATGATTTTGTCGAAGTAGGGCAATATCGGCTTCCAGATCGAATCGGCAACTTTATAGAAGGCATCGACCTTGTCTTTGTCCTGATTATATTTACACACCACGGGTGTGGTTCCCTGATAGAAGAACAGCCAGGCAATATCTTCATCGGCCGAGGTGTTCCAGCCGAATGAGGTGGTTGTCAGTCCGAAACGCAAGTCTTTGGCATAGGGGTCAAAGCGGTCCCAGCTATCGGCGACCGGGGCGGGATAGTTGGCAGATACCTTGTTGTCACCGAGGTCGAACCGGGAATAGGTGTCGCTGTCCTTGAAGAAGAAATAAATACGGTCGGGGCCGGAGCGCCAATCGATCGCGACGAAGTTTTTTAGTTGAGGCATGTTTATTAAGTCCCTTTAAAAGTTGTAGGTAATTTCCAACTGCAAACTAAATGATCGAAGGATTCTTACAAAGGGAGTAATTGTTTCTTTATTCGTGGGGAGAAGTTTCAATGCCGGGTGGCGATCGGTTTGCGCAATCGGGGGCAGCCCCGGCTTTTGCGCCCGGCTTCCCGTAAACGTCAGTGACGGCCATAATTGCGCCTTAATCCTCGCCTGTTTCACTCGCCTTTTTGTTTCCGGAGTACCCATGCACGTACTGGTTTGCGAAGACGATGAACTGATCGCCAGCGGTATTGTTGCGGGGCTCAGTGCCCAAGGCCTGACCGTCGAACACGTCAACACCGCGTCGAAAGCCCGGGCGATACTTAAAGTCGCCGAATTCGACGTGATGGTGCTCGATCTCGGCCTGCCCGACGAAGATGGCCTCAAGTTGCTGCAACAATTGCGTCAGAGCGGTCTGGAGATTCCGGTGCTGATCCTGACCGCTCGCGACGCGGTCACTGACCGCGTCGACGGCTTGCAGGCCGGGGCCGACGATTACCTGCTCAAACCGTTCGACTTGCGTGAACTGTTTGCCCGCCTGCAAACCCTGTTGCGTCGCGTCGCCGGGCGCAGCGTCAACCTGATCGAACACGGCGCGCTGACGTACGACCCGAGCAGCCGCGAAACCATGCTGGCCGGGCAACCGGTGGACTTGTCGCGCCGCGAGCAATCGCTGTTGCAGGCGCTGCTGCACAATCGTGGTCGGGTGCTGTCCACCGAACAGTTGAAGGACAGTGTCTACGGCTTCAACGATGAGCTGGAAAGCAACGCGCTGAACGTACATATCCATCACCTGCGCAGCAAACTGGGCAAAGGCATCGTCGAAACCGTGCGCGGTCTGGGCTATCGCCTCGGCCCGGCTGACGGTGGAGATCAAGGCAAGTGATGAGCCTGCGACTGCGCCTGAGCCTGACCCTTGGCGCTGCGTTTGCACTGATCTGGGCGCTGGCGGCGGCCTGGATGCTCAGTGACTTGCGCAATCAGATGATGTTCTCCCTCGACCAGCGTCTGGTGGCGTCGGCGCGCATGGTTGCCGGGCTGCTGGAGCAGTTGCCGACACTGCCGAGCAAAGGCGAGGGCACGCATTTCAGTGCCGAACAACTGAATATCCCCGGCGGCATGGCGTGTCAGGTCAGTTCCTTGCGCGGGGAAATTCTCGCACGCAGCCACAACAACCCCGAACAAGCACTGGAAGCCGAGAAAATGGGTTTCCATGACCAGATGATCGACGGCGCGCCATGGCGCAGCTTCACCCTCGCCCGGGGCGATGTGCGCATCACCACCGCCGACCGGCAGATCGAGCGCGAAGCCCTGAACATGTCGATCCTGCTGGCGGCGTCGGTGCCGGTGGGCGTGGCGCTGCTCGGTTGCCTGTGTCTGCTGTGGCTGGGCATCGGCCAGGGGCTGGCGCCGCTCAACCGTCTGCGTGAAGCACTGATGCGGCGCAATGCCGATTCGCTTGAGCCGTTGCAGATCCAGACTTTCCCCAGCGAATTGAAGCCGCTGCTCGAAACGCAGAACCAGTTGTTCCAGCGCATTGGCAAGACCATCGAGCGTGAGCGGCGATTGACCGGTGACGCGGCGCATGAACTGCGCAGCCCGCTGACGGCTATCAAAACGCACCTGCAAGTCGCACGCATGACCGATGGCAACGCCCGCGATCAGTCGCTGGCACGGGCCGAGGAGGGCGCCGATCGCTTGCATCGCACCCTTGAGCAACTGCTGTTGCTGGCGCGGGTCGAGGGCAGTCTGTCGTTCGATGACGGCTCGCAATGCAGTGCCGAGCAAGTGGCACGCCTGGCGATACAGGACGCCACGGGTGGCGAGCGCCTGCGCATCAAACTGCAACTGCCGGCTGAGCTTTCTGCTGCACCGCTGCAGATGCCGGCTGTGCTGTCGATTGCGGCGCTGCGCAATCTGCTCGACAACGCCCTGCGCCATACGCCTGAGGACTGTGCGGTTGAGCTGAGCCTGGAAACCATTGGCAACCGCGTGCGTTTTGTCGTGCGCGACCACGGGCCGGGGATTGCCCCGGATGACTTGCAACACCTGACCCAACGCTTCTGGCGCAACGGCCAAAGCACCGGTTGCGGCCTCGGCCTGGCGATTGTCCAGGCGATCGTCCAGCGCTGTGACTGCGCCCTGCATTTCGACAGCCGCCCGGATGGCTTGCGCGTCGAACTGACCATGCCGTTGCAGCCCGTCTGACCTCACCACACCTTTGTAGGAGCTGCCGGAGGCTGCGATCTTTTGGTCTTGTTTTTTTCTGGATCACAATCGACAGATCGCAGCCTCCGGCAGCTCCTACAGGAAATCGCGCCGGACACATCAAATGTAACTTCTCGGCGTTCGCTATCCGCCCCGGCTGGGGGTAAGGTCAACGCAGCTTTGACTCAATGGATTGAGGGAACTGCGCCATGGAAGCACCCATCTGCATTCGTCCGGCCACACTGGCCGACGCCGGCATCATCTGCCGCATCATCGAGCGTTCGATCCGCATCGGTTGTGCGCTCGATCACCGTAATGATCCGTCTCTCGTCAGCACCTGGATCGGTCAGCAATCCGCCGACTTCATCTGTGCCCGGCTCGCCGATCCGCACTTCTATCTGTGTATCGCGCTGCTGGCGGACAAACCGGTCGGTGCCGGCATGGCTCGGGCCAGCGGCGACATTTTGCTGTGTTACGTCCAGCCAGAGTCATTTCGTCGGGGCGTCGGGCGAGCGCTGATGCAGGATCTGGAGGCCTGGTTACGGGTTCGCGGTGTTCCTCATGCAGACCTCAACAGCACGCACACCGGCCGTGCTTTTTATCGGCGTCTGGGCTATCGCGAGTCAGCGCCGCCCCTCGAATACCAAGGCTTGCAGAGCCTGCCCATGCACAAGTCGTTGGCCGTGCCGGGCTGACAACTCGATCACGGGCTAAATCCTCAGGCCCCTTAAGCGTTTCCAGAACAGGAAAACCTGCAAGTGCGCCCCACGATCGGAATGCGCACCTGTCCGGTGTGCTGTTTTGGTCACTATCCATAGCCAATTGAGGGGTCGAGAGATGTCAGTCGCCACCAGCCTTATCGAAGAGTCGTCGGCCCGGGTTGCCTCGGCGCCGGCCGAAACGCTGTACCAGTTCAACGAATCGCCATTGCTGGCTCGTCAGGCCCGGCAGGAATCCAACGCGCGCAGCTATCCACGACGTATTCCATTGGCACTGAAGCGCGCCAAAGGCCTGTATGTCGAAGACGTTGAAGGGCGCACTTTCATCGACTGCCTGGCTGGGGCCGGCACGCTGGCGCTGGGGCATAATCACCCGGTAGTCATCGAAGCGATCCAGCAGGTGCTGGCCGATGAATTGCCACTGCACACCCTCGACCTGACCACGCCGGTCAAGGATCAGTTCGTCCAGGATCTGTTTGGCCTGCTGCCACCTGAGCTGGCCGCGCAGGCAAAAATCCAGTTCTGCGGACCGACCGGCACCGATGCCGTGGAAGCGGCATTGAAACTGGTACGCACGGCGACCGGACGCAGCACCGTGCTGTCGTTCTCCGGTGGTTACCACGGCATGAGCCAGGGCGCGTTGAGCATGATGGGCAGCCTGGGGCCGAAAAAGCCGTTGGGTGCGCTGCTCAGCAATGGCGTGCAGTTCATGCCGTTCCCGTATGACTACCGTTGCCCGTTCGGTCTCGGTGGCGCGGCGGGCGTAAAGGCCAACCTGAGCTACCTGGAAAATCTGCTCAACGACCCCGAAGCCGGCGTGCAACTGCCCGCAGCGGTGATTGTCGAGGCGGTGCAGGGCGAGGGCGGCGTGATTCCGGCGGACATCGAGTGGCTGCGCGGCTTGCGTCGGATCACCGAGAAGGCCGGTGTGGCGCTGATCGTCGACGAGATCCAGAGCGGTTTCGCCCGCACCGGCAAGATGTTTGCCTTCGAACACGCTGGCATCACCCCGGATGTGGTGGTGTTGTCCAAAGCCATCGGCGGCAGCCTGCCGTTGGCCGTAGTGGTCTATCGCGACTGGCTCGATACCTGGCAACCGGGCGCGCACGCCGGCACTTTCCGTGGCAATCAGATGGCCATGGCGGCAGGCTCTGCGGTGATGCGTTATCTGGTTGAGCACAAGGTCTGCGAGCACGCTGCTGCAATGGGCGAGCGCCTCAGCGAGCACCTGCGCATCCTGCAACGCGACTTCCCGCAACTGGGTGATATCCGTGGTCGTGGCCTGATGCTCGGGGTCGAGCTGGTCGAGCCGAACGGCACACCCGATGCGCTCGGTCATCCGCCGGCGTTTGCGCGACTGGCGCCGCTGGTACAACGCGAATGCCTCAAGCGCGGCCTGATTCTGGAACTCGGCGGTCGGCACGGCGCGGTGGTGCGTTTTCTGCCGCCGCTGGTGATCACTGCCGCCGAAATCGACCGCGTTGCCGAAATCTTTGGTCGCGCTTTGGCCGCCGCTACCACGTCGCTGTAAATTTTTCGCCGCGCCGAACGTTCTTTCTACATACCCGGCTGCACCCCTCGTGCAGCCCACCTTACAACGATGGAGAACCAGCATGACGTCAGTATTCGACCGCGAGGACATCCTCTTTCAGGTCGTGGTCAACCACGAAGAGCAATACTCGATCTGGCCGGATTACAAAGCCGTGCCGGAAGGCTGGCGCACCGTGGGCAAGAGCGGCCTGAAGAAGGAATGCCTGGCCTACATCGAAGAAGTCTGGACCGACATGCGTCCGCTGAGCCTGCGCCAGAAAATGGAAGGGCAGGCTGCCGCGCAATAAGCGGTCGGGCAAAAACAAACCCGCTGGACTGGAAACAGTCAGCGGGTTTTTTCATGCCAACAAAAAAGATCGTCCGAACGCGGCCCGAGCCCTTCGGCAGCTCCTACAATGCAGCGTTTACATTCTGTAGGAGCTGCCGAAGGCTGCGATCTTTTGATCTTCAGCCCTTCAAGCCCTTGAGCAGCAAATCCACATTGCCTTCCAGCTCCGCCACCGGATCCGCCGCATCGGTACTCAGCACTACCAGTCGGCTGCCCGACTCGGCAATCGCCGCTTTTACCGCATCCGCTGGCTGCCGATGATGCAGCACCACCGCCACCTCATTGTCCTTGAGCGTCGCCGTCAGTTTTTTCAGATCCTCAGCCGTCCACTCGGCATCAGGCCGTGGATCCTGGCCGATCAGCTCCAGATTGAGGCTGCCGATCAAGTAGCCGAAGTGATCACTCAAACTCATCACACTCAGATTGTCGGCGCTGGCCAGTCGCGCCTCGCTGTCAGCGCTGAGCTTCAGCAAACGCTGCTTCAACGCCGCCAGATTCGCCTCGATCGCAGGCTTTGCAGTGGGCGCCAGGCGCACCAGATCCGCTGCCATTACATCGGCCATACGCCCCATGTTGTTGCTCGCCAGCCATGGCTGACTGTTCAAGCCATCGACCTTCAGATCCGGTTGCAGGGCTATGCCGGGCAGGCCGCCATCGACGGGACGCGCGGCGTCGACTTCAACGATGCGGATATTGCTGCGACGGGCGATCGGGTACAGCGGATCATCCGCCCACAGCGAACGCACGCCGATCACCGCATCGGCGCCGGTTGCCAGTTTGCTCAGCGCCGGTGCACCGCGCCCGGTGAAATAAGCGCTCTGCCGGCTGCCCGGCAAGTTCGCCGGTGCCGCACGTTCAAGGTTCACGTCAGTGCCTTTGAGCAGTACTTCGCCCAGGCCATAAGTGATCGGCAACGAGGCCAGCACTCGCAGCGGTTTGCCGTTTTCGGCAGCCATCAACGGTGTGCAAACCACGCCGCACAGGGTCATGGCCAGCGTCAGTTTGCGAATTGAAAAAGTCATTTATCCAAGATTCCCTTTCAGACTCGGGACAACCCCGCGCGCAATGGCGGCGAGGGCAAAGGCAATGCCGGCGACCAGAATGATTGCGGCGCCGGACGGAATTGGCAGATCGAACACGATGGGCGCAAGAATCCCGCACAACGTGCTGACCGTGGCGATCAACACCGAGCACCAGAAGAACCCTTTGAGCGACTGGCTGAGCAAACGCGCCGCCGCGGCCGGGATCACCAGCAGTGCACCGACCAGAATCGCGCCGATGACTTTCACTGCCGCCACGGTGATCAGCGTCACCAGAATCACGAACAGATAATCCAGGGTCTTCACCGCCACTCCGCGCACGGCTGCCAGTTGCGGATTGAAGCTGGCGAGCATGATGCGGTTGTACAGCGGTAGCGCCAATGCCATGACCAGCGAGCCGACGATGGCCAGCACCGCCAGGTCGTTGCCGTTGACCGTCAGCACTGAACCGAACAGCACGTTCTCGAGAATGTGCACGTTGATCTTGCCCGCCAGAATCAACAGCAGACTCGCGCCCAGTGCCAGCGACACCGACAGAAACACGCCGATCAACGTATCCGGTGCCAGGCCGGTACGGTTGCGCAGGTAATTGAGCAGGATGCCGAACAGCAGGCAGTAACCGAACAGGCTGCCATAAGGGCCGGTGTAGGGTTCGCCAAGCAGAATGCCGATGGCCACACCGGTCAGCGCCGCATGGCCCACCGCTTCAGAGAAAAACGCGAAGCGCTTGACCACCACCAGCGTGCCGAGGCCGCCGAGCACCGGGCCGATCAACAACCCGGCAAGCAGCGCATTGACCACGAAACCGTAGGCCAGCGCTTCTGGCAGATAACCAGACGAGGCCCAGCCTTGAACCATCAAACGAAAGGCTTCGTAATTCATCAGGCAGCGCTCCGTGGATGGTTCGAAAACAGGCTCAGCAGGCGTTCCGGGGTCAGCGCCTGTTGTGGCGTGGCGTCGAACAGAACGCGACGGTTCAGGCCAGTGACCCGATTGGCCAGGCGCCCGACCGCTTCCAGATCGTGCTCGATCCACAGCACGGTGATGCCCGCCGCGCGCCAGTCGCCGAGCAGGCGTTCGAACACCTGAATCCCGGCTTCATCGAGGGCTGACATCGGCTCATCCAGCACCAGCAATTGCGGCGTCGGAATCAAACCTTGCGCGAGCAGAACCCGCTGCCGCTCACCCCCGGACAACGCGCCCATGCGCCGTTTGCGTTTGTCCTGCATGCCGACGCGCTCCAGCGCATCGCCAATGGCGCCGGCGTAACGCTTGCTCAAGCCGAGAAACGCCGGGCGTCGCTGACACATGGCGGCCATGAAATCGTCGACGGTCATCGGCAAGCCGCGATCGAATTCCAGCGCCTGCGGCACATAACCGATGGTGCCGGGTGCGCCGGGCCATTGCAGGCTGAGCTGGCCCTGATGGGGCATCTGGCCGAGCAGGGTCTTGATCAGCGAACTCTTGCCGCCACCGTTGGGGCCGACCAGGGCATGCACGCTGCCGGGCTGCACCTGGAAGGTGACGTTATCCAAAATCGTTGTGCGGCCAAGCGTCAGACTGACCTGCGCAAATTCAAGCGTCGGCCCGCAGGTCTGTGGGAGCGACGGTGCGACGATTCGACCTGCTCGCGAATGCGGTGGGTCATTCAATGCAGATGTTGGCTGATCCGGCGCCTTCGCGAGCAGGCTCGCTCCCACAGGGGACTGGAGTTCGTTCGAGATCGTTTCTTTGGAGGTCATGCGCCAGACTCCTGAATCGCCCGCACCACGGTGTTGAGGTTGCCGGTCATTTCCTTTTCGTACTTGTCGGCGGTGTATTCGCCGTAGGAAATGTGCGACAGCGGATACAGCTTCACCCCGGACTCGCGCTGAATCGTTTCGACGTAAGTGGACGGGAAATCCATCTCCGAGAAGATCACTTTCACGTCCAGTTCGCGCAGTTGGTCGATGGTTTTCTTCAACTGGCTTGGGCTCGGTTCGATGCCGTGGGCCGGTTCGACCACGGCGGTCACTTCCAGGCCGAATTCACGCAACAGATAGTCATAAGCCGCGTGCACCGTGGCCACGCGCAGTTCGGCGTTCGGCGCCTGCGTCAGTTTGGCCAGCGCGTCGGCACGCATCTGCCGCAGGCGTTTGCCGTAGGCGCGGGCGTTCTGGGTGTAGGTTTTGGCGTTGTCCGGGTCGAGTTTGCCCAGCTCGCGAGCGATGTTGTTGACTTGGGCGATGGAGGCGCTGATCGACAGGAACGTGTGCGGATTCACCACTTTGCCGGCACCGCGTGCGGCAACCCCGGTGGCTGCCAGCAGCGGTACGTTTTCGTTGGCTTCGATGGTTTTGATGTTCGGCGTTTCGCTGGCGGCGATCATGCGGTCGGCAAAGTCGTCGTGACCGACACCGTTGAGCACGATCACATCCAGCCCGCTGATACGTTTGATGTCCTCGGCCCGTGGTTCGTAGGCGTGCGGGTTAAAACCGGCGGGGATCAGCGGCACCACCTCGGCCTTGTCGCCGACGATGTTCGCCACGTAGCTGTAATACGGGTGCAGGGTGATGCCGATGCGCAGGCGTTTGGCCTGATCGGCGCTGGCCAGCGGGCTTAGCAGGCAGGCACAAAGACCTGCCAGCAATAAACGTAACAATGGACGGCGAGGCGATGAAATAGACATGGGCAAGCGGTCTTCTCTCGGAGGAGGGCGAGGAATCAATGGCGATGTTCGCGGGTAACGCCGGCATCGTATTGCGCGACGATCTGTTTCCAGCCGGCAGCGGACAGCGCTGCGTCGGTCAATTCGGTCGGCACTGGCAGACGGGCATCGCGGTTGAGCCAGATGTCCGGCGCCGCCTTGTCATCGCTGCTCAGCAACATCACGAATGAACCGGCGACGTCCGGATTCTGGCTGTGGCCGAAATAGGCCCTGCTCGCCAGCAACTGCCAGGCATGACCCCCACGGCTGACCGAACTCGCATCCTGGGCAAACGGGGCAAAGCCTTCGTCCGCCAGATTTTGCGGCGTCGGCAGGGCTTGCTGTTCTTCGCGCAGCAGGCGGATTTCGTCGAGGGTCACCCGCAGGTCGGCGTAGATGCCCTGTTCGGCAGCACTGAGGTCGCGACGGGCGTCGAGTTGATTGGACGCCACCGGCTCCGGCTCGTGGGAAACCCCGCGCCACGCGACGACTGAACCGGCGACTGCCAGAATCAACAGGCACAACAGCAGCACATTGAGGGTTTCATGACCGGCGCCGGCCGGACGCACGATTTGTCTGGTTGGCGTGCTCATGGGGCTTCGATATCCGCTTGGTCGATTTCCACAACGTGGCCGGGACCTGCGTCGAACAGCACGTAGAACTCGGCGCCAGGCTTCTTGAAGGTCAGCGTCGAGTCACTGCCGAGCTTGCCCGGCACCAGGATCGTTTCGTCGTAGCCAATCACATCGAGGGTCACCCCCGGCGCACCGCTGCCGTCGGAGAACCCGCCGGTGCATTTGATCTGCTCGGCGTCGATGGCTTTGCATTCGCACATCGGGTTGTGCGCCAGAGCGCTGGCACTGAAGCCGGCGCCGAGCACCAGCAGCGCGGCGCTCAGCCGCAGGCGGAAAGGGCGTTGCGGGCGGGTCATCGTTTGGCTCCTTGTTGGTTCAACCAGGCAATGGTGGCGGGGGAGGCCTGACTCAGAGGAATCGACGCCTGATGCATGCTGCCGTCCCAGCCTTCCATGGTGATCCACAGTTCGGCGTCGGTTTTGGTCTTTTCCGGCACGGGCAATTGCGCGCCCATGCGGTAGGGCGTGCCGAAGAAAATCACCCCGGCGGCACGCAGGCTGCGGGGTTTGCCGATACGCAGATACGTGGCTTTGACCTGGTCGATGCAGGCATCGCAGAGGGCGGCGTTGAAACCTTTCATGTGGCCCGCCGGGCCTTCCAGGCGTGGCGCTTCGTTGCGCAGTTCGGCCAGGCGCAGGCTCCAGGGACCGACCGTGACTTCACCGACGTCCCGTTCCCCGAGACCGATGTCGCCACGAAACAGTGCGGCATCGGCGAAGTACTTGGGCATGAAGCCCAGCGGGATCAGCAGCAACAGCACGTTGATGTGAAAGCGCCATTTGTGCCAGAACAGGTTCAGACGCGACGGTTGAGGTGCAGCAGTGGACTTGCTCACGCGTTGACCTCCGATGCTTCATGGTTCATGGCCGGTTGTGCCTGAAGGCGGTTTTTCTTCGACTCACGCTTGAGTGCATTGGCCGTGGCCAGCGCGGTGCGTTTGGTCCAGATCAACAAGCCACTGAGCACCATCATGCTCAGCAACAGGCCGAAGAAGAACCAGATCAGCTTGATCCACAGCCCGCCGAAATCACCGGTATGCAGGGGGCGCATGGATTCGGTGACGAACTCCAGCGAAGTGCGATCGGACAACAGACGCGAAGCCGCCACGTCGCCGTTGAACGGGTTGAGCGTCGCGGTCTGGAACATCAGCGGATACCAGCCACGGCCGCCGAGGCTCATATGGCTGTAGGCGTTGCCCGGCAAGCTGACAAAGCTGACTTCCAGACCGGGAATTTTCTGTTGGGCGACTTCGATGGCGCGATCCAGACTGATGCGCGGCGGTGGTGTGCCGTCAGCCGAAATCGGCACGGCTTCTCGGGCCATCGCCGGAATGATCGGCTCGCTGGAGATGGAAATGTGGTTATCGGACAGCATCGCCTCGATCAGGAACCAGGTACCGGTGACCGAAATTACCGCAATGAACCAGATCGACCATATGCCGCTCAGACGGTGGAAGTCGCCCCAGAAAATCCGCGCACCGTGGCGAAACCGCAGGGTCGGGCTGAAGAAACCCTTCCAGAAGCGCTTATAGACCACCAGCCCGGTGATCAGCGAGGCCAGCAACGGCAGACCGAGGAACGAGACCAGGTACCAGCCCCAGCTGTAACCATTGGTGAACGGCACCAGCCACCAGCCATGCAGCGCACGGGTGAAGGCCTTGAAGTTGAAATCCGGTGCACCGCCCTGAATCACGCCGGTGTACGGATTGACGTAAACGGTCTGCGAGCGACCATCGGGGTAGCTGACGTCGACGTCCAGAGCGAAATGAGATTCGTCGGGGCGGCTGATGCTCTGCACGACCGTTTGCGGTTCGGCCTTCTTGATAGCGGCGAGAATCTGGTCATAGCTGAGCAGCGGCGCATCGTCGGCAGGCTGGCTGGCGCGCATCTGCGGGTTGGCCAGCCAGACGATTTCCTGACTGACCACCGCCAGTGTGCCGGTGACACAGACGATCAGGACAAAGAACCAGATCGGTAACGCCAGCCAGCTATGAACGAGGAACCACAGTTTGGAGCGGGATTTCTTCGACATGATTGCGCGTCTTGATAGCGGTGAAAGGGCGCGTAGCTACGGGCTTCGCAGCACGGGGACCTGAAAGACCGAACGTGGCTTTTGCCTACGCGAACGGCCTGCATCTATATAGGACGGATGAGCGCGGAAAATCCCGAAGGGCGATATGAAAGCAAATGTTTCCCAATTCGCAGGGGCGATGAGATCCCACTGTAGGAGCTGCGGCACGCTGCGATCTTTTGATCTTGATCTTTAAAAACAAAAGCAAAAGATCGCAGCCTCGTTGCACTCGACAGCTCCTGCACGGGCTCGCTGAGCGACAGATCAAACACGATTCATGGATGACGCCATCACTGTCTGCCAATTGATGGCCGACCCGCGCTCCCTATGATGGGAATCACCTGATTTGCCTGAGTGAGCGCCTTGATGACCGCCAGAACGCTCTATGACAAACACATCGATTCGCACACCGTGTGCCGCCTCGACGATCAGGGCCATGTCCTGTTGTATATCGATCGTCAGGTGATTAACGAATACACCAGCCCGCAGGCCTTCAGCGGTTTGCGCGCTGCCGGGCGCGAGGTCTGGCGTGCTGGCACGGCGCTGGCGGTGGTCGATCACGTCAACCCGACCACACCTGTGCGCATCGCGGCAATGCCTGATGCGGGCGGCGCGCGGCAAGTGTCGTATCTGGCGGAGAACTGCCGGGACTTCGGCATCGAGTTGCTGGATATCCTCGACAAACGTCAGGGCATTGAACACGTGATCGCGCCCGAGCAGGGTTTCATTCTGCCCGGGATGGTCATCGCCGCCGGTGACAGCCATACCACCACCTATGGCGCGCTCGGCGCCTTCGGTTTCGGCATCGGCACCTCCGAGATCGAACACCTGCTGGCCTCGCAGACGCTGGTCTACAAACGTCTGAAAAGCCTGCGTGTGACCGTCGACGGCGCCTTGGCGGCGGGCCTGACGTCCAAAGACGTGATCATGGCCCTGATCGGTCGCATCGGCGCTTCCGGGGCCAGCGGTTATGCGATCGAGTTCTGCGGCTCGACCATCGATGCCCTCAGCGTGGAAGCGCGCATGACCATCTGCAACATGGCCGTCGAGGCCGGCGCGCGCGGTGCATTCATGGCGCCGGACGACAAGGTCTTCGCCTATCTCAAGGGCAAGCCGCGAGCGCCGCAAGGAGAGCTGTGGGAACAAGGCGTGAAGAAGTGGCGCGAACTGCGCAGTGATCCCGGTGCACTGTTTGACCGCGAGATTCATCTCGATGCCAGCGTGCTGGAACCGATGGTCACCTGGGGCACCAGCCCCGATCAGGCCGCCGCGATCGGTGCGCGGGTGCCGGATCCGCAAGCGATCAGCGATCCGATCCTGCGCCAGGACATGCGCCGCGCCCTCAACTACATGGGCCTCGAAGCGGGCATGGCGCTCAGCGATATCGTGATCAGCCACGCCTTTATCGGCTCGTGCACCAACGCGCGGATCGAAGACTTGCGCGATGCCGCCAGCGTCGTGCGCGGTCAAAAAGTGGCCGGGCATGTACGCGCGATGATTGTCCCAGGCTCCAGCGAAGTTCGCGCGCAGGCCGAGGCCGAAGGGCTGGCGCAGATCTTTATCGACGCCGGGTTCGAATGGCGTCAGTCCGGCTGCTCGATGTGCCTGGCGATGAACGACGACGTGCTCGCGCCCGGCGACCGCTGCGCGTCCAGCACCAACCGCAACTTTGAAGGCCGTCAGGGCGCCGGCGCCCGTACTCATCTGATGAGCCCGGCCATGGTCGCGGCTGCGGCCATTAGCGGTCGACTCACCGATATCCGCCACTTTGGAGTACGCCCATGAGCCTGCAACCCTTCACTCAAGTCAGTGGCCAGGCTGCGCCGTTACTGGCGGCCAATGTCGACACGGACGTGATCATGCCCAAGCAATTCCTCAAGGGTATCGATAGAAAAGGCCTGGATCGCGGATTGTTTTTCGATCTTCGATTTCAGCGCGATGGCACGCCCAACCTTGAGTTCGTGCTGAACCAGCACGTCTGGAAAGCTGCGAACTTCCTTGTCGTCGGGCCGAATTTCGGCTGCGGATCGAGCCGTGAGCATGCAGTCTGGGGCCTGCAGCAGATGGGCATCCGCGCGTTGATCGGCAGCAGTTTCGCCGGAATTTTCTACGACAATTGCCAGCGCAACGGGGTGTTGTTGATCACGCTGGAAGAGGCGCAGGTGCAGCGCATTGGGCAGTTGGTTGGTCAGCCGGAAACGGCGCGGATCAGCATTGATCTACAGGCGCAGCAGATTGGTTTGGCGGATGGCACGGTGATCGAGTTCCAGATCGATACCCTGCGCAAAACCGCGTTGCTGCTCGGCTTGGATGCCATCGGCAGCACCTTGCAAAGGCGTGAACAGATCAAAGCCTTCGAACGCCAACACCTGGCCAATAATCCCTGGTTGTCCTGACAAAAAAGATCGCAGCCTGCGGCAGCTCCTGCATGGAACACATTGCCCTGTAGGAGCTGCCGCAGGCTGCGATCTTTTGATCCTCTAAACAGACAAGCCTTTGAAATGCTCCTGCAAAAACTCCACACACGCGCGCAACTTCCCGGAATGCGCCAGCCGCGTCGGGTACACCGCCCAGACATTGGCGCTCTGGCTGTAATCGTCCAGTACCTGCACCAAGCGTCCTTGCTCCAGCAACGGCTTCACATCCCACAACGAGCGCAACAACACCCCACGGCCATCCAGTGCCCACTGCAAAACAATCTCACCGTTGTTTGACGACAACGGCCCACTGACGCGCACGCTCTCTTGCCCGGCATCGCGATCCAGATTCCAGATGCCGAAGGCGTTGTCGCGCTCTTTGATCACCAGACAGTCGTGCTGTTGCAGTTCGTCCAGGGTTTGCGGCGTACCGCGACGTTGCAGATAGCCGGGGGCGGCACACAGCACGCGCCGATTGCTGACCAGACGCCGACCAATGTGCTGGCCGGGAATGTCATCGCCGACGCGGACCTCCAGGTCGAAGCCTTCGTTGATGATGTCCACCACCCGGTCAAACAGGTCGAGGCGAATCTCCAGATCTGGATAACGTTCGGCCAGCAACGACACCGCCGGCGCTACGTGATTGCGACCGAAACCGAAACTGCTGCAGATGTGCAAACGCCCACGCGGGCTGTCGTGGGCGTCGCAGAGTTCGTCGTGCAGTTGCTGGAAATCATCGAGAATGCGTAATGCCCAGCGCTGCACCCGTTCACCGTCCTCGGTCAGCGAGACGCGCCGGCTGGTGCGGTGCAGCAGGCGAGTGCCCAGGGTGGTTTCAAGAATCTGGATGCGTTTGCTGACATAGGCCGGTGACAGGCCCAATTCATCCGCTGCGGCGGCAAAGCCGTTCTTGCGGATCACGGTGAGCAACACACGCAGGTCTTCGGGCAGGGGCACGGGGTCTTTCTTCTGGGACATGTGAAAACGAACACTGGCGGCAGAAGCCGCCAGCATAGCACTGAGATCCGGCGGCTCGGCTCAGCGCAAAAAGGCCAGTGCTTCGGCAAGCAACAGTTCCGGGACTTCTTCGGCAATGTAATGGCCGGCGGGCAATGCCTGACCGCTGACGTCGGTCGCCACTTGTTGCCATTCCTTGAGCGGATCGAAGCAGCGTCCGACCGTGCCTTCAGCTCCCCACAACACGCGCAGCGGCAGATCAAGATGATTCCCGGCGGCGATGTCGGCGCGGTCGTGCTCAAGATCGATGCCGGCGCTGGCGCGATAGTCTTCGCAGATGCCACGGGCGCTGCCCGGTTGGCGCAGGCTGCGCAGGTATTCGCCGAAGGCTGCGTCGGTAAACGGCTTGAGCCCGGCGCTGCGACTGCCCATCACGCTGCGTAAATACGCTTCGGGATCGGCTTCGAGCAAGGTTTCCGGCAGCGGCGCCGGGCGGATCAGGAAAAACCAGTGCCAGTAGGCGCGGGCGAAGGTTTCGTTGGTTTGCGCGTACATCGACAGGGTCGGCGCGATGTCGAGCAGCATCATGCGCTGCACGGCGGCGGGGTGATCGAGCGCCAGGCGGTGGGCAACCCGTGCACCACGGTCGTGGGCGAGAATCGAGAACTGCTCGAAGCCCAGCGAGTGCATCAGCTCGACATTGTCGCGGGCCATTTCGCGTTTCGAGTAATTGGCGTGCAGGTCATCCGCGATCGGGCGAGCGCTGTCGCCGTAACCGCGCAGGTCGGCAGCGACCACGGTGAAATGTTCGGCCAGTTGTTCGGCAATCTTGTGCCAGATCACGTGGGTCTGCGGGTGCCCGTGCAACAGCAGCAGGCCCGGCCCGCTGCCGCCGAGGCGGTAGACAATGTCGACGCCGTTGACGTGACGCTGGTCTTTGAGGAATCCGGCAAACATCGGGCTGATCCTTTTTCAGGGGGCTTGTTGGATGCATCCTGAAATCGTCCGGCGTTCGGGACAAGGGGCAAAGCGTGGTGGGCGGGTTCATGAAGTGTGATGGGTGTTGATAGTTATGGCCTCATCGCGAGCAGGCTCACTCCTACAGTTGGAATGCGTTCCCCTGTAAGAGTGAGCCTGCTCGCGATAGCACCATTGCAGACACTGAAATGCTCAACCCTGCTGAAACATCTCCATCGCCCGCTGCTTGATCTGTTCCTCGGTCAGATCCTCCTTGCGCGTGGCCAGAAACCACAGATGCCCATACGGATCCTTCAACGTCCCGCTGCGATCACCATAAAACTGATCCTTGACCTCGGACACCGCCGTCGCCCCGGCATCCACCGCTCGTTGAAACGATTTGTCGACATCAGTCACATACAAATGCAAACCAACTGACACGGCGTTATCCGGATTGCTCAACGGCCCCTGATCGCACGGTGAACCGAGCATGATCGCACTGTCGCCGATGCGCAGCTCGGCGTGGCCAATGCCGCCGTCAGGCATGGCCAGACGCATGACCTCGGTGGCGCCGAAGGCTTTTTTATAGAAATCGATGGCCTCGGCCGCTTTGTGGATGCCGAGATACGGGGTAATGCTGTGATACCCCTCGGGAATGGGTTTGACGCTCATGACGTTCTCCCTGAATTGTTGTTCTATGGGACAGGACTCCACTGGATTTGTGGAAGATTCACTATAGAACTGTCCTCGCCGTGCAGATTTTTGCCCGACGAGCAGTCAATCCATTGGAAAGTGCGGCCCCGGCCCCTGTTCTGCCAGCACATCGCCCTGATTTCGCAGCGGACAGGCCTCCATCGACAAACAGCCACAACCGATACAGCCATTGAGCCGGTCGCGCAGCAGCGTCAGTTGTTCGATCCGTTCATCCAGCTCCTGGCGCCATTGCTGCGAGAGAATTTTCCAGTCCGCCGCGCTGGGTGCACGATCGTCCGGCAGGATTTTCAGTGCTTCGCCAATCTCCGCCAATGGAATCCCCAGGCGCTGGGCGACTTTGATCAACGCTACCCGACGCAGCACTTCGCGCGGATAGCGGCGCTGGTTGCCAGCATTGCGCTGGCTCTTGATCAGGCCTTTGGATTCATAAAAGTGCAGGGCAGTGACCGCCACGCCGCTGCGCGCCGCGACTTCGCCGACCGTGAGTTGCTTGTGCAGGTTTTCCTTGGTGATCATTGCAAAAAATGCTCTTGACCTTGACTTAACTGGAGGTTTTACCCTGCAGGCCTTCGAGTCGCAAGATTCGTCTGACCGATAAGTGGGGACTTTCATGCAAGCATCAGCGAAAAACCGCAGCTTCACCCAGTTGATCGAATTCGAGATAGAACCGCGTCAGCAGCCAGCCCTGGTCACTGCGTTATCGAGACAGACCGAGCGCCTGGCTCAACGCTATGCAGGTTTTCTCAGCGCCAGCGTGCAGGCCAGCGATGATGGCCGGCGCGTGTTGAGTTTTTTGCAATGGCAATCCCGCGAGGCGGGTGAGGCGGCGTTTCGCAGCTTCGAGAGTGGCGAGCAGGATTTCTGGCAACTGATTCACACCCATCAGGCGAGAACCATCACCTTCAATTCGTTTCAGGTGCTCAGCAGCATCGCCCGCAGTCACGACGATGCGCTGCACTGCAGTCTGGTCGGCTAGATCGATAACTGGAGCAAGCGCTCGCCCTGCAAGTTATCGGTCACTCGCCGCTTGTTCACCGCCAGTTCGCCAATCTTGATCAGTCGCGTGCGGGTGACGTTGCGGCTCAGACCGAGCAGCGCTGCGGTGTGGACCTGGTTGTAATGGCAAAAGCGATAGGCCGCGCGCAGCAGGGCGTCTTCGACTTTTTCGTGCAAAGCGCCGGCCTGTTGCGCGAACAGTTTTTGAAAGGCCTGTTCCAGCAACGCCTCCGGTGAGTCATCGGCACTGCTGTGATGATCGTCCGGGCGATCGATACGCAGGTTCGACAGACGCAAATCATCGCGTTCGATCACGCCGTTGCGGCAGATCAGCAGGGTGTGGTGGATAACGTTTTCCAGCTCACGAATATTGCCCGGCCAACTATAAGCACGTAGCTTGTGCTCGGCGCCGGGGCTGATGCTGACACGGCCATAACCGAGGCGCTGGCTGTAGGCCTCGATGAAATGTCGGGTGAGCGGCAGGATATCGCCGGGACGGTCGCGCAACGGACTCAGTTCCAGATTGACCACATTGAGGCGGTAGTACAGATCCTCGCGGAAATTGCCGGCATTGATGGCTTTTTCCAGCTGCACATTGGTCGCTGCCAGCACCCGCACATCGATGGCAATGCTTTTGCGCGAGCCCAGTCGCACCACTTCGCGCTCCTGCAAAACCCGCAGCAACTTCACCTGAATCGCCATCGGCAGATCGCCGATCTCATCGAGAAACAAGGTGCCGCCATCCGCTTCCTCGAACCATCCGGCCTTGGCGCTCAGCGCACCGGTGAACGCGCCTTTTTCATGACCGAACAATTCCGCTTCCACCAGCGATTCGGAAAACGCCCCGCAATTGACCGCGATAAACGGCCGATGACGACGGTGGCTGAGGTTATGAATATGCCGCGCCACCAGTTCTTTGCCAGTTCCGGTCTCGCCGATGATCAGCACACTCGCTTCACTGGGTGCGACCTGTTGCAAATGCGCGAGCAGGGCCTGGGACTTCGGGTCTTCGAACACCTGCGCGGTGGCGCGGATCGACGTGGCGAGCGCGGGGGAGGGCGGTAGGGTCAGCAGTTGCATGGGCTCGTCCTTCTTTTTAGTTCAAATGCAGGCAGGTCAGGAATAGAAGGTTGGCACCGGCAGCGACTGATTCAGCGCCCAGTCGCCCAACTCATGGAGTTTGTAGTCCAGCGGGTCGTGCAGGGTTTGCGTGCGCAGGTTGCGCCAGTGGCGGTCGAGGCGCAGGGAGGCGTGGGTCGAACGCGCGCCGGTCACTTCGAACAAACGGCTGCAGATTTCCAGGCCTTGGCGGCTGGCGGCGACTTTGGCGGTGGCAATCGCGGTGGCGACATGACCGCGCTCTTCGGCGCTGAGATTCGGCCCCTTGGCCCAGGCCTCGTCGAGCAACGTCGCCGCGCGTTCGACCAACAGACGAATGCCTTCCAGCGCCACCCAGAACTCGCCGTAATGGGCGAGCACGTACGGATCTTCACGCACATCGCGCGCCGTGGATTTGTGCCAGAGGCGGGTTTCACTGAGGGTGTAGTGCCGCGCTTCTTCAAAGGCGCCTTCGGCAATCCCGAGAAACATATGCGTGAAGGTCAGTTGCGCAATCAACGGTCGCAAGCAAGCGAACGGTGTGCTCAGCGGACCGGGATCGAGCAGCAGTTCCGACTCTTCGACGCGCACCCGTTCAAACGTGGCGCTGCCGCTGTCGGTCTGGCGCTGGCCGATGTTGTTCCAGTCGTTGTGCAGGGTGATGCCACTGCGGCCGCTGGGAATCGCTGCGATCAGCAACTTGCCACCCGCGCTTTCATCGACGGCTGAAGCGATCAGCATTTGCGAGTCGCTGGCACCGGAACAGAAGCTTTTCTTCCCGGAAAATTCGCGCCAGCCACCGAGATCCTTGACCACGGTGCGGGTGTCGAGCGGATTGAGCGCGTTGCCCCAGAACCAGTTCTGCCGCGCGGTCTGTTCGAACCACGGCTGCCATTGTTCGGGCCGGGAAAACAGGCGTACGGTGGCGAGCATCAAATGATGAAAACCGAACACGTGGGCGATCGAGCTATCGACCTTGGCGAACTCGCGAACGACTTGCAGGGTTTCGCTCCAGCTCGCGCCGAGGCCGCCGTAGCGGGTGGGAATGCTCAGGGCCAGCAGGCCGCTGTCGCGCAGGGCATCGCGCTCGGTTTTCGGCGTGCCGCCGCGTTCGTCGCGTTCGACGGCGGTCAGGGCAAACTCGGCGGCCAGTTGGCGGGCAGTCTGCAGCGGGGATAACAAAGTACTTTGCGGTTTGGCGGTCACACCAACACTCCTGAATTCACTCATCCCGTGTAGGAGCAGCCTGCGGCAGCTCCTACACAGGGGATTCGGTTTATGCCGAGGCTTTGCCGGGCAACACGTCGTTGGCAATCATTTCGCCAAACGGCCCGGTCAGATTGGTCACGCCACGCCCGGCCAGACTCGCGTAAGGCTCGGGCAGCAGCGGGAACACCAGCTCGGCAAAGCGGTAAGCCTCTTCCAGGTGCGGATAACCGGAGAAGATGAAACTCTCGATGCCCAGGTCCGCGTATTCCTTGATCCGTGCCGCGACCTGCTGCGGATCGCCGACCAATGCCGTACCGGCACCGCCGCGCACCAGACCGACGCCGGCCCACAGATTGGGGGCAATTTCGAGGTTATCGCGACGACCATCGTGCAACGCGGCCATGCGCCGCTGACCTTCGGAGTCGAACCGTGAGAAGGATTTCTGTGCCGCCTCAATGGTCTCGTCGCTGATGTGTTCGATCAGTTTGTCTGCGGCTTTCCACGCCTCTTCGGCGGTCTCGCGCACGATCACATGCAGGCGGATGCCGAACTTCACCTTGCGCCCATGCCGCGCCGCGCGTTCGCGCACGTCGGCGAGTTTTTCCGCGACGGCGGCGGGTGGTTCGCCCCAGGTCAGATAGACATCGACTTGTTCGGCGGCCAGATCATGCGCCGCATCGGAGGAGCCACCGAAGTACAGCGGCGGATAGGGCTTCTGCACCGGTGGGTACAACGCCTTGGCGTTTTGTACCTGCAGATGCTTGCCGTCGAAATCTACTGCCTCGCCTTGCAGCACCCGACGCCAGATCTTCAGGAATTCATCGGTGACTTCATAGCGCTCGGCGTGGCTGAGGAAACTGCCGTCGCCTCGGTTTTCATCCGGATCGCCGCCGGTCACCACGTTGATCAGCAAACGCCCGTTGGACAGACGATCCAGCGTGGCGGCCATGCGCGCCGAAACCGTCGGAGAAATGATCCCGGGTCGAATCGCCACCAGATAACGCAAGCGTTCGGTCAACGGCACCAGTGCCGAGGCGATCACCCACGAGTCTTCGCAGGAACGCCCGGTGGGAATCAGTACGCCGTGATAGCCAAGGCTGTCAGCAGCCTGCGCCACTTGTTTCAGATAGTTGAGAGTGACCGGGCGCGCCCCTTGGGTGGTGCCCAGATAGTGGCCATCACCGTGGGTTGGCAGGAACCAGAAAACATCCATGAATGGCTCCTCAGGCGATTTTCAGCAAGGGTTTGATTTGTGTGGCGAACAACGGCGCGGCGCGTTCGGCGGCCAGGCGAATGCGCGCCTTCAACAGTTCGCTGGTGATCTGGTAATCGGCGAAGTCGGCTTCGGTGGCGTATACGCCGATTGGCAAGGTCATGGCCTGGAAGAAGCTGAACAGCGGGCGCAATTGGTGATCGAGGACCAGCGCATGGCGTTCGCTGCCGCCGGTAGCGGCGAGCAGTACCGGCGTGTCGATCAGGGCGTTGAGGTCGATCAGGTCGAACAAGTGCTTGAGCAGACCCGGGTAAGAACCGCGATAAACCGGTGCGGCGACGATCAGCAGATCGGCTTGTTCGATGGCCTGCAGCTCGGCTTCAACCTCTGCACTGAGTTCCTGACGCGACAGCGCGCCGCCGAGCGGACGGGCGATATCACCGAGTTCGATCACATGGCTTTCGATGCTCAAGTGCCCGGCCAGTTCGGCGAGCAAGGCTTGGGTCAGCACCAGGGTACGGGACGGACGCCAGGTGCCGCCGGAGAGGGCGACAACTTTCAGGGGACGCGACATGATCAGTTCCTTTTTTCAACAGTTGCTCAGCGAGCAGTGAGTGAGTCACCGGGTCAGAGCAAGCGCTGTACCAATTCCTGCAAGCCCCGGTTTACAAGGCGTTGAGCTTAAGGGCGGTTGTCGTCCCTGTGAGTAGCAGGTCGCTTTGTTGAATCGGTGTTGGCTGAGCAACAGTTGCTGGAGCAACAGTGGTGAGCGCATGGCGAGAGTTATAAAGGCTGTTTGTTATTCCGTAAAAGAACGTTAATCGATATTTATAGATCGTTAAGAGATATGCGGCGACGGCTGTCGATTTCCTGATAGCCACTATTGAGAGCGTTGATTTCTGCGCGAGCGTGCCCGGGCGTAGCCTTTGTCCATCGACTCCCCATTGCTCGCCAGGACGCCCCCATGAATCGTTTATTGACGCTCTCCTTGTTGCTCGCTGTCTCCGTGCTCGCCGGCTGTGCCGGACACGTTTCGCCGGAATTGCGCCCTTACACCGATGAAGAATCCCGCGAATTGGCGATGGAAGCGCTGAACCGCAGCGGCTTGTCCTTCGACGAATACCACGCGAAAAAAGCCCGCCTGCTCGGTCAGTCGCAGTTCGACAAGAAAGCAGAAATGAGTGCCGAACGTGCCGTACAGCTGCACGGTCGCCCAAGCTGAAAACAAACTGTACTGCTTGAAGTTTTACCCAACTGTCCGTGGGCTTGCCGGGCGGCGTGGGATAGGGTCAACACCTGAATGACCCGGATGGACTGCCTGCCATGAACCTCTCGCTTGATCTGCTGTTGGGCTTTGCCCTGTTTGCTCTTGTCACCTCGATCACGCCGGGGCCGAACAACACCATGTTGCTGGCATCGGGGGTGAATTTCGGCTTTAACCGCACCATCCCGCACATGCTCGGGATCACTTGCGGCTTCTTCGTTCTGGTCGTGGCCGTGGGCTTTGGCCTGGGTGCGGTGTTTCAGAGCTATCCAATTCTCTATACGGTTCTGCGCTATGTCGGCGCGGCGTATCTGCTGTATCTGGCGTGGAAAATCGCTCACTCGGGACCGGTCGGTGACAGTGCCGAAGGCGAGGCGAAGCCGATCAGCTATCTGGGCGCGGCCGCGTTTCAGTGGGTCAATCCCAAGGCGTGGATCATGGCCATCGGCGCTATCAGCACCTACACGCCGATGCAGGGTTATTTCACCAATGTCGTAGTGATTGCTGCGGTATTCGCCATCATTAACCTGCCGAGCGTCGGCGTCTGGGCGGCCTGCGGTACGTTGTTGCGCAATGTGCTGAAGGATCCGCGCTGGTTGCGCGTGTTCAACTGGGGCATGGCCGCATTGCTGGTGATTTCGCTGTACCCGTTACTTCTCGAAAGCTTTAGCTGACGCATCGCTTCAACCGCAGGCCGGATGCCTGTTAAGCTCGACTTCAGGAGCGTTCCTACGCACTTTGAATGAAGTTGTTCTTCTTTAACGGCATCCGATCAGGTATTGATGACGCTCTCGAACCGACGCGCAGCTCACAAGGCTGCGCAGTGCCGTTTGCAGACACGAGCCTCCTGATCCCGGAACACGCTCTGCGAGTCTTTTATGAACACACGTCCGTTGTATTTCGATTACGCCGCCACCACCCCGGTGGACGAGCGGGTCATCCAGGTGATGATCGAGTGTCTGGGGTTTCACGGTAACTTCGGCAACCCGGCTTCCAGCTCCCACGCGTTCGGCCAGCAGGCCCGGCACACGGTCGAGCAGGCCCGCCAACAGGTCGCCGAACTGGTCGGCGCTCAGGCCGAACAGATCGTCTGGACCTCCGGTGCCACCGAGTCCAACAACCTCGCCCTTAAAGGTGTAGCCCAAGCGCGCGGGATTGCTGGCGGCCACATCATTACCAGTCAGATTGAACACAAAGCCATCCTCGATACCGCCCGCCAATTGCAGGACGCCGGCATCGCCGTGACCTATCTGGTGCCGGACGTCGACGGCCTGATCACGCCGCAAGCGGTCAGCGAAGCCATGCGCGACGACACCTTTCTGGTGTCGCTGATGCTGGTGAACAACGAGTTGGGCACCGTCAATGATGTTCAAGCAATTGGCGAAGTGGTGCGCAGTCGAGAGGCGCTGTTCCATGTCGACGCGGCGCAAGGCGCCGGTAAAGTGGCAATCGATCTGGCGCAGTGGCCGGTGGATTTGATGTCGTTTTCGGCGCACAAACTTTACGGTCCCAAAGGCATCGGCGCGTTGTACGTCGGCCCACGGGCGCAGCAGCGTTTACAGGCGCAGATTCACGGTGGCGGACACGAAGGTGGTTTGCGCTCCGGGACCCTGGCGACTCATCAGATTGCCGGCATGGGCGCCGCGTTTGCCTTGGCCGCCGAGGCCTTCGAGGCCGAGAAACAATCCATCGTCGCGCTGCGTGAACGCCTGCTCGAACAACTGCTCAGCCTGCCGGGCGTGCGCCTCAATGGCTGCGCCACTGCGCGCATTCCGCACACTTTGAGCCTGACCTTCAGCGAAGGCGAATTCAACAGCGCGGTCTTGAGCCATTCGATCGCCTTTTCCGCGACCTCGGCCTGCAATTCGGCGAGTAACGCGCCGTCCCACGTGCTGTTGGCGTTGGGGCATGACGCGCATCTGGCAGGTCGCACCATTCGCTTGAGCCTCGGCCGTTTTACCACCGCCGAAGATATCGACAAGGCTGTTCAACTGATCAAGACCGCCTGCGCCAGTGCTCCGGCATTTTGGACGACAGGGCTTTAAACGAGCCGACCTCACGGCTACGAACAATAACGATGAAGTGATTAGCAGGAGACATGATGAGTACCCAGACCTCGACCGAAGGATCGGTGCCCCAGCGCCTGGCGCACACCCGTGAACTGATGCGCCGCGAAGGCATTCATGCGCTGTTGGTGCCGTCCGCCGACCCGCATCTGTCGGAATATCTGCCGGGTTACTGGCAGGGCCGGCAGTGGTTGTCGGGCTTCCATGGTTCGGTCGGGACATTGATCGTCACCGCTGATTTCGCCGGCGTCTGGGCCGACAGTCGTTACTGGGAGCAGGCGAGCAAGGAACTCAAGGGCAGCGGCATCGAACTGGTCAAGTTGCAACCCGGTCAACCGAGTCCGCTGGACTGGCTGGCCGAGCAGACACCGCAAGGTGGTGTGGTCGCGGTTGACGGTGCGGTCATGGCCGTGGCTTCGGCGCGGACACTGAGCAGCAAGCTGGAGGCACGCGGTGCGCGTCTGCGTACCGACATCGATCTGCTGCAGGAAGTCTGGAGCGATCGCCCGAGCCTGCCGAATGCACCGATCTATCAGCATCTGCCGCCGCAAGCGACCGTCAGCCGTGGCGAAAAACTGGCCAAACTGCGCGAAACCTTGCAGGAACGCGGGGCCGACTGGCACTTCATCGCCACCCTCGACGACATTGCCTGGCTGTTCAATCTGCGTGGCGGCGATGTGTCGTTCAACCCGGTGTTTGTTTCGTTTGCGTTGATCGATCAACAGCGGGCCACATTGTTCGTGGCGCTGAGCAAAGTCGACGCGGATTTACGCGCGGTACTGGAACAGGATGGCGTGACGCTGCGCGACTACAGCGAAGTCGCCGATGCCCTGCGTGCCGTACCGAAGGGTGCGAGCCTGCTGGTCGACCCGGCGCGAGTGACCAGTGGTTTGCTGGATAACCTCGACAGCGGCGTGAAACTGGTTGAAGGCTTGAACCCGACTACGTTGGCCAAGTCGCAGAAAAGTGAAGCCGATGCCCGGCACATCCGCAAAGCCATGGAGCAGGACGGTGCGGCGCTGTGCGAATTCTTCGCCTGGCTGGAATCTGCCTGGGGGCGTGAGCGAATTACCGAGTTGACCATCGACGAAAAGCTCACCGCTGCCCGTGAGCGTCGTCCGGATTATGTGTCGCTGAGTTTCAACACCATCGCCGCGTTCAACGCCAACGGCGCGATGCCGCATTACCACGCCACCGAAGAAGAACACGCGGTGATCGAAGGCGACGGCCTGCTGCTGATCGACTCGGGCGGTCAATACCTGGGCGGCACCACGGATATCACGCGAATGGTGCCCGTCGGTACGCCGACCGAAGAGCAGAAGCGCGATTGCACGCGCGTGTTGAAAGGCGTGATTGCGCTGTCGCGCGCGCAGTTCCCGAAAGGCATTCTGTCACCACTGCTGGATGCCATTGCCCGCGCGCCGATCTGGGCCGACAGCGTGGATTACGGTCACGGCACCGGTCATGGCGTTGGCTACTTCCTCAACGTCCATGAAGGTCCACAGGTGATTGCGTATCAGGCCGCGCCTGCACCGCAGACGGCCATGCAGCCTGGGATGATCACTTCGATCGAGCCCGGCACCTACCGTCCGGGCCGTTGGGGTGTGCGTATCGAGAACCTGGCAATGAACCGCGAAGCGGGCAGCAGCGAATTCGGTGAATTCCTCAAGTTTGAAACCTTGACGCTGTGCCCGATCGACACGCGTTGCCTGCTGCCCGCGCTGCTGACTGAGGAAGAGAAGCAGTGGTTCAATGCTTACCACGCGCAAGTGCGTGAGCGCTTGAGTCCATTGCTTGAGGGTGCGGCGCTGGAATGGCTGAACACCCGGACTGCGGCTATCTGATCGGTCGGAATTCAGGCGCTGTGTTCAGCGCCTGAATGATCGCTTAGCCTTGGCGCAAGGCTTGCTCAACGAAGTCGAGCCGATCCTGGCCAAAGAACAGCTGATTGCCGATAAACATACTGGGTGCTCCGAATACACCACGTTTAACCGCGGTTTCGGTGTTCTCCTTAAGCGCTGCCTTGACAGATTCATCGTTGCTCAGCGCCAGTACTTCCTGCGGATCGAAACCGTATTCGCTCAGCACAGCGGCGACAGTCGCGGGCTCGTCGAGGCTGCGTCCTTCAACCCATAGCGCCGTGAACAGACAATCGATAAACGCCTGAAAGCGTTCTGGCTGGCGCAACTGGATGCCAGTGACGGCACGCATCAACATCAATGTGTTGATCGGGAAATGCGGATTGAATGTCAGCGGCACCCCGTAGCGTTTCGCGTAGCGATCCAGATCCTCAAACATGTACCGACCCTTCGCCGGAATCATTGCCGGTGATGCGTTGCCGGTTGCCTTGAAGACGCCACCGAGCAGCATCGGGGTGTAGAGCAGCTCACTGTTCGTCTGCGCGCAAATCTTCGGCAGTTGGGTGTAGGCCAGATAGGTGGCAGGGCTGCCGAGGTCGAAATAGAACTCCACGGTTTTCGTCATTTTCGCGTCTCTGTCGTTATTGTTATGGCGGGGGGGGGCTTACCAGCGTTCGTTCCAGGGACGCAGGTCCAGCTCGAACGTCCAGGCGTCCCGTGGCTGACTGTGCAGATACCAGTAGTTCTCGGCGATGTGCTCGGGATTGAGGATGCCATCCTGTTCTTTGGTCGCGTACTTCTCGGGGAAACTGTTGCGAATGAAATCGGTGTCGATCGCACCATCGACCACCACATGGGCGACGTGGATGTTCATCGGCCCTAGTTCCCGCGCCATGCTTTGCGCCAGTGCGCGAATGCCGTGCTTGGCACCGGCAAATGCGGCGAATCCGGAAGCGCCGCGAAGTCCGGCGGTGGCACCGGTGAAGAGAATCGTGCCGCGTTGACGAGTGACCATGCGTTTGGCCACTTCACGAGCATTGAGGAAGCCTGAGAAGCAGGCCATTTCCCAAATCTTGAAATACTTGCGCGCGGTTTCTTCAAGAATGCTGCACGGCACGTTGGCGCCGATATTGAACACAAAGGCTTCGATCGGCCCCAGACGGGTTTCGATGTCTTCAATCAGGGCGATGACGTCTTCTTCCTTGCGCGCATCGCAGGCAAAGCCATGGGCTTCGCCGCCTTCAGCCTTGATCGCGTCCACCAGCGGTTGCAATTTGTCGGCGCTGCGCCGCGTCACGCAGGCGATGAATCCCTCACTGGCAAAACGCTTGGCAATCGCTCCGCCCGTGGCATCACCGGCGCCGACAACCAATACGACCTTCTTGTTGTTCATGGGTGAGTCCCTTTATTAAACGATCGTTAAGTGAACGAACGTTATGCTAGGATCCAGGCAACGTCAAGGCAGTCGATTCGAGGGCAAACACATGCGTTACTCCGCCAGTCACAAGCTGGAAACCCGGAAAAAGCTGCTGCAGAGCAGCGCGCTGTCAGCAAAGCGCTCCGGTTTTTCCACGGTGGGCGTTGATGGTTTGATGAAGGCTATCGGATTGAGCGGTGCGGCGTTCTACAGCCATTTCTCGTCAAAAGATGCGTTATTCACTGCCATCGTCGAGCGCGAGTTGGGTCAAAGCCTTGAACGATTGGGCGGGGAGGGCACGCAGGATCGTCAGCGAATGGAGCGCTGTCTCAAGCACTACCTGAGCATGGCCCACGTAGAGCAACCTGAGGCCGGTTGCGCGTTGCCGGCGCTGGGCGCAGAAATTGCCCGATCGGATGTTCAGGTGCGCGAGCAAGCCGAGCTGTGGATTTGCCGGCTTCAGCAGCGTTGGGCACAGATACTTGAAAGCGAGACCCTGGCGTGGTCGGTACTGTCGCAATGCGTCGGGGCGTTGGTGGTGGCGCGCATGTTGGCCACGCCGGACGTTCAGCAAGCGGTGCTGAAGTCCAGCCATGAAGAGATCGGCCGGCAGATTGCCGGCCAACGCTGATCTATTTACAGATGACAATCATGCTGCGGCTGGTGTAGCCCGCAGGATTGAGACCGAACGGGTAATCGCCGGGTTCTTCCACGGCGTCACCGGATTTTGCGATGACCTTGTACCCTTTCGGCAAGCAGGCATTGGCGGCACTGGCGTAGCACTTGTCCCAGGAGGACGATAGCCCGGAGCAGTTGATGTGCAGCCCTTTTTTTCCGCGTTTTACCTGAGTTTCCGAAGTCGCCGCACAACCTGCAACAGCCAGAATGGCGATCAGTATCAAAATTCGTTTCATTACCGTCCTTATAGCGGCCACGAGTCTGACGCTCGGGTTTGCCTGTGTTCGCTTGCGCTCTAAGCGTTTTGAAATCCCTGTCCGAAAAAATCCATGTCTGGCATTGGGTTACAGGTCTAAACATGGCCTAAATGCGCGCCAATTGCCAGACCTTCGTCATATCCTCTTTCAATCAGCCGCGATTGCGGGTTTCGCAGCACTCCCCATGGTCATGGTTGCGCCGACGGATGCCAGAATAATGCACAGGATCGCCATCCATTGTGACAGTGTGAGGAATTCATGCAGGAACAACAGGCCCGACAGGGCTCCGAAGGCCGGTTCGATACTCATCAATGTGCCGAAGGTGCGTGCCGGGAGGCGGGTGAGGGCGACCATCTCCAGTGTATAGGGCAGGGCGGTGGACAGGATGGCCACACCGATGGCAATCGGGATCAACGAAGGGGTCAACAGGGCTGCACCTGCATGCACGATGCCGATAGGGGCCACGAATAACGCCGCGATCATTACCCCCAAAGCTGCCGTCGTTACACCGTTATCGGCGCCGGCCTTCTGACCAAACAGGATGTATAGCGCCCAGCAGACACCCGCTCCCAGTGCATACCCGGCGCCTACCAGATCGATTCCGGCGCTGGTTGCGCCTGTTGGAATCAGCAACATCAAGCCGGCGGCGGCCAGGGCAATCCAGAGAAAGTCGATGGCGCGGCGGGAAGAATAGATGGCGACGGCCAGTGGCCCGGTAAATTCGAGGGCGACGGCAATTCCCAA
The DNA here is from genome assembly GCF_029543085.1 of Pseudomonas sp. A34-9. NCBI lineage: Bacteria > Pseudomonadati > Pseudomonadota > Gammaproteobacteria > Pseudomonadales > Pseudomonadaceae > Pseudomonas > Pseudomonas sp. A34-9. The sequence goes on along the minus strand of NZ_CP119967.1, from coordinate 4,467,965 downwards.
CGGCACCGTGCGTAATGACATATAGAAGAGGAAATTCATGCCGCCCAATGCCATGCCGTACACGATGACTGTGCGCAGTGATCTGGCGGTCAGCCTGGCGCGCCATGGACGCAGGATTAACAGCATGATCACGCTGGCGAAGATCAGGCGCAGCGTGGTGGTTCCCTGAGCGCCAACGATGGGGAACATGCTTTTGGCCAGAGACGCTCCTGACTGGATCGACGCCATGGCTATTAATAGCAAGCCAACCGGGAACAGCATTGAGGCAAGGGAGCGTGGCTGGTCATTCATTACGTGGCATCGTCCAAGGTGAGAGCAGGGCATTTTTATTAGTGTTGGGCAATATACTGCGCATTCGATCGAGTTACGTCTATATAGAAGAATGCTTTTTCCTTGGATCGATAGAAAAGCGCAATTAACAGTTGACGGCGAATTTCAGATGTCTATAATTCGCCCCACTTCCGGCGCAGTCGAAACGGAAAACTCCTTGAGATTCAATGAGTTATGTAGGTTTCGGCGGCAGGTTGCTTCAGTTCATCGAAGCCAGAAGGAAGTTGAAAAAGAGGTGTTGACAGCAGCGTGTAACGCTGTAGAATTCGCCTCCCGCTGACGAGAGATCGGAAGCGCAAGTGGTTGAAGTTGTTGAAGAATTCTTCGAAAACTTCTGAAAATAATCACTTGACAGCAAATGAGGCTGCTGTAGAATGCGCGCCTCGGTTGAGACGAAAGATCTTAACCAACCGCTCTTTAACAACTGAATCAAGCAATTCGTGTGGGTGCTTGTGGGGTCAGACTGATAGTCAACAAGATTATCAGCATCACAAGTTACTCCGCGAGAAATCAAAGATGTAACCAACGATTGCTGAGCCAAGTTTAGGGTTTCTTAAAAACCCAAAGATGTTTGAACTGAAGAGTTTGATCATGGCTCAGATTGAACGCTGGCGGCAGGCCTAACACATGCAAGTCGAGCGGATGAGAGGAGCTTGCTCCTGGATTCAGCGGCGGACGGGTGAGTAATGCCTAGGAATCTGCCTGGTAGTGGGGGACAACGTTTCGAAAGGAACGCTAATACCGCATACGTCCTACGGGAGAAAGCAGGGGACCTTCGGGCCTTGCGCTATCAGATGAGCCTAGGTCGGATTAGCTAGTTGGTGAGGTAATGGCTCACCAAGGCGACGATCCGTAACTGGTCTGAGAGGATGATCAGTCACACTGGAACTGAGGCACGGTCCAGACTCCTACGGGAGGCAGCAGTGGGGAATATTGGACAATGGGCGAAAGCCTGATCCAGCCATGCCGCGTGTGTGAAGAAGGTCTTCGGATTGTAAAGCACTTTAAGTTGGGAGGAAGGGTTGTAGATTAATACTCTGCAATTTTGACGTTACCGACAGAATAAGCACCGGCTAACTCTGTGCCAGCAGCCGCGGTAATACAGAGGGTGCAAGCGTTAATCGGAATTACTGGGCGTAAAGCGCGCGTAGGTGGTTCGTTAAGTTGGATGTGAAATCCCCGGGCTCAACCTGGGAACTGCATTCAAAACTGTCGAGCTAGAGTATGGTAGAGGGTGGTGGAATTTCCTGTGTAGCGGTGAAATGCGTAGATATAGGAAGGAACACCAGTGGCGAAGGCGACCACCTGGACTGATACTGACACTGAGGTGCGAAAGCGTGGGGAGCAAACAGGATTAGATACCCTGGTAGTCCACGCCGTAAACGATGTCAACTAGCCGTTGGGAGCCTTGAGCTCTTAGTGGCGCAGCTAACGCATTAAGTTGACCGCCTGGGGAGTACGGCCGCAAGGTTAAAACTCAAATGAATTGACGGGGGCCCGCACAAGCGGTGGAGCATGTGGTTTAATTCGAAGCAACGCGAAGAACCTTACCAGGCCTTGACATCCAATGAACTTTCCAGAGATGGATTGGTGCCTTCGGGAGCATTGAGACAGGTGCTGCATGGCTGTCGTCAGCTCGTGTCGTGAGATGTTGGGTTAAGTCCCGTAACGAGCGCAACCCTTGTCCTTAGTTACCAGCACGTTATGGTGGGCACTCTAAGGAGACTGCCGGTGACAAACCGGAGGAAGGTGGGGATGACGTCAAGTCATCATGGCCCTTACGGCCTGGGCTACACACGTGCTACAATGGTCGGTACAAAGGGTTGCCAAGCCGCGAGGTGGAGCTAATCCCATAAAACCGATCGTAGTCCGGATCGCAGTCTGCAACTCGACTGCGTGAAGTCGGAATCGCTAGTAATCGTGAATCAGAATGTCACGGTGAATACGTTCCCGGGCCTTGTACACACCGCCCGTCACACCATGGGAGTGGGTTGCACCAGAAGTAGCTAGTCTAACCTTCGGGAGGACGGTTACCACGGTGTGATTCATGACTGGGGTGAAGTCGTAACAAGGTAGCCGTAGGGGAACCTGCGGCTGGATCACCTCCTTAATCGACGACATCAGCTGCTCCATAAGTTCCCACACGAATTGCTTGATTCATTGAAGAAGACGAAAGAAGCAGCCCGAAATTGGGTCTGTAGCTCAGTTGGTTAGAGCGCACCCCTGATAAGGGTGAGGTCGGCAGTTCGAATCTGCCCAGACCCACCAATTTTGTGTGGGAAACGCCTGTAGAAATACGGGGCCATAGCTCAGCTGGGAGAGCGCCTGCCTTGCACGCAGGAGGTCAACGGTTCGATCCCGTTTGGCTCCACCACTACTGCTTCTGAAGTTTGAAAGCTTAGAAATGAGCATTCCATCGCTGTGATGATGAATGTTGATTTCTAGTCTTTGACTAGTTCGTTCTTTAAAAATTTGGGTATGTGATAGAAAGATAGACTGAACGTTACTTTCACTGGTAACGGATCAGGCTAAGGTAAAATTTGTGAGTTCTCTTAGTTGAGAAATTCGAATTTTCGGCGAATGTCGTCTTCACAGTATAACCAGATTGCTTGGGGTTATATGGTCAAGTGAAGAAGCGCATACGGTGGATGCCTTGGCAGTCAGAGGCGATGAAAGACGTGGTAGCCTGCGAAAAGCTTCGGGGAGTCGGCAAACAGACTTTGATCCGGAGATGTCTGAATGGGGGAACCCAGCCATCATAAGATGGTTATCTTGTACTGAATACATAGGTGCAAGAGGCGAACCAGGGGAACTGAAACATCTAAGTACCCTGAGGAAAAGAAATCAACCGAGATTCCCTTAGTAGTGGCGAGCGAACGGGGACTAGCCCTTAAGTGGCTTTGAGATTAGCGGAACGCTCTGGAAAGTGCGGCCATAGTGGGTGATAGCCCTGTACGCGAAAATCTCTTGGTCATGAAATCGAGTAGGACGGAGCACGAGAAACTTTGTCTGAATATGGGGGGACCATCCTCCAAGGCTAAATACTACTGACTGACCGATAGTGAACTAGTACCGTGAGGGAAAGGCGAAAAGAACCCCGGAGAGGGGAGTGAAATAGATCCTGAAACCGTATGCGTACAAGCAGTGGGAGCAGACTTTGTTCTGTGACTGCGTACCTTTTGTATAATGGGTCAGCGACTTATTTTCAGTGGCGAGCTTAACCGAATAGGGGAGGCGTAGCGAAAGCGAGTCTTAATAGGGCGTCTAGTCGCTGGGAATAGACCCGAAACCGGGCGATCTATCCATGGGCAGGTTGAAGGTTGGGTAACACTAACTGGAGGACCGAACCGACTACCGTTGAAAAGTTAGCGGATGACCTGTGGATCGGAGTGAAAGGCTAATCAAGCTCGGAGATAGCTGGTTCTCCTCGAAAGCTATTTAGGTAGCGCCTCATGTATCACTGTAGGGGGTAGAGCACTGTTTCGGCTAGGGGGTCATCCCGACTTACCAAACCGATGCAAACTCCGAATACCTACAAGTGCCGAGCATGGGAGACACACGGCGGGTGCTAACGTCCGTCGTGAAAAGGGAAACAACCCAGACCGTCAGCTAAGGTCCCAAAGTTATGGTTAAGTGGGAAACGATGTGGGAAGGCTTAGACAGCTAGGAGGTTGGCTTAGAAGCAGCCACCCTTTAAAGAAAGCGTAATAGCTCACTAGTCGAGTCGGCCTGCGCGGAAGATGTAACGGGGCTCAAACCATACACCGAAGCTACGGGTATCATCTTCGGATGATGCGGTAGAGGAGCGTTCTGTAAGCCTGTGAAGGTGAGTTGAGAAGCTTGCTGGAGGTATCAGAAGTGCGAATGCTGACATGAGTAACGACAATGGGTGTGAAAAACACCCACGCCGAAAGACCAAGGTTTCCTGCGCAACGTTAATCGACGCAGGGTTAGTCGGTCCCTAAGGCGAGGCTGAAAAGCGTAGTCGATGGAAAACAGGTTAATATTCCTGTACTTCTGGTTATTGCGATGGAGGGACGGAGAAGGCTAGGCCAGCTTGGCGTTGGTTGTCCAAGTTTAAGGTGGTAGGCTGAGATCTTAGGTAAATCCGGGATCTTAAGGCCGAGAGCTGATGACGAGTGTTCTTTTAGAACACGAAGTGGTTGATGCCATGCTTCCAAGAAAAGCTTCTAAGCTTCAGGTAACCAGGAACCGTACCCCAAACCGACACAGGTGGTTGGGTAGAGAATACCAAGGCGCTTGAGAGAACTCGGGTGAAGGAACTAGGCAAAATGGCACCGTAACTTCGGGAGAAGGTGCGCCGGTGAGGGTGAAGGACTTGCTCCGTAAGCTCATGCCGGTCGAAGATACCAGGCCGCTGCGACTGTTTATTAAAAACACAGCACTCTGCAAACACGAAAGTGGACGTATAGGGTGTGACGCCTGCCCGGTGCCGGAAGGTTAATTGATGGGGTTAGCTAACGCGAAGCTCTTGATCGAAGCCCCGGTAAACGGCGGCCGTAACTATAACGGTCCTAAGGTAGCGAAATTCCTTGTCGGGTAAGTTCCGACCTGCACGAATGGCGTAACGATGGCGGCGCTGTCTCCACCCGAGACTCAGTGAAATTGAAATCGCTGTGAAGATGCAGTGTATCCGCGGCTAGACGGAAAGACCCCGTGAACCTTTACTATAGCTTTGCACTGGACTTTGAATTTGCTTGTGTAGGATAGGTGGGAGGCTTTGAAGCGTGGACGCCAGTTCGCGTGGAGCCATCCTTGAAATACCACCCTGGCAACTTTGAGGTTCTAACTCAGGTCCGTTATCCGGATCGAGGACAGTGTATGGTGGGTAGTTTGACTGGGGCGGTCTCCTCCTAAAGAGTAACGGAGGAGTACGAAGGTGCGCTCAGACCGGTCGGAAATCGGTCGTAGAGTATAAAGGCAAAAGCGCGCTTGACTGCGAGACAGACACGTCGAGCAGGTACGAAAGTAGGTCTTAGTGATCCGGTGGTTCTGTATGGAAGGGCCATCGCTCAACGGATAAAAGGTACTCCGGGGATAACAGGCTGATACCGCCCAAGAGTTCATATCGACGGCGGTGTTTGGCACCTCGATGTCGGCTCATCACATCCTGGGGCTGAAGCCGGTCCCAAGGGTATGGCTGTTCGCCATTTAAAGTGGTACGCGAGCTGGGTTTAGAACGTCGTGAGACAGTTCGGTCCCTATCTGCCGTGGACGTTTGAGATTTGAGAGGGGCTGCTCCTAGTACGAGAGGACCGGAGTGGACGAACCTCTGGTGTTCCGGTTGTCACGCCAGTGGCATTGCCGGGTAGCTATGTTCGGGAAAGATAACCGCTGAAAGCATCTAAGCGGGAAACTTGCCTCAAGATGAGATCTCACTGGAACCTTGAGTTCCCTGAAGGGCCGTCGAAGACTACGACGTTGATAGGTTGGGTGTGTAAGCGCTGTGAGGCGTTGAGCTAACCAATACTAATTGCCCGTGAGGCTTGACCATATAACACCCAAGCAATTTGACTACTCGAGAGAGCATCAGATTGCGGTGTGTGAAGACGAAACGAACCGAAAGTTCGATGCTCACAAAACACCGAAAGCTGTCACATACCCAATTTGCTGAAGCGAGGCCCTCTGGCCACGATTCGGTACCCGAATTTCTTGACGACCATAGAGCGTTGGAACCACCTGATCCCATCCCGAACTCAGCAGTGAAACGATGCATCGCCGATGGTAGTGTGGGGTTTCCCCATGTGAGAGTAGGTCATCGTCAAGATTAAATTCCGAAACCCCAATTGCGAAAGCAGTTGGGGTTTTGTTTTGCCTGCAGGAAAGTTTTTACAACGCCTGGATCCGGCCCAACCGTCGCAAGAACTGCCATTGGGGAAATTCCTTCTGAAGTGACCGCACAGTTTTTGGTATGGTGCAGCTCGCTTTTTCAAGGACTGATGTCATGCCTACGGATCGGCACTCATTTATGTCAAAGAGTTGCTGTAGAAATGCCTGAACCCATCCCGATCAAGGATCACGAAAAAGAGACGCGCCTGGTTAACAAGCGGTTGATCGCCTGTGCCTTATTCGTCTTCGCCGTCAGTTGCGCCCTGGTCGTGCGCCTGTACATTCTGCAAGTGGTGGAATTCGACTACCACTCGACTATCTCTGAAAACAACCGCGTCCATGTCTTGCCAATCCCGCCGACGCGCGGCTTGATCTACGACCGCAATGGCGTGTTGCTCGCCGATAACCGCCCCAGTTTCAACCTGACCATCACCCGCGAACGCGCCAACGACGTCAATCAAGAACTGGACGAGGTCATCAATCTCCTGCACCTGCCCGCAGAAGATCGCACAGTCTTCGATAAAGCCATGAAGCAGTCCCGCCACCCGTTTACGCCTGTGACGCTGTTCTATGAGCTGACGGAAGAGCAAATCGCGGTATTGGCCGTCAACGAGTTCCGCCTCCCGGGCCTCGATGTCGAGCCGCAGTTTGTCCGCCACTACCCGCTCGGCGCGCATTTCGCCCATTCGATCGGCTACGTCGGCCGAATCAATGAAAAGGAATCCAAGAGTCTCGACTCGGTTGAATATCGTGGTACCCAATCCATCGGTAAAACTGGCATCGAGCGTTTCTACGAAGCGCAGTTACACGGCCACGTCGGTTACGAGGAAGTCGAAACCAACGCCCAGGGTCGCGTACTCCGTGTGCTCAAGCACACCGATCCGGTGCCTGGTCAGAACATTGTCCTGAGCCTCGACATCAAGCTGCAGGAAGCGGCCGAAGCAGCTCTGGGTGATCGCCGTGGTTCCGTGGTAGCGCTCGATCCGTCAACCGGCGAAGTGTTGGCCATGGTCAGCAATCCCAGCTTCGATCCGAATCTGTTCGTCACCGGTATCAGCTCCAAGGAATACTCGGCACTGCGAGATTCGATCGACCGGCCTCTGTTCAACCGTGTGCTGCGCGGGCTCTATGCGCCGGGTTCAACGATCAAGCCAGAAGTGGCTATCGCCGGCCTCGACGCCGGTGTAGTGACGCCGCAGACTCGCGTCTTCGACCCCGGTTACTACCAGCTCCCGGATTTCGATCACAAGTACCGCAACTGGAACCACAGCGGCGATGGTTGGGTGGACATGGACGCGGCGATCATGCGTTCCAATGACACCTATTTCTACGACCTCGCGCATAAGCTCGGCATTGATCGTCTGCACGATTACATGGCCATGTTCGGCCTTGGTGAGAAAGTCTCGCTGGACATGTTTGAAGAGTCGCCGGGTTTGATGCCATCGCAGGCCTGGAAGCGCGCGACCCGCCGGCAAGCCTGGTTCCCGGGCGAAACCGTCATCCTCGGCATCGGCCAAGGCTACATGCAGGTAACGCCGCTACAACTGGCTCAAGCCACGGCGCTGATCGCCAATAAAGGCGTGTGGAATCGGCCGCACCTGGCCAAGACTGTCGATGGTGTCGCTCCGGTCGACGAGCATCCGATGCCGAACATCCTGCTCAAGGATCCGCGTGACTGGGAACAGGTTAACCACGGTATGCAGATGGTGATGCACGATGCCCGCGGCATCGCCCGCGCGGCAGCGGCGGGGGCGCAATACCGCATCGCCGGCAAGAGTGGTACGGCGCAAGTGGTGGCAATCAAGCAGGGCGAACGCTACAACCGTGAGAAAACCCTCGAACGCCACCGCGACAACGCCTTGTTCGTTGGTTTCGCCCCGGCCGAGCATCCGAAGATCGCGATTTCGGTGATGATCGAAAACGGCGAGGCCGGTGGTCGTGTCGCAGGCCCCGTGGTGCGGCAGATCATGGACGCCTGGTTACTCGATCAGGATGGTCATCTCAAGCCGCAATACGCGGCGCCGACCAAAGCGCCGGGTGACCCGCACGTTTAACCTTCAACAGCTGACAGCACCGGGTCACGCCACTAAAGCCGGTGCTGTCAGCTGTTCGGCAAAGCCTATTTGCAGCGGTAACCTTCGGGCATCGTGACGGTATAGTTGCGCTGCATGCGGTCCTCAAAGTTCAGGTTCTGCAGACCCTGCTCCACCAGAAAGGCTTCGACCTTGGCTGCCTGGCAGTCCTCATTGTAGGACGAGGCCCGAAGCAGGAAGACCGAGCGCCTGCTGGCTTCATCCCGGGCAGTGACGTTGAAGGTACTGAGCGTGGTGTAGCCGGTTCGCTCCGAAGTACCTATCGGGCCATAGGTCGTGTTGGGTCTACTTGTACAGATCAGTCGATCGTCCTTTTTCTTGGTGTTCTTGCACACGGTAGAGGTGCTGGTCGGCACCTGCCCATAATCGGTTGCGGTATAGCGGTAAGTCACTTGTCGGCTGCCGATATCGAGGCTGATGGTCATTTTTATCGGCGCATGGTTCTTTGGCAGACTGGCGTCGGTATAGACCTCCTTGTAGCCCCTGTCTTTGAGCGCATTAACCATGTCGCGAAGATAGTAGCGGGCATTAAGTGCGTTTTCGTCACTACCGTCCGCAGAAGTCACCAGCACAGTCGCTTTTCGGTCGAAGTGATAGTCCGGATCAGGTGTGGCATTTAGCGCTACGTCCATTTGCGTGGCGCAGCCGCTGATCAACGCTGTCAGTAAAAACAGCGCGCAGAATAAAAACCGGGTCATGACAAAGCCGCCTTGCAACAAAGGATTGAATAAGAGTTAAACGGTGGGGACTGGCGACAATTAACGTGCGCTCGTGCGCAAGGCTCAGTCTTTCTGAAATTCCAGCAGATCGCCTGGCTGGCAATCGAGCGCAGCACAGAGCTTGTCCAAAGTGGCCATTTTCACGCCCTTGACCTTGCCATTTTTCAGTAATGACAGGTTGGCCTCGGTGATGCCCAGCAGGCTGGCTAACTCTTTTGAGCGAATTTTTTGCGTGGCCATGACAACGTCAAGGCGGACGATAATGGTCATTGTATTGTTCTATATGTATTGACTTTGCTCATCGCTGAGTACTTTTGCATCGCGCATGATAATTGAAAATAAACAGAGCAATACGCCTTTGACAATCTCGTAGGCAGAAGAGGAAGACAGGCCAATCGAGAATTGAAAGATGCGATCCCCAGGTGGCAGATCAATAGACAGTGTCAAACCTTGCAAGGTCTCTACCAGCGGGTAAGCGGCCGGAGAAATGATGCACAGAATCCCCACTCGCCACAGCACCTTGATATTACGCTCGGTCCAGGTTTCGCCGCGGGACAAGCGCAGGAAGAACAACCCGGTCAGCCAGAGCACGTAAGTCGAAAGCAGAACGGGCAGGAAATCCAGAACCACGAGCAGCGCAGTGACCCATGGTGAGAGCCATGTGTCGGGTGCAAGCAGCGCACCTTCGACAAACGGGTCAAGTAATTGCGGCGAGTTTTCGGCGAAGGCATAGAGCAAAGCCGCGAGCATTTCATCCGTTTTAAACAGCCAGATCGAAGCGTTGCCACCGACCTCGGTCACTCCTAAAACCCAGACAAGAATCGCTGCCAGTAGTCCGACCCAATGCATGCGCTGCAGTGCCAATCCGTTGTTACGAGTACTCATGAAAAATCCTTGCGGTGTCATTGGGAATGACTAATTCTCGATGTTAAATTATCGAATTACAATAATAAATTGTTCTTGTTTTGTGAAGATCGCGCTTGGCATGGGGATGCCGCTGCCACAGCATCCATCTTCAGTTCATTTGCTTTGGGGGATTTCAATGTCGATAGGCTCTCGAATTCGAAGCACGTCGAGAGCAGAGGATGGCGCGCGATCCACTCGGGGCCGCTGGTAACGCTGACGGGGTCAGGGATTGATGGGAGCGGGGACACACGCCACAGGCATGCTTCGGTCGCCCGCTCGTCTAGGGCTTACTTGATCTCGGTAATGAAGTTTTCCCGCGATCGACGTACCTTTTTCAAATTGACCAACCAGTCTCCCTCAGTGGCTCGATGGCCCAGCGGCAGAATCACCACACTGCGCAGGTTGCGGGCCGCGAGTCCGAGGATTTCATCGATGGCTGCCGGGTCGAAACCTTCCATTGGTGTGGCATCGACTTCTTCAAATGCCGCGGCGATCAAAGCCGAGCCCAAACCGATATAAGCCTGGCGCGCAGCCGCCTGATAATTAGCCTCTTTGCCACGTCCAGCGACGATGCCCAAGAGCATCTGACGGTAATTCTCCCATCCTTCGTTAACGGTCCCACGAACTTCGTTAGTCAGGTCAAACATCATGTTGACCCGCTCCGCAGTGATATCGTCCCACGCGGCAAACACCAACAAATGAGAACAGTCGGTCACCTGCTGCTGATTCCAGCTGACGGCTTTGATCTTTTCGCGAACCTCTGCATTGGTCACTACGAGCAATTCAAAAGGCTGCAGTCCACTTGATGTCGGCGTTAACCGCACCGCTTCCAGAATGCGCTCGATTTTTTCATCGGACACCGTCCGCGAAGGGTCGTACTTTTTCGTTGCGTAACGCCATTTCAGCAGGTCTGTCAGTGTGCTCATCATCAAATTCCATAAAGGTGAAAGATGTTCAGGTGGGTCAATAACGACTGGCTGTCGTGTTGAGCCTGGGCTTATGCTAACGATTAAAGCCAACTTGAAGGTCAAGCAGTTTTTATGAAGATTGGGGAAGTTTCCAAGCGCACCGGTGTTGCCGCTTCGGCCATCCGCTATTACGAGGAACAAGGGTTATTGGAGCCTTCTACCCGTGACGCCAATGGATATCGCCACTACGCCGAGGCGGCTGTTGCACGACTGATACTGGTGCGCGACGCCCAGCGCCTTGGTTTTTCTCTCGACACCATTCGCGGTCTGTTTTTGCAGGATGGCAGTTGTTCGAAATCGCTGACCATCGAGCAAATCGATATCCGTATGGATGAGATACGACAGATCGAGGCCAACCTGGCGATGCAACGTGAGGGATTGTTACGGCTACGGCATGTGCTGGAGGAAAGTCTGCGCAGTGGTGCACCTGTCGTGTGCGCGAGTGCACACAGGGCCGAGTCGAATCGGCCTGAGCAAACCATGATCACGCGCAACGCATTGCAGGGGCGTTGAACGTTGCGAGCGGACGGCGGGGATCGGCTGCTGGCGATAACGATAGCTTGATCCACCCGGCGGAGCCGCAAGCGCTCCAAGGTGGAGGCCGTCGCTCCCGGATTTGAAATGCTCCCGATGTGGGGGCGAGCCTGCACGTGAAGGATCCCTCAAAACCGCCGAAAAAATCAGGCCCCAGGCACCGGGCAGCTCATGTCGCCTTCTTCACACTTTAAATACTGTTTCAGCGCCTCAACCCGCACCTTGGTCACCCCGGTCAGGCAATTGCTATAAACCCACGGATAAATACTCCCGCCCGTCACCCCGGACGATGAAAACTTGCACTCCGCATCCCGAAACCCGAGCCATGCCCGCTGCGCGCTGACCAACAGCTTCTTGCCCTCCGGATTGTCCTTCAACCGCCCGCTGATCTGCTGGTACACCGTGTTCAACTCGTTGTCCGCCGCTTTGAAGTCCTGCCCGGCGCACTGGTTCATCGTCGCCTGATCGCTGGCATTGGCGCAGTCGACGGCGGCGTGGGCGAGGGGAGTGAACAGAAAGGGTGTCAGGGCCAGAAGAAAGCGTAGGGACATCGGAGTTCTCGCTGTAGATATCAGGAATAACAGGCATTGTAGCGATGAGATTCAACTGCCGCTGTAGCCACGCAGACCCATGCAATCATTAGTCAGGTCGATTTGTTTCTCGGCCAACACGATTCCGTCACCCACTCCGGCGCCGACGCTACCAAATAGCTGTTTGATACAACTTCACATTGGACATGTGGTCATACAGGCCTAGTGTTCAGAACAGGAGGTGACGTATGAAACCAGTACCCAATAGTTTCGAACGCAAGATCACGCTCAAGGCGTCGCGTTCCCATGTCTGGCGTGCATTGGTCGATGCCGAGGCGTTTGGCCAGTGGTTTGGGGTGGCGCTTGAGGGCAGGCGGTTTATTGCCGGCGAATGGACGCAAGGGCAGGTCACGTATCCCGGTTATGAACATGTGTTGTGGAATGTGCTGATCGAGCGGGTCGAGCCACAGCAGTTGTTTTCGTTTCGCTGGCATCCGTATGCGGTGAATCCGAAAATCGACTATTCCCAGGAGCCGACCACGCTGGTCAAGTTCGAGCTGCAGGATTACGAGGACGGCACGCTGCTCAAGGTTTCCGAGTCAGGTTTCGCGCACATTCCCGATGTCCGCCAGAAAGAGGCCTATTTCATGGACAGCCGGGGTTGGGAGGAGCAATTGAGCCGGCTCGAACAGTTTCTGGCGGAAAGCGCCAAGGCTCGCGAGCGTGACGGTGGCTGATATTTTCCAACCTTGGCTCAAGCGCTGGGCACTGCTCCCGGACGGTGCGCCGATCATCATGCCCGGCAGCCGTCTGTTGCCGGTCCGCGTGAACGACACACCGGCGATGCTCAAGGTGGCGCTGGATGTCGACGAAAAGTATGGCAATCGGCTGATGACCTGGTGGGACGGTGACGGCGCTGCGCGAGTGTTGGCGCATCATGAGGATGGCCTGCTGATGGAGCGTGCCATGGGCCGGCGCTCGCTGATGCACATGGCAATGCATGGCGAAGATGACGAGGCTGGCCGGATTCTGTGTTTGGCGCTGGAGCGCCTGCATGCACCGCGCGAAACGCCAGCGCCGCCGCTGGTCGAGCTGGGGCCGTGGTTTGCATCGCTGCGACGCGCTGCTGCGCAACATGACGGTCTCTACCGCCTGAGCCTGCAAACCGCCGAAGCCCTGCTCGCCGATCCACAGGAAGTGGTGGTGCTGCACGGCGACATGCATCACGACAATGTGCTGGATTTCGAATCGCGTGGCTGGCTGGCAATCGATCCGAAACGGGTCAAGGGTGAGCGCGGTTTTGACTATGCGAACCTGATTTGCAACCCGGACCTGCCGACGGCCGGCGATCCTCAGCGCTTTCGCCGCCAGCTTGCGGTGATTGTCGAGGCTGCCGGGCTCGATCGCCGCAGATTGCTGCAGTGGGTGCTGGCGTTCGCCGGTTTGTCCGCAGCGTGGTTTCTGGAGGATGACGAACTGGAGCAGGCCTCAGGGCAGCTGAAAGTCGCACAGATCGCGGCGTCCATGCTCGATGCCTGACACAGCTAGGGGTTTTCGGAAGGCTTGCTATGGCGAATGTCTTACACGCACTGGTAGCTTTTACGACTATTGCCGATTGGATCCAGTGAGTAATCTACACACATCAACTGAGACACAGGGAGTGTTTCAGGATCACGGATGATCGACCATTGCAAGGATCGCTGCCGACAGGGAGTCGATAATGGTCTTGGGAAAAACCCGCTTCGGCGGGTTTTTTTTCGCCTGCGTGTAAGTGCTGCCGCAGGCTGCGATCTTTTGACTTTGGCTGTTAAAAGCAAGATCAAAAGATCGCAGCCTGCGGCAGCTCCTGCATGGGCTTGTGCTTTACGAGGCAATCAACTGGCGCAGGACGTAATGCAAAATCCCGCCCGCCTTGAAGTACTCCACCTCGTTCAATGTATCGATCCGGCACAACACCTCGATTTTCTCCTGGCGCCCGTCCTCGCGGGTGATTACCAGCGGCAGGTTCATCCGTGGTGTCAGCTCGACGCCGGTCAGACCCTGGATTTCGAAGGTTTCCTTGCCAGTGAGGTTGAGGCTCTTGCGGTTCTGATCGAGCTTGAACTGCAGCGGCAATATGCCCATGCCCACCAGGTTGGAGCGGTGAATTCGCTCGAAGCTTTCGGCGATCACCGCTTTCACCCCCAGCAGATTAGTGCCTTTGGCTGCCCAGTCACGGCTGGAACCCGTGCCGTATTCTTGCCCGGCAATCACCACCAGTGGCGTGCCCGAAGCCTGATACTTCATCGCCGCGTCGTAGATCGCCAGTTTCTCGCCGGTCGGAATATAGATTGTGTTGCCACCTTCTTCGCCGCCGAGCATTTCGTTGCGGATACGAATATTGGCGAAGGTGCCGCGCATCATCACTTCATGATTGCCACGCCGTGAGCCGTAAGAGTTGAAATCCCGAGGCTCGACACCCTTTTCGCGCAGATAACGCCCGGCCGGGCTGTCAGCCTTGATATTGCCCGCAGGGGAGATGTGGTCGGTGGTCACCGAATCGCCGAGCAGGGCCAAGACGCGCGCGCCTTTGACATCCTGGATTTGCGGCAGCGGACCGGAAATATCGTCGAAGAAGGGTGGATGCTGAATGTAGGTCGAGTCGTCCTGCCACACATACGTCGCCGCTTGGGGCACCTCGATGGCCTGCCACTGTTCATCACCGGCAAACACCTCGGCGTATTCCTTGTGGAACATCGCCGTGTTGACCTGATTGACCGCATCGGCGATCTCTTTACTCGATGGCCAGATATCGCGCAGGTACACCGGATTACCTTGCTGGTCCTCGCCCAGCGGTTCGCTGCTGATATCGCTGCGCACACTGCCGGCCAAGGCATAGGCGACCACCAGCGGTGGCGAGGCCAGCCAGTTGGTTTTTACCAGTGGATGCACGCGGCCTTCGAAGTTGCGGTTGCCGGACAGCACCGATGCCACGGTCAGGTCGGCTTTCTGGATGGCTTTCTCGATCGGCTCGGGCAGCGGTCCCGAGTTGCCGATGCAGGTGGTGCAGCCATAGCCAACCAGTGAAAACCCGAGCTGATCGAGGTATTGCGTCAGCCCCGCAGCTTTGTAGTAATCGGTGACCACTTTTGAACCCGGTGCCAGCGAACTCTTTACCCACGGTTTGCGGGTCAGGCCTCTCTCAACGGCCTTTTTGGCCAACAGCCCGGCGGCCATCATCACGCTCGGGTTGGAGGTGTTAGTGCAAGAAGTGATCGCAGCGATGACCACCGCACCGTTTTTCAAGCGATAGGTGTGGCCTTCGTATTCGTACTCGGTTTCCCCGACCAGATCGGCATTGCCCACCGCGACACCCCCACCGCCCTCACTTTCCAGGCGTCCTTCTTCTTTGCTGGTGGGTTTGAATTGCAGATCGATGAAGTCGCTGAAGGCCTGCGGTACGTTCGGCAGCGACACGCGATCCTGCGGGCGTTTCGGTCCGGCGAGGCTGGCTTCGACGCTGCCCATGTCCAGCGCCAGACTGTCGGTGAACACCGGTTCCTGACCGGGCAGGCGCCACAGTCCTTGCGCCTTGGTGTAGGCCTCGACCAGTTTCACCGTTTCTGGCGGCCGACCCGACAGGCGCAGGTATTCCAGCGTCACGTCGTCGACAGGGAAGAAACCGCACGTTGCGCCGTATTCCGGGGCCATGTTGGCGATGGTCGCGCGGTCGGCCAGCGGCAGATCAGCGAGGCCGTCACCGTAAAACTCGACGAATTTGCCGACTACACCTTTCTTGCGCAGCATTTGCGTGACGGTCAGCACCAGGTCGGTAGCGGTGATGCCTTCCTTGAGTTTGCCGGTGAGTTTGAAACCGATCACCTCCGGAATCAGCATCGACACCGGTTGCCCGAGCATCGCCGCCTCCGCTTCGATGCCGCCGACACCCCAGCCGAGTACGCCGAGGCCGTTGATCATGGTGGTGTGCGAGTCAGTGCCGACCAATGTGTCGGGGAACGCATAAGTGCGGCCGTCTTCATCCTTGGTCCACACGGTGCGACCGAGGTATTCAAGGTTGACCTGATGACAGATGCCGGTGCCCGGCGGCACTACGCTGAAGTTGTCGAAGGCGCTTTGGCCCCAACGTAGAAAGGCATAACGTTCGCCGTTACGTTGCATCTCGATGTCGACGTTCTGTTCGAAAGCGCTGGGCGTGGCGAACTTGTCGACCATCACCGAGTGGTCGATCACTAGATCCACCGGTGAAAGCGGATTGATTCTTTGCGGATCGCCGCCGGCCTTGGCCATCGCTGCACGCATGGCGGCGAGGTCGACCACGGCGGGGACGCCGGTAAAGTCTTGCATCAAGACGCGGGCAGGGCGGTACTGGATTTCCCGATCGGAGCGGCGCTCCTTGAGCCACGCGGCAATCGCCTTGAGGTCGGCACCGGTGACAGTTTTTTCATCTTCCCAGCGCAGCAGGTTCTCCAGCAGGACTTTCAGTGACATCGGCAGCCGGGCGAGGTCGCCCAGGCTTTTGGCGGCATCCGGCAGGCTGAAATAGTGGTAGGTCTTGTCGTCGATTTGCAGGGTTTTGAGCGTTTTCAGGCTATCGAGGGACGGCATTACAATCACTCCTTTGAATCCGCACGGCTACGGATCGGGGGACGAATAGAGCTTTAAACCTAGCCCTGTTTTAGGTAGCTGGCTAATAACTGGACTCTATGAGCGGAACCAAGGTTCCGACATCGGCTATCATGCGCCGGTTTTCGTGACAGGCATTGCTGCAACGCAAGGTCTGGACATCGCGCAGTGGCCGAATGATCGCCCGCTGCCCAGGAGTAAGAATGAACACCCTATTCATGCATTGCCGGCCAGGCTTCGAAGGCGAAGTCTGTTCGGAGATTTCCGACCTCGCCGCGCAACTCAATGTAGCTGGCTACGCCAAGGCCAAAGCGGCCACGGCGTGCGCCGAGTTTGTCTGCACCGAAGAAGACGGCGCCGAGCGCCTGATGCGCGGTCAGCGTTTCGCCGAATTGATCTTCCCGCGCCAATGGGCGCGCGGGGTGTTCATCGATCTGCCGGAAACCGACCGTATCAGCGTGATCCTCGCGCACATGGCAGAGTTCCCGGTGTGCGGCAGCCTGTGGCTGGAAGTCGTCGACACCAACGACGGCAAGGAACTGTCGAACTTCTGCAAGAAGTTCGAAGGCCCGCTGCGCAAGGCATTGACCGGCGCCGGGAAACTGGTGGATGACGCGAATAAACCGCGTCTGCTTCTGACCTTCAAGAGCGGTCGTGAAGTGTTTCTCGGCATGGCCGATGCCGGTAATTCGGCGATGTGGCCAATGGGCATTCCGCGCCTGAAATTCCCGCGTGAGGCGCCAAGCCGTTCGACGCTGAAGCTGGAAGAGGCCTGGCATCACTTCATCCCGCGTGATCAGTGGGACGATCGTCTGCACAGCGACATGACCGGTGTCGACCTCGGCGCCGCGCCGGGCGGCTGGACCTGGCAACTGGTCAATCGCGGTATGCTGGTGACCGCCATCGACAACGGCCCGATGGCCGAAAGCCTGATGGACACGGGGCTGGTGCAGCATTTGATGGCCGACGGTTTTACCTTCAAGCCCAAGCAACCGGTGGACTGGATGGTCTGCGACATTGTCGAGAAACCGGCGCGAAATGCCGCGATGCTGGAAGAGTGGATCGGCGAGGGGCATTGCCGCGAGGCGGTGGTCAACCTGAAGTTGCCGATGAAGCAGCGTTACGCCGAAGTGAAGCGCTTGCTCGAACGCATTGCCGATGGTTTCAAGGCTCGCGGGATCAAGGTCGATATTGGCTGCAAACAGCTCTATCACGACCGCGAGGAAGTGACCTGCCACTTGCGTCGGCATGACACCAAGAAGCCCAAATCCCGCTAAAACACTGCAAAACCCTGTGTAGGAGCTGCCGCAGGCTGCGATCTTTTGATCTTGAAAAGCAAAGATCGCAGCCTTCGGCAGCTCCTACAGGGGGGGGGCGTAACGCCACAGATGACCGAATACCCGGCAATGCGCGACAATGCCGGCCAGTTTCAGGAGTGAATCATGAGTGAAATGATCGATACCCCGGTCGACGGCACCCTCGACGCCACCGGCCTCAATTGCCCGGAGCCGGTGATGATGCTGCACCAGCACATCCGTGACCTGGTGCCTGGCGGCCTGCTCAAGGTGATCGCCACCGACCCCTCGACCCGTCGCGACATTCCCAAGTTCTGCGTGTTTCTCGACCATGAACTGGTGAGCCAGCACGAAGAGGCCGGTACTTACCTGTACTGGATCCGCAAGAAACACGCGTAACCGCAGCTTTACCTAAAGCAACTGTGGGAGCGAGCCTGCTCGCGAAAGCGGAGTGTCAGTCACTGTAAATGTCGACTGAATCACCGCATTCGCGAGCAAGCCCGCTCCCACTTTTTTGTCCTGTGTTAATGGCTTAGCCTACGCTACGACTGATCCGAATACGCTTGCGTGCACTGCGCGTCAGGCGGATCGACAGCATCAACGCCGCACAGCTCAGGCCAACGATCAAACCCTGCCACAAGCCGCTAGGGCCGCGTGGCTCACCGAGCCAGTCGGTCAGGCCGAGGGCATAGCCCACCGGCAAACCAATGCCCCAATAAGCGAACAGCGTCAGGATCATCGTCACCCGAGTGTCCTGATAGCCACGCAGCGCGCCGGCAGCGGTCACCTGGATGGCGTCGGAAAACTGGAACAGCGCCGAATACACAATCAGCATCGCCGCGATGTGAATCACTGTCGGGTCAGCGGTGTAGATCGCCGCGATCGGCTCGCGCAGCAACAGCATCATGCTCGCCGACAGGCAGGCGTAAGCCAGCGCGGTACCCATGCCGACGCCAGCGGCAAAACGCGCCTCGCGAGGTTCTTCGCGACCCAACGCCTGACCGACGCGCACGGTCACCGCCATGCCCAACGAGTAGGGAATCATGAACACCAGCGAACTGACGTTCAGCGCAATCTGGTGCCCGGCCACCACCGTGGCGCCGAGGCTGCCGATCAACAGCGCGATCACGGCAAAAATGCTCGACTCGGCAAACACGGCGATGCCGATCGGCAGACCAATCGCCAGCAAGCGCTTGATCACCGCCCATTGCGGCCAGTCGAAACGGCTGAACAGTTCGCTCGAACGATAGGCCGGCGCCCAGCGCTCATAACCGGCCAGCCCCAGCGCCATCACCCACATCACAATCGCCGTGGCCCAGCCGCAGCCAACGCCGCCCATCGCCGGCACGCCGAAGTGGCCATAAATGAAGACGTAGTTCAGCGGAATGTTCAGCGCCAGACCGCACAGGCCCAGCACCATTGCCGGACGCGTACGGCCAATGCCGTCACTGGTGCAGCGCAACACGTGATAGAACGCCACCGCCGGCAGACCACTGGCGATACCGTGCAGGTACTGCATGCACGGGCCGATCAGCTCGGGATCGACCTTCATCAGATGCAGCACCGGCTCGGCGGCGACCAGCATCGCCGTTGCGATCAGTCCGACCACCAGCGCCAGCCACAACGCCTGGCGCACGAGCGGGCCGATCTCGCTGTGGGTGCCGGCACCGAAGCGTTGGGCGACTTTCGGCGTGGTTGCCAGCAGCGTGCCGGTCATCAGCAGAAACACCGGCACCCAGATCGAGTTGCCCAATGCCACGGCGGCCAGATCCTTGGGCCCGACGCGGCCAGCCATCACTGCATCGACGAAGCCCATGGCCGTGGTCGCCAACTGCGCGATGATGATCGGCAGCGCGAGGGCCAGCAGGTTCTTGAACTCCAGACGAATCCGCGCGGGGCGGGTCAGGGAGACGGCGACAGGTTGGTCAGTTACAGAATTCACAGGCAAAGCGTCCACAAAGGTTGATGCGCAAGGCGCGGCATTCTACGCCGCTGACGTTACAGTCAGGAAAAATCCTCTGTTGCGGATTTGTAAGCGTAAAGCTCGCTGGCTCAGCGACCGATCTGCACCTAAACTGCCGATCCGCCAAAGGAGCCCGCCATGCTGATAGTTGCCGACGAAAATATCCCGCTGCTCGATGCCTTTTTTGCCGGTTTCGGCGAGATCCGCCGGGTGCCGGGCCGGTCCATCGACCGCGCGACGGTCGAGCAGGCCGACGTATTACTTGTGCGCTCGGTGACCAACGTCAACCGTGCATTGCTTGAGGGCAGCAAGGTGCGCTTTGTCGGCACCTGCACCATCGGCACTGATCATCTGGATCTCGACTACTTCAATGAGGCCGGCATTACCTGGTCGAGTGCGCCCGGCTGCAACGCCCGAGGTGTGGTCGATTACGTGCTGGGCAGTCTGATGACGCTCGCCGAAATCGAGGGCGTCGATCTCACTCAGCGCACCTACGGTATTGTCGGTGCCGGTGAAGTTGGGGGGCGGCTGATCAAGGTCCTCAAGGGACTGGGCTGGAATGTCAAAGTCTGCGACCCGCCACGGCAGGCCGCCGAGGGCGGTGATTACGTCAGTATCGAGCAAATCATTGAGCAGTGCGACGTGATCAGTCTGCACACGCCGCTGACTCGAAGCGGCGACGGCGCGACCTGGCATCTGTTTGATCAGCAACGTTTGCAGCAACTCAAGTCCGGCGCATGGCTGATCAACGCGGCCCGTGGTCCGGTGGTGGATAACCTTGCCCTGCGCGAAGTGTTGCTGGAGCGTGAAGACCTGCAAGCCGTTCTCGATGTCTGGGAGGCCGAGCCCGAGGTTGATGTGGCGCTGGCTGAACTCTGCGTCTTGGCCACCCCGCACATTGCCGGTTACAGCCTTGATGGCAAACAGCGCGGAACGGCGCAGATCTATCAGGCTTACTGCACATTCCTCGGTCAAGCGGCGAGCATTCAGCTCAGTGATCTGTTGCCGGCTCCGTGGTTGTCGGAAGTCACCCTGCACGCTGACAGCGATCCGGCCTGGGCGCTGGCGATGTTGTGCCGTGGCGTGTACGACCCGCGCCGCGATGATGCGGATTTTCGCCGCAGCCTTGTAGGCAATGTCGGCGAGCAGCGTGCGGCGTTCGATGTGTTGCGCAAGCAGTATCCAGTGCGCCGTGAGATTGAAGGGCTGAAGGTGCGGATTGAAGGGGCGTCGCCAGAGTTGGCGAGGATCGTGGCGGCGCTGGGAGCGGTGGCTGTCTAGAAACCGAGTCGGCCCTTTCGCGAGCAGGCTCGCTCCCACATAGATCTGTGATTCACTGAAGATCCCCTGTGGGAGCGAGCCTGCTCGCGAAGGCCGCCCCACAAATACCTGATCTGCAGACAGAAAAAACCCGGCCAAAGGGGCCGGGTCAGGAAGACGGTGGCTATATCACTTTTGTTCGGCAGGCTTGACCAATCGCTTCTCCAGTTCGCGGCACGCGTCCTGGATCATGTCTTCAGTGATCGGTACTTCACGCCCGTCTTTATCGATAATCGAGCAACCCAGAGGTTGGCCGGGCTTGGTGCGGATCACTTCAATTTTGTCTTCGCTGCTGTGTTGCAAGGACATGGCCTGTCTCCTCATCAGGTTGTGTACCCAGATTAAAACCGCCACGTGACCAGGCTGTGACAACTCCTTTCGATCCGTCATGAGCGGCCATTCCAGTCCAACAGAAATGACCGTTCGTCTCAACCGCGACGTTAGACCGATAGCAACTATGGCCTAGTCTTTGGGGGCATATTTAACCTGACTCATTGTGATTTACAGAGTTCCACCCCAAAGAAGGTTTACGCTAGCCCTTTCATCAACATGGATGCGTACCTGAATGACCCCGAAGCTTTCTTCAAGGCACCGGCGCGCCTTGCGTCTGACCAGTCGCTTTCTGGCCCCTTACCGCTGGCAAGTCATCGGTGCGCTGCTGGCGTTGATCGTCACCGCCGCCGTCACGTTGTCGATGGGGCAGGGGATCAAACTGTTGGTCGACCTGGGCTTCATGACGCAGTCGCCGCATCAACTCAATCAGACTATCGGCATCTTCATGTTGATGGTGCTGGGCCTGGCAGTCGGTACGTTCGCACGGTTTTACTGGGTGTCGTGGATCGGTGAGCGCTGCGTCGCCGACATTCGCCGTGAGGTCTTCAACCATCTGGTCTATCTGCACCCCGGCTTCTATGAGAACAACCGTAGTTCGGAGATCCAGTCGCGGCTGACTGCCGACACGACACTCCTGCAATCGGTGATCGGCTCGTCGCTTTCAATGTTCCTGCGCAACCTGCTGATGGTCATTGGTGGTGTCATTCTGTTGTTCGTGACCAACGCGAAACTCACCAGCATCGTGGTAATTGCCTTGCCGTTCGTGGTGGCACCGATTCTGATTTTCGGCCGGCGCGTGCGCAATCTGTCGCGATTGAGTCAGGACCGGGTCGCCGATATCGGCAGCTATGTGTCGGAAACCCTCGGCCAGATCAAAACCGTGCAGGCCTACAACCACCAGGTCCAGGATGAGCGACGTTTTGCGACGACGGTCGAGGACGCCTTCGACACGGCGCGCAAACGCATCTTTCAGCGCTCATGGATGATCACCATGGTGATCGTGCTGGTGCTCGGCGCGGTGGCGGTGATGTTATGGGTCGGCGGCATGGACGTGATCGCCGGACGTATCACTGGAGGCGAACTGGCGGCTTTTGTCTTTTACAGCCTGATTGTCGGCAGTGCGATCGGCACGCTGAGTGAGGTCATCGGCGAACTGCAACGTGCGGCAGGTGCCGCCGAGCGGATCGCTGAATTGCTGGGTTCGGAAAATATCATCCAGCCGCCAACCGCAGGGCTTGTGACCCTGCCGGAGCGCGTGCACGGCGAATTGCAATTGCAGGACGTGCGCTTTTCCTACCCTTCGCGCCCGGAAAGCTACGCCGTCAACGGTTTGAACCTGACCATCCGCGCAGGCGAAACACTGGCGTTGGTCGGGCCGTCCGGTGCAGGCAAGTCCACGGTGTATGACTTGCTGTTGCGCTTTTATGACCCACTGGAGGGGCAGATCCTGATTGATGGCGTGCCGTTGACCAGCCTCGACCCGCTTGACCTGCGCCGTCACTTCGCGTTGGTATCACAGTCGCCGGCGCTGTTTTTCGGCAGTGTTGAAGAAAATATTCGTTACGGCAATCCGGGAGCGACGCTGGAGCAAGTCAAGGAAGCGGCAAAAATTGCTCACGCCCACGACTTCATCGAGAAAATGCCCAACGGTTACCAGACCCATCTCGGCGATGGTGGCCTCGGCCTTTCCGGTGGGCAGCGTCAGCGTCTGGCGATCGCCCGGGCGTTATTGGTCGACGCACCTATCCTGTTGCTGGACGAGGCCACCAGCGCCCTCGACGCGCAGAGTGAGCATCTGATTCAGGAAGCTTTGCCAAGCCTGATGCAGAACCGCACCACGCTGGTGATCGCGCATCGACTGGCCACGGTGAAAAACGCTGACCGGATTGCGGTGATGGATCAAGGCAAACTTGTGGCCATTGGCACCCATCAGGAACTGATTGCCAGCAATCCGCTGTATGCGCGGCTGGCGGCGTTGCAGTTCAATGATGGCAAGAGCGCTTCAACGAATCCTGTCACCGATCCTGCCATTCACTAAATAGCCGCTCAGGTGTACCCATAAAAAATGCCCGTATCTCGCGATACGGGCATTTTTCGTTAGTCGGCGTCAGTCGGGTGATCACTGATCGTCGAAGTAGCGCTCGTGCCAATCCACCAGCGGCTGCGGTGAGTTGAGCTTCTGGCCGTAGATCACGGAGTAAGACAACACGTTCTGCACGTACTGACGGGTCTCATCGAACGGAATGCTTTCCACCCACACGTCGAAACTCAAGTGATCGGCGCCGCGCAGCCATTGGCGCACTCGACCCGGGCCGGCGTTGTAGGCGGCGGAGGCGAGGACGCGGTTGCCGTTGAACTGGCTGTGCACCTGGCTCAGGTAAGCGGCGCCGAGCTGGATGTTCTTGTCCGGATCCAGCACTTGCTGCGGCGAGGCCAGCGGGATGCTGAATTTGCGCGCGGTTTCCTTGGCGGTGCCGGGCATCAGTTGCATCAGGCCGCTGGCACCGACGCCGGAGCGGGCGTCGTCCATGAAGGCGCTTTCCTGACGGGTGATGGCGAACACCCAGCTCGAATGCAGGCCGCGCACCTTGGCTTCACGCACGAGGGTTTCGCGGTGGGCCATCGGAAAGCGGATATCCAGATCGTCCCAGTACTGCGCCTGGCTGATGGTGCGGATGGCCGGGAAGTACCATTTCAGGTCGTAGGCCAGTTTGGCCTGGGCGACCATTTCGTCACGGTTGAAATGGCGGCTGACGTGATACCACTCGCGGCGACCGTCGACGATCTGCCCGCGAGCATGGAATTCCAATGCACGACGCACGCCCGGTGTGTTGCGCACCTTGTTGATGGTCGCCTGGCTGAGCACTAGCGGTTTGTTGACTAGCGAATACGGCGATTGCGAGCGGTCGGCGGCAAGGAAACCGTAGAAATCACGCTCCCGCGCCAGGCCTTTGTACAGCGTTTGCGCTTCCGGATTTTGCGGCTGGGCCAGCTCCAGACTGCGCGCCTGCCAGTAGCGCCAGCGGTTGGTGGTGGCCAGATCCTGCGGCAGGCGGCGGGTCAACTGATAGGCATCGTCCCAGCGCGCCAGACGCAACAGCAGGCGCAAACGCCATTCGGAAACGGTGTTGTCGCGCAATTCGGGGTCGTACTTGGTCATCACGTCCAGCGCGCGGCTGTCGAAACGCCGAGCGAGGGTCAGGCCGATTTCCCGGGCGATCGCGACTTTTTCATCGCGGGAGAAATGCATGCTGCTGGCGTAACCGTCGAGCAGGGCCATGGCTTTGTCTGGATCCTGGCGCGCGAGGCGGCGCAGGCCGAGACTGACCACGTCGGACATTGGCTCGTCGGCCGGGGTGAAGCGCGAAGGCTGGTTGAGCAGCTCGGGCTTTTGCGCGACATCGACCAGCAAACGACCGCGCGGTGCGAGGGTGGTCAAACCGTTGACCAGGCTGTTGGCCAGCGGATAGTTGCGGGCCTGAGCGGCGAGTTTGGTGCGCTCCCAGCGTTTTTGTTCGGTGAGCTGGCCGTCAGCGGCCCAGATGCCGAACAGCGCGTCACAGGCCGCAGGTTGCGATTTACCGGTCAGCCAAAGCTTGTCGGCGTTGGCGTAACCCTCGGCCTTATGGTTGCTGCTGATCTGGTACTGCGCATTCAGGCAGTCCAGTTCAGTGAAGTTGAGTTTCGGGTCGTAGTACTTGACGAAGGTCGCCCAGTCGCCACGGTCGGCGAGCCAGCGCAACCAGCGCAGTTTCATCCAGTTGGCCTGGGGCAGATCGCCGTGTTCGGCGAGGAATTTTTCGATTTCCGCATTGCTCGCGGTTTTCAGGCGCGCGGTCAGTTCGTCGTAGGCCAGGTACGGTTCTAGCGGGTAATCGGCCAACGCCTGGCTGTAGCGAAAGTATGGGCCGGTATCACCCTTGGCCAGCGCGCGCTTGGCTTCATCGTAGTACTGGCGTTGGGTGGACAGGTCCACCGCCTGAGCGGATTGAGCGGCAGCGGCGGTAAGTAGCAAACAGGACAAAACACTGAAAAGGCGACTGCGCATGAGACATCCGGGCAGAGAAATCATGACAAGTGCCAACCTCGGTCAGCACTGAATTGTCTGTAGCTTAGCCTTTTGCCAGCAAGCGGCGAAAGCTTTGCGGGCCTCGCAGCACAAGTTCGCAACAAATGTTGTGCAGAGTGCTTCGACAGACAAATTGCCGGCCTGTTGAAGCCCTAACTCAGGTAGAATGCGCGCCCGGTTTTTGGAGAAGCTCATGACCCTGCTCAAATTCAGCGATGTGTCCCTTGCGTTCGGCGCTATGCCGTTGTTGGACAAGGTGTCCTGGCAGATCGCCCGTGGTGAGCGGGTGTGCATCATCGGCCGCAACGGCACTGGCAAGTCCAGCATGATGAAACTGGTCAAGGGCGACCAGAAGCCCGATGACGGCTCGGTGTGGCGTGCCCCCGGTCTGAAAATCGGCGAATTGCCGCAAGAACTGCCGGTGGCCGACGATCGGACGGTGTTCGACGTGGTCGCTGAAGGCCTTGATGGCGTGGGCGCGTTGCTCGCCGAGTACCATCACCTCGCGCAGAACTGCGTCACTGAAGAAGACCTGAACAAGCTGATGCATGTTCAGCAAGACCTCGAAGCCCGGGATGGCTGGCGTTTGCAGACTTTGGTCGAAAGCACCTTGAGCCGTCTGCAACTGCCGGCTGACAAGACTCTCGCCCAGTTGTCCGGCGGCTGGCGTCGTCGCGTGCTGCTGGCGCAGGCGCTGGTGTCCGAGCCGGATCTGCTGCTGCTCGACGAGCCAACCAACCACCTGGACATCGGTGCAATTGCCTGGCTCGAAGAAGCACTGAAAGATTTCCAGGGCGCCGTGCTGTTCATCACGCACGACCGGTCCTTCCTGCAAAACCTTGCGACGCGCATTCTCGAACTGGATCGCGGTGGCCTGATCGACTGGAACGGCGACTACGCCAGCTTCCTCGTGCACAAAGAAGCCGCGCTGGCCGCTGAAGAAACCGCCAACGCGCTGTTCGACAAGAAACTGGCCCAGGAAGAAGTCTGGATCCGCCAGGGCATCAAGGCGCGCCGCACCCGTAACGAAGGCCGCGTCCGCGCCCTGAAAGCCTTGCGCGTCGAGCGTAGCGAACGTCGTGAGCGCACTGGCAAGGCCAACATTCAGTTGGACACTGCCGACAAGTCCGGCAAGCAGGTGATGGTGCTCGAGAACGTGAGTTTCGCGCACCCGGGCGGCCCGTTCCTGATCAAGGATTTCTCGATGGTGCTGACGCGCGGCGACCGTATCGGTCTGCTCGGCGCCAATGGTACCGGCAAGACCACCCTGCTGAAACTGATGCTCAGCGGTCTGCAACCGACCAGTGGCAAAGTGGAGGAGGGTACGCGAATCGACGTGGCGTACTTCGACCAGCTGCGCCATCAGCTGGATCTGGAAAAAACCGTGATCGACAACGTCGCCGAAGGTCGCGACTTCATCGATATCGACGGCCAGAGCCGTCACGTGCTGAGCTACCTTGGCGACTTCCTGTTCAGCCCGCAGCGTGCCCGCACGCCGGTCAAGGCGTTGTCGGGTGGTGAGCGTGCGCGTCTGTTGCTGGCCAAGTTGTTCAGCAAGCCGGCGAACCTGCTGGTCCTCGACGAACCGACCAACGACCTCGACGTGGAAACCCTTGAGCTGCTCGAAGAAGTGCTTTTGACTTTCAACGGCACCGTGCTGATGGTCAGCCACGACCGGGCATTCCTCGACAACGTGGTCACCAGCACTCTGGTTTTCGAAGGCGAAGGCAAGGTGCGTGAATACGTCGGTGGCTATCAGGACTGGATCCGTCAGGGTGGTTCGCCGCGCCTGCTGGGCGTGACTGAAAGCAAGTCGGGCAAGGCTGACTTGAATTCGGCGGTGGTGACCGCTGAGCCTGCTGTGGTCGCAACGCCTGCCGCCGCCCCGGCTGCCAAGAAGAAGCTGAGCTACAAGCTGCAGCGCGAGCTGGAAGCGTTGCCGGGCGATATCGATGCCAAAGAGCAGCAGATCGCTGCGGTAGAGGCCGAAATGGCTGAAGCCGGTTTCTATCAGCGTCCGGCGGCTGAAACGGCCAAGGTGATTGCTTCGCTGGAGCAGTTGCAGGCTGAGCTGGATGCGTTGGTGGAGCGTTGGGCCGAGCTGGATGCCTGATTGATCCGGTAACAAAAAAGCCCGGCGCTCAGTGATGAGGCCGGGCTTTTCATATGTAAACGCAGTTCCCTTGTAGGAGTGAGCCCGCTCGCGATAATGGTTTAGCATTCAACGAATTCGTCGACTGTCACAACGCTATCGCGAGCAGACTCACTCCTGCATGGAACGGTATTTCAGCGTTTGACCAGGTGTACCGCTAATACATCACAAGGCGCACCGTGCAGTACGTCGTTCGCGGTCGATCCGAGCAACAATGCCAGGCCATGACGCCCGTGGCTGCCGACCACGATCAGATCGCACGTTTGTTCCTTGGCGAAATGATGGATTTCCTGACGCGGCTGGCCGTAGGTCAAATGGCAGTTGGCGCCTTCGAGTTCGGAGTACTTGAGTTTCAGACGCTCAAGGCGTTCCTTGGCCTGATCGAACTGCTGTTGTTGCAGTTGTGACAGATCCATCGGCACGTCGCCGCCGAATGCCATGGCCATCGGCTCGACAATATGCACCAGCGACAGCTTGGCGCCATTGCTCACCGATAGCTCTCGGGCGCGGTGAATCACAGGGTCGCACTCTTCCGTCAGATCTACGGCGACCAGGATGTGGTGGTAGGGCATGAGGTGCTCCTCGTGAGGTTTCAATATTGTTAAGTATGGCTGGTTTCAAGCGCATTGGTTCCAAAGTGACACAGTGCGCTCACCAAGAATTGGGAATAGAGATATGACGGTCTGGTTGGTGGTGTCAATCCTGCTGGTGGTTTTAAGTCCGCTGGCGTGGTTGCGCCCGTCGCGCGCGCAAAGCGGCCGCATCGCGTTGCGCATGGAGGCTCGACGTATCGGTCTGGCCATGCAATTGGCACCTCAGGAATGGCCGCACTGGCTGGCGCAAGAGCCGCCGAATCCGTGTGCGCAGTATCATCGGCCACGTCGCAGCAAGCAGCCTGTCTGTTGGACTTACTGGCAGAAATCGCCGGGTGTATGGGTCAATCAGTGGCAGGAAGTCTGTGAAGATCGTGCGCTGCTCAATCATTTCGAAAAATTGCCGGGCAACGTTTTCAAAGTCGAGGCAGACAAGCAGATGATCGCTTTGTACTGGGGCGAGAAGGGCGAAGCCTCGGTTTTACAGGATATCGACGCTACTCTGAAAGCGCTGGCGTGACGCGCGGACTTTTCGCACTGCAATGGTGTGAAACGTCCGGCAGACACGCAATAAAAAGCCCGACATGATTCATCGGGCGGGGTTGGCCAGGCAGGCCGGAAACCTTTTTTGATGTTGAGATGCGGCTTGCAGCGCTCAGCGCATTTACCTGTAGTCCCCAGCGTAGCCCTTTAAACAAGGGCTGCCGTGAATTAGGGCGACTTTTCTAACTATTGATTCTATGAATGGCTTTACATGCAAACGCGTGTTGCGGGTCTTCGTCTTACAGAAATGACCGCAAAGTCGCATTTCAACCCGTATTTTGGGCGATTGACAATTGTCGGAAATTCCGTGAAGGTGACGTACCCAAATCAAACGGGCGTATGAATTGAGCGTTTGTCTTACAGACTGCTCCTACAGAATCCCGACTATCGCGTTGGCGGGTGTGCCGGGTGGATTGGCGCCAGCATCGACGAAAAAGCGTCCTGCCAAGCCATTCGCCTGCGTCCGACGTGTACTGTTCAGCTTCCATATCGTGGAGATCAGTTGATGATTTACGAAGGTAAAGCCATCACGGTTAAAGCTCTTGAAAGTGGCATCGTCGAATTGAAATTCGACCTCAAGGGTGAGTCCGTCAACAAGTTCAACCGTCTAACCCTGAACGAGCTGCGTCAGGCCGTAGACACCATCAAGGCAGATGCTTCGATCAAGGGCGTGATCGTCAGCAGTGGCAAGGACGTGTTCATCGTCGGCGCCGACATCACCGAATTTGTCGACAACTTCAAGCTGCCGGATGCCGAGCTGGTTGCTGGCAATCTCGAAGCCAACAAGATCTTCAGCGATTTCGAAGACCTCAACGTCCCAACCGTAGTGGCCATTAATGGCATCGCACTGGGCGGCGGTCTGGAAATGTGCCTGGCGGCTGACTATCGCGTCATGTCGACCAAGGCCAAGATCGGTCTGCCGGAAGTCAAACTGGGCATCTACCCAGGCTTCGGCGGCACCGTGCGTCTGCCGCGCCTGATCGGTGTCGACAACGCGATCGAGTGGATTGCCTCCGGTAAGGAAAACCGCCCTGAAGACGCCCTGAAAGTCAGCGCCGTCGACGCCGTGGTTGCTCCGGAGAAGCTGCAGGAAGCGGCTCTTGAACTGATCAAACGCGCCATCTCCGGTGAGTTCGACTTCAAGGCCAAGCGTCAGCCGAAACTTGAAAAACTCAAGCTGAACGCCATTGAACAAATGATGGCTTTCGAAACCGCCAAAGGTTTCGTGGCAGGGCAAGCTGGCCCGAACTACCCGGCGCCGGTTGAAGCGATCAAGACCATCCAGAAAGCAGCGAACTTCGGTCGTGAAAAGGCGCTGGAAGTCGAAGCTGCAGGTTTCGTCAAACTGGCCAAGACCTCTGCCGCGCAGAGCTTGATCGGTCTGTTCCTGAACGATCAGGAACTGAAGAAAAAGGCCAAGGCCTACGACGAAATCGCCAAAGACGTGAAGCAGGCCGCTGTACTGGGCGCTGGCATCATGGGTGGCGGTATCGCTTATCAGTCGGCCTCCAAAGGTACGCCGATCCTGATGAAGGACATCAACGAGCACGGTATCGAGCAGGGTCTGGCTGAAGCCGCCAAGCTGCTGGTTGGCCGCGTTGATAAAGGTCGCATGACGGCTGCGAAAATGGCTGAAGTGCTCAACGGCATTCGTCCGACCCTGTCCTACGGCGACTTCGGTCACGTCGATCTGGTGGTCGAAGCCGTGGTCGAGAACCCAAAGGTCAAACAAGCCGTATTGGCTGAAGTCGAAGGTCAGGTCAAAGAGGACACCATCCTCGCGTCCAACACCTCGACCATTTCCATCAGCCTGCTGGCCAAGGCCCTCAAGCGTCCGGAAAACTTCGTCGGCATGCACTTCTTCAACCCGGTGCACATGATGCCGCTGGTGGAAGTGATCCGTGGTGAGAAGTCCAGCGAGCTGGCCGTTGCCACTACCGTTGCCTACGCCAAGAAAATGGGCAAGAACCCGATCGTCGTCAACGACTGCCCGGGCTTCCTGGTCAACCGCGTACTGTTCCCGTACTTCGGCGGTTTCGCCAAGCTGGTCAGCGCCGGTGTGGACTTCGTCCGTATCGACAAGGTCATGGAAAAATTCGGCTGGCCGATGGGCCCGGCATACCTGATGGACGTGGTCGGCATCGACACCGGTCACCATGGTCGTGACGTGATGGCTGAAGGCTTCCCGGATCGCATGAAGGATGACCGTCGTTCGGCCATCGATGTGCTTTACGAAGCCAAGCGCCTGGGCCAGAAGAACGGCAAGGGCTTCTACGCCTACGAGGCCGACAAGAAAGGCAAGCAGAAGAAAGTCGCCGATCCGTCGGTGCTGGAAGTGCTCAAGCCGATCGTTTACGAGCAGCGCGAAGTCACTGACGAAGACATCATCAACTGGATGATGATCCCGCTGTGCCTGGAAACCGTGCGTTGCCTGGAAGACGGTATCGTTGAAACCGCCGCCGAAGCCGACATGGGTCTGGTCTACGGTATCGGTTTCCCTCCATTCCGTGGCGGTGCGCTGCGCTACATCGATTCTATCGGTGTTGCCGAGTTCGTTGCCCTGGCTGACCAGTACGCTGATTTGGGCGCGCTGTACCACCCGACCGCGAAGCTGCGTGAAATGGCCAAAACCGGCCAGAGCTTCTTCGGTTAAGCGCCCCCAACTAGAGTGAGAGTGAACTTATGAGCTTGAATCCTAGAGACGTCGTGATTGTCGACTTCGGTCGTACTCCGATGGGCCGCTCCAAGGGCGGCATGCACCGCAACACCCGTGCTGAAGACATGTCGGCGCACCTGATCAGCAAATTGCTGGAACGCAACGTCAAGGTCGATCCTGCTGAAGTCGAGGACGTGATCTGGGGCTGCGTCAACCAGACCCTGGAGCAGGGCTGGAACATCGCGCGCATGGCGTCGCTGATGACCCAGATCCCGCACACTTCGGCCGGCCAGACCGTCAGCCGTCTGTGTGGCTCGTCGATGAGCGCACTGCACACCGCTGCGCAAGCGATCATGACCGGCAACGGTGACGTGTTCGTGGTTGGTGGCGTCGAGCATATGGGCCACGTGAGCATGATGCACGGTGTCGATCCGAACCCGCACATGTCGCTGTACGCGGCGAAAGCCTCGGGCATGATGGGCCTGACCGCGGAAATGCTGGGCAAAATGCACGGCATCACTCGCGAGCAGCAAGACGCTTTCGGCGTGCGTTCCCACCAGT
Organism: Pseudomonas sp. A34-9; assembly: GCF_029543085.1. NCBI lineage: Bacteria > Pseudomonadati > Pseudomonadota > Gammaproteobacteria > Pseudomonadales > Pseudomonadaceae > Pseudomonas > Pseudomonas sp. A34-9. Next base: position 4,435,927 of record NZ_CP119967.1, on the reverse strand, counting down.
TGGCCCACAAGGCCACCGTGGAAGGCAAGTTCAAAGACGAAATCATCCCGATGCAAGGCTACGACGAGAACGGTTTCCTGAAACTGTTCGACTACGACGAAACCATTCGTCCGGAAACCACCCTGGAAAGTCTGGCGGCTCTCAAGCCAGCCTTCAATCCAAAGGGCGGCACCGTGACTGCCGGTACTTCGTCGCAGATCACTGATGGTGCGTCGTGCATGATCGTGATGTCGGCGCAGCGTGCTCAGGACCTGGGTATCCAGCCAATGGCGGTTATCCGTTCGATGGCAGTGGCGGGTGTGGATCCGGCAATCATGGGCTATGGTCCAGTTCCGGCAACACAAAAAGCCCTGAAGCGTGCGGGTCTCGGGATCAACGATATCGACTTCTTCGAGCTCAACGAAGCTTTCGCCGCACAGGCCCTGCCAGTGCTGAAAGATCTGAAAGTGCTCGACAAGATGAACGAGAAGGTTAACCTGCACGGCGGCGCGATCGCCTTGGGTCACCCGTTCGGTTGCTCCGGTGCCCGTATTTCCGGCACCTTGCTGAACGTGATGAAGCAGAATAGCGGCACCTTCGGGGTGGCCACTATGTGCATTGGTCTCGGCCAAGGCATCTCTACCGTCTTCGAACGCGTTTAAGCGTCTCGTCGATGGAAGCCGGGGCCAAGTGCCCCGGTTTTTGTTTTTGTGGATTTATTTTGTTTTTATTTTGAAAAAAAATTGAGTGAGGGCCGAAGCATGCCGATACAACCTGGGCTCTACCAACATTACAAAGGTCCGCAGTACCGCGTATTCAGTGTTGCGCGGCACTCCGAGACCGAAGAAGAAGTGGTCTTTTACCAAGCCCTGTATGGCGATTACGGCTTTTGGGTGCGCCCTCTGAGCATGTTTCTCGAGTCGGTCGAAGTTGACGGCGAGCAGGTGCCGCGCTTTGCTTTGGTGCAAGCCGAACCGAGCCTTTTTTCCAAGGCATGAGGCGAGTGTGCACAGAACCCTGTGCTTGACCTCACCTTGTATCAACTATATATAGCGGTGCCGCGTCAGGCGCCAACCGCCTTTCACTTCTAGAATTCAGGAATTTTCTGATCCATGGGCAAATCGCTGGTCATTGTGGAATCCCCGGCTAAGGCCAAGACCATCAACAAGTATCTGGGTAACCAATACGTGGTGAAGTCGAGTATCGGCCATATCCGAGACCTGCCCACCAGCGGTTCGGCTAGCGCCAGCAAAGAGCCAGCCGCCAAGCGCGGCAAGGCTGCTGCGGGCGAAGGTCCGGTGCTCTCGCCGAAAGAGAAAGCGCGCAAGCAGCTGGTCTCGCGTATGGGTGTCGATCCCGATCATGGCTGGAAAGCCAAGTACGAGATCCTTCCAGGTAAAGAGAAGGTCATCGAAGAGCTGCGCCGGCTCGCCAAAGATGCTGACACCATCTATCTCGCAACCGACTTGGATCGCGAGGGGGAAGCCATTGCCTGGCACCTGCGCGAAGCCATCGGTGGTGATGACAGCCGCTACAAGCGCGTGGTGTTCAACGAAATTACCAAGAAGGCGATTCAGGAAGCCTTCTCGGAACCGGGCGAGCTGGACATCGATCGTGTCAACGCTCAACAGGCCCGTCGTTTCCTCGACCGCGTTGTGGGTTACATGGTTTCGCCGCTGCTGTGGGCGAAAATCGCCCGTGGCCTGTCTGCCGGTCGTGTGCAGTCGGTTGCCGTGAAACTGGTGGTCGAGCGTGAGCGTGAAATCCGTGCGTTCAACCCGGAAGAGTACTGGGAAGTGCATGCCGATCTCGGCACCACCAAAGGCTCGACCGTGCGTTTCGAAGTGGCTCGCGAGAAAGGCGAGGCCTTCAAGCCGCTCAACGAAGCCCAGGCCATGGCCGCGCTGGAAAAGCTCAAGTCTTCCAGCTACAGCATCGTTAAGCGCGAAGACAAGCCGACCAGCAGCAAGCCTTCGGCGCCATTCATCACCTCGACACTGCAACAGGCTGCGAGTAACCGCCTGGGCTTCGGCGTGAAGAAAACCATGATGATGGCCCAGCGTCTCTACGAAGCCGGCTACATCACTTACATGCGTACCGACTCGACCAACCTCTCGGCTGATGCCGTGGCGATGGCGCGTACTTATATCGAAGACGAGTTCGGCAAGAAGTACCTGCCGGAAACGCCGAACGTCTACAGCAGCAAGGAAGGCGCACAAGAGGCTCACGAAGCGATTCGTCCGTCCGACGCCAACACCATTCCGAGCAAGCTTGCAGGCATGGAGCGTGACGCTGAGCGTCTCTACGAGCTGATCTGGCGTCAGTTCCTCGCTTGCCAGATGCTACCGGCGCAATATCTGTCGACCACCGTCAGCGTTGGTGCTGGCGATTTCGAGCTGCGTGCCAAGGGCCGTATTCTCAAGTTCGACGGTTACACCCGCGTTATGCCGCAAATTGCCAAGCCAGGCGATGACGACGTTCTGCCTGATATGGCGCAGGGCGATGTGATGAAGCTGATCAAGCTCGATCCGTCCCAGCACTTTACCAAGCCGCCAGCGCGTTATTCGGAAGCCAGCCTGGTGAAAGAAATGGAAAAACGTGGCATCGGTCGTCCTTCGACTTATGCCGCGATCATTTCGACCATTCAGGATCGCGGCTACGTGACCCTGCATAACCGTCGTTTCTATTCGGAAAAGATGGGCGACATCGTTACCGAGCGACTGTCGGAAAGCTTCTCCAACCTCATGGACTACGGTTTCACCGCCGGCATGGAAGAGAACCTCGACGATGTGGCGCAGGGCGAACGCGACTGGAAAAGCGTGCTGGACGAGTTCTACGGCGATTTCAAAAAGAAACTTGAAGTAGCCGAAAACCCGGACAGCGGCATGCGCGCCAACCAGCCGGTCATGACCGACATTCCGTGCACGACCTGTGGCCGCCCGATGCAGATCCGTACTGCGTCGACCGGCGTGTTCCTCGGTTGCTCGGGCTACAGCCTGCCGCCGAAAGAACGCTGCAAGGCCACCGTCAACCTGGTGCCGGGCGACGAAATCGCTGCGGACGACGAGGGCGAGTCGGAATCGCTGGTTCTGCGCGGCAAGCATCGCTGCCCGATCTGCAGCACGGCGATGGACGCTTATCTGCTCGACGAGAAGCGCAAGCTGCACATCTGCGGTAACAACCCGGATTGTGCTGGCTACGAAATCGAAGAGGGCAGCTATCGCATCAAGGGCTACGAAGGTCCGAGCCTGGAATGTGACAAGTGCGGCAGCGAGATGCAACTCAAGACTGGCCGTTTCGGCAAGTTCTTCGGTTGCACCAACCCGACCTGCAAGAACACCCGCAAACTGTTGAAGAGCGGTGACGCGGCGCCGCCGAAGATGGATCCGGTGAAGATGCCTGAGCTGAAATGCGAAAAGGTCAACGACACCTACATCCTGCGCGACGG